>DUAT01000057.1:597333-732594 GCA_012960755.1 Gammaproteobacteria bacterium
CCGGTGAGCAGTGCGGTAATTTCTATGCCCAACTGGCCAAGTGCAAACAGTATCCCTACAAGCATGATCCCACGACTGGAGAGCGACAGGAGCATTTCCTGCATGAGTCGTGACGTCTCTACCTTCTTTGTATCGAAACTCCGCTGCATCAGGTACTTGGACAATTTTGCAAATATATTGAAGACGAACAGGATCGCCAGGAAGATGAATGCATTCGCGACAAATGAACCCGCGTTATCTTTTACCCATTCCAGGGCATCCAGTAGTTGGTTTCTGATAAGCCCGATCATTACCCGGGGATTAAACAGGTCCGTGGAGACAGCACCAGTCTGTAGCATCAACTGACGATAACGGGTGGAATCAATGCCATTTTTGTCCAAATGACGAACAATAGTTGAAAGAGTACTGACAATTGCTTCATTCCGAATCTGAAGTGCCCGCAACTGCAATCCCAGGTCTGACGACAGCGGTTCACCGGAAGCAGTCTCTTCTATTGCTTCTTTTTCCTTCTCGACGAGTCGAATTTGTCCAGCAAGATTCTCGGCAAATGGAGTCAGTCGATTTACGAAATTCTCTCGATGGTTTTCTGAACTGAGTCCCAACCGTTCCATTTCCTGAACCGTTTTTGATTTGATATCAAATAGTTCTTCAATCCAGTCAAGGTCATAAGCAATGGAGCGCTCAAACTCTATCAACTTATAGCCGGTGAGAGTAACGGAAGTCGAACGTTTATCGTTATGCATACCTAAAACAGTCTCCAGAATATCGTCGACTCCGTTACTGGTACGAATGATGTAGGAGACGACCACATCCCTTAACTCTGGGTTTTCTATTCCCAGTTTCCCTTGTTCGTGAAGCACATTTGTAAGATCAAACAACAGTTCGAGCATCAGAATGGTTTTTTGTTGCTTCTCCAACTCAAAGGCAGCTTGTATATCACCATCTGTGCGCTCAACCTGAATTTCAAGCTGCTCAACTTCCTTTATCATCTGAGTAATCTGCGCATGAATTTCAGAACCCTGTTCAATAATTTCCTGGTCGGGATTGGGTTCAATGACATTGGTCTCTTCTACATTTTGTTCAGCAAACAACGTCGAACATGTGAACAGCAAAAGAGTTGAGACCAGTAGTGATCGGGGCATATCGTCGCCTTTGGGCTGGGCTTAGCGTTGGTGCATTATACTCATTACTGGCTGGACACAGCTATATTCTTGCGGCAGTATCGCCATGAGCACCGTCGAATCGTAGTGCCGACCGCTATTCAACTGATCGCGAATCGAGCTGCATCGCCAACGAGGTCCCATCGTGAAGAACATTTACTTTCTGTTATCAGTCACTGTCTATTTCGGTTTGTCCAGCTGCACGAGTATAGAAACAACCACCGTCACAGCAGACTTCAGGGAAAAGGAAGGCGTCTTTGTCGTCGGCTACACTGAAAATGCGGACACCCGGATTACGCTGGAAGACCAACTGGTCTCTGACCTGACAAAAAGAGAAATGGTCGCCTGGCCGAGCCACCTGACGCTTGGCGATGTAATCAACACTACTCCACAGGAAATAATAGACAAGGCTGCGGAGAAAAAAGCCCTGTCTGTGATTATCCTCAACCGGGTGGCTGCCGATGCGTCCGACAGTGTTGTTAAGAATCCGGAAAGAATTTCGCCCAAGCATTCGACTTTGCAGGCATTTTATTCTCACTCGCGCGACATGCAGGGGAATACCTACGATGCGGAGCAGGAGGTATTTGTCGAAGTGAACCTTTTCATTCTTGACCGCGGTGAAGCGAAATTATTCTGGAGTGGCACTACATGGACATTCAACGCCGATGACAGACCCGCCGCGATAAAGGATATCAGTTCGACAATTGCAGATCAGCTGGAGCAGGTCAGGAAAAGGTATCGTTGAACCAGTCCCATTGTTCGACTGCTGACTAAGTCTACTTCGACTCTTCTATCGCCGCCGTCGCAATTTGCAATCCCACAAGCCTGGCGATGATAACTGCAATGTAAATCTGACCAAAAAGTGCCTGGGTAATCACAATTGCCCGGGCGAGACCGGAAGTTGGCGTCAGGTCACCATAGCCAAGTGTGGTCTGGGTTACATAGCTAAAATAAACAAGTTCCTTCAACAGGATTGCCACCGAATGACTATCGGTCGCATAGGTGTCCACTTTTAAACTGATCGCCTCAGGATTAACCAGAATAATACCGAAATAAATCAGTGCCCAGGTCATACCCATCAGAAGATACAAACAGACGGCTGCGTAAATAATTTCGGCATCTACCTGTCTGGCATTCAACAGGTATCGAAGTATATGGAATGAAATATAGGCCAAAAATGCAGTCTTGAAGACGCTGAAAACCAGCAATTGCGAACCTTCAGTAACAAGCACGGCAGGCAACCAGCCGGACAATGCCGTCGGTACCGCTAACAGGAGCCCAATAATAAAATCTTTTCGACGCAGAACAACAATATAAAGGCTCGACACCAAAATAAACGAACTCAGAATGCGAGATACAAAACTGCTGAATTCACCATCGAACAGATCCGGAATAAACAGAAGGAATACAAAACTTATCAGTAACACCTCAAAACCAAAGGGAGGCTCCTTTGTACCTGCGCTCATAGCCTAAGTTCCTGATGTAGTGGCAGTTTCTGACGTAGTGGCAATTCCTGATTGCCAGTTCCTGATCAACTTTTACGGTTTTATCGCTGTTAGTATTTTTTTCTCACCTTCCCTGAACACGGTGATTTCCAGCTCGTCACCTTTCTTAACCGAATTGATGTAAGTCTGTATTCGTTCAAATCCAGCCCTGGTTTGATATAAATTGTGACCTCCCACCTCGACAATGACATCGCCACCGAGCATGATTTTTTGCTCCCCCAACATCATCGGAATAACCCCGGCGTGAATATTGAATGCTGCGGCCAGGGAACCTTCCGTCACATGTTGAATCAGGAGTCCTTCTGAGTAATCCGGTACGTTCAGTACTCGCAATGCATCATTGGTCAACGGCAGGTAACGCATTCCCCACCATAGCGCGGGTCTATCCAGTACAAGCTTCTTCGCCATATTGATACTGGCGGCAAAACCCAGACCAACGCTGCCCCCGGTTTGTGTCTGTATATGGCTGACAATACCAATCAGCTCTCCATTGGCACTAAACAGTGGTCCGCCTGAATTGCCCTGGTTAATGGCTGCATCGGTCTGCAGAAACTCCATTTCCTCAAACATGATCTCATCTTCATGGATCCTGCGACCACTCAAATTACCTGTCGTCAGCGTATGTGACAGACCGTATGGAGCACCAACAACAAAGACTTCTTCACCGGTATTGATGTCATTGGAGTCACCAATTCTGGCGGCGGGCAAATCACCGGGAGAATCCACGATTTCAATAAGCGCTATATCAGCCGTGATTATTGAAGATAAAACCCTGGCAGAGAACGTTCTGCCGTCCAGTAGCTCCACCGTCACCTCGTTCGCGTCATGAACCACATGGGAAGCCGTCAGTATCAAACCCCCTTTGGTGATGATAACGCCACTCCCCAGACCGTGGCTGGTGGTATTTACGACGCCCTCCTCCGACAATTCAAGCTGGCTTTCGCTGGTCTTAATCTCCACGACCGTAGGATCAACCTTTGCAAACAGGCGGGAATAATCTTTCGCTGCGAGAGAGGTTGACAGGCCTGCCAGGGCAACAAAAATTACCAGGCGATTTAAGTTTACTGATGCTAACTGCACTGAATGATCTACTACCGAATATATTGATTTACCCGTCGACGAACCTCCGGGGCGTTAGGTGCCAGTTTACTTAACTCTGACAGGGGAACAAGGATGTTTTCGGTCTGGCCCAGTTTTTCCATGTACAGTACCTGGGTCATCAGCAGATCATATTGGTTAGGCCAGGTCTTTATTGCACCTTCGAGGTAACTGACGGCATCGGCGGTTCGTTCAACGGCATCCAGTGCAACCGCGTAAACATAGGCATACCGTGCCTGGCTGTCTGCCAGTTCTGTAGAAGCCTTAAGTAAAGGTAACGCCTCTTCGTATTTTTGTTGCCGGATCAGCGACAGCGCATAACTGTAGTTAACCGCAGCGCTGTCTGGAGCGAAGGAAAGTGCCTTATCCAGCAAAGGTTTCGCTTTCGCCTCCTCGTTTGTGGCCCGGTACAGATCAGCCAGGTTCATAAGTGCTGGGACGTAGAGTGGTTCTATGACCAGTGCCTGTCTGTAGGCTGTTTCGGCACCTCCCAAGTTACCGAGGTTCAGCTCCAGGTTTCCCAGTTCGGCCTGAGTCGATGGCATGTCATTCATCAAAGCCAGGGTTTCACGATACTCGTCTATAATTTTGTAAAACAGGCCTATTTTGTCCAGCGGAATATCCGATTGCATATTTGACAGGACAATAGCAACTTCACGCCTGACCGACTTTACCGGGTCATCTATCAAAGGTCGCAACGCCTTCCAGCGATCAAGCGGAGCCGCTGACTGAAAATTACGCACCGCGACACGACGAATCAGGGGATCGCTATTGGCGAGGTAACCCAATGCTGCCTCATTACTCACTCTGGATGGGAAATCCGCAAGCCGTTCAATCAAGGTTGCTTTCATGATCGGTGGAATATGATCGTAGCCTGCAAGCGTCAAAATTGGACGGGTTACCGTTGGGTCGCCCCGTTGTGCAAGGGAGTTTATTTTCGCAAATGGGTCCTGTAGCGGAGGATCAATAAAGTGCTCATCGATTACCTTTTTTGCCCAGGTCGGTTTCGTTCCCTTATGACATTGGTTACAGGCATTGGGTACACCGAGGAGTTCTGATGTGCCTGGCGCCGGAATACCAAACCGATGATCGCGGCGGTCATCGACCAGCATGTAAGTGGTTTCCGGCATATGACACTCAACACACTCTGCACCGCTTGATCCTTCCGGGTGAAAATGATGTTTTTTGGTATTGTACACAGTGGGCAGATGGCACTGGCTACACAGGTTGTTGCCCTGAAGAATCAACTTGCTGGAATGTGGTTCATGGCAGTTGCTGCAGGTCACACCCCTGGCATGCATCTTACTCTGCAGAAACGAGCCGAGTACGTAGTCCTCCTCGCGAATTTGACCATCGGGGTAATAAAGGTCCCCGGATAACAACGCCAGGCGAAATTGGCTATGATAATCCACACCCGGGTCCGGGACACCAATCTTCGTACGCCGAGAATGACACCCACCACACATATTGATATGTCGGTTGGATTTCTCACCTTTTGGTTGAGCGATGGATTGACCCTGCACAAATTCCCAGACCAATGTATTCGGCGCATTTACCAGTCCACTGCCCGATTGAAAGTTTCCGCCTGCAGCCCGCTCGACATGTGTGTCCCCTGGACCATGACAAGCCTCACACGCAACATTAATGTCAGACCAGGTTGTGGCATAGCTGTTATTTTCTACTGAATAGTTTTTTTGCAGATTAGTGCTGTGACACACCGCGCAGCGACTGTTCCAGTTCTGTAAATGTCGGGTCCAGAAAAAAGGTGATTCCGGCGTAATATCCTCGTTCGGTTGTAAGTGAATCCAACGCTGCCCACCGTCTTCGGCTACTCGACTATCCCATGCAATGTTCAGTGCCTGCAGATGCCCCTCAGTTGTTTCTACCAGGTATTGTTGCAGAGGATAGTGACCAAATGTATAACTGATGTTGTATTCCCCGGCCGTCTCTACGCCAACAGTCTCAACCAGATAATCGTCCCCACGCCGGAAAAAACGGCTGGAAATGCCATGAAACTCAATGGTCTCGCCAGTAAAATTGCCTTTTACCGAATTTTCATCCGCCACCAGCATCGCTTTGCTGTGATCAGATTGCGCCCATTGAGCCGCAACCTCCTTATGACAGGAAACACACTTCTGCGCACCAACAAAACGAGACTCAGCAAACAGCGACGGACTTGCCAAACAGGCGAACAGCAGCAAATACCAATACCCACTTATATTTCTACTCACGTAGACACCCTGGGACTTCGATGATAAAACATGATTGTAACAATATAAATCTTTAGTAGAGGTACCCAACCTTGGCCAATTTTCGACTATTTATCATTGCTGGTGTTGTTACGGTGCTGGCTTTTTTCACTCAAGCGGCATCCGGCAATAAGCTGATGGACTATATCCGCAGCACCGACCTGAATGATTTCGCGCTTGGCGCTGCACTCAGCACCAGCCAGAATCCCTACAAGCAATCAGAAAACTCGGCGTTTTTCTACCCATACCTCACCAGTTTCAGGCACGACGCTTTTACCGACACTTTGTTCATCGTCGGCGAGAGTGAAGTTGGTGTAAGAAAAGTTTTTGACAACGACTGGGTCCTGGGTGTCGTCGGTCGAATTCAAACACTGGGGCTTGGCGAGAACGAACTGATCGGCGTAGAGGAACGCAGGTGGACGCTGGAACTCGCACCCCTGGTTACCTATCGCCGATGGCCAGTGCATCTGAACCTGCAAACCTACTTCGAGATTCTCGACCGCCACCAGGGTTTCACCAGTGAATTCGAACTTTCTTACCCCATGGAATGGCCGCGTGGTTACCTGGTTCCCACGTTCGACCTGATTTATGAAAGCGATGAATTTACCGACTATTACTATGGGGTAAGCCCCTCCGAAGCCGCGCCTGGCAGATCAGCATACCAGCCTGGCAGTGCATTGAATCTGGAACTTGGGTTTCAGTTTGGTTACGCCCTGACAGGGCGCTGGCTCTTGTCCGGTGGGCTCAGTATTGAAAAACTGGACGATCAGATTACATCCAGCCCGATCATAGACCGTGATCATCTCTGGTCAGCAAACATAGGGCTCGCTTACAACGCAAACGTTTTTAAACCCCGCGCATACGAATACTCGCGGAAACTGCCCAGGACCCTTGTCAGGTTTTCTGCCCTGGATGCACAACTGGAAACCACGCTGACGAGAGCATCGGGTGGGGAAGTCAGCCTGGAAGAGCTGTTAGGTCTGTCTGACAAAAAAACCGTGGGCCAGTTTGACATCACCGTTCGCCTCTCTGGCTACCATCGACTGGAAATGGGGTACACGCGTTACAGCCGTTCGGGCTTTGCAATACTTGGCGATGATCTCTCTGTGGGTGACGCAAGATTCATAGCAGGAACGGAACTCGATGTGAGTGTTGAAACCAAGGTCCTTCGCCTGGCCTACGGATATTCAATTCTGATGGATGAGCAAAAGGAACTCGGCGTTATGGCCGGAATCCATCGTACGGATATCGATGTCCGATTCTTTGCACCCGACAGCGGGTTGGAAGAAAGCCGCAATCCTTCACCACTGCTGCCTGTGATGGGACTCTACGGCAATGTAAATCTGTTTAAAAGAACCCGGGTTTCTGCCGAAGTACAGTTCTTCCGGCTGGATTTCGACCGGTGGAATGGATCCCTGAGTTCTATCCGGCTCGACGTGCAGCAAGTCATCGGTCGTCTGGGTATTGGTCTTGGTTATTCGTACTACATCATGGACCTGGAATCCAACAACCAGGAATTGGTCTCATCGCTGGAATTTCGCCATCAAGGTCCCTTCCTTTTTGCGACCATCAGCTTTTAGACCCCCGCGAATCGACCCAATCGCAGCGACTACAATCTGCGTGTTTGATATCGGATAAGATGGTAGCTTGACGGCCTGTTAAAGTAGCTTGACAACCATTAATATCAATACAAGGAGTCGTACATTGAGTAAGTTTCTTTGCAGTATTTATCGCGCCATCTCCCTCGCAATTTTATGGTTACCTGCTACCGTTATAGCCCAGGACAGACCCAACATTCTAATCATCTGGGGTGATGATATCGGTTATTTTAATGTCGGGGCTTACAACCGTGGTGCCATGGCTTATGACACACCCAATATCGACAGTATCGCGAACGACGGCATCCTGTTTACCGACGGTTACGGACAGAACAGTTGTACCGCTGGCCGCTCGACATTCATCACAGGCCAGAGCGGATTCAGGACCGGATTGCTCAAGGTAGGCTTGCCTGGCGCCGCAGAAGGGCTCAGCGGCAAGGACCCAACCATTGCTGAACTGTTACCTGAAGAGTATATGACAGGCCAGTTTGGTAAAAACCACCTGGGTGACCTGGATGAACATTTACCCACTAACCACGGCTTCGATGAATTTTTCGGGAATCTATACCATCTTAATGCCGAGGACGAACCTGAGAATGAGGACTACCCCACGGACCCGGAGTTTGCGAAGAATTTTGGACCCCGGGGTGTTATTCACTCCCTTGCCGATGGCAAGATCGAAGACACCGGCCCTCTCAGCATGAAGCGAATGGAGACCATTGATGAGGAAGTGACCGCCCGCGCTCTTGAATTCATCGAGAAAGCACATAAGGCGAAACGACCATTTTTTGTCTGGTACAACACCACACGAATGCATGTCTGGACCCGCCTGAAAGCGAAATCGAAAGGCGTGACCGGTCAGGGCATCTATGCAGATGGTATGGTTGAACACGACGGTATGGTGGGTCAGTTGTTGGACAAACTGGACGAACTCAGTATTGCCAACAATACAATTGTGATGTACTCCACGGACAATGGCGCCGAGACGTTCACCTGGCCTGATGGTGGCACCACACCATTTCGGGGAGAAAAGAACACGACCTGGGAAGGCGGTTTTAGAGTACCAATGATGGTAAAATGGCCGGGTAAGATCAAAACTGGACAAGTTTCCAATGAGATCATATCCATGGAAGACTGGCTGCCAACATTCCTCGCCGCTACTGGTGACTCCGATATCAAAGAGAAACTACTCAAAGGTCACAGGGCCGATGGGAAAAAATTCAAGGTACACCTCGACGGTTACAATTTCCTGCCATATTTTACCGGCAAGGAAGCCACAGGTCCTCGCCAGGAAATGTTTTATTTCACTGACGATGGCGAACTTTCTGCCCTTCGATATGGTCAGTGGAAGTTGATGTTCTCGGAACAAAGAGGTCACGGGATGGAGGTCTGGCAAGAACCCTATGTGACCTTACGTTTTCCAAAACTGTTCAACTTACGTCGCGATCCATTTGAACGAGCCGATTCGGAATCCGGCGCCTATGAGACCTGGCGCTTCGAGCGACTCTTTCTGATTGCACCAGCAGCCGCTTATGTAGGTCAGTTTCTGAGCACATTTAAAGAATTCCCTCCGCGCCAGGAACCGGGTAGTTTTAACCTGGACAAGGTGCTGAAATCTTTGCAGACAGAAAACAGCGGCGCAAACTGAGAGGCTAGCCCAGCGTAGGATCAATTTTATGACTACACTGGATCAGTTCCTGACGTTAAAAACCCGTATGAGCGATTCCATTATCGGTCAGGAGACCGTTGTGGAGCGCATTTTAATAGGTTTGTTGGCCAACGGTAACCTGTTGGTTGAGGGTCTGCCCGGGTTAGCTAAAACCCGCGCTGTCAAAGCACTGGCAAAAAACCTCGAAGCTGATTTCAATCGAATTCAGTTCACTCCCGATTTGCTGCCTTCTGATGTCACGGGTACAGAAGTGTATTACTCGAACGAGGGTAACTCAGAATTTCGTTTCGAACCCGGTCCAATTTTCGGCAACCTGATCCTGGGTGATGAAATTAATCGCGCACCGGCCAAGGTTCAGTCTGCCATGCTCGAAGCCATGGAAGAACGACAGGTCACTGTTGCGGGTAAAACTCACAAGCTACCGCCACTCTTTAT
Organism: Gammaproteobacteria bacterium; assembly: GCA_012960755.1. The sequence goes on from DUAT01000057.1 coordinate 607,048, forward strand.
GGTCATGGCCACACAGAATCCGGTAGAACAGGAAGGCACATATCCATTGCCGGAAGCGCAAATGGATCGATTCTTAATGCATGTGGTTATTCGTTACACCTCGGCTGAAGACGAAGTAGCAGTTGTTCAACTGGTACGCAGGGAAGAGCAGCAAGACAACGCAGGTGAAGATCAGCAACTTCGTGAGTCAGCGACCAAAATCCCGCAGCAGGTTATTTTTGACGCACGGGAGGAAATCGCCAACATTAATGTTTCTGATGCCATGCAGAAATACCAGGTTGACCTGGTCTATAGTACAAGAACACCAGAGAAGTACTCCGATGATCTTCGTCGCTGGATCGATGTGGGTGGTAGCCCCCGCGCATCAATCGCACTTGATAAGTGCAGCCGCTGCCATGCCTGGTTGAATCAAAGGGATTATGTTGATCCCCAGGATGTTCGTGCCATTATCCATGATGTACTGCGGCATCGAATCATGCTGTCCTATGAAGCACAAGGTGAAGGGGTAACCAGTGACCGGGTGATTGACGAATTAGTAACACAAATCGCTCTCCCCTAGCCGGTATCATGATTTCGAATCCGGATCCGCGTATCACCATCTCGCTGAAACATCTGCAGCAACTGGAAGGCCCGGCCAGGGGCCTTTCCTTTCTGCCCCGCCAACCCGCTAAAAGTATTCTGAATGGACAACACGCATCCAGGCTACGGGGCCGTGGACTCAATTTTGAAGAGCTTCGGAGTTACTTGCCCGGGGATGACATACGTTCAATAGACTGGAAAGCGACCGCCCGTAAACGGGAACCCCATGTTCGCGTCTATACTGAAGAGAGGGATCGCCCTGCGCTGGTTATTGTGGACCAGCGGCAGTCGATGTTTTTTGGTACCAGTCATTGCATGAAGTCCGTGGCGGCTGCCGAAGTTGCAGCCGTAACCGCTTTTCGCGTACTCGCAAAAGGTGACAGAATCGGCGGCATCGTCTTTGATGACAAGCGTGTAGATGAATTCAAGCCACAGCGCAGTCGCCGCGCATTGTATACGCTGCTGAAAAACATCGAAAAGAAAAATCAGGCATTAAGTGTCGACAATCCTGCTGTGACAGAGCCCCTGCCTCTTAACCAGCCATTACAAGCCGCAAGCCGAATTGCCCGACATGACCACCTGATAGTTGTTGTTAGCGACTTTGATGGCATCGATGACGAGACACATCGACACATCACCAACCTGGCCAGGGGCAATGACGTCTGTCTCATGTTGATCCATGACCCCTGGGCAAAGGACATGCCGAGGGGGCTGGATATCGTCGCCTCAGATGGTCAACTGCAGGTTTCCCTGGACACCACCACCGAGAACTCATGGAACAGGTTGAATAATGCGAGCAGAGACCGACTGCAGAATATCGTCGACTGGCAATCCAGTGCCGGTGTGACCGTTTTTCCCATCACCACGGGACAATCGACAATTCCCCAATTGCAAAAACTGCTGGGTGGGACGCCTTCGAGAAGAAAATTCACATGAACGAGTTGGAGAATCTCAACCTGATCGAACTGTTAGATCTGCTGGTGGATATTCATATACCTGAGCCTGTTTCCTATTGGCCCCAGACAACAACCTGGTCTGTTATTTTTTTCATCATCCTTGGCCTGGCAGCAACATTCAGCTGGCTTCAATGGGTTAACTACAAGAACAACGCCTATCGCAGACGGGCCATTAAAGAACTGGGCGCCATCAAGCAACAGGATGATATACCCAAACAAATATCGGCCATCGCCAGCATCATCAAGCGAGTCGCAATCGTGAGTTTTGGCCGAAACCAGGTCGCTGAATCATCCGGCAGCGCCTGGTTAACTTTCCTGGACCAGTCCTGCGAGGATCTGAATTTCTCGACGGGTCCCGGTAAGCATCTCGCTTTCGGACCTTACAAGAAAACAATTGAAGCATCTCCGGGCGAGGTACTTGAACTGCTCGAAGTAGCCGAAAATTGGGTTGCCAGCCACGAGGGAAGCGCCAACGATGCTTGATTTTGTTTATCCGTGGGCTTTTTTCCTGATGCCATTGCCGTTTCTGGTGCGATGGTTGTTACCCGCACATTACGAACCTGTCAGCGCGCTGCGAATGCCATTCCTCCATTTCATTGCGAAGATCACCGGTCAGCAACCAAGGGAAGGCTCCGTTATTCTAACCTGGCACCTGATCCAGACGATCACTGCTGTACTTGTCTGGGTACTGCTGGTCACGGGTGTCGCAAAACCCCAGTGGCTGGGGGAACCTATTATAAGAACCGATGCAGGCAGAGATGTCATGTTAGCCATTGATATCTCCGGTTCGATGGAAGAGCGGGACTATGCCATTGCCGGTGAAGATAACCTCAGTCGGTTGAATGTGGTAAAGCGAGTCGTGGGTGATTTTATTGAAGAACGTGAAGGCGATCGCATCGGATTAATCGTCTTCGGTACAAAAGCGTATGTGCAGGTGCCTTTCACCCAAGACCTGCAAACCGCACGAGCATTGCTGGACGCAATTGAGGTCGGTATGGCAGGTCCTCATACCGTGATCGGTGACGCGATAGGTCTGGCAATAAAAACCTTCGAAGTCAGCGAACTGGACCAGAGGCTGCTCATCATACTGTCAGACGGTGAAGATACGGGCAGTCGTATGACCCCTGTTAATGCAGCCGCAATCGCGGCGAAAAATGGCCTCCGGATATTTACCGTGGGTATTGGAAACCCGAAGGGTCAGGTGACGCCAGGGTCGATTTCGACACCCTGGAGGAGATAGCAAACCTTGCTGGGGGGCACTATTTCTCGGCTGCTGACCACATGGGGCTGGTTCGTGTCTATGCTGAGATCGACAAAATGGTGCCCCGCGAGACTCGTACAACAACTTACAGGCCGCGACGTTCACTGGTTCACTGGCCAGTTGGATTCGCGCTTGTCTTGATGTTGATTGGCATAAGCCTGATGCTGCTGCTCAGGAGTAGCGGTTTGCACGCGGGTGATCCCAATCAGCAGACGAAGAAAAACAAAATCGTTGGGGCGCGCCAGTGATCGATATCGTTGCCCAGTTACATTTTATCCGCCCGTTGTGGCTGCTGACAATCCCGCTGATTTTCGCTTTGTGGTGGATGTCCCGGCAAACCCTGACCCGCCCGCCACCCTGGACAAAAGCACTGGCACCTCATCTCGCTGATGCACTTATTCTCAATAAACAGAAAGTGAAACGAATAGTTGCGGTTGATGTGACCGCAGTGATTATGCTTATCACTTGCTTATGCGCCTCGGGCCCCAGCTGGAATCGAGTCCCGAATCCGTTCTTCAGCGAAACAGCACCACTGGCAATTGCTCTGAATGTAAACCAGACGATGCTCACCAATGATATTCAACCAACCAGGCTAGCGCGAGCGAAGATAAAGATCCAGGACTTGCTGGCGATCCGCAGTGGTGCTCGCACCGCACTGGTTGCCTATGCCGGGTCCGCTCATATGGTTTTGCCCCTCACCGAAGATCCAGACCTGCTGAAGCCATTCTTAAACGGCCTCACTCCCGGGATCATGCCGGTAAAAGGTAACGACGCCTCTCTCGCGTTGAATCTTGCTCATGACATCCTGACGACCGATGAAACACCGGGCAGTATCCTGTTCGTGACTGACGACATTTCGGAGACAGTGTTGCCCGCGTTCGCCCAATACCAACAACGCGATGGTGGATACTCCATGGTTGCCCTGATTGTAGGCACAGAAAAGGGCGGTAACCTGCAATTGGAAGATGGCCGGTTAATTGGTGGGCCAGGTATAGACAAACGACGTATCAACCAGTGGCAGCGGTCAACCGGTATACGGATTGTTGACTTTGACACAGGAGAAGGTGATCTGCGACAAATCAGCCGTATCGTCGCTTCAAACCTGCAGGCATCAAAGGACCAGGATGAGCGATCCGAATGGCTGGATCAGGGCTGGTGGCTACTCTGGCCCGTATTATTGTTAATGCTAATTTCCTTTCGTAGAGGGTGGACGATCGTCTGGCGATGATGAGTGTTGAGACGGAAAAATTTTTGATGGGAAGTGCCAGGTTGAGAACAACCAGACTCGCTCGCCGGGCTTTGTTCCTGCTGGCCTTCTGTCTGATCAGCGGATGCGATACGGTGGTCAACAGCCGGTTTGCGGATTATTTCCTGACAAAAAACCAACAAGGTCGTTATGCCTTCGAGCGGCATCAATACCAACAGGCATCCGACAGCTTTACAGACCCCATGTGGAGAGGGGTAGCATCTTACAACGCCGGAAGGTACGAACAGGCTGCAACGGATTTTGCCCAGGTTCGTTCTGCAAATGCCCTGTTTAACATGGGCAACGCCCTGATCGGCAACCGGGAATACGCACAGGCAATCATGGCCTTCGAGCAAGCCCTTGAAATTGACAAGGCTCACCAGGGTGCTCAGAAGAATCTAGAACTCACCGCAGCAATCATCATCTACCTGAACCAGGCGAGACAGGAAGGTGGCACCGAGGTTGGCGCTGATGAGTACCGGTTCGACAACACAACCAATGAAGGTCTGGATACAGTCATCAACGAGCAAGATCAACTCAGGCTGGAATCTGCCGAACAATGGATGCGAACTGTAGATACACGCCCAAGGGACTTCTTGCGAACCAGGTTCGCACTGGAGGCGACGAGGTGAAACCCGTCACAATACTGTTGGCGCTATTCATCGCGGCACCGATTGGGTCTCTTGTCGCTGCAAAACCCATCGTCCGGGCTGAGATTGATCCTGTTTCAGTTACCGTTGGCAAAGCCGCAAAACTCAAAATTACCGTGCTGGTGCCAACCTGGTTTACCAGCCCGTCTGTCTATCCCTCGTTGGAAAAACTTAACCTCATCACCCGTCTCCCGCCCGATAGTACTTACCCAATAACGGAGAGAATCAATGGTGAATCCTGGTCAGGGATTCTCAGGGAATATGAACTCTACCCACAGAGTGTCAACGAGTTTACTTTCCGCTCAGAAACAATCCGAGTGAGCTTTGCAGACCCGGATACAAGGAAGCCTATCAACATGGACATGCCAATCCCCGGGGTAAGTCTCAGTGCGACAATTCCCCGTGGCGCTGAATCCCTGAACCCTTTCCTCGCCTCATCCGAATTAACCCTGGATCTGGTTATTGAAGGCAGTACCGATTCACTCAAACCGGGGGATGCGATCATCGTGACTGCCACAGCCACGATTCTGGATATGCCTGCAATGTTCCTGCCCAGACTTATCAATATCCCTCCAACCAGAGGCCTGGCACTGTATCCAAACCAGCCGACCGTCGAGGAAACCCGGCGTGCCAAGGAAACGAGAACCACGAGTACCAGGAGCGAAAGTGTCACTATAGTATTCGAAGAACCCGGCAGCTACCTCGTACCGGAAATCACGCTCCACTGGTGGGACGTGAAAACAAACTCGATCCAGACAGTGGATGTTCCACAACACAAGCTCACCGTACAAGGTCCACCTATATCATCGCCGAATGATACCGGTTCGATATTTCCAACAGGGTTACTGGTCATACTGGTGATCGTTTTGATGCTAATAGTATTGCTTTTCATCAACAGAGAGCGAGTTCTGAACCTTTTGGCGGAAAGGCGAGCCAGGAAACTGGTAACCGAACATTACGCTTTTAAATCCCTCACAACTGCGATGAGACACGGTCAAAAACAACCGGTTTACCATGAGTATCTCCACTGGTTGGGACAAATCCAGGTGACTGTCCAGAATATCACCAGCAAAATCGGGCAACGAGATACTGCCTACAGTTTCGAAGACCTAGGCAAAGAACTTTATGATGATTCACCGGGATCGCAAAGAGCCATGACGCCCTTAACTGCGATGCAAAAAAGATCCCTCAGAACTTATGTAGATGAAATCAGGCACATTGCCCGGAATCAGTCAACATTGTGGGACGCCGCCAATGTCTTGCCTCCACTGAACCCCTGATTATTTAGGCGGCTGGATTTCAACAATACCAACAAACGACTTGTCCGACTTTCGCAACCCGAGGAACGCATCGCGATAGCGGGAGTGGATAGGGATAAAAGTATAATCGTCAAAGGTTCCACCCTGTTCCGTCAACCAATTATCCAGGTTTCCATCATCATCTCTCTCCTGAATAACTTTTTCTTCGATTCCTTCCTGAAGGATCTGGTCAATATGGTCACCGAGCGCCTGATATGTCGGCTCATAAACCCATGGTGGGATATTGGTCTGGTACAACACCTTCAGAAAATCAGCCTGTTCAATAGGATTTTCCGGAAGAACCGAGATAACCCTGGCCGGTGTGACATCAGAATAATTCGACGGATTCGGCGTCAGCACTCCGTATTTCGCAAACGTGTCTGCGCTGGAACTGTAAAAATGTTTTTCGTAATATATAAAAAAAATCGGGCGCTCAGAATAGACAACAAACACACCTGCCAACAAACAAACGCTCTGTGTAATGCCGATCATGGCTAGATCAAACTTGAGGCCCGGCTTACCGGATTTAAACACCACGAGCGTTAGCAGCGGTCCTAAAATCAGGTCGACTCCAATGATTATGCGCATCCCCTCCCAGCCACCATCAATGGAATAAAAGAAGTCCGGGTACCATCGAAACAAAATAAAGTAGGCAAAGACAACAAACACACCAAGACTGATCGCGAAATGATAAAAGGAGGCGCGATAGCGTGAGATTCCGTCAGCACCATCAGGGTCTGTTGGCATGACTGTCGCCTCAATAGGAGTTTCCTCGTTAGGTGCTTCCGCCATAGTCATTACCACAAACCAAAATGTACCTGGAAAATTGAACCATACTCAGCTACTGCTGTATAGCGGCGTTATAAATGATAGCCATTCTCTTTTTTACACAAATTGCCAAAATTCGGCTATGATCGACCCCACAGAAAAAGGAAGATCTCATGCTCGACTATGTGGCTCTTGGAATATTGGTGTTCGCGTCGGTTACGGTGTTCTACGGTATCATCGCAATCCATGACATTCCGTATGAGATTGCCAAACATCGCAATCATCCACAACAGGATGCCATTCACATCGCGGGTTGGGTGAGCCTGATGACACTACATGTTTTGTGGCCATTTCTCTGGATCTGGGCAAGCCTGTACCGTGAAGACCGGGGATGGGGATTTTCCTCCAATGTGAATGCGTCTTCTGAAGATCTGCGATCACAGCTCAACAGTATCAAAGCCCAGCTAACGAAAATAGAATCCAGGATCGCTGACACTAAAACATCAGCCAACGAAGAAGCAGGAGAAGAATAATGGACCTGTTACTTATCCTGACTTACGCCGCCGTCTGTATCGTTGTATTCAAGGTTTTCAAGATTCCGCTCAACAAGTGGACAGTGCCCACCGCGGTACTCGGGGGAATTATCCTTATCGGCGGGCTTATTTTCACCATGAATTACAACCATCCCTACACCGAGATCAGCAGGGAATATTTCGTGACCACACCTATTGTTCCAGCCATCTCGGGTATCGTCATCAACGTTCCGGTCGCACCTAATGAAAGGCAAACCAAAGGAGATGTCCTGTTTCAGATCGACCCAATACCCTATGCTAACAAAGTGAAAACGATGGCGGCCCAGTTGGTGGTTGCAACAGACGACCGTGGACGGGCACAGGAACTTATGGACGCCGGTGTTGGCAGACAGAGAGACCTGGATGTCGCTATTGCACAAGTCGAAGCGCTTGAGGCACAAGTTGCTGATGCTGAGTACGATCTTGAACGTACCACTGTCATCGCACCAGGCAACGGCTATGTCACACAAGTCACACTACGACCCGGCATGATGGCCGTAGCTATGCCGCTTCGCCCTGTCATGATATTCGTGCATGAAGAGGAACACTACCATGTGGCCTGGTTCCGCCAGAACAGTATGCTGCGGCTCAAGGAGGGAGATGAAGCGGAGGTTGCCTTTGACGGCATTCCCGGAACAGTTTTTACCGGTGTCGTGGATCTGATATTGCCAGTAATCGCGGAAGGCCAGGTTCAGCCGACCGGGAATCTAATGAATGTCGGGGTCAATGACCCGGCAGGCCGAATTCCCGTTCACATTAAAATAACCGACGAACGCTTCGCTGCACATAGAGAAATGGTTGCTGGTGGCGCTTTTGCACAAACGGCTGTTTACACGGAACATTTTCACCATGTCGCTATTATGCGCAAGATACTCCTGAGAATGTCGGCCTGGATGAACTACTTATTTCCGTTTCACTAAAGCAGCGGAAACCCGGCATTTCGGATTTTTATTGAGCTTGCGTTCCCAATTCATGTAGTGCATCGAGCCTGTCGGTTAGTAAGGACGCCCACTGCCTGATACTTCGCCTTACCTCCGAGACATTCATTGGACGACTGGACCGCTGCGCGTAAACAGGGGCAAAGGCTGTTCGGTCAGCAGTACGTGCCAGAATTTCCTCACTTTGAGAATCACGAAATTCAAGCACAAGGGTGGCTTCGCCTATTTTAGTAATGAAGTTATCGCCCCGTCCCATTTGATCTGGTGGTACAGAAGAAACTACGTCCAGCAGGCCACCTTTTATTTCCAGCACATCAGTACCTTCTTCCGTCACGAGGGTGTAGTACTGACTCTTTCTTAATTCTTCCAGAAACACTTCCTGTACAACTTTTTGAAAAGTGGCTTTCTGTTTCTCATCCAGCGGAAATTCTGAACGCGAAGAGTTGGATCTGGTCGTACCTGTCAGAGGCTTTACGGAGCGATACTCGATACCGGCACCCACTAGCCTGATCTTGTTGTAACCGCTCAAATCAAGACCAGGTCTCACCCAAACCATTGCCATGCTGGCATGATCGACACGGTGCAATCCATCAAAGGACACCTCTGCATCCGGCCCTGTTTGCATGGTTGGCTCTGTGCTACTACATGCCCCTATCAGCACAATCGCAGTCAGTAAAAGTAAATGTTTCATAAAATCATCCTTTTTGTCAGTAATCCGTAAATCCGCACTGTATCGCAAAACAGACCGCCGCGCATACTCAATCATTACAAAATAGGAATTGTGGATAGTATTGTCATTCGCTGTTGCCTAGAATTCAGTACAGGCATATTACACCGGCCAATAATCAAGGAAAGATTTTTTGTCAATGAAGTGGATACCCACCTTTGTTTCCCTCGTTCTACTCTTTGCTTCCATTCACGGTGAGGCTAACGAGTACCGAACTGATGGCCGTATCGTTGCTATTGGTGTGATAAACAACTCCTACGAACAACTGCACCAGCTTCTGTTGGAGCTGTCACTGATCGATGAATCTGGTGACTGGTCTGGAGCAGATGCCTATCTTGTCAGCCTTGGTGACCTTGTCGGTCAGGGACCGGATTCACGCAAAGTTCTCGACCTGCTTATGCGATTGCAGTCACAGGCACCAGATTCCGGTGGAAGAGTACTCCAGGTACTGGGCGACCATGAACTCATGTTGCTCGCCGGAGATTTGCAATATGTATCCGAATCCGACCATCAATTCGCTGAAGCTTTCTCACCATTTGGTGTTTACGGAGCATGGCTACTTAGCGCGGTGCCGGTTATCAAGATCAATGACTCAATTTTTGTCCATGGCGGTCTCTCTTCCGAACTCTTTGACAAATCAGTTGACGAGATTAACCAGACGATCCGGACCCAACTGGAGCAAGTCACAAAATCACGTTCACCCGCGGGAAAGGAGCTTAAGAAACTCACTGAGTCAGAAAACAGCCCCGCGTTCTCTGCACGAGGACCCATTTGGTATCGCGGCAACAGCACATGTCACCCCTACAGTGAGTCTTTTAACACCGAGAAAATTCTGAAACGCCTGGGTGCAATGCATATCATCGTTGGACACGCTGAACCAGTCGAAAATATGATTAGCCGGATCAACGGGCAGGTAATCCTGGCTGGTTCTGGCGCGAAAGAATCTGCGGCGAAGGTCAAAGCATCTGCATTGGTGATCAACAAAAATGGGCTCAAGATGCATTACCTGGGTGCGAGCCAACTTGAAGATATCCCGCAACAGCAATCCCTTCACGGTATTGGCTCCGATATCATGACTGATGAAGAAATCGAGGAATTTCTGCTAACAGCAACCATTACCCGGGTTAAACCTATCGGTCTTGGGGTCACCAAATCGAGCAAAATCACTCTGAAGAAAAACGGCGTTCAGTTAAATGCACTGTTCAAAACCTATGATTCAACTCCCGGTCTCGAATCAAGAAAAGGATATGGTCGCCACCCGGAATTTGAACCTGATCGCTATCAGCATGAGCTCGCCGCTTATAGAATAGATCGACTATTGGACCTTCATCTGGTACCAGCCTCTGTTGAAAGAACGATTGACGGTCAGAAAGGGCTGGTTCAACTCTGGCTCGAAAATGTCACCAATGAAACAGAAAGGGTGGAGAAAAAACTGCCTTTCGACAGCGCCTGTGCGCGATTCGAACAGTATCGACTGAGGTTTATATTTGATGTCCTTATTTATAATACTGATCGCAACACTGGCAACTTCGTATTTACCAACGATGGCAATATGATGTACCTGATCGATCATTCAATAGCATTCGGGCTCGAGAAGAAACGACCGGCGCAATACAAGAAAGTGACATTAAGAGTTTCCGGATTAATGGAAGGCAAGTTGTTGAGCCTGACCCCGGAAATCCTGCATCAGGCGTTATCGAATTATCTTCATCCGAGGCAAATTGATGCCATCATTGATCGGCGGGATCTTATTCTGAAACAAGCCACCAGACCCTGATAAATTTATGAATTCAGACGCATCTTCCAACGAAGCAACACTTTCATGGGGTGAAAGGCTACTCTCCCTGGGAGCCGAGATTCGCCCCGGCGAAGGTAAGAGTGCTTATCTGCTGATGACATCGCTGTTCTTCCTGTTGATTACTGCCTACCTGCTAAAACCTGCGCGGGAAATGCTGATTTTGACTCAAGGCGGTTCGGAAATAAGAAGTTACTCTGTGGCCCTGCAGGCAATTCTGCTCATTGTGGTAATACCCATTTACGGCATATTGGTGCGGAAATTTGACGGTCGAAAGTTCATGCTGGGCATCACCGTTTTTTTCGCCACAAACATGTTCTGTTTCTACGTTCTAGCAAAAATGGGGGTGCAGATTTCTATTCCCTTCTTTGTCTGGTTGGGAGTCTATGGGGTGCTCATTGTGTCCCAGTTCTGGGGTTTCGCGTCACAGGTTTACGACAAACAAAGAGGTGAGCGACTATTCGCCCTCGTCGCTGTAGGTGCGTCTGTCGGGGCCTGGGTAGGCTCGATTCTCTCTCGCTGGCTGGTCACTTTTTTCGGTCCGAATGAACTGATACTGATGAGTATATTCACCCTTCTCATCGCGGTCGCAATTACCACACGATTATCCGCTGACGATTTCAGTGGCGTCAGCGAAGAACCCAAAAAGGCAGTCTCCTACTGGAGCGGGTTTTCCATGGTGGTTAAAAGTCGCTACCTGATTCTGATCGCTATCTTCGTTATTTTGCTTAATTGGGTAAACAGTACCGGGGAATACCTGCTTTCGTTCCTGGTAGAAGTTTTCTATGAGGAAGGAACAGCAGCAGGGTCGATTACAGATTCAAAAGAAACCTACATCGGAAAGTTCTACACTGAATTCTACCTGATGGTGAACCTCGTGGGTGTCATCATTCAGTTTTTTGTCGTTTCCCGTTTAATCAAATGGGCTGGATTCAGGCCAGCCTTCGTGATCACCCCAATACTTGTTTTCATGGGCTATGGACTATTGGCCTTTTTCCCCATCGTCGCCCTGTTTCGGGTAGTGAAGGTTGCAGAAAACGGTCTCGACTATTCCCTGCAGAACACCACGCGACAGATCCTGTTCCTCCCCACTACCAGGCGCGAAAAATATGAAGCTCGCGCGGTCATCGATACGCTATGCTTCCGGTTTGGAGACCTGCTCCAGGCTGGAGCGGTATTTATAGGCCTTAACGTGCTGTATGTGCTCCCGCGGCATTTTGTATTCCTGAACATCTTCCTGGCTTTAGCTATGGTGATCGTGGGAATGTACATTGGGAAATACTACCTTGAGAAGACCAGCATTGAGAAACCCGGGGAATCGGATTCTTCCCGGTCTGACTCAATCACTGCCTAGCGCCGTTGCCAGGAATCAGCGTCCCGACACACTCTTGTGTTCACTATCCATCACAGTGAATTCTTGTAGATCACACCATCCTTCATAATGACCCGGATTGTTTCAATACCATCACGGGGCTCGGCATCAAACCACTTCTCGTTACCACCGATCACTGTGATATCTTCAAGCGGGTTACCATCAACCAGCAACAGATCGGCATAGGCACCTTCTTCTACCACACCTAACTTTCCCTCTGGGTACGGGTCAAGAACCGCACCGGAGAGTTTAAGGATTTCACCATTGACCGAGGTTAATGCCTTGAGGTAGTAATGGTTACCAAAGAATTGTGCACCCAGGTAAATCTGGTGGTCGTTTTGTGCCTGGCACGCGGTTGGTAAACCAATACAGTCACCCTGGAAGCCGAGTTTAGGGCGATACTTTTTGACATTCTCAACATAGTCCTTAAACGCCAACTGGGCAGATGCCGCCTTGCGAGTCGAAGCCGGGCTTGCAGAGATGGCTTCAACTTCGCCCAGGGCGGAAGAAAAAGCCTGCATATTGGTTGTCATATAAGCACCCTTTTTCTTCATCAATCTGGCGATTTCAGAATCAAACATAAAACCATGTTCGATGGTCTTTACTCCGTGAACCAGACAACGCATGATCGATTTCTTGCTATAAGCGTGAGACATCACATAAGACCCGTAAGCATTGGCAACTTCTACTGCAGCACGAATCTCTTCCGGTGAATAGGCATCGAGTTGCCATGGATCAAACTGTGACGCCACGCCACCACTGGACATGATTTTGATTTGAGTCGCCCCCTGCATAAAATTCTGCCTGGCTGCCGTCTTTATCGCATCCACGCCATCAGCGGTTAGGGTCATACCCAAGCTTCCCGCTGCAGAATTCGGCCCGTTTATTGTTTCATTGGGTGTTGTGAAATTTCTGAAATCAGCGTGCGACCCTGTCGGACCAATAAAACCTCCTGAAGGGTAAATTCTTGGGCCCTGGACCAGGCCAGCATCAATTGTTTTTCTCAGTCCTGCCCCCATGCCACCTGCATCCCGCCAGGAAGTAAAACCAGACATCAATGCAGCTTTGGCATTTACCGCAGAGCGAATCGCAAGTTCTTCCCAATTCCGGTTGTTCTCAATATCGGCAAGAGAATTACCATTCATTTGCAAGTGACCATGGCCTTCGATCAAGCCCGGCATCAATGTCCGACCTCCGCCATCAATCATTGTCGCACCATCCGCAATGATCGGCTCTGAAGTAACTTGTTTAATCAGGTTTTTCTCGATTAGCACATTCATGCTCATCTGCAGTTTTTTGGAGGTACCATCGAAAACATTAACGTTCATAAACAGTGTTTTCCCATCAGCAAAAACACTGCTGGACAAAACTAATAACATTAGGGTTGCAAAGATGCGTGTCATTAAACTCTCCTTGGATGTTGTGGTTATCGTTCTACGGTCTATCTTTGCATCGGCCTCGCCTGGGGCATCGGCCTCGGTGTTGGCCGGGGTTGAATTGAAGGTCCTCCCGGCCGATGTACTGGTGGTCGGGGCCGGTACATCGGTGGACCAAAACCCCCATGAGGGTAATGCCGCGGATACCCATAACCATAACCATGGCTATAGTGAATGCCGTAGGATGTGTGAACGCTGCCACCTGTGCTCTCACAGGAAACAATGCCCGCCAACGTTAGTCCAAGGATCATAACACCAGCAAATATCCTCATGACTCGCCCTCCCATTGAGGCGCCTCATAAATTGCCAGCAAACCTCCTGTTGGATCTGCTATTAATACGATGTTAGGTTTAGCCTCGCCTTTAAGTTCACGAGACTCACCCCCGGCTTTTTTCACTTTCAACAGGGTATCAGCAACACTTTCGACCAGCACATAGGGCAGCCAGATTGATTTTTTCTGGGACTCGTGACCTTGTACCAACCCAGCCCTGGCTATCTCTCCCACGGCCAGCAACAGGTCTTGATCCCTATCTGACATCCAGTTATCCACAACCTCATATCCAAGCTCGGCATAGAACGCTGCCGCTATTTTTGTATCCGTAGACCACAGTTCTATCCAGACCCATTCGCCAATCTCCGCGCCCTCTTCCACAGGGTCACCGGAAGCAGAATCGATCACGCCGAAAACCGCCGAATCAGGTGCTACATAAATAGCAATTTCACCACGACCTTCGATAAATGTTGGTTCAAAAACAACCTCGGCACCCGCATTGGTGAGGTAACGATGGGATTTTTCCAGGTCAGAAGATGAGATAAAGCTAATCCACTGGTTGGACTCTGTGGCTTCGTCCTGGTTTTTCGCAATACCGCCCAGTCGTTGGCCTCTATGACTCAGTACAAGATAGTCTGCATCGAAGTAGGTCGCATGCCAGCCAAAAACGTCGGAGTAGAACCTGGCAGCTTTGCGGACATCGGTGGTCAGCAGATCAGCCCAGACAAACTTCCCCGGGTATTTGTGATCAGTGCTGGATTCCGTGATTGCCAGACTCTGGGCGAATAACGGTAGGTAAGCAGATAAAAGAAAGAGTACAAAAACTCGTTTCAGAATCCTTTTCATTGGGTATTACTCCTAAAGGCAATCTATACGAATCATGCAATCGATTCTAACAGTTAGCGAAGCTTTGATTAAGTGGATTATCCACCAATCAAAACGGTCGCCCAACAAACAGATAGGTCGCGAAATTCCCCCCCTCTGCAAGCCCGGCAGCCAGGTATACCGGACCGATGAAAGTATCTGCACCCACAAATAAAGCACCAGCGGTTAACGTATTGCTGAGGGAGATGTCGTCAGAATCCTGCCAGGCATTTCCCAGTTCCAAAGAAGCACCCACGTACAATGAGGCATCAAGAAAACCACGCAACGGGTTGGAATGCAATCTGCGATAGTAAATCGCTCGCCCAACTGCCGTATGCCGCCCACTGAGTTCATCGCGCTGAAAACCCGACAGCTGAAAGAGTCCACCAATAGTCACCAGGTTCTGGGAACCAGGAACTTTGTTGAGCTGGGACTGGATGTCAAGGCCGCCTATAAATGTGTGGGCGCCCCAACTCCTGGCTGTTGCAACGTGACCAGCAGCGATATCCACATCAAGGCTGCCACCGGCAGACTTGCGCTGCCCTACCCATCCCAACCTGGCCTGTGATCCATTTTTAGGAAAATAGATATTGTCATACGTATCGTAAGCCGCCGTTGCAGTGTAACCACCAATATCAAACTTCCCGGACGGAATATCGCCACCAATATTGACGCTCGTGGTACCTGAACCACCCAACACTCCTATTGTTACCTGCCCGGAATTTCCGAATATCCTGCCTAGCTGCAATTGACCCTTAAGCTCCTTGACTCGCGACTGGGCGATAATGTCCCCATCGGAATAGCTGTTGACGTTGCGCTCGGTATAATCTGCACTGGCTGAAACGAAATATCGCCCCGTCTTAACCAACGGCTGATAAAACTCCGTTGAAAGCTGCTGGCGTTCACCAATTCTCACCTGGCTGCGCCATTCTGCATCGAGGCGATTTAACTGCGTCCATGTCATGCTGGCCGACCCGGTGTAGGCACTGTTACCATCGAGGTCGTCTTCGAGGGAGATGCCGAATCGCCAAAAACGATTCCCCGTGCGATTTTCGACCACACTCAGTTGCAGCAGCGACGACTCCCCCTGATCAACGAGATCAAAATCCACGGTGCTGAATGCACCGATGCCATATATCTTAAGCAGATCCTTTTCGAGCGCGGCTTTATTCAACGGTTGGTCAAGTGCCTGGGTAACGAGCGAAAGGATAATCTCGTCGTTGACTTTAGACGTATTGAGTAACTCGATCCCATTGATCACCGGTTTTTGCGACCGTTGAGCAATCCGCCTGGCAGAGAGCTCGGCATATTGCTTTTCACTAATCCGGACACTGGCGAAAACGTCATTCAAGTCGACTACCGCGGTCACTCCTTTTTCAATGTTTATCCAGAGATTGTCAAAATTGGTTTCCTTGTCTGGAGTTATGTTTGGCCGTATAAGAATGTCCCGGTTGCCCAGGCGCCGAATGCTGGCTTCACTGTTTTTTTGCAGCAACAGGTGGCTGACCTGATCAACCACGGCAAAAATCGAATTTAGATCGGAGGCGGTACGAACATAGGAGCCGATATCAACAACAATAATCACATCCGCACCCCACTGCCGGGCCACATCAATCGGCAGGTTATTCACCAGGCTGCCGGTAACAAGAAGCCGTTCATTGATTTCGACCGGGGGTAGAGTACCGGGTGAACTCGATGTTGCCAGTATTGCCCGATCAAGCGCACCGTTTGCCAGAACAACCTCATCGCCAGTAACCAGATCCATTGCCACCGCCCGGAAAGCAATCGGTAAGCCATCAAAATTTTTGACGCCTTTGGTATCCGAAGTCACGGTCTGCAACAGCCGCGCCAATTTTTCGTTCGGCACCAGTGATGTAGGCAGCAGTGCCTGTCCGTCCTTGATCCCAACCTTGTATTTAATCAGGTAGTCCGCATCGTCGGTTTTGCGCCTGAATGACAGGTCCTCGCGCTGTGAATCAGGATCGAAAACATTCGGCCAATTGGTCTCAACCAGAAAATTGTGGATTTCACCCAGGGACATACCAGATGCATACAAGCCGCCCACAACACCTCCAAAGCCGCTCCCTACCACCAGATCGATAGGCACTCGCTGCCGCTCCAGTTCCTGTAAAACTCCAAGATGTGCAACACCATGGGCCCCCCCGCCACCCAATACGACGGCTATTTTTGGACGAATTTGTTTATCATCAGGATGTTGGTCACTCTGCGCAGGAGGTGCAGAAAAAACGATATAGCAAATGAGGATTAGCGTTGAGAATTGCTGAAACATCGGTAAGCTCCGCTGTACATAATACGTTTCATATTGGTCGAGCATAACTACAGCCAAACTGTTGCCCGGTATTTTGTTGTTACTCCAGCAGAATCAAAATTCTTGAATTAACACCACTGCTGTGACCACGGATACCGCCCTCATCGAGGGTGATATAGCGATAGTTTAAGTTGACATTAAATAATGGTGTCAACCACCAGTTCATACTCGCCGACCAGATCTCCAGATCGCCACCATCGAGCAGGCCATCGTTCATGTCAAGAGACGAGTATCGAATGCCATATTCCCATGCACCCCAGCCATTTTGTTCAACAGAACGTGAAATTGGCACGCCACTGAAGGTCCCATTACTTTTTCGATAGGACCTGACCTCACCGGTGGCGATCCAGGAGAGTGTCGTGTTAAAGCCCTTGATTGTTGCATCTTCCAACGCTACAGAATCAATGTCAGTTCGGAGGAACTCACTATGTAGCCAGAATGGCCCTGAACGCAGCGAGGCCTCAAATTGATACCATGTTGCTTCATCTGTGATCGAACCATCAATAAAACCTGAATCAACAAAGACCGGGGACTTGTTGAATTCCGGTTCCGTCCTGATACTTCCTCCTTCGTCCACATCTGAATATCGATAACCCAGTCCGAGGTGCAACAGTGTACTTTCGTTTTCACTCATAAACGGCACCCAGGTTGCCCTGGCTACATACTGGGTAGCATTGTCGCTCATCGAACTGGGTTGATCCTTATCGAGAAAATCGTTGAATACACCACCCGCAAAGCTCACCCGGTCGTCGAAGATTTCACCTGCAGCCACAATACCAACATTGCGTGCGGGTAGCAGCGCATCGGCTGCTGCCGAACGTTCCTGCATAGGCAGGTCAATCATTCCCATGGTTCGTTCCATTGAAATAGGTTCTTTTTGTTTACCGATGCTAACGCTGACTTTTTGAAACACCGGAATATCCAGGCGCACATCGAAGAATGTGAAATCATCGGAAACTGTTTGATCGAAGCCCTTGTCAAACGCATGGGTCGCCCCAAATAGCGTCCAGATCCAGGGCTTTTTGAAATTAAAGGTCCCCACTCCTCCTATCCGAAGTCCCCTCACCTCGCCGCCACTGAAATCATCCAGGTCAACACCCAATTGTGTCTTACTCCTCGCATCCTGTTGGAGCCAGCGCTGACGATCCATCACAGGACCACCTGCCAAAATCCCGGTGACATACCTTGTATCGAGTCTGTTCCACTTAGAAGTGTCAGTATAACTCGATGATTTAGCCAGGGGCGGCGGTGTATAAGCCAGCCATCCCTGTGATTCCTTGCGTCTTTCCTCATTTGTCTTACCACTGACCCTGGCGAAATTGTTTTATAGTATTTCCCCGCTATATATAGCAAAACTCGCGTAGGTTTTTGTGTCCAGCAGTGCCTGGATATTTTCCCTGGGATCCTCCCGAAGAATAATAAACCCGGCAGGCTGCCCCAGATCCAGTTGGCCGATGATAATACCTCCTGAAGCGTCATAGGTGGTGTCTGCGTCTTCGAGTGAAATGGCATCCTCGGTGATTATGTCCAGGATACCGTTTTTTATCACGATGTTAACCTTGGTTGTTGGCGCGTCATCAACGTTGTTGGGAATAACTACATTACGAATGACGGTTACTTTGATTTTTTCCTCGACTGCTTCCCCGGCGAGGACCGGGAATACCATCACCAACAGAAATAGAGTGATACCAGATGTTTTAATATGGAACCTGCTAATCTACATCACCTCTAGTGCCTGGTAACATGGGTTTGTAGCCAGCTGGCAATTTTACCTTCCTGCCATCTGTGGAACGGGTTGTAACGTAAGCGAAGAAAATAATCAGCGCCAATGGTCATGATCTGCTTTTCACCCTTCAATGCATGTGCGCCAACTGATGATCCTCCCTGTCCATACACAGGGTCATCAGCGGGGAACGGTAAAGCGATATGCGACAGTGAATAAACATCCTCTGGCCATTGAAGTTGAGTTTCAATAGTTTCGAACATCGTTGCTCCTTCAGAAATTCGTTTCTCGTTTACGCTAAGGGAATTTTTGTCGGTGTTAGTCAAAATACTGATCGTGAAGGTGTAGGTTGAGTCGCGCTCGAATTCATCAACGCTCCGGAGGTCAATGTTAAACCATTCAGATATCGCCCCACTTCGATTTACATCATAGAGCACCAGATGATGCTGGTTGGGAGTAAGATCATCGAAAAGTGTTAGTAACGCGCTGGCGTCGACCGTCGAATCCACCACAGATTGAAAGGCGAGAACCGGCGGTAGTACCAAGTCCCTGGTCTCAATCGCATTCCTTACAGACCAGGACAACTCAGCAGTTTCCCAGCCAGCATTCTTGGGAAAGGAAGTGTATTTATATGGATCTATCTCGGGATAAACTGATTCCCATTGAAACTGTTCAAAGTAATCTAGCCAGCTAACACATGAATGCAGCCTCGCGAAGATTGCGAACGGCGAAACCTTGATCGCAGGAGACAGCAGCAAAATAGCATCGGGACACGGCATGTCGGCTTCAGCTTGACAGTCAATTGCATACTGCAGCGCAAGAATCCCACCATTGGAATATCCACCCAACACCAGGGGTTGACCTGGTTGCCTTGCGTTATCGGCCTTACGCATTGCCATTATTACTATGTCCATCCAGTCCTGCCAGCGCACGTGACGCAGCGCACCAACAGCATAGCCATGACCCGGCAGTCGCGGGGCAAAGGTGTGAAATCCCTGTTGTTGAAATACGGCCGCCGTGCTTCTTACGCTGTAGGGTGAATCTGTAAGGCCATGGACCAGTACTGCACTCCCCTTCAGGTTGGCAGGTTGAAGGGCATAGGACTTGTTAAAGTTAACAGTGTAGGAGTCCGGGTTGTTTACCCCTCTGGGTGCATGTCTGTTAAGGTCTTTAAACTTCCGGCTTCGATCCACGAGCGCATTCTTAAGGTCGGCAGACAACGCGTGTTCCAGGGCAAGGTAACCAGCCCAGTCAATTTCTGTTCCTGCACGGTACTCGGATGCTAATTGTATTTTGTGCTCCGCATATAGCTGCATCATCCCTTTCGAATCCAGGGCGCGTACAAAGTAGACAGCAACGCCAACAGTAAGCAGTATAAAAAACAGTTTTCTGAAAACCAGCAAAAGCAGCCACTCCGTTAAGAGTTTGATGGTTATAATGCGACAAGTCAGACTCCGTGACCAGTATTGCATTTAACAAAGAACGTATGCGATGACATTTAGTTAGTCCTGTCTGGATACAGAATGGTGAATGAAAGCCAAATCAACGGATCCCTAGCACTCACTCTGCTTATGGTACTGTTTTTGAGCGGCCCTGCGAGTTCGCAAACCAAGGATCAGGATACTGTGTCCAGAGAACCCCGTGGATTTTCACAACGTGAGTCCAGCACGGGTTATACGGATTCCCTGCCGGTATTTGGTGGGCCGACTTCCTCAGAAGGCCAGCTCGAAGAAGCCGACCGTGTACTTGATCCTGCATTTCGATTTCCGGCGATAGATGAATTCTACCAACCCTGGACGGATTGGAAGACGACTACGAACAAGCAACAAGGTGTACAAATATCGACTCACTATTCAACTATGGCGCAATACCTGAGCGACCCAATACCAGACGGTGAGGACAAGGCATCGGCTGGTGTGTTCCGGGGTACGCTGGTTTGGAGTCCGTTCCAAAACAAGACCGATGAAAAAAACTCAGTCAACATCATGATCGACCATCGACATGGCTTTCGCGATACGGTACCGGCAAACCTGGCAGCCGAGGCAGGATATATTGGTGTTACGTCATTATTCTACGGTGATTTTGGCTGGGCAATTATCAACCTGAACTGGCAACAATCGTTCAATAACCAGGACACGGGTTTGATTGTTGGCCGGTACGATCCAAATGACTATATGAATGTTCTCGGTCACGTGAATCCATGGTCGCTTTTCTCAAACCTCGACAGCAACCTCGATACATCTGTCGCACTACCTGATTCCAGTTGGGGGATCGGTGTCGGACACTGGCTCAATGATCAATGGTACGCATTCGCGGGCGCCAATGATGCTAACGGATTCGGCAACGATGATCTCGAGTTTTTTGATGGCGGATCGGAATTCTTCAAGTATGGGAATATCGGTTGGTCACCGGGAAAGGCCGATCGTTATTTTAAAAAATATACACATGCTGGTGTGGCATGTGGATGAACGTGAGGATGCAGGCGTTGATTCTTCGAACGGAATCACGCTGGCTGGCAATTGGACTTTTAACGATCGCTGGATGCCATATGCACGCATCGGTTTCTCATGGGGATCAGCACCGATCTATAATGACAGGGCAACATTCGGCCTGATAAGAAAATTCATGTATCGCTCAGACGTGGTTGGCATTTCTGCAACCTGGGGTAGCCCACCAGGAAAAACATTGAAGAACCAGAAGACAATGGAAGCATTCTGGCGCTTCCAGTTTTCCAAGGGCCTGGCATTTACACCAAGTATTCAATACCTGGTAGATCCAGCACTACATCCTACCAAAGACAAGGTCTGGATACTGGGGTTCCGTACTCGTCTGGCAATGTAAATAGCCGAACAGTCAAAAGCGAAATCTATGCGCGCCACTTAGTGTAGTTGGGCCAGGCCTGACTGGTTCCCCAATTATCCCATTTCGTATAGAGCACGGTTGTTAAACTACATCGTATTAACGCTTCAAATTCCTGCCCGCCTTGTGCACCTTTGGTGGCAGCAACAACCCGGGCTTTGGTTTCATCGTCTTGTTTGTGTTCACCGTGGCCACGAATATAAAACTCTTCGCCACCAGCCGTTGTCGGCATGGTATGAAGCGCAAACCATTGGTTGCGAACCAGGTCCCGATACTTCGGTGACAGGTTCACCACAAACAGCCAGAGTTCTCCATCACTGAGCACAGGGAATACCGGGTGGACCCGTGGCCCATTATCCGGCGCGACCGTTGCCAGAAAAGCAGAGGCGATTGTCGACCCCTGATACAGGAGCCGCCTGCCGCTATTCGCGAGTTCATGATCTGAGTCTTCGAGGTCCTTCCAACTTGTGTGTTTACCCATAGCATAATCTCCTGTTTACATCGGTACCCAATCCTTCGATAAATAAAGTAAACTACGCTCCTACCATATTCATCGGATCGAATATTTAATATGAAAGTTTTTACGACATTGCTCATTGTTGCAACTTTTTTCTTCGCCGGATGCGAATCTTCAAACCTTCAATCCCATAGCTATCAAAATCCCGGACTCGATGTCACGCAGATGAAGCGCTACGCCTGGGGTGAGAAGCCACTGGCCGTGCTTGGTGTGCTCACGGGTGGGACGTTTACTGGGTTGGAATTGCAGCTAAAGCAGGAGGTACGCGCTGTCATGAAAACGAAAGGTTACCAGTATGTCGAGAGTGCTGGCGATGCGGAATTTATTGTGACCTTGGTTGCAGGGGCTTCTGATCAGATGTCAACGTCCACGCACACAGTTCGCAGAAACGAACTCTACTATGGTGCGACGATTGTCTGGTCGCAAACCAACGAAACGCTGCAAGGGGGGGTGTCTGTCGTATTCAAGGATCTGTCCGACACCAATATCCTGTGGCAAGGTACAGCGACCCAGAGAATCAAACCCAGCTCAACACGAAATCAAAGCGGCCGAAACGTCTCAGAACTTGTCGCGGAGATCGCCAATTTTGTGCCTCACTCCAGGTACTAGCCAGATTCTCTAGTAGCTGAATCGATAGCGAAAACCGACAGAGATCTGTGAGTCACTAGGTGAGCCATCTGCCAAATGGCCCTGGTTGTATGCGGCTTCGACAAATACCATATCGTTGAAATCGCGTTCTCCAAAAGTAAACTGTATCCCCATGACAGTCTCTTTTATATCATACTCACCGGCGTAATTACTGCTGGCTGGCCTTAGACGATTGTGCCCTGCCACCAGTCGCCATTTACGACTTAAATCGTAGCGATAAAACACTTCCCAACCTTTGGTATCGAGGTACTGTCGTTGGTCATCGGTTTCGTGATTCCTGGTATCTGCCATCGTAACGCCAATGTAACTATCCTTCGTTCTGTAGTTGGCCGAAACAATTCTAGCATCTGCATCGCCGACCATGCCCTGGGCTCGCATCAGAGTCGTAACCTCTTCCGGCCTCGCAAGGTTGTAAGCGAAACCACCGGTGATTCCGCTCTTCCACCGGTAGACGCCGCTAAAACTGGTGTTCCAACCGAATCGGGTGTTCTCACTTATCTGGGGAATTTTCTGGTTTCGTTGAACTTGCAAGCCCCACTCCAGTTGTCGGCGTGCGCTACGCAGTTGAATCGCCTGATCAGCTCGCCCTGTCCCGCTCGGGCCACCATCAGTATGCGCATTGTAAACACCGGTAGCCTGCCCACCATAAACCAGAAAACGATCAGTTACGTTGGCGACATTGTAATAAACAGACCAGTTTTTACCGTAAGTGAGAGACAGGGAATCTGTTCCAACGGATCCATACAGAAGTCTTGATGTGGTCTCTAAACGAGTCTGCGAATTTTCCTTTTCATCCAGTAACTGCATTCCGAATTCACCATGAAAGTAGAACTCCATACCAGATTCATATTTGTGATAATACAGCGCACCGGCACGAGTGGTGCCATCGTTGAAAGGGTCCTGTTCGTTACTTGTATTATTCAAATGACCTCTCAGGCTAATATAGAGCTTTAGAGGGATCAGCTTTTTGTCGGCGGTTTTTGCTTTGACGACGTAGGGTGTCGGGGCATTTTCTTCTTCAATATTTTCGTCGTCCTTGATGACAATAACCACGGATTTATCCACTTTGCCCTGCTTTTCCAGAATTTCCTGCTTTAACGCCTCGACTTCCCCCCTGCCCCTTTCATCATTCGTGGGTTCAACAACCTTCTGGGACAGTTTCTTACAATCGTACAAGGCAAGTTCCAGTCCTCCCTTGACCTCAGAATTCAGTATTTCATCCGGGTCGCAGATCATCTCCTCCCCCTCTTCCGATTTCGTTGAAAAAGAATCCATTTTTTCCAGTTCTTCTTCATCAGCTTCTTGCAGCTTCTCCTTCTCCTTCTCCTTCTCCTTTTGAGCTTCCCTTTCTATCTGTGTTACCGCCTCGACCTTTTCGTCTTCTTGCTTTTTCTGGTCACCGGCGTAAGCGGGGCAGAACATCAGCGGTAACAGAGCCAGGCAACAGCTGGTGAACCGGTTCGATCGAACCGGCTTTGAAATTGAGTAGAACATTGCGTTGAATCACATGCAACAAGGGTGTTGAAGTATTATTACACAGACGGACCTGGTGCGGCGGGAATTCCAGCTTCCCGATCGGTCGATTCAGGTCCTGAGTAACGTTTCAACGCTTCGCTCAGAATCTCGAAGATCGTGTCAATGGTCTTATCATCAACATCGTGATTTTCTAAATAGGATACACATGAGATGTACAGGTCCGCGTATGTTCGGTCAGGGGTATTGCCTTTGTCAACAGGGACCAGAAAAGGTTTGGCTGTTTCCATGTCGGAACTCCTTCAATATAGTAAAAGCGGCCCGACAAAGATCGCTTTAACTTTTATTCCATCAGGTGACAGAACTAAACTGAATTTCATTGGCTGGCTGAAGATTCCTGCTTTGCCATCTCTTCATTTTGAATATGGTTATAGACCTCTTCCCTGTGAACAGCAACTTCTCTGGGCGCATCGATCCCTATTCTGATCTGGTTACGTTTTACATCCAATACGGCAACGGTAACATCATTACCAATCCGAGTTTTTCACCTGTTCGTCTCGTTAGTATTGGCATGGATCACTCCTTGGTTATCCAGAATATGTAGTCCCCAACCGGGACGTTGCACTCTTGTGGTTTGTTTTCAATAAATTTTCGTAATGGTGTGACACTGGCGAACAGCCTGGCGTGCTTTTCAGATCTCATCTGTTCAACATAGTCGTCGATTTCTTCGATCAAATAAGCTTTCGAGTTGGGTATACCTGGGCCGCTTGGGGTTTAACCACACGGTTGAGCCGGACCTTATACGCCAACAAACGCATGTAGTTTGACAGCGGTTGCATGCCTGTCAGAATGCCTAGCTTGTTGTAGGTTGCCATCGGTGTCACTAAGGTTATTTTCATAGTCTATCTCTGGTGTGATCTAGTATTGTCCCTGTTGTGCTGCCCATGACACAACAACAATGAGGGTAAAACAACAAGATGGAAAAACAAAGAACACAATGCTGCACCATGCCATTACTTTGGCGAAGAAATTCATGATTGCTCCTTTCGTGCTGCTTCAAGCCTGTCATTAAAATCTCTCTGGGCAATCACGCCGCGTCGAAATTCATCTTGTGGATTTAATTCGATGAAGCGTTTAAACACCTCTTCATAGACCCCAGGTTCTTGTTCCGGGTCTAAGCGGCTAAGTTCATTGTGGGTTAGGTTACTCAATGTCGGCTGGTTCATTATGCTGCCCCTGGCTAATACTTTACCGAAGAAATTCATGATTGCACCTTTCGTGCTGCTAGTCGGGCGTGTCTTGGGTGCGGATAGTATGCATTGTGTCTACGATTAGTCGAGAGAACACGAGCTATTCTGTCATTAGTTTCACACATGAATATGATGTGCATGGATGATATCTTACTGATACTCCGACCATCCAATAAAGCATGTAGTGTTGGTATATATCAGTAAATAACGTGCGGCCTGAGACATACTAACCGCTTCAAGCAGGGAATCGAACTCCCTGGGTCGCAGATCAGGCATGATTCCCGGGGTCGTTTTACCGACGTAGTAGGTGGGAACCCCTAGCTTGATTTTGGTAAACATGGGCTACTCCTTTAATCCAAACTTCATTAATCACACTAGTTAAGACAAGTCTGATTAAGAGATTTGAGTCTTTGGGAGCCAAAAACCGGTTCGAAATATTACTATTTTTGCAATGACCAGCGTGTGTGCCTTCCCGGCCAATATCCGGAAACGCAGGGATCAGCCAGCCTGACAAAGAACAGGCGGAGTAAGATCAGAAATCGTTAAGTGCTAATTCTGTATTCTCTCGGGGATTTATCTTCCCAACGTCTAAATGCACGGGAAAAGTTTGAGGCGTCACTGAATCCGAGGTTGTAGGCTATCTCCTTAACGGTGTAATGAGCCTGGTCCAGGAATTCAAGTGACAACTGATGCCGGGTCTCATCAACAATTACCTTGACAGAACTCTGCTGTTCCTCCAGACGACGCTGTAAAGTTCTTGGTGCCATCCCCAACTGATCGGCAATATCCTGCTTTGCCGGTTCCCCGTTAGCCAGTGATGCAGCCACCACCTGCCTGACCCGGGAAACTACGTCATTGGCGTCGAATCGTTCCACGTAGGTATTGATTACGCTTTCCATGGCGATGACGACCGCTGAGTTGGCACCATCCAACCGGCGATTTAAATCTGCTGAATTGTAAACGATCACGTTTTTCGAGTAGTTGTAATCCACCTGGCAACGAAAATATTTGTCGATGGGAGATGAGTCTTCGGGTTTTGGTCGGGTGAGCTTCACCTGCATAGGAACCAGGTCATCACCGAATGACTGACGACAAAGTTGCAGGCTAAAAACGATGACGCTCTCTGTGGTTTCGGGAATCGTCTCGATCATACTTGCAACGAGTTGCGACACACCCTGCGCACTCTCCAGACTCATCTCTATGTTCGTACTCAACATACGATGGTACCGAATGAGGCGTTCCAGAGCTTCACTCAATGTTCGGCTCGCAATCCATGCATAACCCATAGCATTCAACATCTGTGGTTTTACAAAATGCACCACTTCATACAACACACAGGGGTTGCCGGTTTCCTGTAACATTATTTGCCAAAAACGCCGATTCACGTAGATCGGAAAACGCGCATTGGCATCATAAATATGCGCAGGATCCATCCCGGAGCGCTGAAAAATATCATCGGCGTCATACCCTTCTACTGCCAGGTAGTTGTATGACGCCTGCGCGAGAGTGGCAAGACTTGATCGATGAAGTGTCATCCGTGCCGAAGCCTTCGTGTGTATACAACAAAGATGTAGGTCATCTTACCATCGATTATTTTCTAAAACCTTATTTTAGAAATCGGTGACTATTTCGCCGCAACCATACCTATGTTGTTAGCGATTTCATAAGGGATGAAAATTTTGACGCTAAAACCTCTGGGCGTCACCTTACCGATGCTGAACGTTTGATTCTTGCCATAGAGTTCCTGGCGCCGGTTTTCGGTGTTAGTCAACCCTAACCCTGTCCCTTTATTCCCCTTAAGTGGCTGGATTCCCGGGCCATCATCAATCACCTCGAGACTTAACTTGTCGTCCATCACTTTACCCCGAATGCACACGGTACCACCGGTTTCAGACTGGCTGATTGCGTATTTAATCGAATTTTCAACCAGGGGTTGAAGTAACAGACTCGGCACCTGGGCTGCCATGGCCTCGTCTGAAATATCAAACTTCACTTTCAGGCGTTCATCAAAGCGGACCTGTTCAATCGCCAGGTAGAGCTTCAATGCATCAACTTCCTGATCAAGTGACACCTTCTGTACGGGGTCGTTGTCCAGGGAATAACGCAGAAAGCTACTCAGGCGCGTAACCATCGCCTGTGCGAGGTCGTTATCCCTGGCCAGTATCAATGTCGATATCGCGTTAAGCGTGTTGAATAAAAAGTGTGGATTCAACTGATAGCGGAGCATTTTTAATTGTGCCGCCTGTGCCAGAGCGCTGATTTTCAGATTTTGCTGTCGTTCTTCCTGCAGCAACAAATAGTACTTAACGCCAATGTACAAACCACTCCATCCAGCCATCACCCAGAAGTGGGAACCGAGTAAGAAGTACTCGCGCCAGTCATGAAGTTCATATTTATCAGGATAGAAAATCGGAAACAGTGTCAATCGAGACGCTTTCCAGGCCGCCGCAGCGAGATAGGAGCCTAAAACAACGCCAACCAGGCGCTGTACAAACGTCATATCCCACATGGCCCGATAGAGCGCGCGCAAAACCAGTGTGATAAGGATACCGATAATACAAACAGTCGGCAGGTACACATAGTAGTACTCGGGTACCTTGTCCCAAAATGCGACGCCGAAATAAAAAGAAACGCCGTATCCGCCAAACCCGGCCAGCTGCAAGGCCCAGAACTGGTAATTCTTGTTATGTAGCGCAGTTTGGATGTCCATCAATCAATTGTAACCACATTTAGGGCACCTTGTATCTCGTCTCGTCGCAGCACGGCTTCCATCCATGGCGAAACAAGCAGCGAATACTCCTGTGAACGCTCTCACTGAATAGAACGGGGAGCAATTAGCAACAACCCGTTGAATTCATCTCGCCGTTGTTAGATAGTCGAGCCTCGACAACCAACAAGAACAAGGCAAATGGACAATCAAAGCATCGATGAAGACAAGTTAAAGCAGTTCTCCATGACGGTTTGGGGCTACAAACAGGGCGAAGTTGTTTCCCTGTTGATTCAGATTGGTGATCGTTTGGGTATATACCGGACGTTGGACGGCGCCGGTCCTGTCACTGCAAAAGAACTCGCTGAAAAAACTCAACTCCAGGAACGCTGGTTGCTGGAATGGCTGCGGGGCCAGGCAGCCGCCAGGATACTGGAATACGACGGTAATGATCACTTTGAACTTTCAGTCGAAGGTGCCGAAGTTCTCTCCAAGGAAGAGACGAGCCTGTCCTTCGCTGCCGGTGCATTTTCCGGGGGTTTTCCACCAGAGACTATCGACAAGCTGGTTGATGCTTTCAAGACAGGTATTGGTCTCTCATACGAGGAGCTTGGACCTAATGCTGCCCATCGAACTGAAAGAATGCTGGGTCCCTGGACGAAACAGGAATTCGTACCACGAATCATCCCTGCCCTCGACGGCGTACAAGCCAAATTACAGGCGGGTGCCGTTGCTGCAGACGTCGGTTGTGGCGGTGGCCTGGCCCTGGTGGCCATGGCGAGCGCGTTTCCCAACTCCGAATTTCACGGTTATGACCCCAGTGGTCATGCCATAGACCGGTGCAAAGCCAAGGTTGATGATCTGGGGCTCACTAATGTCAAATTATTTGTCGCGGGTGGTGAATCGCTTCCCGAGACCCCCACTTATGATTTCCTGGTTACATTTGATTGTATTCACGATATGACCCGGCCCGCTGAGGTCATCGCGTCGATCAGGAATTCGCTTAACGACGACGGTACCTGGTTAATCAAGGACATTCGAAGCCATCCTGAATTCAAGGATAATTTGCGCAATCCGTTTCTGGCAATGATGTACGGTTTTTCTGTCTCATCGTGTATGTCATCCGCCTTATCCGAACCCGATGGTGCCGGTCTGGGCACTCTCGGTTTCAACCCCGCGGTGGCCAGAACCATGGTGTCAGACGCCGGATTTACCGGATTTGTCGAACACGATTTCGATGACCCGAGTAATCTCTACTACGAGGTAAAACCGTAGGGTAGTTAGAGCAAAAGCTATCGGTTAGGGCCACGGTCCATCGGGTAAGGTTGCCATCGTTCAAGGTCGACCCTGGGCATCACTGTCGGGTTAACACAACTCATAGGCCATTTACCTTTCAACGCCAGCGACACTTCTTTGCCAGCTCGTCGACGGGTCTCGACCCGCATCCTGGTTGTTGCAGAGGCTGCGTGGGGGGTGAGCATCACGTTATCCATACCTAACAGTGGATTGTCAGATCGAGGTGGCTCCTGTTCCAGCACATCCAAACCAGCTGCGGCAATCTGACTATTTTGAAGGGCGCTGATGAGGGCTGCTTCATCAATGACCGGACCACGGCCGCAGTTAATGACTGCTGCGGTATCTTTCATCCTTGCAAACTGTTCGGTACTTAACATTCCCCTGGTTTCTTCGTTAAGACCGGGATGAACCGACAAATAATCAGACCTTTCTAACAGATCCGTATAGGTCACCGGCTCAACACCTTCACCGGTCAGTTTGAGTTCAGATACATAAGGGTCATAGGCGATGACATGCATACCGAAACCTTTCGCTCTTCTTGCAACAGCTCTGGCGACATTCCCAAACGAAATCAAACCCAGTGTCTGCCCCCATAGCCTGGGCACATGATTTAACACCGGCCTTCCGTTGTACCAGTCACCATCGGAAACCATCTTGTCCATCAATTTGACGCGACGAGCACACGCCAACAGCAGCATCAATGTATGATCTGCCACTTCCTCAATGAACACGTCCGGGACATTGGTGACAACAATGCCTGCTCTTGTGGCGGCATCAACATCCACCATATCAACACCAACACTGCCAACACCGATCACGACGCACTTTTCCAGGCCATCGATAATCTCCTGGTTCATATTGATTCCCCAGGAGGTGATCAGGGCATCGGCATCGTGAGCACCTGATAAGAAACTATCAACACTACTGCCGTCCACTTCGACAATTTCAGCAACTGAATCAAGGGATTCAAGTTCCAGGGCGTACCTTTCAGCGACCGGGACTTCTTTAGCGACCGGGGGTAATTGGACAACAACTTTCTTTTTGGTTGACATATCGGCTCATTAATTAGGAGTAAGGCCTAATACTGCCGCAGACTGCTGGCCAGATGCAACATGCGTTAAGAAAGGTGTTATTTGCCGGAAGCTTCGTTCTCGAACATTTCAGAAATGGCCCTGCGCCATTCGAGAAAATCTGTTCCTTCAGAATCCAAACGTCTGAAACCCACAAAGTGCTCCTCTGAATCTTCATCCTGAAGTTGCCAGACGACCTTCCCGACCACAAAGATTGGTTCTCGGCCCCGGGTATCGAGGCAAAGTCTCAGCACATACCCTTCAGGAATAGCCTTATCGAGCAAAACCTGTACACCTGTGTTGGAAAGATCCACAGACCTGCAGATTACAATACAACTTTCTACCTTGTCGCCAACAGAACCAGAACTGAGCTCGACAAAAACTGATGTATCCTTCTGATATCGCGGTGCCATTCTCTGTTCGATGATTGTGTTCAAACGAATTTACCTGCCAAATTTTTCCTGCTTTTGAGTCGTCTGATCGCATCCCGAAAGGAATCATCTTCAACACTTCCATTCCTGAAAAGTTCACACTTTGCCTCGACCATGAGGCCAACGAGTTCATCCCGAGTGAACTCACCGAGATTCATTCCTTCCCGGTTTACGAAAATCATGCTATTCGTCTTCGGATCATTAACCTGCAGCCTTGCCATAACTGTTCCGTCACAGGACTCAAGCTTTAGCAGGGCGCCGAAATAGAGCTGCGATACAATCTCTGTTGCCTGCCTTGTCTCATCAACGGAACGAGTGCCGGGCTCGCTCCTTTTTACGGCAGCAAACTTAGCGTCATCGGTTGTTGTCTTTCCGTTCGATGCCCGGGGAAGCCTGGACTTTTCAGCGCAAATCTCGTTGACCCGTTCAGGCTCGCAACAACCACCGGTTGATATTCGAAATATTCCAAATGAACACCGGACATTAGATCGACACATACCGATTCAATATCAGTAAGCACTGTTTCGGCCAGGTCGGGGTTGTGCTTCAGTGATACTAACGACTCTTTCAACTCCCCGGGTAGGTGTTCGATAGTTTTGTAGGTATCCTGAGAAAGCAATGCCCTGGGTTCCGGATCCGCGGAATCAGCGGAATCAGGAGTCGTCTGGTTAGTATCTCCGTCACCAGCAGAGGGAACTTCATCTTCAGCCTCGGGCTCATCCACTGGTTGCATTATTCCAATCAACGTTTCAGTCAGCTTCGTAGCTCTCTTCCAGCCATCACTTTCCAGACCCTGGCGAGTCAGCATCAACTGCAGAGATTCAAACCAATGCCCCTGAAGAAACTCAACAATTGCCCTGGGCAGAACCATATTTTCCATCTGTTCATTGAGCAATTGCCCTGCTAACATCCGGGAACGGGTCAACTTATACTGACCCGCTTCAGAATCGATCATGCGCTTTTCCAACTTGTCGATCTGGACTCTTTCAGACATTGTAAAATTCTCAATATCCGATAGCAGCAGCTCCAGCAAATTGTTACGCGCAGATAAGAGCGCAGTATCGCAGCTCAGGTTTGTTGTTATAATAGACAGCCCCAGGAGTGAATCCTCAAGCTTGTCTTCGAGCCGGGTTTTGGCCTTTCCCCTTACGTCGCTCCAACCGACCGACAGGTCAATCAGGCCCTGTAAGACTCGCAACGCAGCATGGTTGTGCGACAACGAATGAACCCCTTCGGTAATCCCAATTCGCACAATACTGACGGCAGCTCTCATTAATCGTTATGCGACGTCGTCTGGAAACTCAGCTTTCCTGACAAATTCTGAGCAACAAATATCCAGCAGTTCAACCAGCGACTGATATTGCGGGGATAGTGTTTTTTCGGGTTCTTGTTCGCCAAGGGCTTGGACTACGGAAAATCCATTGACACCATCGATTTCCAGCTTGCCAAGACACTTAAGAGTCTCACGAGTATCCATACAGAGAATATCCGGTACAGCTGATCCAGATCGTGGAAATCACGCAATGAGCGCAGAATTGAGTACTTCTAATTCCATTTTATAGTCGAGCCTACCAGCAACAAGGACCGAAAAAAGTCATCACTAATATTGAATTCGCAATGAAATTTGTCAAGCTGCTGGCCTATCCCCCCTGATATGTGGGACTGTGGCTGTGACGGGCGGTTTGTATTCTCAACCCGGGCTATCAGTCAGTTCAATGACGACGTTGGAACCGCTGTTCCGCTAATCCCGTTGCACCAACTCCAGATAGCCTGTAAAGACCACCAGCACCTGGCTCGTCACTGGTTCGATTTCCGGAATCACTGATTGAAGTCACATAAAGTTCATCCAGGTTTGGGCCGCCGAACATGACAGAACTGGGAAGCCTTACCGGCATGGAAATCCGTTCAAGTATCTTTCCATCGGGGCTGATACAACCCACCTCGCTGGAGCCTGTCAGCGCCGTCCAGATATTGCCGTCACTATCCACTGTCGCACCGTCAGAACCGGTATTGTGTTTTGCACCTTCGAAGAAGACACGCTTGTTACGCAGGGGTCCTGCGGGATCATAATCATACGCAAGCATACGTCGCCGACCATCGTTAAAATAGAACGTGCTTCCGTCAGGGCTGAAACAGGGCCCGTTGGCGACAATGACATCGGGTTCCAGTATTTCAAGCCTCAGATCGGCATTGAGTCGGTACAAGCAACCCAGGGCACGATCACGAATCCTGATGCCCATAGACCCCACCACAAAACTACCATGGCGATCAGTCTTGCCATCGTTGAACCGGGTTTCAGGCGATGCCGATTCCGGATCAATAATAGTTGTCAGCTCACTGATATCAAGGTCAAAGAAATGCAATCCGGTCTGCAACGCCACAATGGCCATATGGTCATCAACAATCGCCAGGCTGCCAATCATGCAGGGCAATTGCCGCTGTTCAACGCCGCCATTGGCAGACAACCAGTTGATTCTTCCCTTCAGGGAATCAACCCAATAAAGCCTGCCTGATTCAGCATCCCAGAGGGGACCTTCTCCCAGAGAATTCCTGATATCACCAACGCGCTCTATCTTTACCACAATGTGCTCATTTCTCGTTTCCTGGTACTCCGTCTACACTATATTGACGGCTTCTCGGCTCGCCTCGGCGGCCCCGCCCGAAGGGAGCTTACCAGATGACCCAATCCGGCGTTGCAAACCTCGCAAAGGACTCGGCCTCGGCGGCCCCGCCATTCACTTCGGCTCGCACCTTGTCTTGAATCATCTGGTAAGCTCTAAACCCGTCAATTTAATGTAGATGGAGTACTAGGGAACCTCTGATTAAGTAGATATTTTCGTCAGGGCAAGGAGGGGGTGAATGGAGAAAAGTTGTTGATATGCTGTACATGAACAACTTTTTGGAATTCAGCGCTGACGCCGACATGGCGGAAATAGTGATGCGGCATACCGACCTTAATCAGAGGTTCACTAGGTGTAAACCGGTAGATTATTAACTAACAGGCGCAACAAAAGGCACTTTCATGACAACGACACTAGATGTGGTACGTGAAATTTGTCTGGGGTTACCCGAAACGGAAGAAATCATTTCCCACGGATTCCCCCACTACAAGGTACGGGACAAGGGATTCGCGACCTACTCGTTAAACCACCATGGCGACGGGAAGGTCGCACTGCTCCTGAACGCCTCCCTCGAGACCCAACAAATGTTAGTTGAGTCTGCACCAAAGCACTTTTTCATACCGCCTTATATAGGCCCCCGCGGCTGGATAGGCGTCGAACTCAACCAGGGTCTGTCCTGGAACAGAATTTCCCAGTTAACAGTTGAGGCCTTCGTGCGCTCTGCGCCAGCTTCACTGTCAAAAAGCCTATCGGCAATCATCGTCAAGCCCCCCAGTGAGAAAATGAGTCCCGAAGACATCAACCCACTGGAGTCACCAAAGAACCAGGGCATACTGAAAAAACTCAGGAAAATATGTCTCGGTCTCCCGGAATCCACAGAAGCTGCACAATTTGGCCATCCCGCTTTTAAAGCAGGTAAGAAAACATTTGCCACTGTTTCAGACCACGACAAAAGAACGGAGTTGCAAATCTGGGTTGGCCCGGAGCAGCAGTTGTCACTCACGTCATTTGACAACCGGTTCAGAATTCCACCTTACGTAGGACACAACGGCTGGATAAACCTGGACTTGTCCGGCAAACAGAACTGGCCTCAGATCGAGGATCTGTTGCTGTTAAGCTACAAACACTTTGCGCTGAAACGGATGCTGAAAGAACTGCAGGACTATTAAACCGATAATCAAGTCGCGACCGTCAATGGGGATCTTAAAAATACCAGTCAATAAACCAACTATCAGGGTGAAGTAACCCACCGTATAGACACCGGAAAGGATAATCTGCGGCCTTTTATCAGCCATTAAACGGGCTGACTTTCGGTCCTTTACTTCGATGCCGTACTCCTCAACACCGAGACGCCGC
Organism: Gammaproteobacteria bacterium; assembly: GCA_012960755.1. The sequence goes on from DUAT01000057.1 coordinate 642,061, forward strand.
ATCTCAATTTCAAAATCGTTATCCAGGTTCCTGAGCGTTGCCAGTTGCTCTGGTGAGGCATCTTCAATATATGCCGTTATATCACCTTCGGTCGCCGTTTCATCACACGCCTGCAAACGGGCTATCGATGGCAGACGCGAGCTTCGGTGCGACACTGCTGATGATATCTTTCCACATTGTTTTCAACTATTGTTCAAAATGTAACTAAATAAGAGCAACACCGATGACGCCGGGTTCTACTGCTTTTAGCAGCGAATACCTCTTAGCCTCTCCATGCCAATTCCACTTGCTAAGATGCAACACGAACCTGGGGAAGCCATCTGTTGAGCACTTCGTTGACCCTACCCTCTGCCTTAAGTCTCTCCAGGACCAGATTAATTGCTATAAGGAGATCCTGGTCTTCTTTACGAACAGCCCACGCAATGGATTCACGGGTCAGGAATTTGTTAAGGCTTATCAGGTTGTCGTTGACGAACGATCTCCCTAACTGCCAACTTGTGGTGGAATCGTGAACAAACACCTGGATGTTGCCTTCCCGCAATGCCTGCAACCCTGATTCAACTCCAATGTACGGCAAAACGTTTGCTGTTCGGTAAGAACGGCGAACATACGCTTCTCCCGTTGTATCAATCTGGACACCAATCTTGAGACCATCTTTAGTCAAGGCATTAAGTTTACCCAGGCTTTGAGCATCTTCTAATCGAACGATAGCCATTTGCCCGATTTCCATATAGGGGTCGGTATAATTAACACGTTTCTGCCTTTCCCGGGTCACCGAAAGCCCGGACATCACTACATCGATTCTATTGGCAGTCAGCGCTGGGATTAATTCTGCAAAGGGTAAAGTTTCTATTTCGAGCGGTCGGCCCAGGGCTTCACTCACAAGACGGGCGAAATCAACTTCAACGCCTTGTATTTCTGCACTTATCAAGAATACCAGTGGCTCAAATTCGGTGAACATACCCACCCGCAATGGTTTCACCTGGGTATCTGCGAATGTGGGCAAACAGGCAAAGAGACTGAAGAGAATGCAGCACAGCAGAGATCTTATTCGCATCGGTGGAGCCCTTAAAAGCTATTTTTCGAGGTCAAATTCAATGTACAGCGCCTTGAGAGATCTTAATAGAAAATGAGGATGGTGGGTAAAATCATTCTTGCCTTCAACATAACGCAGGTCACTAACCCGATCAATTAAAACCCGGAACCCCCACCATAGCTCTCGCCTGGCAAGAGGTGCACCAAGACAATGATGAATGCCAGAGCCGAAAGCGAGATGTGTCGCCGGTTTATCCCGGTCAAGATTGAGTTCTTCCGGACACTCGAACTGACGCTCATCGCGATTTGCCGCGCCATATCTGACGGCCAGGATGCCATTTTCAGGAATAGTCACACCGGCCAACTCAACTTCCCTGGTCGCTCGTCTCAGCAGACATTGCACTGGTGATTCAAGCCGCACGACTTCCTCAACGAATGTCTTCAGATACTTATCCGGATCCGTTTTCAACCGATCCCAGGCTGACGGGTTATCGATTAACAGTTTCACGCCTGCCGACAACGCATTCGTGGTGGTTTCGCTGCCACCAACGAATGTATCCGCCATCATTTCCGCATGCAGTTCATTGTCGTTTAGCGTTCTGCCCCACTCGGGAATTTCTCGATTTACAAGTTCCGACAGCAGTGTGTTGTCAGGTGATTGCCTTAATCGATCAAAAATGGCTTGAAAATAATGCTGTGCTTCAATTTCTTTTTCGATCGTCTCGATCTCATCTTCCTGGCTGAGCATATTGCTGATGCGGCGAAAAAATGCATCGGTCCAGCTCTTGATCAACCAGAGATCATCCAGATCGGCACCCATCTGTTTTACAATCACCGTCAATGGCAATGGCACTGCAAACTGTTTAACCCATTCGCAGTGCCCCTGACCGACGAAATCCTCAAAAAGACGGTCGGCAGTGTCATGAACAAAATCATCCAGGGCATTTATTTTTGCAGGTCGAAAGGCCTCGTTAAACATGGTTCGCATCTGCTTGTGATTCGGATCATCCCGGCCAATCAGGGTTGCAGCAGGAACCCAGCCCTTCTTTTTATACAGGTCGATGATTTTCTGCTGGTGTTCAGAGGTACGCAATTCACCACCACCGGAGATAACCCGACCAGAAAAAGTTTTAGCATCTCTGAGTACATGACGGACATCCTCATAACGGCTGACGTGATACATGCCCGTCCGGGGATCATGATAGATGCGCTGCTCGTCTCTTAAATAGGTGTAGGCATCATAGGGACATTCCTGAATATCCTGGTCCAGAAAGTCGGGCTGTTTTTCAGTCATTGGGAAGACCTGAGGTAATGATCCGGCATTGGGTATACCCGTGGTAAGGGTTAAGTATAATAAAGGTACTATTCAACTATACCGCTTAGCACCGTTTTAGTGTTAATTTATGCGACTTTGAATCCTGGCAATCTAGGAGATAGCTGATGCCGTACAAACGAACCGTACAATCCCTGTTGATTACTATGCTGTGTGTGCTGCTTAGCGTTAATGTGGCCGCACAGAACTTAACGGAGGTTTATGTCAACTCAGATACGGATCTTTCGGACTTTTCAAAGGTAATCCTTCGGGAACTCGACATCAATGGTGCCCAGATTATCCCACCGGTATGGGTTCAAGGCGAAGATCGCAATCCGCACAAATGGAAGATCAGTAAAAAGAATGTTCGACTAATGCAGGAAGCTTTCCAGTCTGTTGTAAAAAGAGAATTAGGCGGTAGTGGCGGTTACCCTGTAGTGACAGACGAGTCGGATGGTGTCCTCGAAATTAAGGTCGGTTTACTTAGCCTTACACCTTATGCCCAGCGAGGCGAAAAAGTCATTACCAAAGGTTCAGGTGAAATTCGAATCCAGGTCACCCTGCGCAACGCCATGACCGGCGTGTTATTGGCTATCTATGAGGGCAACCAGCGGGTAGGAGACAAATACCAGGAAAATACGGACCTGTCATCACGCAAGGATGCCGAGGAACTCTTTGTTGTCTGGGGTCAGAAAATCAGACGAGTACTCGATGAAGCCCATACTATCAACTCCGAGTAGTTACTGATTCTAGTTGGGCGCAGATTAGGCGTTTCGATTACCCCTGGACAAAAGCGTCAATCCGCTGCAGCGTCCAGAAAGCGGCAATACCGCCTATGGTGTAGGGCATTAACCTCCAGCTACCTCCGGGCCATTTAACAGGCAACCGGGCATGTCCCGCCAGCAGCAACAAAACCACCCCAACAAACAGAATCTGTCCGGTCTCTACACCCACGTTGAACATCAACAGTGCCAGCGGTATCTCCTGCTGTGGCAAGCCAACCTCTGCCAGGGCGCCCGCGAAACCAAGGCCGTGGAATAGACCAAACGCCAGTGCCACAAGCCATGGATACTGTTCCGTCAAAGTCACGCGACCCTCACGACTGTGCACGATTTCGACGGCAAGGAAAAGGATACTCAGGGCAATGACCGCCTCGGTCGGCGCAGCTGGCATGTGCACAATCCCCAGTGTTGCCAATGCCAGACTAATGCTGTGCGCCACCGTAAAGGCGGTAATGGTTTTAAACAGCATCCACAGATTGGGAACAATCCACACCAGCGCAAGGACGAACAACAGATGATCGAAACCTTCAAGAATGTGGATGGTGCCAATCTTCCAGTAAGAACCTGCCACACCCCATTTGGTCGTCCGTTCAGGAACCGTATAAGTCGGTGTCGCCGAACGTAAAATCGCGGAATGTTCGGCGCCATCCACCAGATCAATCTGCAAAATTACATCCACCGGTATCGCCGTCAAGCCATCAATTTCTATCACACCGCCAATCAGGGATCCTGCCGCGGCGGTCCAGGTGGATTCCTCAATCACTGAGCCCTGAAAATTTCGCCTCGACACCGGACCCAGGCGTGAGAATTGTGGGGGAAATTTAGGCGCGATACCAAGAGGTTGTCCCGCTTGTAGCGGGACCTTCCACTTAACCGTATAAGAACCCGGTTGGAACTCCGTAACTTCCAGCAAAGCTGGACGAAATTCATCCGTAAACACTGCGAACGACGAAACCATGCAACAGAACAGAAAAGCTGCGACGCCGATCCTTCTCACCGGGACGAACCCCGCTGTGAAATCGTTGTGGAAACTTCGGCTTCCTCGACAACAACTTCATATCGGGATACCAGGCTGTCGATAAATCGCTGGCTAAGTTCGCTGGCCTTCTCACTCATCCACTCGTCCATGATTTGCGCCCTGACAAGGTCGAAAGCAGGTGGTTGTTGAACTATTACATCGTTGACCAAAACAAGGTGGGTACCGTAGCCAGACAATATGGGTCCGTGCCACTTGCCCGGTTCCAGCTTAACGATCTGGTCCACAAAACCCGAGCCGAACAGTTTACGCAGTGCCAGTTCAGACCGTTTTGCGTAATGGTTTCGCAGCATGAACCTGTCGCCAGACTCACTGTAATTCGAAGGTGCCAGGGTATTGAGCTGGTCAAGTGTGCTATGGGCATCGTCGAGGGTGGATTCCCCGCGTTTGTCCGGGTTAAAAAAGATATGTGTGACGGTGTACAGATCAGGCTCTTTGAAACGATCAGGGTTTGCCGCGTACCAGGCCTTGAGTTCTTCGTCTGGAGGTTCATTCGGCGTGCTCAATCCATTTGCCAGGAATTCCACCTTTTGAGCCAGCCGCCTCTCAATAACCCTGTCGCCGACATCCAGACCCATTGCCAGTGCTTCCCGGTACAGTATCTGTACGCGCACATGATCACGGATCACCCCGGCAAGTTCTCCTTCAGTTGGCGGCCGACTCCAAAGCCGCTTCCATTGGTCTGCCAACGCCTGGGTATCGGCGGCCGTGACAGTCACGATGCGCTCGTCGTCATCCTTCTGAACGCTTCCGAACAGTCCATAGAGGCCATAGATGCCAGCGCCTATCAGCAGGAAATGGATCAAAGGCTGACGAGCCAACTGCTTTAGTTTTTCAATCAAAACGACTTCCTAGGTGCGCAGGACTTGATCACCGGTAGCCTGCGGGTTATTTCTCCCTTCCTTGCCCTGACGAAATATCTACTTAGTCAGCGGTTCTCTAGTTGAGCTATTTTTTGAACTAATATCAAGTACAATTCTCAGCGCATCCACATTGTTCAACCGGAGAACCCATGCCCGCAGATTTTATCAATGCAACACTTGGCGGTTTGATGATCGGCACATCCGCAGCGCTGATGTTGTGGTTGCTCGGACGTATTACCGGCATTAGTGGGATTTTCTGGAATGCAATTTCTGACAGCCTGAATCATCAATTCAGCGGTACCGCCTGGCGATGGTTTTTTATTGCCGGACTGGTGGCCGGAACATTGCTGGCTCATCAGATTTTCGCCTTTCCTGTACCAGCTCCCAGGGATGCCGGACCAGTATTGACAATTCTGGGCGGTTTGCTGGTTGGTTTTGGCACCCGGTTTGGTAGTGGTTGCACCAGCGGGCACGGCATCTGTGGTATTGGTCGGCTCTCCAGCCGCTCGCTGGCGGCAACCTGTTGTTTTATGGCTTCTGGCATCGCGACCACATTTGTCGTCCGACACTTAATTTAAAGGATTTTTCAGATGAATCTGACGATTTCATTATTGCTTGGGACTTTGTTTGGCACAGGGCTTGCTATTTCCGGCATGACTGACGCGGCAAAGGTCCTGAACTTTCTTGACCTGACAGGTAACTGGGACGCATCCCTGGCCTTTGTAATGGGGGCCGGTTTGTGCATTACCGTTCCGTCATTCTATTTGATCCAAAGGCGGCAAAAACCGGTGTTGGTGGGCAGGTTTAACCTGCCCACCAACAATACAATTGATCTCAAACTCATGCTTGGTTCCGTCATATTTGGTGTCGGATGGGGTTTGTACGGATACTGCCCCGGGCCGGCCATTTCAGCATTAGTTTACTTCGATTGGGAAACGGCGTTGTTTGTGCTGTCTATGGCTGCCGGGATGTACATAGCCGGTAAAGTCAATGTTGGATTGACGCTAGTGCCAGTCGATTCCACTGAATAAGCCCCCCAGGAATATTCGCGACGGTTTCATAACCCGCCTGCATTAAAATCTCTGCTGCCATAGCCGAACGTTTACCGGATTGACAAACAGTGATCACTGGTTTGTCTTTTGGAATCTCTGCAAGGCGATCTCGCAGCTGATCGAGTGGAATAAGGCAGGCCTGCTCCAGATGCCCGTGTTCGCCACTGAACTCTTCCGGCGAGCGAACATCAAGCACGAACAGTTCCTCCATGTGGCGAGCTACCCAATCCGGTTGAATTTCAGGGATTCCTGCAAAGGTGACGGTAACAGGTCCCCATTTTTGTCTTTCCGGGACAACTTCGCTCTGCGGTTTTCCACATTTCAGGTTAGCCGGTACGGCGATTTCCAATTTGGCCGGATGAGCCAGACCCAGATTATCCATATAGCCCACGAAGTCTTCTTCCCGGGCATCTCCACCAATTCTGGGATTAAACAGACGTTCTTCCTTGATTGAAGAAACAGTGCGACCCTTGTAATCATGCCCTGGATAGACAGCGCAATCATCGGGCAGAGTAAATATTTGCTCTCGAATACTGTGCCACATTTCATGAACATTACCTGCCTGAAAATCCGTTCGACCCGCCCCCCTGATCATCAGGCAGTCACCTGTAAACACCATTTCTTTCTTGTTGGTAACGTAGGTAACGCAACCGACAGTATGTCCCGGAGTGGCTCGTACCTCTAAAGAACGATTGCCAAATGCCAGTACATCGCCATGATCAATACCCACGTCGACGCCTTCTGCGCTGTATCGCTTCGAAAGAACAATCTCTGCCCGCTGGGTTTCTTTCATCAACCATGCTGCAGTAACATGGTCTGCATGAACATGGGTATCGAGCACATATTTGATACTGAGATTCAGTTCCCGAATGAGGGCAGCATCCCTTTCATGCTGCTCGAATACCGGATCAATAATCAGGCCTTCCCGGGTATCTTCACAGGCAAGCAGGTAGGTGTAGGTCGAAGAGAGCGGATCAAATAACTGTCGAAAAATCATAACTTACACTGCCGATGGCTCAGGTACGCAGGATTATATCTACGATCCGTGTTAAGTCTATTTTTTATCAAATGTAATATGCAGATGATTCAAACCCCGAAGCAGGAAACTCGGATTATTTTCAGGCTCCGGTTTTGTCGGGTCGTTGGCAATATTTTCAATCCGCTGAAGGATCTGAGTGAATGCGGATACCATTTCCTGACGAGCCAGGGGTGCACCGACACAAGCATGTACACCGGCACCAAAGCCTAATTGGCGATTGGCATTAGTCCTGCACACATCCAGCATTCCCGCATCTTTAAACATGGATTGGTCGCGGTTACCGGCAGCATAACGCAACATGACAACAGATCCTTTTGCAAACGAAACGCCGCCTAGCTCAGTATCTTCCGTCGCAATTCGCATGAGCCCGGCAACAGGTGTTTCAAGACGCAAGATCTCCTCAACAAACGTTTTTATCTTCGATGGATCATCACGCAACAATTGTTGCTGCTCCGGGTTGTCGATCAGCAGTTTCAGACCTGCACCGAGCGCACTCGAAGTTGTCTCATGACCTGCCACCAGAAACTGATTCAGAATTGACAGAATTTCACCATCACGAAGCGGCCGCTCTCCCTCGTACATCGCCTCCACAAGCAGGGTGAGCATATCGTCTTTAGGCTCTTTACGACGCTGCTCACAAATACTCAAGAAGAGCAGCTGCAAATCGTGATTGAGCTGAACTCGTTCGAGTGCACGTTCTGGTGTCGGTTGTTGCATACTCAGCAATTCTGCAGCGGCCGTCGCCGCCTTGTAAAAAAACGTTGCCTCCTCGTCCGGCACGCCCATTTGATTACGAATAACTGTCACCGGTAGGGGTGTCGCAAAACTCGATATAAATTCTGTCTTGCCTTCATTAACAAACCCATCAATCAGATTCGAAACCAGGTCGTCGATATAAGGCACCAGCGTTTTCACCCGCGAACCTGCAAACAGCTTGTTAACAAGGGTTCTATGTTTGGCATGGTCTGGTGGGTCAACGGACAACAAGGTCTGTTCCAACGCGACATCAGTTTTCATAATCGCCTGTATCTGCTGGCTGATTTCATCATTCGCCTCGGTCAGGGCGGCGGGCGAAATGCCGGACGCAACTCTACTCGACCAGACTCTCGTGTTACGTAAAGTGTCGCGAATCAGGTTGTGGCCGGAAACGAGCGCCATTCCCATTCCTGGTAATTCATAAACGGGGGCTTCTTCCAGCAGACGTTCATAAAATTCATAAGGGCACTTCAATGTTTCCGGGTCAAACAGGTTGTAGTCTTCCAGCTTTTTCATTCTTTTTCTCCGTTACCACCATGATTGAACCGAATCGATTTTTTACCGGGGAATGATCAGGGGACTATCACCCGGCTTCATCTCTGCATGGGCACGCTTCCAGGAGGCAAACCCTTTTAGTATGTGTGGCGGATCCGCGTGCAGTTCGGTGAAACCACCGTTCACCGAACGAGTGTCAAAATAACACGCATTCACGTTGTCAGCATAAAGTTCACAGGCAAGTTCAAATCCCATCCCTATAAACTGTTGTTTCTCTTGTTCATAATCACTCACCAGGCAGCCTACATGGTGGAACCCCTGTTCCCCCTGCCTGAACATATCACGATAAATAGAGGGCTGATCATCATGTTGCTGTATGAATTGAATCATCATCTCCCCAAGATAACCAAATCCATAGGAAACATCAGCCTCAATGTCTGTACCTCGAAACATAAAGGTGTCTGTCTTGTGATGCGGCACCATCAGAAATGGCCCGGCACCATACAGGCTATGCCACTGATCAATGGATTGCTCAAGATCACTAACCACATAGGCTTGCTGAAAAAACGGGTAGATCATGGAATGGTCCTTTGCTTACCTGTATCACCACTCTCAGCAGCATCACACTCTATGCCTGCAGATTCAACCCGTGCTAAGCTGAAGTGGGACTCGTCCTGATTCCCGTCATAATATTCGCAGTACAAGAAAAGGGAGACAGCATGTCTGCTGACAACAGAAAATCGATACTTATCACCGGCGGCGGTGGTGGCATGGGGCTCGAAACCGGGCGTTACTTTGCTGCCAGAGGCTGGTTCGTTGGGTTGCTTGATACCAACGAGCCACTGCTGGCTGAAGCTGAACGTTCTTTAAAATCCCAGGATATTTTCACGCGACGGCTCGATGTGACAGACGAGGTTGATTTCACGGCGACCGTGAGCGAATTTTCCAGACATACAAATGGAACGCTGGACATTATGTATAACAACGCCGGTATTGCTCCCGGCGGCTGGTTTGACGATATGTCGATGGATACTATTCGCCAGATTATCGACATTAACGTGTACGGCGTGATCAACGGTATTCGCGCTGCACTGCCACTACTTAAGGCGACCGAAAATTCTCTCTGTATCAGCACATCCTCATCGGTTGCAACCTATGGCCATGGCTTTCGCGCCGTCTACTCTGCATCTAAATTTGCGGTCAAAGGACTCACCGAAGCGCTGTCACTCGAATTTGAAAGGTTTGGGATAAGAACTGCAGATGTGCTCCCCGGTTGCATTGATACACCCATGCTACGTCAGGCGACTGCAGCCAGGACGGGTAGACCATTCGATGAGTCCATGCTCGCGGGACTACCTAAAGCAGGTCCTTATCGCCTCATGCCCGCAGTCGCAATAGCGGAAGCAGTCTGGCAGGCTTACCAGAACAGCGATCAGATTCATTTTTACGTGCCGCAGGAAGTCGGCGACACCGACAAATTAAAAGCCAATGATATCACTGCCGCAAGAGAGGAAACCCGGGCTTTCCTTTTTGACCGGTAAAACCGCAGCGGGTGATCGTTGGCAAAAGGTCTGATAGTCTACTATTAGAGTCGAACCAAGAAGGAAAGACCCATGGCGCGAAATATTTATCAGAAGAGTGAATCGGACCTCAAACCCGGGGAAGCACGTTGTCCTGGTCCAAATGTGCAGGATGTTCTCATCAGTGACGCTGACAACCCACCCCAGGCTTTGCGTGAACAGCGCTACGAATTTCTTGGTGACCAGGACATTGCCTATTCACGCTATACATCCCAGGCATTTTTTGACCTCGAAATGGAGCAATTGTGGACAAAAACGTGGCAGTGGGCTTGCCGGGTAGAACAGATCCCAGGGACAGGAGACTACAGCGTTTATGACATCGGAAAGTTCTCTGTCATTGTGATTCGCGGTGATGACAATGTGATTCGTGCGTTCATCAACTCCTGCCCCCACCGGGGAATGCAGTTTTGTGATGCCGGTTCTACCGGTACAGGTAAACAATTCCTGCGCTGCCCCTTTCATGGCATGTCCTGGCACCTTGATGGATCACTGCGTGAAATACCCTGTCGCTGGGACTTCCCCCATATTGATGAAGCCAATTTCAGATTGACAGAAATACCCTGTGATACCTGGGCAGGGTTCGTGTTCATTAACCTCGACCGGAAGGCTGAGCCATTGATTGATTATCTTGAAGTACTCCCGGAACATTTTGCCGACTGGAACCTGGAAAATCGCTACATCACCTTGCACACGGCAAAAGTGCTGCCCGGAAACTGGAAGATGTGTATGGAAGGTTTTCTTGAAGCGTATCATGTCCTGGGGACTCATCCTGAGGCTCTGCATTCTTCAAGTTGGGCAAATACTCAATACGATATGTTCAGTCCCCACGTCAGCCGTTTCTTCCAAAACCTGAGCAGCGGCAACCCGCAGTTTGAACGGGAGGTCAGCCAGCCCGAACTGTTCAGATTATTGGGAAATGATCCCGAATCATTGCCGGACGGCATGTCCGCCAGACAATGCCATGCTGATAGACTACGGCAGAAACTAGGCACACAAATGCAGGTCGATCTATCGAAAACATCCAATAGCGAGATGCTGGATTCCATCGAGTATCACCTGTTTCCTAACGCCTGTTTCTTTCCAGGCATAGTGATTCCCCTGATTTACCGTTTTCGGCCTCTCGGTGTGGACAAATGCATACACGACATCATGCTGCTGCAGCCGGTACCGGACAATGGACCAAGACCCGAACCGGCAGCCACGGTCCATCTTGACATCGACGATCCCTATACATCGGTACCTGCCTTTAAAGAGAATCGCCTGGCCCATGTTCTCGATCAGGACACGGATAATTTTAAAAGGCAATGGGCCGGGATTCTGGCTTCACTGAAAGGCAGCGAAACCCTGGGAAATTACCAGGAAGCACGAATTCGCCACTTTCACAATACGTTAGACAACTACCTGGAAGGACGACCAGATGACACTAACCGTTGATGACCTTATCGCGAAACAGGAGATTACCGATCTTGTTGGCCGCTATATGCGCGGCCTGGATCGGCTCGACAGGGAGCTGTTGCGCAGCGTGTTTCATGACGATGCCTATACTGATTACGGATTTTTCAAGGGTAGAGCAGATGCATTTGTAGAAATGGCAGTCAACGCCCTGAAAGATCACCTGGCTAATCACCACATGATTGGGCAAACCAACATTGACATTCAGCAGGATATCGCTTTCGGTGAGATCTATTTCCAGGCCTTTCACCGCATCCTGGTGAAGGAAGAAGAGCGGGATCTTTTTATCTCCGGTCGCTACGTAGATCGATACCAAAAACGTGACGGCGAGTGGAAGATCATTTTTCGCAGCGAAGTTAACGACTGGGCCCGCAACGATCCGGCGTCAGACGGCTACTTCAAAGCGCAGCCGGATTCCTTAAGGGGTGCAAGAAAGCCTGATGATGCAATCTACCACATTCCGCCCAAAAACCACTAAGGCTTACCCCGAAAACCTACCCGCCAAAGCCAGTCACGAGTTGATTTGATTCCACCATCCCCTGGACGCGCTTTTGCATCACCTTCTTCCACTCAGGATGGGTGATGATCCAGAATTCCTGATTGATGATGGCATGCATCACCATCTCAGCCACGTCATCAGGATCTTTTCCCTTGGCCAGCAGTGCTCCAGCGCCTTCGCGAAATTTTATTTCTGTTTCGGTTTCAGGCTGTTCACCAGACCCTGGCTGGCGGTTGCGGTGACTCTCCGTGATACGTGTGTTCACCGCACCAGGGCAAAGAACACTGGCTCCAATGGCGCTTTTTTCTGCTTTCAATTGCAACTTCAGTGTTTCCGTCATCGCGACGACGCCAAACTTGGCGACATTGTACGGGCCAATATTAAGGGCCGATGCAATACCCGCCGTGGAGGCGGTATTAATAATATGGCCTTCGCCGCTTTGTTTTATGAGAGGCAGGAAGGCTTTAACCCCATAAATAACACTCCAAAGATCGACGCCTAACACCCATTCCCAATCCTTGATCGAGAGTTCCTCAATCGTACCGGCAACGACAACGCCAGCATTGTTGTGAACAACGTGCACTGCACCATAAGTATCCATGGTCGCCTCGGCGAGTTGTTGAATCTGCGCCCAATCACTAACGTCGGTAACGACACCACAGGCAGTATGCCCGCTGTCATTGATCACTTTCACCGCAGTTTCGAGCGCAACCTGCTCGATGTCAGCCAGCACCACTCGCATGCCAGCCGCTGCAAATTTACTGGCGGTAGCGAAGCCAATACCACTGGCTGCGCCGGTAACAACAGCGACCTTGTCGTCAAATTGATTCATGGATTAGCTCTTTGTTATTGATTTTGAGAGATGACTACAGCGTAACATACTCAGATCTGCTATCTGTCTGGGATCGGGTATGTCCGGATTATCTGCAGAAAACTACCGAATATCCCTTTATAGGGTGCAAGCGTCTATAACATCCATCTAGGGCCAGACATTCTGCTACTATCGCCACGCATCAATATGGTGCAATTGACTACAGCCGAGTAAATACCTGACATGAAGAGGCGTGGAACACTGACTGATCAAGGCATGCAAAAACTCGCGAATCCAGGTTCGGAAGCCAGTGTGTTCCCGACCGATAAACCGTTGTCTGCCGAACACCCGTCCGGTTCATTTGGCCAGGACCGCATCGTTCAAGCCGTGATTGCGGCCCTTATAATTGCCTCGATTCCATTCCTTATTCCTGTGCTGAGTGATACATGGCAAACCATATACAGCCAGCACTTAGATCTTCCATTTCTGATGGCCGCAATTCTGGCAATTCGCTTCCGTCTTCGCAATGTGAAAGAGGATGCTGAGCATCGATTCTGGAACCTGCTGACATTTGGCCTGGCATGGTGGCTGGCTGCCCTTGTGATGGGACCCATTGCTACAGTACTGCTAACAGACTCTGTAGTCCTTGGTGGTTTTGTGATGAATGCACCTTTTCTCATGCTGTACGGCGCGATCGCTGTAGCGCTTGAAATCCATCCCCATGTACGGCGCGACCCTGTCACACACTATTTACGAACTCTCAACCGGGCTGGCGCATTTTTCCTGTTGTTCGGACTCCTACTGTATTTCCTGGTAGTGCCGGGTCTTTCAATCGGCTATGACTCCGCGGTTCAATCTTCCTCATATTCTCTTTTCGTGGCGTTCGACGCTTACATTGTCCTTCGACTCTGGCATCTCAGGGAATCAGCTGCAACCCGGGAATGGAAGTCGCTTTATACCTGGCTGCTGTTCGCGGTAACGATTTGGGCAATCGGTGACTTCATGCAATTGCTCATGCACGAGCACATTCTCACCGGCCCGGACTGGGGGATTGCTTTCGACCTTCTTTGGCCACTCTCATTCTCCGCAATCGCGGTAGCGACCCGTTTGGCGGTCGTACAGCGCAGCCCTGATTCAGAGGTGATCACCTTCTACAAACCTTCCGGCATGGCACCGCTGGTGGTGTACGCCCTTGGGCCGCTGGTCCTGCATGTCTCGTTTTACCGTTTCGGGGACCCGGATCCGGAATTCAGAATGATGCGTGAGATTCTGGTCCTTGGGATGACGGCCATTCTTGCCGTAATGAATCTGGCTTATCACCGGTTTCTGCGGGTCGAGAACACCAAGCTCGCTGACGAGGAAGCTTTGACCAAGGAGAATTTGTCTCACCAGGCATTTCACGACGAGCTGACGGGGTTGCCAAACCGTAATATGTTCCGCGATCGCTTGCGGTTGGCCATGGCAGATTCCACTCGCTACAAGACTAAATGCGGGGTCCTGTTCTGCGACCTGGATCAGTTCAAAGTGATCAACGATTCCCTGGGACATGAGGCAGGCGACCAGACCCTGATCACGGCAGCAGAACGATTGCTGTCCACTGTTCGAAAACAGGACACAGTAGCACGATTTGGTGGCGACGAATTTGCCATCATTATTCAAGGTATGAACCAGGCAATTGATGCGGCACTGCTGGCTGAAAAACTCCTTGATTCCATCAGTGAGCCACTGGTTATTGGACGCAAGAATCACGTCCTCACCGCAAGTATCGGCATCGCGATTTTTCCCGACGATAGCGATGAGGAGGAAGCTCTCCTCAAACACGCAGACACGGCGATGTACCAGTCCAAGCTCCACGGTCGAAACACATACAGGCTCTTTACCGAAGCCATGAACGAGGCTGCCCAGGAACGGCTTGCGATTGAACAGGGACTAAAAACCGGTCTCATGAAAGACCAGTTCAGAATTTTCTATCAACCTATTTTCGATCTAGCGACCGGCCAACCGGTCGCATACGAAGCACTATTACGATGGAATCATCCTGAACGCGGTTACATATCACCGGTGAATTTTATAGATGTCGCCGAGCAGACCGGGTTGATCTTACCTATAGGCAAATGGGTTCTTGAGACAGCATGTATCTGGGCGTCACGGCTCAATCCAATCGGAGGAAAGCTGCCGTCTATCTCGATAAATCTGTCTTCGCGACAATTTCGGGATCCCACTTTGGTCCAGGATGTCGGACGAGTGCTTAACAACACTGGTCTGGACCCGTCCAGATTGCAGCTCGAAATTACCGAGTCGATGGCACTGACAATAGATTCGACCGTGGCAACTCTCAGAAGCCTGAGAAGTATGGGAGTCAAAATTGCTGTCGACAACTTCGGCACCGGATACGCAGCCCTGAGTCTCCTCCAGGATCTTCCCATGGATATCGTCAAGATCGACGGGTCGTTTGTAAATGGAATTGAGGTTGACTCTGCAGGCGAGGCCATTCTTCGGGCGATTGTCACCATGGCAAGGGCACTGGATTACTATGTGATCGCCGAGAGCGTTGAAACAGAAACCGAACTCAACATTTACAAGCAGACTCAATGCGACGCCGCGCAGGGATTCTTTCTGTGCGCTCCCCTGTCTCCAAAAGAGTTTGAGCATATGACTTCGAACGGAGCCTCCATGAAGTGGAAAGAATGTGGTCAGGAACACCACGGTAAGAACCCAAAAAACACAATCAACTCCAACGTCGATCAAATCGCCTTAATACCATAGCCAACCCTCTATTTAAGATCTTGTTCGGATACCCGTTTCCGGGTAGATATGTTTTTGCCAGAATGTTTTACTGACACAAACCGACAAAACCAGCTGATATCACATTAAGGGAACCCCGATGTCCAATGCGGAAACATATGATGATCTTGATTTCGATCCTGTCTCACTTCGAACGAAATACAGGCAGGAGAGAGAGAAAAGACTGCGGGATGATGGCAATGAACAATACATAGAGGTCAAAGGGGATTTTGCTAAATACATTGATGATCCTTATATTGAAGAAATTAAACGCGATCCGGTTGCTGATGAAGTTGACGTGCTCGTCATCGGCGGCGGTTTTGGAGGGCTTCTCGCAGGCGCCCGCCTAAGGGAAGCAGGAATCAGTGATATCCGCATCATTGAAAAGGGCGGCGACTTCGGGGGTACCTGGTACTGGAACCGATACCCGGGTGCCCAGTGTGATATCGAATCATATATCTACCTGCCCCTGGTGGAAGAATTGAACTACATTCCTACGCAAAAATATGTCAATGCACCGGAAATACTGGCACATAGTCAGGCTATCGGCCGTCACTACGATCTTTACGAGAATGCACTCTTCCAGACACAGGTCACAGGGATGCAATGGGACGACGTTTCAGCACACTGGATTGTCTCGACTAACAAGGGAGACAGGGTTCGGGCGAAGTTCGTCGCAATGGCAAATGGCCCCATTGACCGACCCAAGCTTCCCGGCATCCCAGGTATTGAAGAATACGAGGGTCATACCTTCCACACCAGTCGATGGGATTATGAGTACACCGGCGGCTCCTCCGACGGCGACCTTACAAACCTTAAAGACAAGCGGATTGCGATAATCGGCACTGGTGCAACTGCAGTTCAATGTGTCCCCCATCTGGGAGAAGCCGCAGAACAGTTATATGTGTTTCAGCGCACACCCTCTGGTATAGACGTGCGGGGCAACTCGCCGACCGAGCCGGTCTGGGCGGAGAATCTGAAGCCAGGCTGGCAGAAGGAGCGCATGGATAACTTTAATTCGCTCGTATCCGGTATGCCACAGGCTGAGGACCTTGTGGATGACGGATGGACTGACCTGATCGGGAAGATGATCGACATGTATAACCGGGGTGCAAATAGCGATGGATCAGGGCGCGGTATTGCAGAAATCATGGAACTCGCCAATTTCGAGAAGATGAACGAGATCCGCACCAGGGCGGAAGATCTTGTCGACGATCCGGATGTCGCGGAAGCACTGAAACCCTATTACGCCATGTTCTGCAAGCGCCCCTGTTTCCACGACGACTATCTCCCGACCTTCAATCGCCCGAATGTAGAGTTGGTGGATACTGAGGGGCAGGGTGTAGAGCGAATTACCCAAAAAGGAATCGTTGTCAACGGCAGGGAATACGAAGTCGACTGCATTATTTTCGGCACAGGGTTCGAAGTTGGCACCGAGTACACCCGCAGGGTGGGTTACGATATCGTTGGCAAGAATGGCCTGAAGTTGTCTGAAAGATGGTCCGACGGAATGAAAACCTATCATGGAATGCAGAGCAGAGGGTTCCCGAACTGTTTCCTGATGGGCGCGCAGCAAGGAGGTTTTTCTGCGAACTACCCCCATCTGCTCAACGAAGTCGCCGTCCACCTGTCCCATATCATCAGCCATGCTTTCGAGAATGATATTAAAACAGTAGAAGCGAGTGCAGAAGCCGAAGCAGCCTGGGTCGAGACCATCGTCGGAGGATCAGGACCCGCGATACAGATTGGTGGTGAAGGGTGTACGCCCGGTTACTACAATAACGAAGGTAAATCGAACGCGGTGCTAAGATACAATGCCTTTTACAGTGGCGGCGCCACTAAGTTCTGGCAGATACTTGCGGACTGGCGTAAAGCAGGTACCTTCGAGGGATTGGAATTCGGGAAATAATACTAGTCTGGAAGCACCAAATGGAATCCGCTACGAATACGGTATGTCCTTATCTGGACTCGTGACGCACATCCTTGTGCACTCAAGTTTTGCATCCCTGCAAAACACGTCCTGATAAGAACATACCGCATTCTTCGCTCGCTCTTCCGTTTGTCTTCAATACAGGCTAGCCATCCGGATAAACTCCACGAATGTTACTGGGTCGAACCTTAGTATTTGTTCCCTGGCATGATAACGTGCTCTCGCATCGCGGCTGGCACATCGGGTGGATCAACGGTGAAAAGTCCCTCGGTAACCGGCGGCTGCACATCAAACACGTTGTTGAATTTGTGTACCGAATCCCAGATACCGATTGCGACCGTCAATTCCACCACTTCAGAGTCGCTGAAGTGTTCTTTCAGTCGCGCCATAAACGCATCGTCTACACTGTGGGCGTGGTTGAGCACAAAGTCTTCTGTGAGATCCAGCGCCATTTTCAATCGGTCATCCAGGTCGGAATTTCGATGATCCAACATCTTTTTGATCATTTCTTCATCCATGCCATTCTCCTGCGCCGCAGAAGATCGGGCAGGAATTCAGTAGTGACAGCCGTTCAGGTTTGCAGACTTGAGACGAACCAGGTCCTTCAATACAGGTTCTAACCGACTGTGAGACCACAGAAGCCCATATCGATACATGAATCCCTGAAAGAGGTCCGGGCAGTGTGCATAAACACCACCGAAGCCTTCCATTCCGCCGGTTTCTTTTATTCTTGGCATTGTGCTTCTCCTGAGCCCGCATTGGTTGCATACTTTGGTTAGATACTACGACATTTGCACTTCACACCCAACAGCATACCTCCAGAACTTTCGCAGCCGGGACTTTCGGACTATTATGGTCGAGTCTAACAAGGAGATCGAAATGATAACTATTTATCACAATCAGGGCTGAGGCAAATCACGGGGCGCCATTGAAATACTGCGCGCACAGGACGTCGAGTTCGATGTCATTGAATACCTTAAAACGCCACTATCGAGAGCCATTCTTGAGAGCTTTCTCGATATTTTACCTAACGAGCCACAGGAGCTGGTTAGAAAAGACAAACGGTTCAAGGAACTGGGGCTGAGCGCTGCTGACTACACAACGAAGGAAGCCGTGATTAACATCCTTCTGGAACACCCGGCGCTAATGGAGAGGCCGGTAATTGTCAAAGGCAATAAGGCAGTTATTGGGCGACCGTCTGACAAGGTCGAAGAGTTACTAGGGTAGTATCCTATACAAAACGTGCATTAAGTGGTTCTCAAATTTGTCACACCAAGGCGTGTTTCGCAGGAAATGTAGGTACCTTTTCAAGAAATACAACGCAGTTGTGGCGAATTTGAGGATCACCCGCAGGGCAAATCGCGAAATGGACAGCGGTGATCGTAAACATGTTGTCTTGTATTGGCTCTACATAGATTCAGAGCTTATCTAACCCGCCACCATCTGGCCATTTAGTGATTTGCTTAATGTGCGTTTTGTATAGGACACTACACTAGGATGAACCGATGAAACTTGAGAACCAGGTCGCAATTGTCACTGCCGCAGGTCGTGGCATTGGAAAAGAAATCGCCCTGTCCCTGGCGGCGGCAGGCGCAAAAATTGTTGTTAATTCTTTCTCACAGGACACTACCGCGGCCACAGTTCAGGATATTCAGAGCCTGGGCGGCGAGGCTGTATCCCTGGTGGGTGATATTACTGATCCGATCAAAATGATTGCACTTCGAGATTTGGCACTCGCTGAGTTTGGCAAGATAGACATACTCGTCAACAATGTCGGGGCCGGTCCAAAAGGCGCTTTCGATTCAGCAGATCATGAACTGGGATTATCTGCTGCGATATGGGACGGCCTGTACGAACAGAATCTTAAGTCCGTGGTGTTGATGTCTGATGCGGTCATCCCTCATATGAAACAGCGTAAAACAGGCAAACTGATACAGATATCTTCCATCGCCGGAAGAGCATCCTTGTCAGACAAGATGCTGGCTCAGTTTGTTCATCCGGCCTATGGTGCCATGAAGGCTGCTCTGATTAATTACACCCAGACACAGGCTGAGCTACTGGGACCTTATAACATCAATGTGAACGCTGTCTGCCCGGGTATTGTTTACACGGATGCCTGGAAAGGCAACGCTGAACGAGCAGTCAAGACCATCCCTGAATTTCAGGGCCAGGATCCTCGAACCTGGTTTGAAGGTATTGCCCGGGGCGATTACCCCGATATATTCGATCGCACACCGTTACGTCGAGAACAGACCGTCGAAGATATAGGAAATGCCGTGGTGTTTCTGGTATCGAGCGATTCAATGAATATTACCGGGCAAACCCTGATGGTCGATGGGGGCATGGTAAAAATTTAAAAATATACAAGATCAGGCCTTCTTGTTGCATGGTTCTGCAATGCGTATTATGAATCCCTAGCCAAAAGAGGTTGCAAGATGTCCGAGTCATTCGTTGGCCTGTCAGCCACCATCAACCAAACTGTGACAGATTCGATGCTTGCGAACAGCGTCGGCAGCGGATCTGTTTCCGTTTTCGCCACCCCGGAACTCATTCTCCTGCTTGAAAAAACAGCCGTCGCAGCATTGGACGGCAAGCTCGACTCGGGGCAGACCACCGTTGGCTCTGCCCTCGATGTGACGCACCTGGCTGCAACGCCTGCCGGAATGAATGTTTCCGGGTTCGCCAGGGTAACCGAAGTCGACGGCCGAAAACTGACATTTGAAGTATCCGCAAAAGACGATTCGGACGAGATAGCCGAGGGTACTCATACGCGATTTATCGTCGAGGCTGAGAAGTTTCAAAAACGGGCAAACTCAAAACTAAACAACAGCTAAAGGAAGGTCACAATGGCAACAGTTCGAGGTGCAACAATTATTGCTGAATCGCTCAAGCAACAGGGCGTTGAATATATGTTTGGCATCGTTGGTTTTCCTGTGGTGCCTATTGCCGCCGCCGCACAGAAGGCTGGCATTACTTATATTGGCATGCGTAACGAGCAGGCGGCCAGCTATGCAGCTCAGGCTGCTGGTTACCTGACTGGCAGACCCCAGGCTTGTCTCGTTGTATCTGGCCCCGGTGTTATTCATGCATTGTCGGGGCTTGCCAACGCACAATCAAACTGCTGGCCTATGATTCTCATCGGAGGGGCCTCGCCGGTTGTTCAAAATGGTCGCGGTGCATTCCAGGAAGAAAAACAGGTAGCCGCAGCGGCGGGGTTTTGTAAGTATGCCCATGCAGTCGAAGACGCCAGAAGAATACCCTTTTACGTGGAACAAGCGGTGAGAACGTCTTTCTACGGTCGCCCCGGCGCTGTTTACCTGGATATGCCCGATGACGTTATTCTCCAGCAGGTTGAAGAGAGCGATTACCGCAAGGCCACGACCATACCCGATGCCCCAAGACCACAGGCAATGGAAGAAAATATCGAAGCTGCCCTGACAGCCCTGGAATCCGCACAGCGCCCCCTTGTTATCGTTGGGAAGGGCATGGCCTGGTCAAACGCCGAGAACGAGGTTCGGGAATTTATTGAACGAACCCAGTTACCCTTCCTGGCTTCTCCAATGGGTAAAGGGGTGGTCCCCGATGAGCATGCTCTTTCTGTTGGTGCAGCCAGAACTCACGCCCTTAAAGAAGCAGACGTCGTGTTTCTCATGGGTGCAAGATTGAACTGGATTATGCATTTTGGCCTGGCACCCCGTTTCTCAAGAGACGTCCGGGTCATTCAACTGGACATGTCGGCTGAAGAAATCGGTACCAACGTTCCTGCAGAAGTCGCGCTGGTGGGTGATGGCAAGGCGGTTGTGGCCCAGCTGAATCGGGCCCTGGATAACAGACAGTGGTTCTACCCGGCAGAAACCGACTGGCGATCAGCCCTCGCGGCAAAAGCCGAAGCGAATCAAACCACCGTGCAACCGATGATCGAAGATGATAGTGCGCCCATGAACTACTATCGTGCTTTCAAGGATATTCGTGAATGGCTACCGGAAAACGCAGTGATCGTTAGCGAAGGCGCTAACACCATGGATATTGGCCGAACCCAGATGCCTAACAGCTTACCCCGTTCGCGTTTGGATGCAGGCAGCTACGGCACCATGGGTGTTGGCATGGGATTCGCGATTGCCGCGGCTACTGTACACCCCGACCGTCCCATAGTGGCTGTAGAGGGTGATTCCGGCTTCGGCTTCTCGGGCATGGAAGTGGAAACCATGTGCCGTCACAAAATGCCAGTCAAAATCGTCCTGCTGAACAACGGTGGCATCGGTGGTGGTATGGATGAACTGCCAACGGATAAACCTATCCCGGTTTCAATACTCACCCCAAGAGCGCGCTATGACCTGATGATGGAAGCCTTTGGCGGCAAAGGTATTTTAGTAGAAGATCCAAAGGATTTGCGTTCGGCACTCGACGATGCCATGGCATTTGATGGACCGGCGCTTGTCAATGTCCTGCTTGATCCCAGGGCTGGCCGGAAACCGCAGGAATTTGCCTGGTTGACGAAAGACGAATAGCTGATAAAACCAAAGTTCCGTCAGACGCAAGGCAACTGTTAAGGTCCACCCTTGATGGTAATTGTCTGCCCGGTCATCCATGAAGAGGCTGCTGAGGCAAGATAAATCACAGCCGGTGAAATATCTTCAGGCGTTCCAACTCGCCCCAGAGGTATCTGAAACTTTTTGCCCATATCCGGGATATCCTTTTCTTCGAGCTTGAGGAACTCAAGGAACACTTCTGTAGGAATCGGCCCCGGTGCAATACCGTTAACTCGAATGTTGTATCGAGCCAGTTCTGTCGCCAGGGTCTGGGTGAGATTGTCGACGCCGGATTTCGCAACGGCATAGGGACCATTAAATGGTGAGGCATTGCCTGCTGCCGAAGAAGAAATATTGATGATGGTGCCGCCACCACTTTTCTTCATGATTTTTGCTGCAGCCTGGGCACCAGACCACACTGCCTTTAAATTCAGGTTAAGCTGAAAATCCCACTGGCGTTCAGGCATTTCGAGCAAGGTGCGAGGAACCCTGTCATCTGCACCACCGGCGTTGCTGATCCAACAGGTTAACTTGCCAAATTCAGCCATGGTCTGCTCTGCCAGGGACTCAACCTGGCTCATATCCATTACGTCAGTTGTTACTGCCAGGGCTTTACGACCTTTTGCACGGACCTTCTCCGCAACAGCTTCAATCTCATCGGTACGCCTGGCTGCCAGACAGACATCTGCACCTGCTTCTGCCAGGCCCAGGGCAATTCCCTCACCTATACCTCGTCCGGCACCAGTCACCACCGCGACCTGCCCATCCAGTCTGAAGTTATCTAATATCGAATTCATATGTCCCTCTTTATTGTTCTTGTTACTGGAAAACCCCAGCCAACAGGAGCCATACACTGGCTATCATCGGTGCCGTTTCAAAAGATGATATTGTTCAACCGCCAAAGCACCGTTTTTCTGTTCAAGTTCGGCACGCATCTGGGCATGCCTTTCCTCGGTAATCGGATATTTCCAGATGATTGCGCACGCCAGCAAATAAAATGTCGATGGCAGCAAAGCGAATAAAAACCGCAGCCCAAATAATTGATCTGCATCGTTTACCGCGTCCGGCGCCGGATTGAATGCGAACAGGGCGAGTCCGAAGAGAGCGATAGTGCCGCCGATGGATCCCGATAACTTCGCCGTGAATGAGTAGGTCGAGAAAAAGAGCGCTGCCCTATTCTCACCACTACTGAGGGTATCAAGGTCGATTACATCTGCCTTCATCGAGTTTGGAAGGGCGGCAAACCCACCTGCTGAAAAGCCCGTAACCAGCGTAATGGGCAACATCCACCAGAAATCACCCTCTCCCAACAACAAATAGAAGGGATGGGCCAGACCGATCAGCATGAAACTACCCACATAAGCCCTGTGTTTACCGATGCGAGTGGATAACCAGACCCAAAACGGCACTGCAGAGAGATTGGCCATATAAAAAAAGGTCAACATGTAAATGGCCTTATCTTCCGCATGAAGCACAAACGTGATGAAAAACAGGTACAGTGGCGTCGTGATCGACAGCGCCGTTGAGCTAACCATAAAGGCTGCGATCAGTCTCAAAAATGGCCCGTTTGTTCCCATCAGTTTCAGCCCCGCCCAAAAAGGCGTGACGGAAGTCGTGTAATTCTTGGGTTCCGGCACACGGGTCACCGTCAACAGAACACAAATGGGCATGAGGATGAGCATGGTAACGCCAACAATCTGCAGCACAGAGCCACTGCCGCCTATGCCAAAAAACAATAGCGCACCAGCCGGAGCAAGTTGGGCGGACAAGCTGCCCACCACACCCATCATTGATCGCCAGCCGGTAATGCGCGATCGCTCGTTATAGTCCGGTGAGAGCTCGGCAGCCCACGCATAGTAAGGAATAATCATGATAGTTGTGGCTATGGACAACAGCATCATCCATACAAACATATGCGCAGCACCGGCACCCTCAGGTGGCATAAACAACCTGTAGATACTCAACATCATGATAGGCACTGCCAGGGCAATCCAGGGCCGCCGTCTACCCCAGGGCGTCCGTGTCTTATCACAGATAATTCCAAACAATGGATCTGTGAAGACGTCAAATATTCTAACGGCCAGAATAACGCTACCGGCGACTGCTAACGATACACCCATGTCGCTGGTATAAAATTTTGGGATAAATACCAGCACAGGGAACAGTGCCATACTGACTGGTAAATCAGTCAGACTGTAATAAAACAATGTTGAACGTTTTAGAGCCAACCTCTGGTCCTTAAGAAAGCGTGGCGAACCAGGTTTGTCTGGTAATGCTGCTCTCATTTATTCTTGTTTAATCGATTGTGCAGTATCCTGAAATTAAAGTCATGTTGAATATTGTGTTACTTTGGCGTGCATGGTGGGTAGCGGCATTACGAATGTCAGGCTATCTATGATCACAGTTAGCAGGAATTGGGTGAGTGAAATTGTTAAACAAACAAGTTATGTTAGGTCGACGGCCTGTTGGTAAGCCACGGGCCGGGGACTTTGATGTCGTCGAATCGAGTGTGCCTGATATCAGGCAAAGACAAGCACTGGTTCAAAATTTGTACTTCTCCCTCGATGCCGGATTTCGCAATTGGATGGATGAGGATTCAGGAGACGATGTCCTGCCTGCCATGCCATTGAACAAACCTGTGATGGGTTTAACCCTCAGTCGGGTTATTGAATCAAAACATCCTGAATACGTGGAAGGCCAGTTGCTGATGGGCAGATTAGCCTGGGAAGAGTATTCCATCGCAAGCGACGATGACTTCCTGGTCCCATTGGTCGATGACGGCATTCACCCTCTCAGTTATCACCTGGGTATTCTTGGAGATACCGGTATGTCGGCCTATTTCGGTCTACACGACATTGCAAACCCCGGGACGAACGAAACTGTGCTGATATCTGCAGCAGGCGGTGCTGTCGGCTCGGTCGCAGGTCAGATTGCCCACATTCTAGGGGCAAAACGGGTGGTGGGGTTCGCGGGAAGCGATGAAAAATGCGATTGGCTGCGGGATAAGCTGGGATACGATGCAACGATCAATTACCGAAGCGAAAACCTCGAGCAGTCAATTGCCGCTGCCTGCCCAGACGGTATTGATATCTACTTTGACAATGTCGGCGGACCGTTACTTGAACCAGTCCTTAATCAAATCAACAATGGCGCACGGATCGCATTTTGCGGCGCAGTGGCTGACTACACCCGAACTGAAAATTCCGGCCCATCAAACCTGTTCCAGCTCGTCACCAACTGCGCGAGGATCGAAGGGTTCCTGACCCATACCAAAGTGGACCGGTATGATGAAGCCCGGCGAGCCCTGTCACAATGGTTATCAGATGGTCAACTGGTCAGCTTCGAGCATATGTACGAGGGAATAGAATGCTGCGGCCAAGCGTTTTCTGATCTTTTCGCTGGAAAGAACTTTGGTAAAACAATAGTCAGCGCCAACGGCCCTGCCTTGACTAATTCGGTAGACCCATTATGAAGTATTCCAACGCCACGCTCTGGTACGCCGTTTTTCTGTTAACCCTTGCCTCCACATTGTCATTTATCGACCGACAGATTCTCAACGTCATGATCGGCCCGATCAAGCGGGATCTTGGCGGCCTGTCGGACACAGAAATCTCCCTGATCATCGGTCTGGCGTTTTCATTGGTGTATTCGCTAACGACTCTGCCATTGGCGCGGCTCGCGGACAGATACTCCCGCCGCAACGTTATTATCGCCGGTGTGTTCAGTTGGAGCGCCATGACCGCGCTTGCGGGTATGGCTAACACGTTCAGTCAACTTTTTGTTGCCCGAATGGGTGTCGGCGTGGGTGAGGCATCCCTGGGCCCGGCAACAACATCAATGCTGGCAGATTATTTCGAGGTTCGAAGACTACCCCTGGCATTTGGTATTGTCGCCACGGCTCCGTTTATCGGTACGGGTCTTGCGAGTATGGTTGGCGGCCCGTTGATAGACTACCTGGAAGCTCAACCCCATGTCGTGATGCCAGTCTTTGGTGAAATGTTTTCATGGCAGACCGTGCTGGTGGTTGTGGGCCTGCCGGGCGTTCTCCTCGCCCTGGTGATGTTTACCATGCGGGAACCGGCACGAAGCGGTGTGGGTGCCGAGCTCGACAGCGGCTATTCGTGGGGTGAATTGTGGGAATTTGTTCAGTCCCGACGTCGTTACCTGACATTCCATTTTGTCGCTTATCTGTGTTTGTCTATCCAGGGTTTTGCTTTCCTGACATGGATTGTGGAATTTTTTGTGCGTAAACACGGCTGGAGCAGAACTGATATCGGCCTCACCTACGGCAGCATCGCATTTCTTGCGGGCATCCTGGGTAGCGTCTGGGCGGGATATTATGCCGGAAGGATGCTGGCCAGGGGTGAATCCGATGCACCTATGCGGCTTACGATGTGGGGCACCATTGGCCTTGGACCTGTTGCACTGGTGGTTCCGTTGGTTGAAAGCGACATGTTGGCAATCATCCTTATCATTCCTCTCACTTTCTTCATGGCCATGCCACCGGGGCTCAGTAACGCTGCTTTACAAGCGATTGCACCGAATCGAATGCGAGGCCAATTGATCGCCATTTACCTTATCTGTGTTTCGTTTCTGTCTTACCTGTTTGCACCGTTGATTATCGGACTGATGAATGACTACGTGTTTGGTTCAGAAGAAGCCATCGGTTTGTCCCTGGCGTCACTTTCCGTTGTTAACTACAGTATCGCTGCAGTCTGTCTTTATCTGTGTCTCGACCCTTTGCGCAGGGCAGTAGAACAAATGGAAAACTATTCTGACGAGCAATTTTAGCGAGGTTTTGCGCCACCCCCGACCCTCAATATTTCACCACTAACCCAACTGGCTGCGTCTGACGCCAGGTAGATGCAAGCCGCTGAGATATCCCGGGGTGTTCCAAGTCGCCCCAGGGGTATCTTCCACTCATCAAGAATCTCATCCAATTGGCTCTCGTCCTTGTTAAGTGCCTTCAGCATGACCTCGGTTGGAATGGCTCCCGGCGCAACCGCATTGACCCTGATATCGGGCGCAAGTTCTGCTGACAAGGTCCAGGTTAAGGAGTTTGTACCCGCTTTCGCCGCACCATAATGAGCACTGCCGGGCACCGGCCCGGTACCAGCGCCAGAGCTAATATTGATGATTGATCCACGATCCATATAACGCGCTGCCGTGATGCTGCCAACATAGACGGCCGTCAGGTTAAGCGCAATTGTTCTGTCCCATTCATCTCTCGGGAGTTCATTAAGGGGCATTCTCATGGTTGAGCCACCGGCGTTGTTCACCCAGATGGTTAATTTGCCAAATTCATCTACTGCTCTCTGTGCCAGGCGATCCAGCGCTGCATCATCTGTCACATCCGTGGTCACCGCGACGGCTTTGCCGCCACTGTCACGGATACTGGCGGCAACCCGTTCGATTTCCTGCGTTCGTCTCGCGGCCACAACAACACAAGCGCCCGCCCTTGCGAAATCAGTTGCTATCCCTTCACCTATTCCCCTGCCTGCACCAGTGACAACGGCAACATGATCTGTAAGACTAAATTGTTCATTCAGGTTATTCATAATTTGCCTTTTTTTTCATTCTTTTTTGTCATTGATGTTGCGCAGTATACTGAAGTCATCGTAGGCTTTCTGCTATGAAAACAATACTTCAAAGTTATGACCAGCTATCTGCAGACATGGTCAATCATGTATTGGCAGGTAAACTACCCGAGACGGTGACTGATGTCACCGTCAAACCCCTTGGTGAAGGTGTTGGTTTAATGTCTTCCATTGCCAGGGCAAGTCTGACTTTCGAGTCCGGTTCCCAGAGCAGTATTATCGTTAAGTGTGCCGCGCAAACGGACAATAAGGCCTTTTCGAAACAACTGAACTTCTACTTTAACGAAATTAACTTTTACCGCCACCTGGCTCACAAGACGCCGTTACCGAGTCCCAAGTGCCTTTTTGCGGATATCGATCCCGAGACCCAGGATTTTCTACTCATTCTCGAAGATCTGGGCGATACGGAAGCCGGGGATCAACTTCAGGGTTGTTCCGAAAAAGAAATGTTGCTCGCCTTTGAGCTGGCGGCACGAATGCACGCGCTTTACTGGGATAAAACCGACGAGATATCCTGGCTCAATTACCAGAATGTCGAGTCGATGACGCTGTTCCGCCGCGACGCAATATTCAGGCCCGGCGTCGAACCCACCATAGCAGCGTTCCCGGAGCTGTTCGTCGACGACCTGGTGGATGTGATTCGCAAGACCGGTGAACAATACGCTGATCTTTTCAACCGGGCCATGTCAGGACCATCGACCCTGATCCACGGTGACTATCGAGTCGACAATATGTTTCTTATGCGGAAAAGCGGCGAGTTGAAAATAGTCGCGGTGGATTGGCAGAACACAACGGGTGGTAACGGCCTCATGGATACAGCCTATTTCAGCGCCCAGAGCTGCGGCACAGAACACCGTGGAGACACAGAACTAAAAGCTCTGCGTCATTACTATGATGTACTGACGGACAACGGGGTTAAAAACTACAGTTTTGACCAGTGTGTCGAACATTATCGTTTGAATCTTCTTGTTACGATGATTACGCCTATCGCGGTCTGCGGAACACTGGATGCCGGTAATGCGCGGGGTGATGAACTGGGCCGTCGTATGCTTGAACGATCATTGGCCGCGTTGACCAGTATGGAATGCAACCAGTTGCTAAAGTAATCGATACGTCAGCAACTCTTGACGCTACAGGATTGCTCAGCCAGGTGTATGCTTGCCGCAGACTCGAGGTGGGGCCGCCGAGCCTCTGTCTAACCAACTACAAACTAACAGCTTTGCTGAATCTTAAATTCAATTCCAGCGTCCCAAGCATAATCCCAGGCTGATGCAGGAACGTATTATCCGCACCGTACTCCAGGTTATCCAACCGGTCCAGCAACCTGTCCCAGGCGATCATCTGTTCCAGTCGGGAAATACCCGCGCCAGGGCAAACCCTGGGTCCGGCTGAAAAAGTCAGATGGCGACTGACGGCACGGCGGTCAAGTTGTAATTCGTGGGGACACTCAAATTCATCTTCATCGATATTGGCAGCAGCCCATCGAAGGTGAAGAATGGAACCTTTTGGTACTTTGACCCCCTGGAAGACCTCATCCTGACTTGTCGTTCGTGTCGACAGTCCCTGGGTCGGAGATCGCAAGCGCATGCCTTCTTCGGTGAAATGCCTGAGCCTGGTTCGATCCTGCTTGATTTCGGTAAAGACACCAGGGCGCTCACAAAGTAATTGCGCCTGTTCCTCCAGGGCGTATTGGGTGGTTTCCAGGCCGCCAATCACCATGGCATAAACGACGCCATTAATTTCAACGTCTGTTAACTTTCGACCCAGCGCCTCGTAGGTCACCTCTGTTAAAAAAGAGATCATGTCATCCTGTGGATTTTCGCGTTTTTCCTGGACTTTTTCGTGCACATATTCCTTGAAACCATCCAGCAGTTTGAACTGTTCAGCTGACTCTTCCTTTGTCAGGATGTTTCTGTGTCCCTTGCCATAGACGAATGCGGCAACCTGGGCAGTACCCCAGCGGGCTAACTGCGGTATATCTTCAACGGGAAAGCCAAGTACATTCGCAAGCACCATCTGGGGCAGTGGCCTTGCGAATTCGGAGATAAATTCAACCTCACCCCTGTCGATCCATTGATCAATCAGTTGATCAACACAGCGAGTGATCATCTCCTTGTGCCGACCAGCCCCTGGCCCGACCCAGGGATCAGTGAGTTCCTGGCGATGTGCTCGCCATAGTTCAATAGTTGGCCGCAAGGTCATCATTGAAACCATCATCGCATTCATCCGGGGTAATTCATCAGAGGGAATGTTGCGTTTTTTCATCTCGTTGATCGCAACCGACAATCCCGGTGGAAATCTCACGGGGTCACGAACAACTTTTGATATGTCCTCATATTTTGTCAGGATGAACCCGTCGTGTTCCGGTGTTGTCCCCTCGCCTGGAATTCTGTGAACCGGAGATTCGCGGTGCAGTATTTCGTAAGCCTCATACCAGTGCTCCTGCGCGCCCGCAGAGAACAGGTCAACATCGTCCAGGTTGACCGGGCATTTCATTTCACTGAGTTGATGATTTTGGGTCTTCTCGTCCATTACTGTCCCGGCTTTCAAATCGCGCAGGTTTTTGGCTCCAGGTCCAAAACCATCAGGAGTCGACCGACGCCGATGAACTGGCCAATTAACATGCCTAGCTCAACAATTTCAGGATCGTCAAACTCCCCATGCAGTCTTTCAAAAAAGGCGTCATCTATACTCTGGTGGTCAAGCGCCATTTTCTCTGCATACTCAACCGCGAGTCTTTCCCTTGTGCTGTAGCTATTGGTGTCTGCATCCAATTCAGCAATTTTTTCTTCAGTTAGATTTTCTTCTTTTTCTGTGCCCGACAGAAATCGAGTATTAAGTCAGGTAAAACAATCATTCAGCCGGGCAATTTTCAAACGCACCAACTCGATCAATTCTTCTTCAACTGCCTCACCTTTTCGGGCTTGCCGGTACCAGCTGAAAAACCCGTCAAACAGCGACTGCCGATGCGCAAAACCCCGCATCACAGAGCTATCGCCGCCAGCAGCTTCAACGGCTTGCACCTGGGCCAGCACTTCATTCGGCAATTCGTGATCCTGCTTTAGACTTATTCTGCTCATATGTATCCCCTATTCTCTCGTCTCAAAGTTGTGTATTTATACATAAATTTCCTGCCTATGACCATCGCACTACCCGGAGAGCCTGCAACGGATTACAATAACTGTATTGGGAGCCTCAATTCCAGTGAAAAACCTGTTTTTGCTAACTCAAATTACGCTTATCTGCACCAGCTCTGCACTGGCTGCATCGAGTATGTTTGGTTCAACGGACGCAGGTAGCTGTTATCAGGCCACCTTGATCCCGTTTTCGAATCAAAATGTTTTCCACTGCAACAATGCAATCAGCAATGGCGATTTGAGTAAACGTGATCTGGCCGCAACCTACTCGAACCGTGGCATCATCCACCTGCGAAACGGGCATGTTGACAATGCACTACGGGATCAGGATCGGGCTGTTCGAATCCTGCCGGACCAGCCCCAATTTCACGTCAACCGGGGCAACGCGCTTTACTATGCTCACGAATACGAAGCAGCGCTCAAGGAGTACAACATCGTCATCGAATCGAACTCTGATGGGCTGACAAACACAACCTACAACATTTCGCTGTACAACAAAGCACTCACTCAGCTCAAGTTACAACGTTTCACTGACGCGAGATCAACTCTGGAGTTGGCACTGGAGTCCGATCCCGATTCCAGGAAAATCAAAGACAAACTGGCCGATATCGCCTCATTCGGCGAGTTACCTGACGGCCGGTAATCACGGCCTTGACTGTGACTCCCCTGGACAAGGCCAACCCTTATCCACCCACTCGCCCACCTATCAGCATGACTCGAACACTAGGTCTGGGTTAAAACAATCATGTTTGCTTGTTTTCTCGGCAACCAGTCCAGTTAGCGCCAAAAAGCTACCGGACACAAAAAACAAATTTTCTGGGGAGAGAATATGAGATTCAATCGAATCCTACTTGGTGCTTTTGTCACTATCGCACCAATTTCAGTACCGCAAATCGCCACGGCAGCAGATGCTGACGCGGCGATGGAAACCGTCGTTGTGACCTCACGACGGCAGGAAGAATCCATACAAGACGTACCAATGGCTGTTACCGCATTTACCGAGGCTGACCTCGAACGCCTTGCGCCAAAAACCATTCGTGACCTGGATGCGCTGGTTCCCAATGTCAGGATCGGCATGGTAACCGCGGCACCAGGACAAGGTGCCTTGTTTATCCGCGGTCTCGGGTATGCCGATGCGGAAAATAATCAGCCGCCAGCAGTAGGCATTATTATCGATGGGATTTATCAGGGAACCAATACGGGTCAGTTAATCGATACCTTTGATATCCAGCAGATTGAAATAAACCGTGGTCCACAAGGTGTTTTGTACGGTAAGAATACCACTGGTGGCATTATCGTCGTTAAGCGAATCAAGCCAGTATTTAATGATTTTCACTACGGCGTCTCGGCAACGGTCGGCAACTATGGAGAAAAGCAGCTAAAAGCCAGGATCAATGTGCCGGTCATCGACGATTCACTGGCGTTTAAGCTGGGTGTCATCACTAAGGAGCGTGATGGATATTACAAGAACATCACCCTCGGCGGCGATGCCGGTGCGGATGACTACACAGCCATCACGTTTTCAGCTTTGTATGAGCCCAACGATTGGTTCAGCGGCCAATTTACTTATGACAATGTTGATCAATCTGGCGACATTCCACCCCAGGACCCTCGTTGGAATGGCGACAATGTGCACGTCAACGAAGCAGACTATGATGAATTTCAAGAACTGGATGTTGATTCATTCGGTCTACAATTAAGTTTTGATCTGGGTTGGGGTGAATTGGAGACAATATCAGGTTGGGTCGACTCGACTGATGTCACAGGGCAGGATTTCGACGGCTCCACCCTTGAGAGCACAGCCTCGCCTCTCGCTCAATTGCATACCCATCGTGACCGTGACTACGAACAGTTCTCACAGGAGATTAAATTATCTGGTGATCTGACAGACAGTCTCTCTTATACAGTGGGTTATTTCTATTGGGATTCGGAGTTTAGTTTCCAACAAGGAACCAATCAGGTCTTTGCGCTGCCATCGGCTGCAATTGGCTTACCGCCTGGAACGCCATGCTCGGTTGCCGGTTTACCTAGTCCCGCTCTGGATCCAACCTTATGTCAACTGCCACCCGCGTTTACCATCCAGCAAACCGCTGAGGATGTAAAATCAACAGCACTATTCGCAGCACTCAACTGGCAGGTGACAGACACACTGGAACTCAGTGTGGGCGCACGTCGGGTAGAAGAAGAGAAGGATTTCAATGCTGTCTATTTTGCCGGTCTCCCCCCGACTGATGGTCCGACCAACAAGTTTGGACTGTCCATCAATCCACCAACGGAATCAGTTGGTCCCCCTATCGTCGCAGAGTTCGGTCTTGGTGATGAATGGAGCGATACGCTCATAAAAGTCACTGCTGACTGGGTTTTTGCCCCGAACCATTCGCTTTACGCCGTTTATTCAGAAGGGTTTCAGTCTGGTGGAATCCACAATCGGTCGACGGACCCCGAGTTCGCAGTTTTTGAACCGCAATCCGTGGAATCCTGGGAACTTGGATTGAAGAATACCTTCATGGATGGTCGAGTCATCCTGAATCTTGCAGCCTTTCAAACAACGGTAGCTGACGCGCAAGCGGCGTCAGTGATTATATTACCCGCTGGACAACCACCGGGCACCAATACAATTGTTAACAATATTCCAGCAGACCGCGATATCTGGGGGTACGAGGTTGAGTTGAAAGCAAGCGTGACTGATAACGTCATGTTGATGTTTAATTATGGTAAAACCGAGGTCGATACGTCATCGTATCAGATGAATTCCCGTACCGTGGCATTTAACCCCACTGGTTCAGCCTGTAATGCTTTTGATAATCCGGGATTCTTTCCCAATGCGCCATCCAGCGACGGTAATACCTGCCCTAATGTCACATTTCCCGGTGGTGAAGCACTGTTTATTCCCGAGTTCAATATGTCTTTCACGGCAGCTTATGATCGCACATTCGGTGGCAACGACTTTCATATCAGTGTGATTGCCCGGCATCAGGACGATATGAATATCGCCGGTTCACCGCCAAACTCCTTTATCGTTGAGGGGGCCTATACCTTGCTGGACGCGAGGGTGGCCTATAACTGGAATCTGCAGAATGGCAGTACCTTTACCATCTCAGCCTACGGAAAGAACCTGACAGAAGAGGATTACAAGGAACAAATCCTGCTGCTGGGTGTTGATGGCGGTTTTCAGGGTTGGGGTGCACCGAGAACCTACTCCCTCGAGTTTGCCTACTCGCACTAACAGTGCTCGATCGATTTTCACCTTGGAAAAGTCTCCTCAGGGAGGCTTTTCTTTCTAAATTTGAAACGACCTGGCTTCCTGCCCCCTGCTTCAGGATTTCTGAGGCACTGACTGTATCGAATGACCACAAGAGCAGGATTTTGTGCTGACGATCGCGTTAATATGGGGAAAACGCTCGATCTGGAGGCAATGTGCCAACCTCACCAACCGCTGTAGTAACAGGCGTTATTACGCAAATTCGAACCACTGATATTGAAGAATCAATCGGATTTTATACTTCCCTCGGATTTAAGCTGGAATTCCGGTTTCAGGACTTCTACGCGGGGATAAAAGTGGGTGATCAACAGTTCCATCTGAAACTGGTGGATGATAAGGATCCCTCCATAGAATTTGTCTCTGAAGGGGATCACTTTCACCTGTACTTCCCGACGGACGATGTGGAGTCCAAAGCCGCAGAACTGCGTAACAAAGGCATAACTCCTCGCAACGGAATCAACACTACCGAATGGGGATCGAAGGAATTTTCCATCACTGACAACCAGGGTCATATTCTCTATTTTGCAGAAAACTCGGATTAGCGGCCCTCAATATGCAAATGATATCTGCCGCTCAAATGCCGGACATCCATGGTGATATCGAAGCAAGTCTTGCGAAAATCATCGAACATGCTGTTGCCGCAGAAAAAGAAAATGCAATATTGATTTGCTATCCCGAGTGTTTCCTTCAACGCTATGTCGTGCACAAGGACTTGACCCGCGAACTCGCAATCGACCTGTCGTCCCCTTCGTTCAAAAACATTCTGGGACAGTTTTCTTATATCAATCCTGTACTGGTTATTGGTCTCATAGAAATAGACAAACAACGATTGTTTAACACTGCTGTCGTCATCAAGAATGGTCAGGTGCTGGGTAAATACCGGAAAACCAATCTCACCACTGGTGAGCACAAGGTGTTTACCGCCGGTGACGAATTCCCGGTTTTCGAGGTTGATGGAATAAAATTCGGTATCAATATTTGTTATGACCTTAATTTTCCTGAGTGCGCTGCAAACATCGCCGCACAGGGCGCACAACTACTCGTTTGTCCCTGCAACAATATGCTGAGGCGAGACAATGCCGAGACCTGGAAATTCAAGCACAACGAAATACGCTCCCGGAGAACTGTGGAGACAGGTTTGTGGTTACTCTCCTCAGATGTCACGGGTACTAGAGATAACCGTATTTCATATGGGCCAACTGCAGTCATTGACCCAACGGGTTCTGTGGTTTCTCAATTGCCACTTGGACAGGAAGGTATACTGTTTTACCCGGCGCTGTCTTGAATCAGTCAGCGCCAGCCAGGCACCGCGGCACTGCCACCTTTACCGAGGGTTCCATTCGTCGTCATGTTGTTCATCTATCGAGTGTGATGATTGTCGGTTTTCTGGCAATGACCCTGGGCCAGCTGGTCGAGATGTTTTATATCGGCATGGTGGGCAAACTTGAACTGGCCGCCATCACATTTACTTTCCCGATCACCATGTCCCTGAACGCATTGACCCGTGGAATCGGCATTGGCGCCTCTACCCTTATCGCACAATCCATGGGCGAAGGCGATCGCTTCAAGACAAGTCTAACAATTACACATTGCTACTTGTTGGTACTCCTGTTTACCACCGCTGTTGCATTACTGGGACAAATCGGGGCCGAACATTTGTTCTCACTGCTTGGTGCGCGAGACGAAGTGCTCGCCCTTGCAAGCAGTTACGCACACATCTGGTTGATCGGCTTCCCGATGATGGGCATCGCCATGGTGTCTAACGGCTTGGTACGGGCATTTGGCAACGCGACTTTCCCCGGATACATCATGACAACTGCACCTGCTGTGCAGGTAACCGTGGGTCCATTTCTTATCTTCGGTTTGTTTGGTTTTCCAGAACTCGGGCTGCAGGGAGCGGGTTGGGCATTTGTTGCCGGTACCTGCGCACAAGTATTGCTGGCCGGTTACTGGTATTTTTTCAAAGAGCGATTGTTTGTGCGTTCTCTGGGTAATTTTGTTCAATCTGCTCAACAGATTCTGGTTGTGGGCATACCCGCCGCGGCAACCAACCTGATTCAACCCGTTTCGATGGCGGTTGTTACCTGGTTGCTCGCAGGATTTGGCACAACCGTGGTCGCAGGGTTTGGCGTCGCCAGCCGCATAGAGTCAGTCGCCGGTATGGTTGTTATCGGGATCTCCACCAGCGTTGTGCCCCTGGTAGGTCAGAACTGGGGGGCGCGAAAGTTTGATCGTGTTTATGAAACCCTGGCTACCTGCTACATTGGTTGTCTTGTGTGGGGTCTTATTGCTGCAACTATCATGTGGCTTGGTGCCGGTTATTTCGTCAATTTCATCAATGATGATCCCAGTCTGGTGGAGACTGCTGTCACCTTTCTACACATTATTCCATTATCAATTGGGTTCCTGGGATTAATCACTGTTGCTACACATGCATTTAATGCCCTGCGAAAGCCTATGCCAGCGCTGCTGTTATCCGTTGCCAGGCTACTGATTGTTTATATCCCAATGGCGTTGGTTGCGAGTCACTATTTTGGCTATGTTGGTATCTTTGCTGCGACGGCGATTACCAATGTGCTGGTTGGAATCGTTGCTGTCCTTTGGAATCGACGTACACTGAAACACGAGCAGAGTTTACTCAACTGATCGACACTCATAAATGTTTAACCGTCAGAATCCAGATCCGCGACCTTAATCATCAACTTTCCAAAGTTTTCACCGGTGAACAACATGCGAAATGCCAACGGTGCATTCTCAATTCCTTCAACAATCGTTTCACGGTATTTTAGCCTGCCGTCTTTAATCCACTCACCCAATGTTCGAGCCGCTGTTTCAAATTCGTCGATCCACTCGGTGACCACAAAGAAGCGGGATTCAGGTGGGTGCTCAAGTGCACCGAGAACCATTTCGGGGGTTTTTATCTGATCATCGCTCGTTGCGTTGTAAGCCGAGATAAAACCACAAACCGGGACTCGCGCTCCTTTATTGAGTAACGGCGCCACTGCTTCGAGGATTTCACCGCCCACGTTCTCAAAATAAACATCAACACCCTCCGGACAAGCGGCTGCCAGTTTTTCCGCAAAGTCGGACTCTTTGTAATCAATACAGACATCGAATCCAAGTTCATTCACTACGTAGTCACATTTTGTCTTGCCTCCCGCGATCCCCACCGCACGGCATCCCTGAATCTTTGCTATTTGCCCAACAACGGAACCCACCGCGCCGGATGCTGCGGAGACGACGACGGTTTCACCCTCCTGCGGTTTACCGACGTTAAGCAGTCCAAAATAGGCTGTTTGACCTGGCATGCCGGTGGTGCCAACCGCAGTAGAGATTGGCGCCAGTTCAGGATCAACCTTGAACAGGCGATAATCATCCGGCTTCGCAATCGCATAGGACTGCCAGCCATACATCCCGCTCACGAGCGTAC
The DNA here is from genome assembly GCA_012960755.1 of Gammaproteobacteria bacterium. Next base: position 679,442 of record DUAT01000057.1, read on the forward strand.
CGACAGGGTAATCAGCTACATTGGATTCAACCACCTGACACACAACACCACCGGTGATAACCTCGCCAATCTCCAGGGGTTTCGCATACGACTTGCGGTCGCTCATACGCCCACGCATATAGGGATCCAGTGAGAGCCAAAGCGTCCGCAGTAACATCTCGTTCTCGCCAGGGCTAACAACCGGGATTGATTGAACTTCAAAATTGTCATCAGTCGGCATGCCAATCGGTCTTGAGTTCAATACTATTCTGGTGTTATTTAGATCGGCCATACTTTGGTTCCTTATAGAGCGGTTGTTTTATACACCAAAACATCTGGTGCCAAGTTGGAGCTGGTTATCTGTTGTTGGCCTGCCAGTTGACCAGTAAGTCACGAGTCTGCGCCCGTTCGTCATCGTTAGTAGTGAACTGTGAAGCAGCAAAGTCCGTTACGCCGGATGCAGCTACTTCTGCCAGCTGGTCAAGCACTTTTGATTCACTACCCACTATGGCAAGTTCCCCAGGCTCGCTGACACCTTCGCGCTCAAACATTGCCTTGTAGGAAGGTAATTCACCGTACATTTTTAACGTTCGGGAAATTCTGTTTCTTACCGCGTCTTCATCTTGCGTCACACACACCGGCAAGGTTGCAATAATTCTGGGTGCCGGTCGCCCCGCATCACTCGCTGCTTCAGTTAATCGGGGTTTGATATGTTCACGAACAGTGCGCGGTCCAACCCAGGCCAGGGTTGTACCATCTGCAAGACGTCCAGCGACCTTGAGTGCCTGGGGTCCCAGGGCTGCGACAACCACAGGGGTTGGTTGATCAGGATTGAAAAAAGTTTCTGCTTCACAGGAGATCATGTCACCCTGGAATGAGACCCGACCCTCATTCAGCAGAGGAACCAGCACCGACAGGTACTCCCTTAAATGCCTGATTGGTCGATCAAACGGTAAACCCAATGATTTCATCATTGTCTCGTGAGACAAGCCAATACCCAGGGTTAACCGGTGACCGATGACATTTTGCATGGTATGCACCTGTCCGGCCAGGACCATTGGATGACGAGGGAAAGTCGGTACAATTGCCGTCCCCAGTTCAATATCTGGAACACGCAATCCAACGACTGTCAGCACGGTCATTGCATCAAGACCACCGGTTGGATGTTCTGCGAGCCAGTAACTGGAGAAACCGTCATCGAGCGCCCGCTGTGCATCTTTTGCAATTAAGTCAATGGACGCAGTCTGTACCAATCCTGTGCCGTTAATGCCTATTTTCACTATCTTCCCCTGCCGTAAACGTTTGTATGACAATCCTATAGTCGGTGGTTTCCCCAGGTCAACAGCAGCAATCCATAGCCCAAGAACAAATCGAAATATGCTAATAAGATGCCAGCTGTTCCAGCACAGCCGGGATAATCGCCTCGGCATGCTGGGCCATCAACCAGTGGCCTCCGTCCAACTCGAGTTCGCGATAGGGCCCCTTGATGTATTTGGCCTGCCCTTCGACGGCTACCCTGCCCGCCGATTCATCTTTGTTACCCCAGATAAACAATGTGGGGATATCAATCGAAGGATTCAAACTCGATGCGTCCGCCAGACTCGCACCCATCTGCCGGTACCAGTTCAGTGCTGAGGTCAGGGCTCCAGGTTCTGAAAATACCTCGCGATATTCCTGTTGCTGCTCTGGGGTCATGTCTGCATAAAGTCCCATCAACATCGCCAGATTATTAAATGTAAAAAGTGCTTCCGGCAAGTAGGGAGTTGTAAACAGGGCAAAATAACTGCTGCGGGCTTGCTGGTCCGGGTCATTCTGCAGCGCTTCACCAAAGGCAACCGGGTGTGCGATCGAAACAGCAGTCCAGGACAGAATCCGTTCCGGGTGTAGCATTACCGTATTCCAGCCTATTGCCGAACCCCAGTCATGACCGATCAGGTGAAACTTTTCCGCACCAACAGCATCCGCCATCGCTATAACATCGCTTACCAGATTGGGAACTATGTAGGCTGCCGGGTCTTCCGGTCTTGCACCTGGGCTGTAGCCACGCTGGTCAAAGGCAACAACGCGGTAACCTGCATCTGCCAGGGGCTGAATAATGGGTTCCCACATGGCCGAAGTTACAGGGAACCCGTGTAACAAGATTACCGTGGCGGCATCCTCGACTGAGTGAGTCAAGCCTGCCACACGCGCCCGAAACTCGTAGCCGTTGGCTTTGATACGAACAATACCTGTCGCCGAGTCCGCGGATAAAAGAGGCAAGGCGCTGGTTTTCTTGGTATGTGTGTAATCACGATCCAGCGACATTGATGATCCGATGCCGAAAACAATCACGATGCCCAGTACCAGGCCTGCAACAACAATTACAAGCCACTTCGCAATTTTCAACACCATTGACTTATTCCTTGTATCTAAGAACTGAAGCTAAAGCTATACCGGATCAATCTTTATCGGGCTGCTAGTTTTCCCGCAGCCATTTCGCCCTTTTTTGTAAACCACGGGAAAACATTTTCACCAGGCCGCGATCCTTCCGCCAGCGCAAGTGCAACCCGATATCCTCGACTTGAATAAATTCTTCAAAGCTACGGGCAGTCTCTGTCATCGAAGCATCCAAATCGGCAACGCCGAGAAAGAAATCATCGCCTGTGGCATTTCCTTCAACCAGTCTTCCAGCCAAGCGAAGTGAATCCATGGCAGCGGTCAGGATGCCGGGATTCCCACCGAGATTCAAGGTTTGAGAAACCATAAATGCGTTAAGCGCGGTGAGCACATGGAGCGGCTCGGACTGGGCGAAATTGGGGGGCAGATCTCCACTGCTGAAAATGCAATCATCGGTAACATTCACTTCGTCGAAGGCAGCAAAGCCCTGGCTCATATCAGCCAGAAACCCGGGACTTTCGCGATGGGTCAGCGCCACCCCTGCTGCGTTTCGATCAATCAACAACAGGGTGTTCTCGTCCGAACCTGTAACCTGCACGATAAGATGGTCAACATGCCCGGAAGCGGCGACCCAATTTTTGAACCCAGACACTGTGCGACTGTCAGTGGATTTTGCAATGACTGTTCCGGAATACTCACCGGTTTTATCCTCGGCGACCAGATAGCTCGCCCAACCGCTCTTCGGGCAAAATGGGAAGGCATAACGCATCATGCCCTGGTAACCAGCATGAAAAATCCAGGCAGGTCGGTCAGCTAACGCTCCACCAATCAGAGCAACCGCGAGGGGGTCGTGTCCGGAAACATCGTTGCTTATCCAGTTATTTTTCCAGGCCTCTTCCGTCGCCGATATCAACGGCTCGTAGAAGCTGGCTTCCAGACGGCCGAGGGTATCTAGATAATCTGTACTCATACTGAGACTCTGTAAAAAGCAATGGCAGATTGTACTACTGCTATAGCACCGTACCAAATAGCACCGTACCAACCAGTTTACTAAGGCCTAATCATCGCATGTGAACCTGATGAAACTGAATGTTAATTCAACTGAGTTTCGCACTCCATTGCACCCGGCACTTCAGACCAAAAGTACAACATTCACATAGTGATTGCAGGTGGTTAAAATAAGTGAGGTGTTCATAGTTGCGTTAGGGCATCCAACCGTTGTACATTACCGATCACCGGCATAGAAACTTTTTCGATCAAAGTTTCTGCATTAGTCGGCCAGCGTGATCTCGAGATGGAGAACAGATGGCCAAAGTTGCAGCGGTATACAAGCACTATTCGGCCCTGTTGTCTTTGGGGGTGCCGAAGTATGTGAATCTCACCCGGGGTGAGTCGTGACAGAGTCAACACTCTGGCCCCTGGCCCTCTATTTTGCATCAGTTTTGGTGATGGTCGTCATCATCCTCTCTCTTTCCTATATCATCGGCGAGAAATCTCCCATGAAACGCGCCACCGGCGAACCGTTTGAAGCTGGCGTTGTGCATATCGGCTCGGCGCAAATCCCCATCACTGTCGAGTTTTACCTGATCGCCATGTTCTTCGTCATATTCGATCTGGAGACGGTATTTATTTTCGCCTGGGCTGTTGCCTTCGACGAATTGGGTGTATTCGGTTATCTGGCGATTTCAGTATTCATTTTGGTTCTCGTCATCGCGCTGATTTACGAGTGGAAGTCCGGTGCTCTCGAATGGGGAGTCAAAACCCGAAAAGGATTGGCGCAATCCAAGGGGCTTCCTGAAGGTTTCGAATTACAGCGACTAGAGGATCAATAATGGAGTGGAGTCTCACCAAAGCCGATGAGAATATTCCCATTACAGAAGTCGACAGCGCACTCGATGAGCACCTGAAGCGTAATCTCATGGTGACAAGCCTTGAAGACATGCTGGCCTGGGGCCGAAAAAACTCAATCTGGCCCTTCAACTTCGGCTTGTCCTGTTGTTACGTCGAATTTGCGACAGCCCTGACCAGCCGCTTCGATATGTCCCGCTTCGGTTCAGAAGTTATGCGTGCAACGCCACGACAGGCTGATTTGATGATCATTACCGGGACCTGTTTTTTAAAAATGGCGCCCATCGTACAGAGACTTTATGAGCAATTGCTCGAACCCAAGTGGGTCATTTCCATGGGCTCCTGTGCCAATTCCGGTGGCATGTATGACATTTACAGTGTCGTCCAGGGAGTAGACAAATTTCTGCCGGTAGACGTCTATGTACCCGGCTGCCCACCACGTCCAGACGCTTTTTTACAGGGTCTGATGATGTTGCAGGATGCCGTCGGTAAAGAACGACGCCCCCTCAGTTGGACGATCGGCGACCAGGGTGTGATAAAACCGGAAAAAACCAGTCAGCGCGATCTAAGGAATGACGAACGAATGAAGACAACGGACTTAAGGGCGCCGGATAGTGTGTAGTTTTATATAGAAACGAGCGAGACGAACGAAAAGATGTGGTCCAGGGGAACAGCGTGTCAGCAGTAGCGGTACAAGCAGTAGATGTTGGACGGGAACTTACTGAAAAGTTTCCCAATACGTCATTTCTATCCCAAAAAACCGCGGATGATATTCCCACCTTCTGGATAACCCGAGAGTCACTCATCGACGTACTCGCGTTTCTGAAACGTGACTATGAGATGCTGTTCGATCTGTGTGGCGTCGATGAACGCATACGAGAAAACAGGGCAGGTCTACCGCCAAGTGAATTTACTGTCGTCTACCACCTTATCTCCTTCCGGTCCTGGCGCGATATCCGTCTGAAAATCGCCCTTGCCGAACCGGACCTGGATGTACCCAGCGTTATAAGAGTCTACCCCAATGCCAATTGGTATGAGCGGGAAGCCTGGGACATGTTCGGTATCACCTTTACCGACCACCCAAACCTGTTCCGGATCCTGCTTCCGCCTACCTGGGAAGGTCACGCGCTGCGCAAAGACCATCCTGCCCGGGCAACAGAACTGGAACCATTCAGGATGGACGATAAACGCCAGGACAAAGAACAGGATGCCCTGCGATTTCGACCCGAAGACTGGGGAATGAAGCGAAAAAACGATACCACGGAGTTTATGTTCCTTAACCTGGGTCCCAATCATCCTTCAGTGCATGGAGTATTTCGAATCGTTCTGCAGCTTGATGGCGAAGTTGTGGTCGATGCACTGCCGGAAATCGGCTATCACCATCGTGGTGCAGAAAAAATGGCTGAACGTCAATCCTGGCATTCGTACATTCCTTACACTGATCGTATCGACTATTTGGGCGGGGTTATGAACAACCTCCCGTATGTCATGGCGGTCGAAAAGCTTGCCGGGATCGAAGTACCCGAACGGGCCAAGGTGATTCGCATTATGATGGCCGAGGTCTTTCGAATACTGAGCCACCTGCTGTTCTACGGTACATTTCTCCAGGATGTCGGGCAGATGTCTCCTGTTTTATATATGTTTTCAGATCGTGAAAAACTCTTTCGTATTGTCGAAGCCATCACCGGAGGTCGCATGCATCCTGCCTGGTTCCGCATCGGTGGCGTTGCCCAGGATCTGCCTAAGGGCTGGGATAAAATGTTCAGGGATTTTCTCGATTGGATGCCTGCCCGACTCGTGCATTACGAAAGAATGTCAATGCGCAACAGCATCGTTAAACAGCGGACGAAACATATTGGGGTTTACACCCAGGCTGAGGCAATGGACTGGGGCATTACCGGCCCAGGCATGCGCGCCACGGGAATCGACTTCGATATGCGCCGGGATCGCCCCTATGGTGGTTATGACCAGTTTGATTTTGAAGTACCGGTGTATCACAACGGTGACTGCTTTGACCGCGCGATGATCAGGGTAGACGAAATAGTACAGAGCCTGAGCATTATCGAGCAGTGCGTCAACAACATGCCAGAAGGTCCCTATAAGTCCGACCATCGACTCACGACGCCGCCGGTAAAAGAACGCACCATGTACGATATCGAAACGCTGATCCACCACTTTCTCAATGTGAGCTGGGGACCTGTTATTCCGGCAGGTGAGTGTAGTGTGACAATTGAGGCGACGAAGGGAAATAACATGTATTACCTCACCAGCGATGGTGGAACAACATCATACCGAACGCGAATCCGAACCCCCTCTTTTCCACATTTACAACAGATACCGTTAATTAGCCGGGGATTGATGATCGCGGATCTGATCGCGATTATTGCCAGTATTGATTTCGTGATGGCGGACGTAGACCGATGATGACGTGGATCGATGATGATGTGGACCGATGATGATGTGGACCGATGATAAAGTGTCAAAAACCCAGATATAGAAGAAACGTAAATGAGTGAGGCAGTAAACAACAGTTTGATCAATGCGCTATCCGATGCAGAGATCAGTGAGATTGAAGCCGAGATCAGCCATCTGCCTGACCGGCGTTCCGCTGCTATTGATGCACTTAAAATCGTTCAAAGGCACAGAGGCTGGGTATCGGACAGCAGTCTGTCGAGCATTGCAAAATTGTTGGGGATGTCAGAAGCTGAACTGGACGGCATTGCAACCTTTTATAATCTTATCTATCGCAAGCCTGTCGGAGACAAGGTTATTTTGTATTGCGACAGCGTCACCTGCTGGATTATGGGGGGAGACAATTTATCCAGGAAGATCAAATCCAAACTGAATATCGAATACGGTGAAACCACAGCGGACAACAAATATACCTTGCTGCCGGTGACCTGTCTTGGAGACTGCGATCATGCCCCGGCAATGATGGTCGGTGATGAATTGCATCATGACCTGACGGAACAGAGCATCGATAGCTTGTTCAGCGATGCAAGTGACGATACGTCTAACAATCCAATCGGGGGCGAGACATCAAATGACTGAAACGCCGTTAACCCGTAACATAGCCCCAGACAAAGGTCCCACGGACCTCGCTGCCTATGAAGCTAATGGCGGTTATGACGCGGTTCGAAAGTCTGTCGGCCAGTCAACACCGGATGATGTGCTTGAAATTATCAAGGACTCCAATCTACGAGGCAGAGGTGGCGCAGGTTTTCCTACCGGGATGAAATGGAGCTTCGTACCAAAACCTGACCCAGTGCAATCTCCCGGACATCGTTACCTGGTGGCGAATGCAGACGAAATGGAACCCGGTACCTTCAAAGACAGATTGCTTATGGAATTTGATCCGCATCAATTGATAGAAGGTATGGTGCTGTCGGCCTACACCCTCTCGGCAGATGTGGGTTATATCTTTATCCGCGATGAATATCATGTTGCCATCAAACGCCTGCGGGATGCCATCAAGGAAGCTGAAAACAAGAATTTACTCGGTGACCGGATCCTTGGATCGGACTTTAACTTTCACCTTTATGTCCATATTAGTGCCGGTCGTTATATCTGCGGCGAAGAAACCGCGTTACTGAACTCTTTGGAAGGTAAGCGGGCAACGCCGCGCGCCAAGCCTCCATTTCCACAAGTGAGTGGTCTCTGGGGACGACCGACGATTGTTAATAATGTAGAGACCCTTTGCAATATTCCCCACATCATCGCAAACGGTCCTGACTGGTTTAAGTCCCTGGGCCTGGGCAGTGACGGCGGCACTAAATTATTCGGTGCCAGTGGTCGGGTAAAGAATCCTGGTTGCTGGGAACTGCCCATGGGCACCACCATCCGGGAAATCCTAGAAGAACGTGCCGGTGGCATGAAAGATGGCTATGGGCTGAAGGGCTTTCTACCTGGTGGCGCATCGACAGATTTCCTGGTCGCAGAGCATCTTGATTTACCGATGGAATACGAATCCATCATGAAGGCCGGTAGCCGCATGGGTACGGGCACGATGATTATTCTGGACGACAGAACCTGTCCTGTTGGCATGATCGCGAACCTGGAGAAGTTTTTTGCCCGGGAGTCCTGCGGCTTTTGTACGCCCTGCAGAGAAGGTTTACCCTGGGTTCAGCAAATACTCGATGGCATTGAGGCGGGTGAAGGTAGCCTCAGGGATATTGAGATACTGGAACGACAGTCACAGTTTATTGGCGCTATTGGTAACACCCACTGCGCCCACGCACCAGGGGCGATGGAACCCCTGGTCAGCGGTTTGAAATATTTCCGCGACGACTTTATAAGTCATATCGAAAACAAACAATGTCAATATGCAGTCGGAGGGGCCTGATGCCAACGATCAAGGTTGATGGGCAAGATCTCGAAGTCAAGGCAGGTGTAAACCTCCTCGAAGCCCTGCTATCAGCCGGTATTGACCTCCCCTATTTTTGCTGGCATCCAGCCATGGGCAGCGTTGGCGCCTGTCGTCAATGTGCTGTCGTTCAGTACGCCAACGACGAGGATACCCGTGGGCGCATCGTGATGGGCTGTATGACGCCGGTTACAGAGGGTGCGATGTTTTCTGTACAGACCGAAAATGCTGTGATGTTCAGGGACTCGGTGATTGAAAACCTGATGCTGAACCACCCCCACGACTGCCCTGTCTGTGAGGAAGGCGGGGAATGTCATCTGCAGGACATGACCGTGATGGTTGGGCATAGCAGTCGTCGCTATGAGGGCAAGAAAACCACCTTCAACAATCAGTACCTGGGCCCATTCATCGGTCACGAAATGAACCGTTGCATCACCTGTTATCGCTGCGTGCGCTACTACCAGGATTATTCCGGCGGGCATGACCTCAGCGCATTTGCCTCAAGAGACCGGGTCTTTTTTGGCCGCTCTGACGATGGCGTTCTGGAGAACGAGTTTGCGGGGAACCTTGTTGAGGTTTGCCCGACTGGAGTATTTACCGATAAAACTCTATCGAAGCACTACACCCGCAAGTGGGATTTACAATCCGCACCTACTGTTTGCACTGGCTGTGCGCTCGGGTGCAATACATATACCTCAGAACGATATGGCCAAATACGCCGGGTCCATAACCGATATCATCACGAGGTCAACGGATACTTCCTCTGTGATCGTGGCAGGTTCGGTGCTGGCTACGTCAGCTCCAACCGGCGTATTCCCCAGTCCGGGATTCGAAATGCCGGGGGTTTATACGACCCGGTAAATCTCGAAGCAGCGATATCGAAAATAACGGAAATGATCTCTTCCAGCGCCAAAATCGTCGGTATCGGCTCACCCCGGGCCAGCCTGGAAGCAAACCATGCACTTAGGGACCTGGTGGGAAGCGAAAATTATTGCAACGGGATGACCGACACTGACCGTGAGCTACACGGAATTATCCTCGACGCTCTAAGCAGTGACCTGGTTACACCAACGCTGGCTGATATCGAAGATTATGATGCGATTCTGGTACTGGGTGAAGACGTGACCAATCATGCCCCAAGACTGGCCCTGTCCATACGCCAGGCAACGCGAAATCGAAGCGCTGAAATGGCCGATGCCACGCAGATTGCACTCTGGCATGACGCGGCGGTCAGGGAGCTGGCGCAGCATGATCGCAGCTCCCTGATAGTAGCGACACCGGTGGAAGACAGACTGGATGAAGTTGCGAGTCAGGTACTGCGACTCAAACCATCAGATATTTCGCAATTGGGATTTGATATTGCTGAAAGCCTCTCGAACAGCAGCCTCTCAGACAGCAACAGCAGCGAGACATCGGCGGAGACTGCGTCCATCGTGACGGCCCTGACAAATGCCAAACGCCCTTTGATTGTCTCAGGCACCAGTCTCCAGAATGCCAATATTATGAAAGCCGCCGTCAACGTCGCGCTGGCGTTAAAGACAAATAACCCTGAAACAGGACTCTTTTTATGTGCCAGCGAATGCAACAGTGTCGGAGTTGCAATACTCGACAATCAAGGCTCACTCACAGGGCTACTTGCGTCTGAACCCGACATGGTTGTTCTGCTGGAGAATGATCTAGCCCCCAGACTGGGCCAGGGCTTCGAAAGCCAAGTCTCAAAAATAGCAAACCTCGTGGTCATCGATCATCTGGACAATGCATCAACTTCTGCTTCCCATATTGTTTTACCCGCTGCAACATTTGCTGAGGCCGAGGGCACTTATGTCAACAACGAAGGCCGGGCACAACGCTCCATGGCGGTTTATAAACCCAAAGGAGATATTCAGGCCAGTTACCATTTAATGGATGCTATCCAGCTTGGTGCGAAAGGAGTCATAAACGACGGGGCGAGTACTGAACTGAGATCGTCAACAGAAATACGCCACGACCTGGTGAATCAACACCCTGTACTTCGCGGCATTATTGACGCCGCACCGGAAGCCGACTTTCGAATCGAAGGCAGTAAGTCTTCGCGTATGACCCATCGAGCGAGTGGTCGTACCGCAATGCTGGCAAATATTTCAGTACACGAACCAAAACAGCCGGTGGATAGTGAATCCGCGATGGCGTTCACCATGGAAGGTGTTCAGCAACAAACCCCGGCAAGCTTGCGGGCATACACCTGGTCACCGGGCTGGAATTCAAACCAGTCAATCCACAAGTTTCAAAGCGAGATTGGTGGTTCTGATACCGGCGGGGACACAGGTGTCATATTGATTGCACCCAATGAGAGCTTAACACCCTATACAATCGGTCAGATCGACCGGGGCACCCTCGTTGCCAAACTTCATATATTTGGCAGCGACGAATTGTCCGCAAATTCCGAAGAACTGTCGCAGTTAATTCCCAGGCCATATATCCGCCTGAGCTCATTGAACGCGAACGCGTTGGGTGTCAGCAATGGCGACGGCGTCAGCTGTCAAACCCAGGGGGGCGAATTGCAAATGGCTGTCATTGTTGATGACAATCTACCGGTCGATTGCATGGTGTACCCACGAATCCCGGCAACCGCACAACTAAATGGCATTGAGTCGATCGAACTCTCAAAGATAACGGAATGGGTGAGCGACCTGAATCCGCTTTCTCCGAAACTAATCACTACAGATAGGACTTCCTGATGGAAGAACTCATTATCTATCTGGTTATCTACGGTACCTTATTGGGTGCATTTGCAGTTGCTGCCGTTTTGGTCTGGTTTGAACGCCGCCTGCTGGGCATCTGGCAGGATCGCCTGGGTCCAAATCGTGTCGGCCCTTTCGGTATTGGCCTTGCTCTGGCTGATGTCATCAAACTATTGGCAAAGGAAGACTGGGTTCCACCCTTCGCAGACAAATTTGTGTTTACATTTGCACCCACGGCAATTGTGATGGCAATGCTCCTGGGTTTCGCGGTTGTGCCTTACACTGCTGAACTGCATATTGCTGACCTGAATATTGGCCTGTTGTTCTTCCTGGGCATGACTTCCCTGGCAGTTTACAGTGTCCTGTTGGGTGGTCTGGCATCGAACAACAAGTACGCCTTGATCGGTGGGCTTCGTTCTGCCGCACAAATGGTGAGCTACGAAGTATTTATGGGCTTGTCACTGATGGGTGTTGTCATGATCAGCGGCTCCTTCAGCCTCGTCGACATCGTCAATACCCAGGCGGAACACGGCTGGTTCGTCATCAGCCAGTTCCTGGGATTTATTGTCTTTCTCATTGCCGGGATCGCAGAGAGTCATCGTTTACCGTTCGACCTGCCGGAAGCAGAACACGAGCTCATTGCAGGTTTCCACACCGAGTACTCCGGCATGAAATTCGGCATGTTCATGCTGGGAGAGTACCTGGGCCTGTTACTCATTTCTTCGATGATCATTACCATCTTCTTCGGAGGCTGGCTGGGGCCTGATTTTCTTCCCGGTTTTTTCTGGTTCGGGTTAAAGACATTTATTGTAGTTTGTTTCTTTATTCTGCTGCGCGCCGGTATTCCACGGCCCAGATACGACCAGCTCATGTCGTTTGGCTGGAAGGTGATGTTACCCCTGACCCTGGTAAACCTGCTAGTCACAGGCGCGGTGATTTTATGGCTGTGAAACATTTCATTATGGGATTATTGTGGAGTTAGCGTCGTGAACAAGATGATAGATATCGTCTGGAGCCAGATCGACACCCTCTACCAGGTGTTGAAGCATACATTTACTCCCGCCGATACCGTGCAGTACCCGGAGGAAATGCCTTACCTTGCACCACGTTACCGGGGTCGTATTGTGCTGACCCGGGATCCGGACGGTAATGAGCGTTGCGTGGCTTGTAACCTGTGCGCTGTTGCTTGCCCGGTTGACTGTATTGCGTTGCAGAAGACCGAGGACGAGGACGGTCGCTGGTACCCTGAATTCTTCAGGATTAACTTCTCTCGCTGCGTAATGTGCGGCATGTGTGAAGAGGCGTGCCCCACCTATTCGATCCAACTGACACCTGATTTCGAAATGTGCGAATACGATCGACAGAATATGGTCTACGAAAAAGAACATTTGCTGATTGATGGGCAAGGTAAGTACCCGGGATACAGTTTTTACAATGTAGCCGGTAAATCGATTAAGGACAAAGACAAGGGCGAAGCGCTCAACGAAGCACCGCCCATAGATGTAAGGAGCCTTCTGCCCTGACGGGTAGACTGGGATTTTATGCTCGAACTTGGACTTTTTTATACAGCGGCTACCATCTCACTGATCTCAACCATACTGTCAGTGACCCGATACAATGCCGCCCATGCGTTGATCTACCTGATCATCTCGTTACTGGGTTCTGCAATTATCTTTTATCTCGTTGGGGCCCCGTTCGCCGCAGCGCTCGAGATACTGATCTACGCGGGTGCCATTATGGTGCTGTTCGTTTTCGTCATCATGATGTTAAACCTGGGAGAGACAGGAGATGACCTGGAGCATCGCTGGCTTCAACCGGGCATGTGGATTTTTCCATCGATTCTCTGTCTCGCCCTGCTCGGCGAAATGATCTATATCCTGTCTTCCGGCGACCGACTGCTTGGCGGTCAGGTGATTGGACCCAAGACCGTGGGTATTGAATTGTTTGGTCCTTATGTGCTGGCGGTAGAGATTGCCTCCATGTTGTTACTTGCAGGTCTTGTGGGCGCTTATCACCTGGGGCGCAGGTACCTGTTTGAAGCCAGGCCTAGTGAAGGGGGGCAGTCATCATGACAGAAGCCGTCGTTATACCCCTCGAGCACGGTTTATTGCTGGCCGCAGTTTTATTCGCCATCGGCCTCGGTGGCGTGATGGTTCGTCGTAATATCATCCTGATTCTAATGTCCCTTGAAATCATGCTGAACGCCTGTGCACTGGCTTTTGTGCTTGCAGGCGCTCGCTGGGGACAGGCGGACGGTCAGATCATGTTCATGCTGATCCTGAGTATCGCGGCTGCAGAAGTCGCGGTGGGACTGGGCTTGCTGCTGCAGGTTCACCGTCGATTCGGCACTTTGGATATAGACCGTGCCAACAGGATGAGGGGTTAACCATGGCAGATCTTGTCTATCTGATCCCACTTTCACCCCTGCTCGGTTTTGTAATCCTGTTCTGCACCCTGGGTAACTTGCCAAAGAAAATGGTTGCACTCGTGGGTGTAGGTTCCATTGGGTTGTCCGCCTTTATCGTCATGTTAGTCGGATTCGAATTTCTGCTACAGAGAGATCCCAGCCCATACACGGTAATCCTTTACACCTGGATGAACGTCGGGGGCTTTGTCCCGAAAGTCAGTTTCTTTATCGATGGCCTGTCACTGATTATGATGTTTGTGATCACAGGGGTCGGGCTCCTGATCCATATATATTCTTCACTGTTTATGCTGGATGACAAGGACTACAGCCGCTTCTTCAGCTACATGAATCTTTTTGTCTCGGCTATGCTGGTTCTGGTTCTTGCCGACAATCTTCTGCTGCTATTTGTCGGCTGGGAAGGCGTCGGACTATGCAGCTACCTGCTGGTAGGTTTCTGGCATGAGGATTCCAGTAACGGTTCTGCTGCGCGCAAGGCATTCGTGGTCACGCGTATCGGCGACACATTTATGGCACTCGGCATGTTCCTGCTGTTCCTGCATCTCGGCACGCTGGATATTCAACCCATGGTGCAAAAAGCGGCAATGACCTGGCAGGTTGGCGATTCGATGGTCACCATTGCCTGCCTGTTATTGGTCGGTGGCGCAGTGGGCAAGTCTGCACAACTGCCCCTGCAAACATGGCTTCCGGACGCCATGGCAGGCCCAACACCTGTGAGTGCGTTGATACACGCGGCCACCATGGTCACCGCCGGTGTCTACCTTATCGCCCGAACCCACGAATTGTTTCTTCTGTCACCGACTGCGATGCTGGTGGTCGCAACGATTGGTACCGTCACATTATTAATGGCAGCGTTTACTGCCATGACCCAAACCGATATTAAACGTATCCTGGCTTATTCCACCATCAGCCAGATTGGTTATATGTTCCTGGCCCTTGGAGTCGGTGCCTGGTCTTCCGGTATTTTTCACCTGATGACCCATGCATTTTTCAAAGCCCTGCTGTTTCTTGGCGCCGGGGCGGTTATCTACAGCCTGCATCATGAACATAATATTTTCCGTATGGGTGGGTTGCGTAAAAAGCTGCCTGTGGCCTTCTGGAGTTTCATCATCGGCAGTTCGGCGCTGGCAGCACTGCCATTTACTTCCGGTTTTTACTCGAAAGACGCAATCCTGCTCTCCGCCTACCACCATGGGGAGTTCGGACTCTTATTCTGGGCTGGCGGGTTGCTGGGTGCACTCCTCACCGCAATCTATAGCTTCAGGCTGGTGTTCATCGTTTTCTTTGGTGAAGAAAAGACCCAGGCAGAAGCGCCTGCTGGCTGGGGCATGGCAGGCCCGCTTGTCATCTTGTGCGTACTCGCTCTTATCGGCGGCTGGTTCCAGATACCGGTGACGGCGGTTTTCCCACTTGCAGACGCTATCGATCACAGTGGCGCCATCGCGATAATTACTCCCGCGGTACCCATTGTGGGTGTCCTGATTGCTTACCTGATTTTCTTACGACACAGCATCAGCATCACTCCCTGGACCGAATCCGCTCTTGGCACAAACCTCAATAAATTCTGGTTCAGCCATTGGGCCATGGACTGGTTGTATGACACCTTGTTTGTCAAACCCTATGTCTTTGTGACCCGTATCAATAAAAAAGACATCGTCGATTGGATCTATAACTTCACTGCCGAGGTAACCTGGTTTATTCATGACTTCTCCACCACCAGCCAGACAGGCCAGCTAAGAACCTATGCCGCAGTCATGGTCGCAGGTCTCGTCCTTATTATTGCGATCTTTCTCGGAGTAATTCTGGCATGACAGCAATAACGGTTATGTTCGTTCTGTTCATCGGCGGCATGGTTGCCTGGCTGTCTGAACGTTTGAATAAAGACTGGCCGCGGTGGGTTTCAATCGGTACCTGTGTGCTGGCGGGTCTGATAATAGCGCCGCTTTACATAAACACACCCGAGATTCATTCGTCCCTGGGGGGTACACCCTCGGTGTGGATCGAAATAGTTGAATACGACTGGATTCCGCGGTTTGGTATCACCCTGCTGTTCGCACTGGATGGCCTGAGTTTGATCATGATTAGCCTGACAGTGTTCCTGGGGTTTGTCGCTGTGATCTCATCCTGGAATGAAATATCCGAGCGAAGTGGCTTTTTTCAATTTAACCTGCTGTGGACTCTGGTCGGGGTGGTCGGGGTGTTTACCAGTCTCGATCTTTTCCTGTTTTTCTTTTTCTGGGAAGTCATGTTGATCCCCATGTACTTTCTGATCGCGATCTGGGGGCATGAAAACAAGGCCTACGCTTCCATGAAGTTCTTCCTGTTCACCCAGGTTAGCGGTCTCTTGATGCTGATCTCAATACTGGCGCTGGTATTAACCAATGCGCACGCATCAGGCGTAGTGACATTCAGCTATTTCGACCTACTGGGGCATGAGTTACCCACCGATTTCAGCTACTGGATAATGTGGGGATTTTTTATCGCCTTTGTGGTCAAGCTCCCTGCATTCCCCTTCCATCCCTGGCTCCCGGATGCACATACCCAGGCGCCAACCGCAGCCAGTGTTTTGTTGGCAGGGATTTTGTTGAAAACCGGCGCTTACGGGCTGATTCGATTTACCGTCCCCCTGTTTCCGGAGGCTGCCGCAGAAATCGCAAATTTCGCCATGACACTGGGTGCAATCAGCATCGTCTACGGCGCCCTGTTGGCATTTGCGCAGACTGATTTTAAGCGCCTGGTGGCCTACAGCAGCGTCAGTCATATGGGATTTGTACTTGTCGGTGTCTATGCCTGGAATGAAATTGCGCTACAGGGAGCTGTGATGCAGATGATTGCCCACGGATTCTCAACCGCCGCCCTGTTTATGATGGCGGGCGCGCTGCAACATCGGCTACACACCCGGGATATGAGAGAGATGGGTGGCTTATGGCAGGACATGCCGCGCATGGGCGCGATCGCCATGTTCTTTATCGTCGCTTCCCTGGGTATGCCGGGACTCGGTAACTTCGTTGGTGAATTCCTGGTGTTACTGGGCGCATTCCAGGTCAATATTACCGTCACCGTCATTGCTGCCCTGGGACTTATTACCGGTGCGATTTATTCCCTGATTGCCATGCAGCGAGTATTCCAGGGGGAAGCAAAACCCGATCGGCAACTGACTGACTTCGGGGCACGAGAAATGGTGGCGATGATACCCATGATGATCGGATTGATCTGGCTTGGTGTTTATCCACAAACGATATTCGACCTGGTTGACCCGGCCCTGTCCAGCTTGCATGCACTGACGACCCAGAGTCCTGATCAGTGGATAGGTAGCTTGCGATGAGTACATATTATGACTAGCGTGGATTTGCTTTTACTGTCGCCCATCATCACTTTGAGCATTGTGATTCTGGTGGTGATGATGGTGATCGCCTTCGCCAGGAACCTGGCCCTGACTTGCGGGTTATCCGCGTTGGGATTGCTGCTGACCCTGGCATCAATTGTCTGGGTCAATACCAATATGGCCGCAGGCAATGTGACACCACTGATTATCGTTGATTACTATGGCCTGGCGTTCTCCGGGCTTGTGGTCAGCGGTAGCTTCTTCATCTGTCTGATTTCGTACAGTTACAGTGCTCAAAGGGGCGAAAAACAGGACGAATTTTTCCTGCTGCTACTGTTGGCAACCCTGGGTGGATTGGTGCTGGCCCACAGCGCTCATTTTGCAACGTTCGTCCTGGGATTGGAGTTATTAGGGATTTCAATCTACGCCCTGATTTCTTATCCCAGTCGAGGGCTCTTTAGTCTGGAAGCCGCACTGAAATACCTGATTTTGTCCGGTGTCTCCTCAGCCATCATCCTGTTTGGCATTGCCCTGCTCTACGCTGTCCTTGGCACCATGTCGTTTACTGAGATGGCAACCAACCATTACCAGGAATCAGGACTCGACCGCCTCTTTATTCTCGTCGGGTGCGGTATGATCCTTGGTGGCCTCAGTTTTAAACTGTCACTGGCACCGTTTCATATGTGGACACCGGATGTTTATGAAGGCGCCCCGGCTCCTGTCACCGCATTTCTGGCAACTGTTTCAAAAGGTGCCATATTCGCAGTGCTGATGCGGTTCTTTATCATGGTTGATAGTTATCAGTACGAGACCATTATCAATGGTCTGTTCTGGCTCTCCCTGATCTCAATCATTGTCGGCAACCTGCTGGCACTCATGCAGAATAGTATTAAAAGAATGTTGGCATATTCTTCTATCGCCCAAATGGGATATTTGATGGTTGCCTTTATTGCCGCAAGCGCTATTGGCGGCAAGCAGCTCGCCATCGAAGCTTCTGCTTTTTTCCTCATTGCTTACTTTTTGACGACTATCGGCGCCTTTGGTGTAATCACCATCATGTCCTCTGGCGATGCGGATCACGATACAGATACACTGGAAAAATATGAAGGCATGTTCTGGCAAAGGCCACTGTTGGCGAGTTTCTTCACTGCTATGCTCCTGTCGCTGGCAGGGATACCATTAACAGCCGGTTTTATCGGTAAATTCTATATCATCGCTGCTGGTGTTGGGAGCGAGCTTTGGACACTGCTTATCGCGGTAGTGGTTGGTAGCGGCATTGGTCTTTTTTATTACCTTAGAGTTATCTTTACGATGACAAAACAGTCAACAATGACAGAGATTGCCGTGCCCATCACCGGGGGATGGGCATTGGCTGCGGTAACCCTGTCTTTGCTGGTACTGGGTGTCTACCCTACCCCCGTGATTGAGTGGGTCAGCCAAATGGCGCACTCTATCTTGTAGTTACGGATAACAAACAGCACATAATAAAAAGGATCTGACAACACGATAGGAGACAAATATGTTGCAATCTGTTGAACTGAAAGACTACATGACACATGCGGTGACTGTCACAGCAGAAATGACAGTATATGAAGCGGCCCATACCATCCTGGAAAATAAAATATCTGGCGTGGCCGTCGTCGACGATGACTATCATCTTATTGGTATGGTTTCTGAACTTGACTGCCTCAGGGTAATCCTTGACAGTGCCTACAACGACGAGGAGTTCGGCGCCGCAACCGTGGCAGATGTCATGACCAGGGAGTGCGAAACCCAAACACCCCATGATGATATCGTCGATGTCGCTGCCTCGATGCTGGATCACAAGCACCGCCGCCGCCCCGTGATCCAGGAGGATGGTCGCCTGGTGGGCCAGGTGACCTGTCGCCAGATTCTGAAGGTCATTGGCAAAGATGGCCTGAAGGACCGGAAGAAGCTTAAGAAGCGATAGGAAACGACTGGGTTGGTCCAAAATGGCCATTGCTCGCAAGATAGGTAGTATCCAACTCTAGTCACGGACGGTAAGAGATCATGTTTGAATTCCTGTGGGCTGTATTCATCCTCGGCCTTCCGGTCGCATTCATGAGTTGGTACCTGATGTACCGCTTATACCAATCAGGACGAGTCGCTAAAGGCGCAAGCTTCGCGAGAGTCAAAAGTGCTTTCGGCAACATCAATGGCAAGAACAAGGGTAAGAACGGCGAGAAAAAAGACGGCAACAAGCCAGACGATGTCCCGGAGTTGAATTTCGCCGAGCGAAGATGGGTAAAGTTTGGCGGCGGTTTCTACGGTGTGACAGCCCTGGTGACCTGGATTATTATCGAACACGGGGAAGGCTTGAGTTTCATAGGCAACTTTCCCGGTTTCGCAGAAATGTTCAATGATGGTATCGTCAATTTCATCATTGCCTTTCTGGTGAATCAATTCCAGAACTTTATTGCAGCACTACTCTGGCTCTTTTACTGGTTAGAAGAAGGACGCTCACTATTGATCTGGATCGGCGTGCCCTATATCGCCTACCTCGCTGGTGTTTTCGTTGCTGGCAAATCGCGGAATGAACTGGTTCAGTTGTGGAATAACCGCAGGATACCAGGCACAAAATCTTCAAAGGAGGGCTCTTTGACTGACAAAGACCATTAGGCAGATAGGAAATGTTGCGTTCCAATGGACAGGTTATTTGAGTAACTGAAATGGCGCATATCTCGCTGCTTTCTTATCAAAAGTCACAGTAACCTCACAGCCGCCAGCCTGGTTGATTCTGGCCAGCAGATGATCAGGAAAATCTGCGTTTGAATGCTTGTAGTCATTCAAAGCTCGCCAAACCACGTCTGGTTCCATCACATCCAGCTGTGCGACCTGCAACAATTGTTCAATGACGTCAGTGATCTGTTCTCGAGTTTGGTTGTAATTACTCTCCAGCACCCAGGCGAGTTCGCACAATACAATTTGACCGATAAAACCAGGGTTATCGTCTGTGCAATAGCGCTCAATAAATGAAGTTGCCTGCGTAGCCTGTTTACGATCATCTTGCACCAGGTACCGTATCAACACATTTGTGTCCAGGCCGATCAACGGCCCCCGCCTCTAGCTTTTACTGTCGCTTTCATTTGATCAATGCTCACAGGCTTGTCAGGTTTGGTGACCAGACCCTTAAGACTCTTGATGTTTCGAGTAACAGGTGAAAATTTTACAACATTGTCTTCGTCGATTAAGAAATTGATTTTGTCACCAGTTTGCAAATCCAGTCTACGCCTGATCTCTACGGGAATTGTAATCTGCCCTTTGCCGGTAATCGTTGCTGTAGACATTGTATAGCCTATTACACATAATTTACCAAAAAGTATATCCCTTACATATAGGTAACGCAATTCCGGGAACCGAATTCGATCTTGATCGCCTGAACAGATGTGTCGGTGCGCAATCCCTCGCGAGACTATATGATAGATTGCACGTTCATATGCTGCGGTTTCTGGACAGGGATGTCCGGGACAAATTGATAATTCGGATTCTCCCTCGCATTTCGCCGAATCTCCAGCAACTCCCGCCAGGTAGCCACAAGCCCGTGTGTCACCGGTGGCAGGTCATGCGCTATTACCTTGCGCAATTTCGGCAGATTGTAAAACGGCACCGCCGGATACATATGGTGCTCCAGGTGGTATTGCATGTTCCAGTAATAAAATGCTGGCAACCATGAGCAGGTAAATGTCCGGGAATTTAGGCGAAAGTCAGTGACATCAGAATTCAGACCAAAGTGCTGTGGCACACCGCAGAGAAAACCCAGCCAACTGCAATAAAAACTCCCGAAAGTGAAAGCAACGATCAGAAACCAGTGACCGGACAATATGAATATCAGCGCCAGGACCAGGTGACCAAGCAGGAGTGTTCGAGCCCAGTTGCGATGTCTGCGCCTCAATCGCGGTTCCGATTCCGGTAGCACATGATTGTACCAAACACCTTCAATACGCCCGTTTGCGTGGCGCCATACCTGCTTTAGTTTTTCCCGGCTAGCCAGTGGATTCCAGGCCAAAAGGCTGGCCCAGAATGTCCAGCGCCTGAAACTGAACTTGATAGGTAACTGCACTTCACCATCATATTTTTCATTACAGGTTGTCTGGTGATGCCTGGCGTGACTTTGCTGGTACCACAGGTAGTCAGACCAGCTGATAAACGCATAAACCTTCTCGAAGAATTCATTCAGGGCTCTCGACTTAAACACGGTTCGATGCTGCAATTCGTGAATAGCAATCAAGCCGGTGAATGGGCCCATTGTGCCGTGGACAAACAAGGCGACCAGCAGGAGGGGTAGCGACCAGTACCAGTTTTCTATGCTGACTGCCTGGAAAACGAAATACGTTAACACGCCTGTCGTAAAAAAGACCCCAAGATGGGAACCTGTTTGTAGCCAGCCGCGAAAATCATTCCTTTGCATAAGCTCAGACAACACTACTTTATCAATTGGACTGCGATACCAATCGATTTTTGCTTCAACGTCAAACGTGCGGCTCATTGTTCTTGGCTCAATACTGTTGACTCCCTGGCGAAGATCAATCCGGCTGATCCATAATTGCCTTGTGCATGCGCTGAACCGAATCCTGCCACCGCGCCAGTTCCGCTTCACCCATATCGATGCCGGGTGGCGCCATCTGGTCAAAGTGCTGAAAGTGATCTTGCCCCCGCACTAACATGGCGGTGTCTTTCAACTTAGTCTGGGTCACGTGGGTGGCTATAAATCGAATCACCATACCGATGCGACGATCATCACTCTTATTCGGGTCCGAACCATGCACCACCCGAACATGATGCAATGACATCTGCCCGGCTTTCAGGGGTGCCAGTACAGTGTCCTGGGGGTCGATCACCTGGGTCAATCGTTGACCGCGGGTCAGCAGATTGTCATCCGCCCAGGTTTCTTCATGAGTCAGGGACTGCATATGGCTGCCCGGTAAGAATCGCATCGGACCGGTCAGTTCACCGGCATCTGTCAATGCCAGCCAGGCAGTAACGACATCAAAGGGGAGCAAGCCCCAGTACTCACTGTCCTGATGCATCGTCACCTGCTTCATCTCAGCTGGTTCCTTGATGAACCAGTTCAGGCTCCAGATATGGAAGTTCGGCCCCAACACATCTTCTACCGCATCAAGAATACGAGCGTCGGTGACAACCTTAAAC
Organism: Gammaproteobacteria bacterium; assembly: GCA_012960755.1. Next base: position 701,647 of record DUAT01000057.1, read on the forward strand.
GCCCAATCGGAGATCAGATGCATGTTGGTTTTGAACCTGTCACCGTGACGGCTTTCAAACGCTTCGAACTCTGTGCGATGAGCCTGGGTCTCCTGCTCGGTAAACACATCGATGGGCGACAGAAAGCCCTCTGCATTAAATTTCTGAACCTGGATGGTGCTCAATGACTTCGACATTTGCTAGCCGCCCTTATGCTTCATCATAACAGTCATAACAGTGCCCAGCTTTATCAAGGTCTTGACCACGTGCGAATAGTTCCTCGACGGACCTGAAGGTGGCGGACAGCCGACCTATCTGCTCCACCGGTGAACCCAGAACAACCCATCACCGCAACTGGGCCACCCTGAGTTGAAATTGCAGACATTTACGCCTCCAAGACAGTTTGATATGCCGTTACTGTATATCGAACACTCGCCTTGTGGCAACGCCAGTGTTAGTCCTGCTGCAAGCCTGGCTCTAACTGCGACCGAACAAAAAAACTAAGTCACTTCGACTGGAACAGACAGTTTCACAATCGAGAGCTTCTATGAGGGCAAAAAGGAATGTACCGCGCGCATCATCTTTTCAAGATACTTACCAGAATGTTCTTGTGGCGTATCACCCATGCTGACCATGATGAGATTGTGATTGGGGACAACTATCATCACCTTACCCCGCGCACCCAGGGCTATAAAGACATTGGTTGCTGCATAGTCAAACCAGCGACCACTGCTTCCGGAACCGCTTTTGCCACCTGTTGTTCTCCAGGTACCTTGCTCGCTATTGAGCCACCACAAGTAACCGTAAGCTCCATTGGCTTCTGGATAGGTCGGCGCTAGCGCTTCTTCTACAAATTCAGTCGCCATAACTTGTTGGCCGTTCCAGTTTCCTTTGTTGAGCCACAATAAACCGAGTCTGGCGATGTCGCGATGGGTGGACTCGATTACGGGCATAGGACCCTGGCTACCAATTTGAATCCAACCTTTATCATTGCAGGGCCAATCAAAACTGAGTTGTAACGGCTGTTTCAAAAACTCGTCGTAAAATGCAGCCGGAGTTCGACCGCTTGCCAGCCAGATAATGCCCGTGAGGGAGTTGAGGATAAAGTTACTATTGTACTCCCACCAGCTGCCAGCGGGTTCTCGACTCGCCGTCATATTCAATAAATGGCGAATTTCAGCGTCAGCTGCTATCTCTGGATGATGTACAGGCAGCCAGTCATCAATGCGGTCATTAACATTAAGAAACCCATGCTGTTGGGCAATACCAATCAAGCTTGCGCCAAATCCTTTGGTGATCGAAAATATCTTGTTGGTCGCCCGGGCATCCCTCTTATACTTCTCATAAACCACGACGCCATCTTTCACAATCAATACACCATAACGTTTGTCAATAGAGAAAATTTCGTCACACGCCAGTGCCACTTTTTCAGGATCCAGGCCGTAAGCTTCCGGTGTTGAAACTTGCCAATCATTAGCGGGAAATACAGACGCCTTTACTTTTGTATCCATGCTGTTTCCTTATTATCTTTAAGCTCGACCTGAACAATATCAGTTGAAAGAGTCAGGAATTACTTTTCACCCTTATTCTTCAGAGACTGACCTGCTTTCGCAAACTTGCCACCCATGGCGGCCTGTGTATTGATCAGGGATCCCATATTTAATGCAACGCTCAGAGTACCCTGGCGAGTCGCACGATGGAGTCGCTTGGTTTGACCGATTGCCACTTTGTCGCGGCTGAGAATGGTACCAATAAATGACTCAGTTTCTCGCTCCAGGGCTGCTGCATCTTCAACCAGACGGTTGATCAAACCCATAGCATAGAGTCGTTCAGCTGTGACCGTTTCTCCCAGAACAGCCAACTCCAACGCCAACCGCGGACCGACAAGCTTACTCAATACCGGTGTATTGATAGCAGCGGGGAAACTGTGCCTCATCTCTGAGACTTGAAATCTTGCGCTTTGATCAGCCAGAACAAAATCACAACCCATGGCAAGGGTAAAACCCCCTGCATAGGCATAACCACGCACCACCGACACCGACGGTAAGTCGCATTCATCAAGCAAGCGGAAGATATCAGACCAGAGATCATCACCACCGATGATATCATCAACCGGTGATTCACTCTTAACATCACGTAAATCCCGCCCGGCACAGAAATGCTCACCGGCGCCACAGATAACCAGACAGCGGCAGTTAGCCTCGGTCAATGCCTCGACAATATTCTGGTGTAGTTGTACCACCATCTCGCTGTTAAACGCGTTGCGCCTTTCCGGTCTATTCAACTGCAACCGTGTGACACCATCTTGCTTTTCCACAGAAATGTTCATGCAAAGTCCTCGTTGAACATCGCTCAATCCAGACCCAATGATAGCGTTGATGCATAGTGTTACGAAACATAAGTATCCGGCAGACTGGGTTCATGCTGGGGTCGGAGTTTAGTTACTGGGTAAATTCGGCTGTTTACTCCAGCACTTTACTCCGATCCCATTAACCAAAAGCGATAAGAAGAGACGGTACTTAGAAGAAAAACGCATATCAGTAGCGGCATATAGGCTTTGCGATTCGCCTAAAGGGGTGCAAACTGTTGTAGACATTCTTGAATGAGGTCTCAACATGTTACGTATTAAGAATCTGCTCCAAGGTAAGGGTAGAAATGTCTGGTCTGTTGGCCCCGCACACTCGGTTTACCAGGCTATCGAGATGATGGCATTAAAAGGCGTTGGCGCACTTACAGTGCTCAACGACAACGGTGAGCTCATCGGCATCATCTCCGAGAGAGACTATGCCAGAAAAGTCATCCTGCAAGGCAAGTCCTCCAAAGACACCCAGGTATCTGAAATTATGACCCGGGAGGTCATCACCATTACAGAAGACGTGAAAGTTAACGAATGCATGACACTGATGACAAATAAACGCATTCGACATTTGCCGGTAAAGGAAGGCGCACAGGTAATCGGCATGATTTCTGTCGGCGACCTGGTGAAGTCAATTATTTCCGAGCAGGATTTCAAGATCGAACAGCTGGAACGATACGTGCGGGGTGAAGAGGCTGGAGTTCGTACGGATTAGGAGGCCCCCAATGCTCTGGAAGGTGCGTGCCTTTCGGGTCAAGCTACCAACACTATTGTCCTAAGTAAATTCCTCACGATTCTGAGGGTAGTACTGTGATTCAAGAAATTTCTCATTCAGAATCCGCTGCAGCGATGCTGTTTTTTGATTTACCCAGATGCCTGGCAAGAAACTTATCCATTGCCTCAAAGAATTCTATTCGGTGGCTCTGCAGGCTCAAATGATGGTTGCCATTTTCCTGTTCGATATAGATATAGTCCTTGCCTGACTTTTCAAGCGCTTCAGAAAACTTCCTTGACTGTTCTATCATCACTCTCCTGTCGACGTCACCATGCACCAACAGCACAGGGATAGAAATCCTGTCGACATTGTCGATCGGGGAGTTCTGACTCCGGCTTGAACCAGATTGCAATCTCTGGCTCGCTGTCCCGGCCTGACCCATGGCTCGCCATCGCTGTGCTAATCCGCCCAGACCTGAAACACCGGCAAACGAAACCACGCACTTGAACTTATCCGGCGTTTTATAAGCCGCGACGCCCGCAACATATCCACCATAGCTGCCACCCACAACGCAGACTCGTTCAGGGTCCGTGAAACCTTGATCAATCATCCAATCCAGTCCATCCATGACATCTTCCTGCATCTTCAAGCCCCATTGCTTGAATCCGCTCACCATAAACCTGTCACCAAAACCTGATGAACCTCTAAAATTTGGCTTAAGGACTGCGTAACCGCGGCTGAGAAAAAACTGTACCCAGTAGTCAAACCGATCAGTGTCCCGCGACCAGGGTCCGCCATGGGGGAGGATTATCGTCGGATAGGGCCCAGCGTCTTTTGAGCCCGGGAGTGCTAAATAGGCAGATATTTCAATATCGTCTCGGGTGGTATAGGTCACATATTCTAAATCCACCAATGGACCAACATCCGCGTAGGCTTTTCCGATCATTGACAATGTAGGCACAGTTGCATCGAACAGATACCAGGCTGGATTTGTTCTGTTTCCTTCTGCTCGAATTATCAGTTTATCCCTGCTTTTGTTGGCACTGACTATCTGCACCCAGGATGGATGCCCGGGTAGCGCCGCTTTCAGTTCGTTGTATTGTTTCTCTGCCTCCTTGTCGAACCAGTGATAATTTAAAGTATCGCTGTAGTAGGTAATCCTCACAGGTCTTTTGGTTTCAGGGTGAATTACCAATGCGTCAGTATCGAATCCGTCATTGACATACAATGTTTCAATGACTGCTCCATCTTTCAGGGAAACTCGATGTATCCCCCTGGTATTTGATTGATAGTTTGCACCAACCCACAAGCTCTTGCCGTCTTCGGCAACTGCAATTGGACTTGGTTGTTCCGCGCCAAGAAGATGACGAATATCAATCTTTTTAAAACGATTACTTGAAACCGAAAATGCTATTGGCTCGCCGCTTGTGTTAAACCCCGTCCCCAATACCACCTCACCCTGGTCGTTTGCAGTCCAACGCGCTATGCCTGTTCGAAATTTTCTGACCCGTTTCATTTTGTTGGTGTTAATGTTCAGGCGATAGACCGAAGGCAGCGTTCGATCTTCTCGCGCCAATTGCACCAGAATATAATCAGGTTCATCAGGTAACCAGTTGATGACGGTACTTTCATTAATTGCGTTCCACTGCAGTTTTTGTCCGACACTGGTTGCCTTTGCCTTTGGCACCAACTGTAATACATTCGTACGATCAGTATTCGCAGCCATCAGCCGGGTGAATATTGTTCTACCATCATAGTAATAACCAATGCCACTGCCAGCGCCTGCTTGCAGAACCATATACTGGCGAATCTGGCAAACAACCCTGCTATTGTTGGCAAACCGGCACCAGTCAAACAGGAAATCATCGGGATTTGCTGCCATCACCATTCGTGACTTTCGCGTCTTAAGGTCGGTTACCACAACATGGTATGTATCTCTCCGGGCTCTCAACATAACCAATGTTTCACCATCTGGCGAAATGTTGATCGACCGGATCGATGGTAACCTTCCGAAGACCGCAGCAGGTACAGCGCCTGCGGTAGATGAAGCGCCTGTGGCTGGTACCATGGAGATAATAATTAGTAAAGGCAGAATAAACCGGATCATTTCGCAACCTTCCATTTCTAATCGTGAACTCGCTGGTTATACCTTACTAGCTGGGTTAATGACTATCCACGAAAGCAGGGATCTGTTCTTAACATTCATAGCCGGTAAGTCTCAACCGGGAATATCAAACTGACGCCCACTGAGGTAAAGTTGCGGAAAAGCGAAAAGGTGTAAATATGTCCTGGTGGAAGATTATCTCACTCCTGGTTGGCGGGTTAGCACTTGCCGGTTCCATGTTCGGATACTACATGTGGAAGTATGCGGAGTTGGACATGTATGTTCCCATGTTCATCGACAATTGTGGAGAGTGCCACGGAGAGGATCTGGGGGGAACAAAGCAAGGCGTTGCTCTTATCGACACCTATCTTGAAGGTGGTGACACGGTCGCAGGACTGATACAAAGCATTAATCGAGGCAATCCTGTTGCCGGTATGCCTGGCTTTGAAAGCACGTTAAGCGAGCTCGAGATAAAAGGACTGGCTATCTATATAGCGGAAAGGCGACTTGGCCAAAGGTTTATTGACTTTCGTTTTGACAGTGAGCTGGTTATCCCTAACGACCCAATCGAGAGCGAAGAGCACAAGTTCGTCATCGAAACGTTTGCAGAAAACCTGGCTCCCATGCTATTCAGCATTGAACCCTTGCCGGACGGCTCTTTTCTACTAACAGAAAAAGAAAGGGGATTGTCGATCATCTCACCAGACGGTGAGCAGTCAGAGCTCATAGATGGTACACCGGAGACTGCGAATTTCTCCTGGGACATTCGAGGTATCCAGAATGGCGTAGGTTGGCTACTGGGCGTCGCTGCGCATCCAAACTACGAAGAGAATGGTTGGATATATCTCCACTATACTGACCTGTGTCCTGATGATTGTAACCAGGAGAACAGTGGTTCGATATTACCAGTTTCCATGAACCGGCTTGACCGGGGTCGCATCAGGGACGGTAAATGGGTTGACGTTGAAACTTTATGGCAGGCTGACATCGATTCGTACAACCCTGCGCCTGATACAGGCGCAGGAGGCAGGATTGCATTTGATGACACGGAACATGTCTATATCAGCGTAGGAATAAAGGGCAACTATGGGCCCCAGGATCTCGCAAGTCCCTATGGCAAAATTCACAGAATCAGGGACGACGGGACGATCCCGCCAGATAATCCTTATGTGGTGGCAGCCAACAAGACTTCCGAAGAAATACCGTTCACCCAGAAGACAATATGGACCTACGGGCACCGGAGCACACAAGGCCTTGAGTGGAACTATTTAAGGGGACGAATGTGGAATGCGGAAATGGGACCTCGTGGTGGTGATGAAATCAACGAACTTTTGCCAGGTAAGAACTACGGCTGGCCTTATCAATCCCTGGGTCTAGAATACGATGGTAATAAAGTCGAACGGCACAAGAATAAAAACATAGAATTCGATACCAGTACGGTCGAACAGACTTTGATTGATATCACCCCTTCGCCAGCAATATCGAGTTTCGCGTTTTATGACGGAAATAAGTTTGTTCACTGGCAGGACAACATCTTACTCGGCTCCTTAAAGGGAAGTTCATTATTCAGGCTGGTGTTCGATGGCAACAAGCTGGTGCACAAAGAAACCCTGATCAAGGATCTTGCACGCATCCGCGATGTCGAGGTGGGGTATGACGGCCTGGTGTACCTGCTGCTGGAAAATAAACAAGGCAGCAAAATAGTCCGGTTGGTACCATCTGGAGAATCAACATGAGTTACGAATATGTTAAGTTCCAAACCGAAGGCGCATTGGGCAAGGTAATTCTAAACCGGCCAAAATACCGAAACGCGCAAAGCCGAAAATTGCTCGAAGAGCTGGACCAGGCATTTACCCAGGCAATCGAGGACGACGCCATCAAGGTGATCCTTTTAATGGCAGAAGGAGACCATTTTTGCGCCGGACACGACCTCGGCACCCCGGACGAAATGGCCGACCAGCAAGAACGCCCTATCGCCCCCGGTGTCAGGGGGCGATATCGTCGATCAAAGGATCTTTACGTTGATTTCACTTTGCGCTGGCGTGACTTGCCAAAACCTACCATAGCCGTTGTCCAGGGTTATTGCATCTTCGCAGGATGGATGGTCGCATCTTCGATGGATATGATTTTCGCAGCCCAGGACGCTATGTTTCTCGGCACCAATTTTCAATACTTCTCAGTGCCCTGGGATATGCATCCCCGCAAAGCAAAAGAACTATTGTTTGAAAGCAGGTTTATCAACGGCATCGAAGCTGAAAAGCTGGAACTGGTGAATCGCACCTATCCAGAAGAGCGCCTTTACGAGGAAACCCTGGCCTATGCGCAGCGGGTCGCAGAAAACGACAGCTTCCAGTTGCGAATGATCAAGCTTGCCATCAATCAAATGCAGGAGACCCAGGGATTCAAAGCCCATATCAACAGCGCCCATACAATGCATTTGCTCAGCGCGACAGGGGAGAAAGATCCGGGGTTTGAACTACGCAAACCGGAAGGAAAACGGCGGCCCATGGTTCAAAAGGCTATTGAGAACTACGAACGATTTCACGGGAACAGGAGTTGAAATAGTGGTACCAACACGGAAAGGACCCTCCTTCCAACTCAACGCGGATGAAAGGAAAAAAATAATGGGGGAAAGGGATTTTAGAAACCTGAACCAATCTCCAGCACGAGGTTAACAATGATTTCATGGAAAGAATTCAGCCAACTTAATCCCGACTGGGCGACAGCAGCCGAACGGCTCCGACTCCAGCCCGGTAGCACTCCGGACCAGGATGGTATTGGGTTCATTGCAACGGTTGCAAGAGATGGCAGACCCAGGATGGCGCCTGTCTGCCCTATTTTTACCATGGGTAATCTATGGTTGTCGGTCAGCCGCAGGACCGTCAAGGCTCACGACCTTCAAAACGATGGCCGCTATACAATTCACGCATTTCTGGGCGAAAATGACGAAGAATTTCAAATTTCAGGGTCCGCCAGAATAGTTGAGAATGACAAAAAAAAGGCTGATGTGCAAAACGCCATTAGCTTCCAGTACGACCCGGCTGATTTAATCTTCGAACTGAACCTTGCTCGCGCCGTCTGGGCCTATTGGATTAATCCCGGACAACCCGGCACCAGGGTCGTCAAACAAACCTGGCAATCGTAACCAGGCAGAGCCTCTGACAAGAACAGACAAGGGCAGACCAGGGCTCTCACCCATGTTAACCTCAAGTTAAACAACCAAATGGGGAAAGCATGGACTCTGAGCTCAGAGGTTTACTGGACCAACGGGACATCCACCAGATAATAATGCGCTATTGCAGGGCAATTGATCGCTGTGACGAAACATTACTCGCCAGTTGTTATCATGAAAATGCCACCTTCGATTACGGCGCCAACAACGGACTCGCGACGGATTTTGTGAAAAACACCATTGTCGCCCTGAAAGGCCTCGCCGCGACCCTGCACAGTGTCAGTAATTATTACTTTCTGGACCAGACTGCATCGTCGGCGAAGGTAGAAAGCTACTGTTATGCCTATCATAGAATCGCATCGCCAGACGGCGACAGCGACATGATTGTTGCTGGGCGCTACCTGGATGACTTTACAAAGCAGAATGACATCTGGCGAATCCAGCACCGACTCTATGTCATGGACTGGAACCAGAATAACGCCTCTACTGCTATCTGGGACCGCGGGATGTTTGCTGGACTGAGCAATCGTGGGGAAAGATACCCAACAGACTTAAGTTACACTGCAAAGGAGACCTAAAAAGAAGGGGCGCCCTTGGGGGAAGGACGCCCCTTGCACTAGCAAAGCGTGTTTTAAACATACCTATATGTATGTATTTACACACGCCTATTAAGTGTTGTGAGCAAGCAATTCCTCTCACCCTCGATCCGCATTTTTATCACAGGTGAAATACAGCCAGAGGAAACCTGACCCGCCTGCCAGAACAGAAGCAATCAGAATACCGGTTTTAGCCATCAACAGATCTTGCGCGTGATGGGCGAAGGCTAATTCCGCGATAAAAATTGACATCGTGAAACCTATGCCCCCCATCAAGGCAACGCCGATGATGTGTTTGAAATTCACATCGACCGGCAGGGAGGTAACCCCCATTTTTACTACGATCCAGGAGAACCCTGCTATACCAATTAGCTTGCCCAGTACCAACCCGGCGGTTATACCTATCGAAACCGGGTCAGTAAGCGTGTCGCCGATTGAAGACCAATCGATGGGTATTCCTGCATTGGCCAACGAGAAGATAGGAATGACCAGGTAAGCTGAGGGCAGATGGAAAGTTCTTTCAAGCATTTGAGCAGGTGCCTGTACCAGCTTCACACCCCTTTCCAGCGCAGACACCTCTGCTCGCAACTGGTCATTTCGAATAATGTTTTCATCACGCCGGTATGTCTGTTTAATACGCTCAACCAGCTGGTCAATGTGCACCAGAAATCGTATCGGGTCGAACTTCGGCCGCATGGGGATGGTAAAGGCTAGGAAAATACCCGCAAGAGTCGCATGAACACCACTCTTTAAAGTTGCTATCCAAAGCACGATACCCAGCAACATGTAGGGGAGTGAATTTCGAATGCCGCCCAAATTCATGCTCACAAGGATCAGCAAAGTGATAGCCGCCAGAGCCAGGGCAAACAGGTTGATTGTCTCGGTGTAAAAAAATGCAATGACGAGTACTGCACCCAGGTCATCAACAATGGCAACAGCGACCAGAAAGGTGAGGAGGTTTTTTGGCACCCTGCTACCCAGCAATGCAAGGGCACCCAACGCGAAAGCAATATCTGTCGCCATTGGGACTCCCCAGCCACTGATCGTGTGCCCTGATGTATTGAATCCAATGTAGATCAAAACCGGCACCAGCATACCTCCCAGTGCTGCGACGATTGGCAGGATCGCCTGCTTCGGATTGGCAAGCTCACCCACCAGGATTTCCCTTTTAAGCTCCAGCCCTACAACGAAAAAGAAGACCGCCATCAAGCCATCGTTGATCCAGTGATGTACCGATTTCGACAACTGGAAACCTTCTGTTCCAATCACGAATTTTAATTCAAGAAAATTGTGATAGATCTCATTCCACTGGCTGTTAGCGATAAACAGCGCAACGATTGCACACAGCATAAGGAGTACGCCACTGGTGGTTTGTCGATGGATGAAATCTTCAAGTGGCGTAAGCACCCGATCGAACGCTTTTTCCCATGGCGCGACATACTCTTTCTCGAATACATTTTTCATTGAATACCCCAGTCAAACAACAGATGACAAAAAAACAGAACGTGCTACTCCAACAAGTGCAGACTCTGATCAGCGAACCCGGCACCTGCTTCAAAATAGAAATCAAACACAACATCGATACCCGATGCCAGGAGCTTTTCCTTTTCATCCTCGTAGCGGGCAATTCCCGCCGTTTTACCCAGGTACCCGGCGCTTTGAAGTTGTTTCACAACTTCAATAATATCCAGGTAGTTCGGCATGGCGAGCATAATCAGGTTAACAGTTCGTAGCTCAACCTGTGCCCAGAATTCAGGATCTTCTGCGTCAGCCGCGATCACCTTGCGACCATCGCTGCAATGCGCAGTAACTCTTTGCGGATCAACCTCGATGCCACAGACATTCTTATCCAGGCTATTGTGAAACATATCATAAGCACCTGTGCCGACCCGCCCCATCCCTATCACGAGTATCACCGCATCGTCAGGATGGGAAAAACTGTCCTCCGGCAGACGTTCTGGTCGTTCGAAGCGACTAATCCGCCCCCTCCAGCGTGCATAGAGTGCATGTGCCGGGATATTGACAATACTTGAAAAGATAAACGAGATGGCTACAGCCAGGGCCATAATCACCAGCCACTGGGGTTCCAGCAACCCATAACTGACACTGACCGAACACACTATCAGGCCGAACTCGCTGTAATTGGCCAGGCTCAGCGCCGTCAGAAAAGCACTACGACTACGAAGTTTCAGCCGTGTAAGCCAGAGGTAGAACAGCCCGGCCTTAAAGGGAAGCGCAACTGCCATAATCAGTGCAACACCTAACATATCGACAGTGGGGAGCGCTGTAAAACCGATGGACAGGAAAAAACCAATCAGAAAAAGGTCTTTAAAGGCGAGTAATGATTTCGCCAGTTCTTCCGCTTTTTCGTCCCTGCTTATCAGTACTGCGATAACCAGGGCACCAAAGTGAGCCTTCAACCCGACCAACTCGAAAAGCTCCCCGCCCGTGATAGCCAGAAAGAGTCCGGCAAGCGGCAACAACTCGCCATGACCACTGAGTCGCAGCAACCTGGACACCAGCGGTATCAACAAAGGCAGTAGGAATAATGTCAATGCCCACAATGACGGGGGTTCACCTGCTGAGAATGAAACAAAAACAACTGCCGCGATATCCTGGATGATTAGAATTCCGATCGCGACCTGTCCATGGCGGGAACTCATTTCACCCCTGTCTTCGAGGATTTTAACCGCACACACCGTGCTGCTAAAGGCCACTGCAAAACCAATCAGTGCCGCCGTCAACCATTGGAGATCGATAAAGTACTTAAACCCAAAGTAACCCAGAACAAGACTGTTGATAGTAGTCAGCAGTATGATCATACCCATGTGACCCACTGCGCCAGCCCAAATTTCCGGTTTTAGCAAATTGCTGATATTAAGCTTTAAGCCAATCGTAAACAGCAGGAGGGTCACGCCCAGGTCAGACAGGAATGTAAGCGAATTGTCCGGCTGAACCCCGAGCGCGTGAAGCGCAAAACCAGCCGCGAGGTAACCGATGAGCGGAGGAAGATTTATTTGCTTTACCAGGAACCCGCAAAAAAACGCGACTACTACCCAGATAGTTTCCATAACTTACCTGACTGAAGCATTAGCTAAGAGGCACAATTATAACATTGCGCCCACCATTGCTGACATCAGCTCAATTCGAATCCTTCGTAATTGTTATTCACGGCACTGCGACATTGGGACAGATAGTCCTGTACCATCGGATAGTACAAAAGCTCCCGATGCTTGCCGGGAATGTTAGCGCCCATGTACCAGGAATCCGCTTGCGGCAGCAGCGTACTGTTGGCTACTTCGTCGAGCAGTTGTCCCCAGGTTTCTGCGGCTTCGTCCGTGGCTTCTATGCGAGTGTGCTGGTTATCGCGGAGATAGGTCAGACAGTCAACAACCCATTCGCCCTGTAGCTCAGCACAGGTCGGACCATTGCAAAACGCGGTTGGACTCTGTGCACCATAGAGCATCAGCAAGTTAGGAAAATGGGGTACCGCATATCCAAGATGCGTCTTGACGCCATTCGCCCAGCATTCTTTCATCGATTGGCCATGGGTTCCTCTCAGATCGATCTGGGTCAGACCACCTGTACTGTTATCAAACCCCGTTGCCAGTACCAGCACATCAAGATCATGTAAATCGTCAGGTGTGAGCACACCCGTGGGAGTGATTTCCTGGATCGGGGCTGCGCGCAGATCCACCAGGGTGACATTGTCCTGGTTAAAAACCTCGTAAAAGTTCTGTTCCAGCGACGGACGTTTGCAACCAAACGGATGTAATGGTTCGGTGGGTGCGAGCTTTTCGATCAGGGTTGGATCATTGATCCTGGCGCGGGTCTTGTCGCGCCAAAAATCGTAAGCAAGGCGGTTGGATTCTTCACTCGTGAGGATATCGCTGAACGTTCCGGCCCAAAAATGGAAACCGCCTTTTTCCCACGCCGCCTCGAAGACTTCAAGCCGCTCTGCCGTGGGCACCTCGTGCGCCGCCCGATTATCTGCCGTGATATCGAAGAACGAGGAACTGGCTTCTGCGCGTTTACGAAACTGCTCGGCATAGTTCTTTTTATTGCGTTGTTGGCTCTCGGCGTCAAGCTTTTGCTGTTGCATGGGCAACGCCAACATCGGCGTGCGTTGAAATACAGTCAAGTGAGATGCCACCTTCGCCGCTTCCTGTATGACCTGGACGCCACTCGCACCCGTGCCAATGACACCGACTCGCTTACCGGCCAGATCCAGACCATCCTGTGGCCAGGTACCCGTGTGATGGCAGATACCCTCAAACGTCTGCAGCCCGACAAATTCAGGAATATAGGTTTTTGCGGCAAAGCCAAGGCAGGGTATTAAAAAACGCGTTCTGATAGTACGGCCATCGCCCGTACCCACCAGCCAATGGTTGCTATCCACGTCAAATTCGGCGGAGGTGACCCGGGTGTTAAACTCGATATCACGGCTCAGGTCCAACTTTCTGTCGACGTAATCAAAATAACGCCGCAATTCATCAACCCCAGGAAATCTTTCGGTCCAGGTCCAGTCCTGCCACAGTTCAGGAATCGAGAATTCATAGTTGGGAACGTGTGAGTCCACCCTGGCACCCGGATAACAATTCCAGTGCCAGATACCCCCTAGCCCTGCTCCAGCCTCAACCAAGCGAACAGAAAACCCCTCCTGGCGCAGCCGGTGAAGCTGGTACACCCCATTAAATCCGGCACCAATGATCAAAGCATCCCACACCGGTTCAGGTTCCTCTTGGCTGGAAGCATCTGAAGTTAACGTCACATGTATCTCCTTTTACGCAGTAGGGTCGTTACTGCCCCGTACAAGCCTGTAACGGTAACTATTTTACCTGCAATCAGGCAAGTACAAAACCTTCATAACCGTTTCTCGCCACCGCGTCGCACCTGTCCCGATAGGCACCGACGCCACCCACATAAGGCATGAACACCCGCGACTTGCCAGGAATATTCGCCCCGAGATACCAGGAGTTACAGCTCGGTGTGGTCAGCATGGTATTGCTCGCGACCTGATTGACATGCTCTACCCAGCGCTCCTGTGCTTGCGGTTCTGCCTCAATGGTGGAAATGCCATTGGCATTCAGGTGAGCAATACAACTGGCTATCCAATCACAGTGCTGTTCAATCGAGACCATCATATTAGAGAGGACAGATGGGCTACCGGGTCCAGTGACAGTAAACAGATTAGGGAAACCTGCAATCTGCAGCCCGAGGTAGCTTTTCGGCCCGGCATGCCAGTGATCCTTAAGGGCTTCACCATCGCGACCGCGAATATTTACGCTGTTTATCGCGCCAGTCATGGCGTCAAAGCCGGTGGCGTAGATCAATATATCAAAATCGTACTGACCAGCCGAGGTGGCAATGCCGGTTTTGTTAATAGAGTCAATCTGTTCTTTACGCAGGTCGACAAGCACCACGTTGTCCTGGTTAAAGGCTTCGTAGTAACCAATGTCAACCACCTGTCTCTTACAACCAATGGGGTAGCCCCGAGGCATAAGCGCCTGAGCTGTGTCCTGATCATCAACCACATCTCGCACATATTGACGGTACAGGTCACAGGCCATCTCGTTCGCGGCGAGATCCACACCCACATCAGCGTAACGTCTAAGGGAGGTCAGACCCTCTTTTGCCAATCGTTGCAGGCGCTCTGCTTCGTCACAATCCCCGATCTTATCGGTACCCACTTCCTGCAGTCGCCCCATGACGCCATACAACGCCATGCCTGCAAATGATTCACGCTGGGCAGCGCGTATCTCGGCATAACGCGATTTGATGTCACCCCGAAACTCATCATCCAGCGGTTGATTGCCAGCGGGAAACGTGTAGACAGGTGTGCGTTGAAATATCGTGAGCTGCTCGGCTGTCTCTGCGATGACAGGGATGGACTGCACCGCTGATGAACCGGCACCGATAATCCCCACTCGCTGGCCGGTAAAATCAACCTTCTCGTGAGGCCACAGGCCAGTGTGCATGACTCTGCCCTCATAGCTGTTCCGGCCGTCAATATCAGGCCAGTTAGGCACAGACAGGCAGCCAGTGGCCATAATAAAAAATCTCGCCGCATACTCCCTGCAAGTATCGCCACTACTGGTTTCTACCCGCCAGCAGGCTTCGGATTCGTCGAATGTGGCGGCACTCACCCGGGTATTGAATTCGATATCACGACGCAGGTCATAGCGATCTGCGACATGATTCGCGTAGGTTAGAATCTCGGGCTGCGCCGCCATCAGTTCCTGCCAGTCCCAGGATTGCTCAAGCTCCGGGTCAAAACTGTAGGAATACTCGATAGTGGGTATATCGCAACGTGCACCGGGGTAGCGATTCCAGTACCAGGTACCGCCGATATCACTTCCCTGTTCGAGTACTCGAAAACTGACGCCCAGGGACCTGAGTTTTTGTACAAGGTACATACCGGAGAATCCAGCACCTACCACCAGTACATCTAGTATCGGGTCCTGATTTTCGCTGGAATTTGATTCTGTCATCGCAACTACACTGATTGAATTGATTGTTGATAAAATTTATCTCGTCAGAGTATAAGGACGCGGGATTACGGAGTCGAGTTACAGTAATCGTGTTTATATACGTTGATACACGTTGATTAAGTATACTGTTCCGAAATTCACAGTGTGAATGATGTTCATCATGTTCACGAAAAGGAGCAGCCAAAACCATGCAGGACCTGAAAGGTAAAGTCGCCGTTGTGACCGGTGCATCCCGCGGCATTGGTAAGGGTATCGCAGAAGGTCTGGGTGAGCATGGTGCTACCGTGTACGTCACCGGGCGCAGCAGTCGTTCTCAGCACCCTCCAGGCAAGCTGACCATTGAAGCGACCGCTGCAGCAGTCACCGAATTTGGCGGTAAAGGTATCCCGGTAAGAGTGGATCACAACAACGATGCCGAGGTGCGCAGCTTGTTCGAACAGGTTGAACGTGAGCAGCATCGGCTCGATATTCTGGTCAATAACGTCTACCAGATCCCGAATCCCCCGGCACTGACGGGTGGATTCTGGGAACATCCTATCTCAGTCTGGGACGACCAGTGCGGTGTTGGCTTGCGGGGATACTATGTCGCATCAGTTCTGGGCGCGCCCATGATGGTGAGACAGCGTAGCGGTCTGATTGTGAATATCTCGTCAAGAGGTGGGCGGGGCTACGTATTCAGCACATCCTACGGTGTGGGTAAGGCCGGTGTCGATCGAATGGCAGAGGATTTCGCCAAAGAACTAAGAGAATATAACTGCGTGGCGTTGTCCCTGTCACCGTCGAAAGTAAAAACAGAATTCATCCTGGAGCAGGTAGCGTCAGGTAAAATGCCACCTTTGGATCCTGAAGTTGCACAGTCCGTGCGTTTTTCAGGACGCGTCATTGCTGCCCTGGCTATGGACGACAACGTTATTGCAAAAACCGGCGGGATCTACACGGTGAACGAGATCGCCGACGAATACGAGGTGACAGATCCTGACAGGGAGTAGCCCTGGCAGGCTGTTAGGGAACCTCTGACTAGGTAAAATCAGAGGTTCCCGAGACTCCCGGCACACCCTTGATACGTTCCCGCAACCCCTGTACCAACAGGTAAAACACTGGTATCAGCAGCGTACCCAACAGGGTGGCAGCCAACATTCCTGCCAACACCGTGACCCCCAGTGAAACTCGACTTGCTGCACCAGCACCGGTTGCAAACACAAGCGGTAAAACTCCCAGCACAAACGAAAAAGCTGTCATTAACACAGCCCTGAAGCGAAGTCGCGCGGCGTTTGTCGCAGCACTCAAAATACTCTCCCCCGATGACCGGAGATCCATGGCGAACTCTACAATGAGTATGGCTGTTTTTGTCGACAAACCGATTAGAAGTACCAGCCCAACCTGCGCATAGATGTTGTTAGCCATTCCGACCAGGTAAAGCGCCAGTATCGCACCGAACAAGGCCAACGGAACTGCACCGATTACCGAAAAAGGAATCGACCAGCTCTCGTACTGAGCAACTAAAAACAGGTAGACAAAGATAATCGCCAGAGCCATCAGTATCGGTGCAATATCACCAGCCTCAATCTCTTGACGTGATTGGCCTGCCCAGTCATAGACATAACCGGCAGGCAGATTTTCAGCCAGTGCCTGCATTGCCGATATGGCCTCACCGCTGGAATGACCTGCGGTTGATTGGCCAGTAATGCTCGCACTTCGATAAAGATTAAAGTGATTGATGCTGCTCGGTCCGAGGATTGGTTGAAGTGAACCAAGGGTACTCAATGGCACCATATCCCCATCGGTGTTTCGAACATAGTAGTGCCTCAAGTCCAACGGTTCGGCACGAAACTCACCTTCTGCCTGGATCATCACCCGATAGGTACGACCAAACTGATTAAAGTCGTTGATGTACAACGATCCCAGTTGACCCTGCAATGTCAGGAATACATCGCTGAGCGCGACACCCTGCGCTTTTGCCTTATTGCGATCTATCTCGATAAAGTACTGCGGTACATTAGCGCGGAAGGTGCTGAACACTCGGCTTAAGGTTGGGTCCTGATTCGCATCATATATCAATCCATTCATGATTTGCGCCAGCAAGGCTGGATCACGACCCTCACTGTCCTGAAGCCTGAACTCGAACCCGGAACTGGTTCCCAGGCCAGGAATGGGAGGCGGGTTAAAGACCATGATCTGGGCATCCGGCATGCTCCAGAGCTGGCCCATTAACCTGTAAATAATGCTTCGCAGACTCAGGCTCGGATCAGTCCGCTCCTCCCAGTCCTTTAAGACAATAATCGCCAAACCATTGTTCGAAGCGGGGCCGCCTAAGAGCGAAGAACCTGCCACTGTAATAATATCAGTTACCGCCGGGTCAGCTAAAACAGTTCTGGTGATTTTTTCCATGACCCTTTCGGTACGATTCGTGGATGCCGCGTCGGGTAACTGGACGTCAACAAAAAGATATCCCTGGTCTTCACCGGGAACAAATGATGTCGGCACAGATGACATTAACCAGCCGGTTGCAATGAAAAGAACAAGCGCGAACAATCCAAACCGACCCGCGCGACTTAACAGGCCACCCACAACCAAGGTATAGCCACTTGTCAGTCGGCTAATCCCAACTTCAATAAACGTCAGGGCTCTTATCGGTTTCATCCCTCCTCCTAACAGCACGCTGCACAATGCGGGGCTCAGGGTCAGAGCATTGACAGACGAAATAAGCACCGCAAAGGAAATGGTGACAGAAAACTGTTTGTACAGCTCACCAGTGATGCCCGGCATAAATGCCACAGGAACAAAAACAGCCATCAATACCAGTGTGGTCGCAATTATTGGACCTGTCACCTGTTGCATCGCCTTTTCAACAGCCTGTTTGATGGGCAGTTTTTCCTCTTTCAGGATACGCTCAACGTTTTCGATCACTATGATTGCATCATCAACAACGATACCGATGGCCAGCACCAGGCCAAATAACGTGATGGTGTTGATGGAGTAGCCCATGACATTCATGAACGCGAAGGTACCGATCAGTGAAACGGGAATCGCAATAGCAGGGATAAGAGTTGCCCGCAAGTTTTGTAAAAACAAAAAAACCACCAGAATCACCAGCGCCACTGCCTGGAACAGGGTGACAATGACTTCGTTTATCGATCGCTCGATAAACTTTGTGGTGTCAAAAGGTATGTCGTAGTGTAATCCATCAGGGAATCTGGTCGCCAGTTGCGCCATCTCTGCCTTAACCAGTCTGGCCACCTGGCCCGCGTTAGCCTCCGGCAGTTGATAGATCACCAGAAATGCCGTGTCTCGGTTGTTTCGCCTGGCGGCAATCCCATAATCCTGGGATGCTAATTCAATCCGTGCAACATCTGCCAGACGCACAAAGTTACCATCCCGCCTGGCACGCAGAATGGTCTGGCCAAACTCTTCAGGAGTTCTGAGACGACCCTGGGCCTGGATCGAATATTCAAACTGCTGATTCGCTGGCGACGGACTCGCACCTAACTTGCCTGCCGCGACAATCAGGTTTTGTTCTCTTAAACTGGCCTGGACATCTCCAACGGTGATCCCCAACGAGGACATCTTGTCTGGCCGCATCCATATGCGCATGGAATAGGTTTTTTCTCCCATCACTGTGGCCGCTGCGATCCCCGGAATGCGGCCTAGTGGCTCCGTGAGGTAGTTAGTCACATAGTTGCTCAGGAAAATATCGTCAATCGCATCCGTTTCGGAATACAGCGTAATACCCATGAGCATACTGCTGGATTGTTTCTTGACGGCGACACCCTGTCGCTTTACTTCCTCAGGCAGTGAATTCTCTGCAAGGGATACGCGGTTTTGTACATTCACCTGTGCCTGGTTTGAGTCGGTGCCGACCTTGAAATAAACCGTGATGTTGGCACTTCCATTGTTGGAAGACGTGGATTCGATATACATCATGTCTTCCACCCCATTGAGCTGCTCTTCGATGGGACGGACGACTGACTCTTCGACAACCTGCGCACTTGCGCCAGGATACACCGTGGTAACCTGCACCTGGGGTGGAGTAATTTCCGGATACATATTGACCGGTAGCAGAACCATCGAAATCAGACCGGCGATGGTGATAACAATGGATATTACAAATGCAAACTTGGGTCGATGGATAAAGACCTTGGAGATCATTGTCTGGCCCTGTTAGTTCTTCAAGGTAAAATTGTGCCCGATAACTTGTCCACGGTTTTGTCAATGGGACTAACGACAACACCTGGCCGCACCTTCTGCAGACCCTCAATAATGATGCGCTCACCATCCTGCAACCCGGTTTCTACGGCCCACATGGCATTGATTCGACGTTCGAGCTTTATCACCCGGGCAACAACCTTGTTCTCTGCATCGACCACCAGTACAAATGTGCCTTGCTGGTTTTTCTGTACTGCTACCTGCGGTATCAGGGACATGGGCTTCTTATCCTGACCTTCTATCATTAACGTGACGAACAGGCCCGGCAACACCAGCCCATCAGGATTGGGAAACTCGGCTCGTAAACCAATGGTACCCATACTTTCATCAATACTAGTATCCGCAAAATTAATCGTTCCGGTCTCGGCATACTGGGTATCGTTGGGCAGTCGTAAAGTCAGTTCAGCAACCCCCTCTTCACCTTGCTGCTGTACATTCTGTAAATAAGTGAGATAGCGACCTTCGTCCAGTTGAAAGCTGACATTGATCGGGTCTACGGCGTTGATGGTTGCAAGCGCATTGCTCTGGGGTCCCACGATACTCCCCACATCATAGTTTGCCTTACCGATCCTACCCGCAAAGGGTGCCCTGATCTCTGTAAACGCCAAGTTAAGGGTTGCTTTTTCGACTGATGCCCTGGCTGATTGAACCGCAGCGTTTGCCTGGGTTGCCGTCGTAACCAGTTTGTCCAAATCAGCCTGGGAGATGAAACCCGTTCTTGACAATTCTTCGCCGCGTTTGAGATTGCGGCTCGCATTTTCGGCACCCACTGTACTGCTGGATACTTCAGCTTCCACCTTGGTGAGCGATGCCTGGTATTCTACCGGGTCAATCTTGAACAGGAGCTGGTCTTTCTCAACCAGGGTTCCTTCCTTGAACTCACGTTTAATCAATTCACCTTCGACTCTCGCCTGGATATCGGCAGACTGGTAAGCCTCGGTCCGGGCAACAAATTCCAGGTATACGCCTACCTCCTCAGAACTTACGACGTAGACAGAAACCGCTGGTGCTGCTGTTTCAATCTGCTCTGTTTCATTACTGCAGCCCATCATCAAGCCGACAGCAAGTGAGAGCAACAATGCCCGGGCGGGTACTTTTTGATTTATTTGGTTAGCAGCACAGGTATTGTCTTCAGAAATCCGCACTAAACTTCCCTGTTTTACATTTGTTATAAAATCATAAACCACTTCTACACAACTTTATATCGTTTTAGACACTATACAACTCGATAACATCGGTGATATGCAAAACTGGCCCTGTGATCCATGTTCAGACAGTGGGTTAGTGACGCTGCACGGATTGACAAGCGCCACGAATTTCCGTTATTTATACCTCTTCACACGCAATTTCTGTGTACCCGGTATCCACTCAATGGAAAACCTATCGATAAACAGCGAACGACTCTGGCAATCCATCATGGAAATGGCCGAAATAGGTGCGACTGAAAAAGGCGGTTGCGCCAGGCTCGCGTTAACAGACCTGGACAAGCAGGCACGCGACCTTCTGGTTCAGTGGTGCAGAGAGGCTAAGTGCAAGATCGAAGTGGATGAAATGGGCAATATTTTCTCCACACGACCAGGAAAAGTAAAAAATCAGCCTGTGATGACAGGCAGCCATCTGGACACCCAGCCAACCGGTGGAAAATTCGATGGTGTTTATGGCGTCTTGTCCGGTCTGGAAGTTATTCGAACTCTAAACGACCACCAGATAGAAACCAGCCATCCGATCCAACTCGTTGTCTGGACTAACGAAGAAGGTTCGCGCTTTCAACCAGCCATGGTTGGTTCGGGCGTTGTCGCCGGGGCCTTCGAACTCAATGATATATACGATTGCCGTGACGCTGACGGGCTAAGGTTTGTAGACGAACTCAGCAGAATTGATTACAAGGGCAATAAACCTGCGACCATCCCAAATGCCAGGGCTTATATTGAAGTGCATATTGAACAAGGTCCTATCCTCGAAGACGCAAACGACCTGATTGGGGTAGTAACCCACCAGCAAGGGATACGCTGGTATACCGTCACGGTAACCGGAAAAGAGTCCCACGCAGGCACCACACCCATGCCGATCCGTCAGGACGCGTTGATGGCTGCCGCCGAGATAGCACTAAAAGTGAAGTCAATCGCCGAAGTAAATACACCGTCCGGATGCGGCACAGTGGGAATGTTTGATTGCTATCCAGGTTCACCCAATACCATTCCAGGTAAAGTTGTTTTTTCTGTCGACCTGCGACATCCAGACAACGCCACCCTGGAAGAGATGGAACAGCAGTTAATAAACTTTACAAAAACACTTTCCAATCAATGTGACACCCGTGTTGATGGTTATTGGAAATACCCAGCCAGGGCATTCGATGAGAACTGCGTCGAAGCAGTACACAAGGTTGTGCAAAATCTCGGTTTCCCCTACCAGAAGATGATCACCGGGGCTGGTCACGATGCCAGCTATATGGCACAGGTCATTCCCACATCAATGATTTTCATCCCTTGTAAGGATGGTATCAGCCACAACGAGGTGGAACATGCCACCATGGATCACTGTGCTGCAGGATGCCAGGTGCTGTTACATACTCTGCTGGAGATTTCTCAGAGTTGACCGTCACTTGATATGGCATCTATTTCACGTTGTATTTTAACGTCCTCATACCGCCTGGGGTGAAAGTATCTGGCATAACCAGGCAATGACGTGTTGTCCATATCATTCATATAGTCCGCGCAAAGTTCACCGGCACTGCAGGCAGACATAGTGCCATAGCCAGAGAGCGCTCCAACCACATGCAAGCCCTCAATCTCGAGGGGCCCGATTATCGGCCAGTTTTCCCTGGTTCGCGTGTAGTACCCGGAAAAGTGGCTGATGGGCGTTGGTACCCGGGCTACATATTGTTCAAGCGAGGGAACAAAGCGGCTTGCGCCCCTGAGGACAATATCTGCAAATTCCGGATTGCTGCCGGGGTCCCATGATGCTTTCTCTGGCTGTCGATTAAATGCCCAGCCTAATTTAATCTGGTTGCGGCCTTCCGGCTTTATATGCAGTCCGGGAGGAAACTCGGCCAGCAAATGGGCATATTCCTTGTCACCCACCATCATCAGCCTTTCTTCGTCAGTCCAGCGGAGGTATTGGGAATCCGCAAAGATCGAAAATGGCATATCAAGGGGAACTGCATTTGCCGGGTCGGGAATAACAATTTTATGCTGCAGATAATTTTCTACTCTTAGCTCGACCCCCAGCATGCTTGCTAGTTCGCCGATGAATGGACCGGCCGCTATCACCAGCTGTTGGGTAGAAATTTTATCACCATTGGCAAGAGACATATTGAAACCCGACCCTGGCCCCTGGCTTACACCTTCGATTCGTGCTTGCCTGAATACCACGCCTGCTTTTCTTGCTTTGCCCAGTAACAAAGACCCAAGCGCGTTCACATCAAGGACACCGGCCCGCTTCACATGCACAACCTGGTTAACAGAATCTGCAAGATAAGGCTTGCTGTATGCCAGGAGTTCCCTGTCTGTAATCCTTACCAGATAATTACTCGGTTCCTTCTCTTGTCCATCAGTAGTTTCGCCATAAGAAGTTTCATATGACGAAGGAAATAATTCTGCCTTGTGTTCGCTGATGAAGTCGTAGCCAATTTCACGCATCTCAAATGCATCGCCTGCCTGTAACTCATGCATTAAATCCAGGCTATGGGTCACGAACTCTGTCATGCACGCATGGGGCCAGTAGTTACGGTAGTTTTCTCCCGACTTACTGGTTGTGAAAGACATCGGAAGAAACCGATCGAGTAGAACGATATCCTTCTGCCCATACTTAACACTAAGGTAGTAGGCTGTGGCGATTCCGGCCAGGCCTGCACCACAAATGACTGTTTGGTTCTCCATTGCCCTGGTTCACTCCCAATACAACCTACCCTGGCTTCCGGGTTGTAATTTCTGAGTTGTAACATTGTCTTACAAACCGTCGTACAAATCACTTACGGATGCAATGCAACGGTGACCCTTTTTTCTCAGGATGCTCGTACCGGTTTACGCCGAAACTCACAGCCAGTACACTCGAAAAAAAACCCAGGCAATTACTACGGATGAACAACTTTCACGATAACCTGCCAGATCAATTCTTCGAAAGAGAAGATGAATCTTCCGATGAGTTGTTTTATGAGTCTCCCAGGTTCACGACTCATATCGACGATGCCACCATCCACAACCTGACCCATTATTATCGAGAAACGCTTCCCGGGTCGTTTCGCCTGCTCGACCTGATGTCATCATGGATCTCCCATCTGCCCCAGGAAATCAATTACCATCAGGTGGCAGGGCTTGGGATGAATGCCGACGAACTGAAAGGCAACCCGCAGCTTGATTCTTACGTCGTACAAAACCTCAACGACAATCCGCAACTCGACTTTGCCGACCACAGTTTTGATGCCGTTACAATTGCCGTCTCCATACAGTACCTGATCAGACCATTTGAGGTTTTTAAGGAGATAAGCAGAATCCTCTCACCGGGCGGTAAATGTATTGTCGCGATGTCACATCGCCTGTTCCCCACCAAAGCGATTTACGCTTTCCACGTGCTGCCACCGGTGGATCGTTTTCGCCTGGTTTCCGCCTATATGCACCAGGCAGGAGAGTTCAGCAGCATCGAGACCGTTGATCGATCACCACCGAACGCGGACCCACTCTGGTTAGTGGTTGGGACAAAAGAAAGAGACTTGAATTGAAGCACAACAAATTTCTAAACACTGATCCACAAAAACTGCAAACGAGATATGGAATATGAAATCCAAGCCAAAAATTATTAGGTTCACTCTCCTGTTAAGCATGTTAACGCTATGCTTCTCCTCTTCTGCGGAAGATCAGGTCTGGGATATCAAATCCAGAATGGTACCTGCTCCTGCTGGTGCCAGTGAGAAAATACGCCAGTCCATAGCATCAACACCCCTGCCTGACCCTGCGGCAGCTCGCAACATGTTCACTGACGAGAAAACAATTAATTGGGGTGAGATGATAAAAGCAACATCATCCAGCCGGGACGCCTCGGCACTAAAACTGGCAACCTCACTGGGTGTATCGATCAAGAAGCACAAGATAGAAGGCATCACGATTTATCATGTTGATCCGGCAAAAGTAGATCCGCGATTTTCCAACAGTATGTTCCTCTATGTTCACGGCGGTGCCTATGTCTTTGGTGGTGGTGATGGCAGCGTATCGGAAGCGGCAGTCATTGCCAGTACGTCGAAAATCCGCGTGATCTCAGTTGATTATCGCATGCCACCGAAGGACCCGTTTCCCTCTGCTGTGGATGACGTGGTCGTTGTCTACAAACACCTGCTGGACGAGAAAAAAGCAGCCAAATCCATCGCCATTGGCGGTACATCGGCCGGAGGTGGTCTTGCTCTGGCTGCCGTACATAAATTCAAAGCACTGGGCCTGCAGCTACCTGGCGCCATCTATGCCGGTACACCCTGGGCTGACCTGACCAAGACCGGAGATACGCTCTTTACCAATGAGGGCTTGGATCGTGTACTGGTGACCTACGATGGCTTGCTTGGTGCTGCTGCACGACTCTATGCAGATGGCCACGATATGCAAGATCCCTTTATTTCACCGGTGTACGGTAATTTCAGTGGGTTTCCGCCAACCTACCTTGTCACAGGTACACGTGACATGTTTCTAAGTGACACGGCAAGAACACATCGGAAACTCCGGGCTGCCGGTGTCGTCGCTGACTTGAACGTGTATGAAGGATTATCACACGCGGGTTATGCATTCAATCTGACATCGCCTGAATCTATCCAGGTTTATTCTGAGATGCGGGATTTTTTGTTGGCACAATTGAACTGATACGGATTTGACTCACGAACGGTGACGAAGTCTGGAGTCAAGCTGATCCACAATCTCAGTCCAGTCAGTATCTTCTTCCAATCGTATGAGCTGAAATGTCCATGATCAGTTCCCTCCGACAGATTAGCTCTCCATGGCAGCTCTCGATTATACCCTTTTGTTGTGCCGCTGGTCCCAAATAAACTCACCCAATATGACAAACAGAATCAAACAGCCGATCCAGAACACAAAGTTGGCAACCGGCGCGACGGGGCTTACTGATTCTACGATGACCCCGGTCGTACCTGCAGGCATCACGAAACCGAGCAGGCTACCATTGCCGGTATAGGTCTCAACCCTGCTAAATTCCCCATCGTTGACCACGGTCACAACCAGGGTGGACGCGAATGTCGTGGCAACGGAAACGGGGCATTCACTGGCCCCACTGTTCTCGATGCCGAAGACCATCATTTTTTCGTCCGCGACTGGCACTTGAAAAGATAATGTGTCGCAGTCAGGGCTGAAGTTTACCGTCTGCTCTGCTTCGCCCCGTCGATACTGAACACGATGCCAGTCTGACGATCGCTGGATCGACGCTGATAACGATTCGAGAAGCTGTTCCTCAGAGGTGCGAACCCTGATCGTAACACTGGTCCAGATCGCGCCGGGAGTTGTGGGCTGATCCCTGACGGACACCCTGTCGCCTTCGAATTCAACGACGCAACATATGTTGTAAAGCTGCTGTAACGTCGGAAAAGCGATGTTCTCAGGCACGATGTCGAAGGCGCCCCGGGTAGCGGAAAAAGGTTGTTCCATTAGAGACTGGGTCGTAACAGAG
The DNA here is from genome assembly GCA_012960755.1 of Gammaproteobacteria bacterium. The sequence continues at coordinate 727,920 of DUAT01000057.1, forward strand.
AACGATTTCAGAGGGAAACCGTAGCCATTGATTGACGGCAATCCTCCGGCACTTGAAAGCAGCAGGTCTGTTGTTGGAATCGATATTCGAGTGAGTACCTGTCCAAGTTCAGGGTGTATTCGCAGAATGGTTTCACCCAGCTGCCGATTCGCGTCGATGACCCGGTCGAAAGATTTTTCAAGTTGGTTAATGCTCTTGAATGCCAACAAACTCATCAAGCCAATAAGCAGCAATCCAAAAATCGGAATCGACATTACCATGGTTGCAGAAGCGCGAATTTTCGTCCCGGTTAACGCGGACGCCGGTTCTTCCAAATCCATGTTTCGCAACAGGATCCATAAAGTAATACACGTAATGGCGACGATGCACCAGAGCAATATTTCTTTGAACGAGGCAGTATTTAACGACGCAGCAGAAGAAAAGCTGATCGCCGCAGCAACTGCGAATGCCAGCAGCAATGGTTTTACCGGAGACAGCGTGACTGCCAACCGGGAAACATCGACTAAAATACAGTTCGCAACATAGCAGGACCAGATCAGGATAACCGGCATTACTGAGCGAGCGGGGACCCTGAAGTCTGCCAATGGTGGAACAACTTGTAACAGCAGATCAGACAGGGGAGAAATGTTGTTGCTCACTACCAGGCAAAGAAAGACTGAACCAAGAAACCCTGCAAATGGCAGGTATCGGCCGGAAGCAAGGACATAAAAACTCATCAGCAATAGCGGACCGACACCGTAAAGAATTTCGTGGTCGAAGTTACCAGGACGTCCGGTCGCGGGGATGCGGTACCAGAAGAGTGCACTAAACCAATCGTGCATCTGATTCGTCAGAAAGGTGTAAATTGCGACTTCACCACCCATATTACGGCTCGCATCCGGTCCGCCTGCAAAAGCAATCATTTCGAACAGAACCGGTGCCGCCAGCAAACAGGCCAGTAGAAAGACTGCCAGTACCACCGCCAGAGACAGTGGCCTGAACTTAACATTACCCTGGCGAAACAAAATGCTACAGAATACCGGGGCTGCAAACACAGCGCCATAAACAAGCATTTGAAAGCCGGGCGCAGAGAGACCATGGACGATTGAAAAGAGCGAGATCAGCAGCACAGTCATCGACAACTGCCCGGCGCGATGACAGAGCCATAATGCGAGCAGTGCCTGAAGAAGGAGCAAACCGAGAAACAGATTTTGATGTCCCTCATTAATTCGATAAGCCAGCATCGGGCTAAAACCGATAAACATGACAAGGAAAACAACAGTGGGTATTCGTTCCACACTGAAATTTTTCGGTTCACGGGACCATTTAAATACCGCCTGAACACCCAGGAAGCAGTAACAGCAATGAAACAGAAAAAAGGTGATGTTGAGACTGGTGAGAGGCGGAATCTGCAGCTTCGCCAACAGGACACTCAAGGGGAGAATACCGTATCCCCCCAGGTAATTCATACCACCGAACATATCTGTCCGATAGGCCATGGCTTGAATATCACCACCGGACGCTGTCAGCTGATACAGCATAGGCAGCAGGCTGCTCAGCGCATCTGCGCCCATGATTGTTGAACCAGCACCAAACCCAACGAGAATCCAGCTAACTGCAACAATAATGAATATCCAAAAAAGCAAATGGAGATCCGTTATGTCATGTCCGGCATGGATAAGGGTGAATTGCTGATGCGTCGGCATTGCCAATCATACCTTCCTTTCAATTCGCTTTAACACCTTCACTGCCTGATGTAAGCATTTAAGATCTTTTTCATTCAAGTGTTTTAGTTCCCTCACTAAACCATCCACCCTGGCCTGTTGTCCTTTCAGCATTAGCTGGCGGCCCTTTTTTGTGGCCTCAATTCGCAGCGCCCTGGCATCGTCGGGGGATGGTTTCCTTCTCGCCAATCGATTGTCTTCCAGACCAGAGACCACCCTGGACATGGTGGCGGACGTTACCTGCTCATAACCAGCCAGCTCCGAGAGAGTGCAGGGCCCGCCAAACACGAGTACCGAAAGAGCAGAAAGTCTGGCCGGTCCCACATTCAGCTTGCTATCTTCTTTTCTTAACCGGCGTATCAGGTGTATGGCTGCGGAATTCAAACCGGAGGCGATATCTTCTATGGAATCCATCCTAGTAGTCCTTCAAGGTAAAACTGCCATGTTCAGCGAGTGAGGAAGCGTTTGACGCAACCTTAACAAATTATCTTGACAATAGTTAGCAATGCTATCAATATAGTTAGCATAGCTAATTAGTTGAAAGGGATTGTTCATGGCAGACTCACTCGCACTCACAAAAATTCATCAGATTGCGATCAATGCGAACGACCTGTCTGAATCAAAGGCATTTTACACCGATGTTCTCGGTGCCAGAATGATTGCGGAGTTCGATCCACCAGGCATTGTCTTTTTTGATTTCCAGGGTACCAGGTTGATGCTGGAAAAAGGTGCATCACAGGCCACAGTGTATTTTCGCGTTGAGGATATCGACACTGCAGTCAAGCAACTACAGGAAAAACAGATAGAAATTGACATCATGCCCCACGTTATTTTTAAGGATGACGACGGTTTGTTTGGCCCCAGGGGTTATGAAGAGTCCATGGCCTTCTTCAAAGACCCGGCCGGAAACATCCTCGCTTTCAGCAGCCAAACACCCCCTGACCCGACTTGAGAAGAAGTTTCACGACTGACAGTTTCACTACTGACATGGGGCTGTCAGCATGACCGGTGTATACTGTCGATCTACCCGGTGGAAGCAGTGATATGGCAAAGTTATATGCACAACTCGACGACAAGCTGATCAAGTTTATCGAGTCACAGCATATGTTCTTTATAGGTACAGCGCCCCTCTCAGGCGACGGTCTTGTCAACCTCTCGCCAAAGGGAATGGACACCCTCAGAATTCTCGACGAAAAAACCATCGCCTATCTTGATCTGACGGGAAGTGGCTCAGAGACAATTGCGCATCTCAAGCAAAATGGCCGTTTCGTACTGATGTTCTGCTCGTTTACCAACAAACCCATGATCCTCAGATTGCATGGAAAAGGCGTGGTGCTGGAATCAGATCATTCCGACTATCCGGCACTGTTGAAGAAATTTCCCGAGCGGCGCGGGACCCGCGCAATAATCAAACTCAGCGCCGAACGAATCGCAGATTCCTGTGGTTGGGGCGTACCGGAATATGAATTTGTTCAGGAGCGTGATACCTACACCAAATACGCGGCCAACCTTTCTGACGAAGATTTTAGAAAGGGCCAAATAGCCAATGCCAGGAGCCTGGATGACCTCCCGTCTCTGGCAACCCCAAGCTATTAACCCAAACTGTAAACGCAAAACTATCAACCCAGGCTGTCGATCACAGCTTCCGTATCCCTGCCGAGTGCGGGTGCTCCCTTCAATCCGGAATCCGGAACAGGGGCTGCAGAGAACCTTGCATGAGGCATAACATGAATTTGTTTACCACTGGGATGATCGATTTCCCCCAGGTAGTTGTTCTCAATTAATTGTGGTGACTCGTGCAGGTCTTCAGGGAAATTGATTTCGCCGGTCGGCACCCCATGGCTTTCAAGTATTTTTATCCATTCCGCAGTCGTCTTACTTTTAAGGTTAGCTTCAATTTCCACCTGCTGCTGCAACACGGTCTGGTAGTATTCGTCGTTTTCAATATCGTAGTCCGGATCATCCCGGAGTTGTAACGTGGTATTTAGTGCCTCCCTTGCCTTATCACGAAGTCTCCGAGTCAACGCACCAACGAATACTGCACCGTCACTGGTTTGATAAGGGCGATAAAAAGCAGGAACCAGCCTGGGGGTTAACTGCTTCCTCCGGGCCAGAACCTTCTCATGGCTGGCGCCTTCTGCCCTGAGCAAACTCAGTACCTTGCGAGCTTTATGCAGCGGTTTGTCAGCCATATCATGGTTTACCACCCTCGAACTTTGCAAAGACAGCAACGTCAGTAATTTTGACGTAGTGACCTTCTGCCCGATCCCGGTTTCTACCCGGTGAAACAGCGCGCTCGAAATTCCAACGATTGCATAGAGGGCCGTGGCGTACTCTGACATCTGGGTTGAAACCAGAGGTACTGGTGTTTTACCGTCACTTGCCGTTTTGCCTTCAGACAACAACATGCCTGAGTAGGCCTGCAACACCAGGTCGTTGGCTGGTTTTTCTGCCCAGAATCCCTGCTCACCGAATGCATTGATATCCAGGTAAATCAGCCCCGGGTTTTCTATTCGAACCGACTCATAACCAAGTTTTCCGGGGAACCGGTTCTTTTGTAGCGATACGAGAACAACGTCCGCGGTCTGTATCAGGGCACTTGCCAGTTCTAATCCTTGCTGCGTGTAGATATCCAGCGTTACGGATTGCTTGCCCCGGTTCAGTGACTGAAACAGTTTCGATTCAGAAACCGCAAAAGCATTCGTATTTCTAAGCGGGTCACCGTTCATGGGCTCTACCTTAATGACCTCAGCGCCCCGGTCCGCACAAATCTGGCCCGCGAAAGAACCTGCGACATCGGCACTCAGCTCAACTACGCGCAACCCGGAGAAGATACCCTTCACAGTATGACACCCTCCTTTCTCATTCTTGCAATGTCATTCTGATTGTAACCGAGGCTGACCAGCACTTTATCCGAGTCTCTACCCAAAGGTGGCGAGGCATCAGGTTCATCGCAGCGGGTCTCTGAGAAT
>DUAT01000058.1 GCA_012960755.1 Gammaproteobacteria bacterium
GCCGGGCCAGAGCAGGCTCAGCGTCAGCGCCGCGGCGACAGTCATGCCCGCACTGAGTCTCGTTGTTTTTGTCGGTTGATTTTCCATTAGTATTTCTCCTCTTTAGTTTCTAGTCTCGGACAACTGATTAAGGCAGATTGCGCCAATCCTACTTGTCGCCCGAATAAATCAATTAGTTATTCATATGGTGACCCACAGTCCTAGTGGCCAGCCCTTTAGGTTTCGCAAAAACCGTGCCAGCAGACAATGACCTGCGTTAACGAGTGAAAACAGTTAGAGATCAGGTTAGTACTAATCCATGTGTGTTCGCCAAAAAGGGTGAAATCCTTTTATCAAAATCCCAAGTTGCGAAGCAGAATAGAAATATGGAGAGAAATCTGGGAAGCCAGAGCAATAAATGAATTGTGGACACCCAGTATCTCGCAGACGTCAGACCTGCAGTTGTGAAGAACAGGTTCTAATCCAGCACTGGCCAATCTCTTGAGCATAGTCCTTCAATGACTGAACCGAGCCAATGGCGCGTTTCCATCGCTTTGGCTTGGGCAGGTACGAACCCAGCCAATACTCATTGGTGATCGAATTCTGTACCCCAAGAAGAATGACCGAGGAAAACTCCACCGACAACAATGTTGTTTCACTGGATCAATATCGATGGGCATCACATTGTAGTGGGCTGTATCAACTCTCGGTAGCAGCTTAAATTAGGAATCGCACAGCACAGGACAATACTTGTTCCAAGCATGGTGGATGTGATGGCTGCCGTATTCGGTGACTTTATCAATCCAGGTGAACTCGAAATTGCCAGAACAATCAGCGACGATGATGATGCAATCGATGGTGCTATCTACCAGGGTGTAGCCGCCAATTATTCAATAGACTTGTTGCCGACTGGCCTCTTTCAGGTTACCGATAATCGATTGTTACCTTTCAATGTCAGAGCCGACAAGGCAGGGAACGAAGGTCGAGATTTGCTCCGCAAAATGCCTCCGGAAATCTGATCCGGATGTTTGCTGAAGATAGTGTTCACTGCGTAAAAATCCAGACTTATACGTTATACCTGATTTTATAGTGCTATCAAGGGCATCCTAAGCCGTTGAGAGCGGCGATTTGCTTGCATCGAAAATAACATCAGGCTTCGGCCAACTCCCGACGAAAGTCATCTTCGATTCGGGTGCCTTTAAAGAAGTCAGCGTTCGGACCGGCATAGAGCTGTATGGAGAATTTGAAGGCAAAGTTGCGAAAGTCATCTTCGTTCATCAGTTCTTTTTCCAATTGTTTATAAGCTTCGGCCGCAGCATGCTCCATGTCGTTCACGTCCCAATGCCCGAGATCAAAGCTCATGATTGCTCTTACCTGCCAGCGAGAGACAATGTCTGTGTACAACCGGGCACCATTGATGACGCCGCCTTCCAAGAGCACCACACGTAGCTGTGGGAATCGCCTGGTCACTCCTCCCATAAGCAAACCTTTAGCAAGCAACTCCCCTGCGGCGGCAAAATGCCCCATGTGGTTGTGCATATAATTGGAGACAGAACTGCGGTCATGAAGGCCCATGCCCCCCGTATGTGCTCCCACGGGGAATCCCAACTCAATACATTTAGCCCAGAATGGGTCGTAGTCATGAGGGCTGTCGATGGCATAGTTATCGAGCCAGAAGGTCTCACCGGCAAATTCAGGGTGTTCCTCAAGCAGACGTGGCACCGGGCGGCGAATGAAGGATGGAATCATTGTCACCTTCAAGCCCAGTGAATGTGCATGTTCAAGCTCCTTGATGCCTTCTTCGGGGGTGCTCAGCGGTACGGCGGCTGCAACGGTCATCCGGTCTCCATACTCGCCGAGGCAGCAGCGGCATATTCGTTATAGGCATGGCAGCTGAGTTGACGATACTCATCGTTAGGTACGTTGTTAAATGCCAAGCCAGTGGTTGGATACAGGACTGCGAAATCGAGGCCAAAGTCATCCATTCGCTCATGATAGAGTTTCGGCAGCATGGCGGTACATCGAATCATAAGTATTCTTCGTCGGCAGCGCCTACCATGGTGCACGAATGGCGCGAGTGTAGTGGCGTTCCTCCCAGTTCATTTGGTACCAGCCGGGACCGGTACGACCGCCTCGCATGTTGGTCTTGAATGCCGCTACGGCATCTTCACCTCCAGCTTCTTTGATAAAGTCCATGAGTACGGGCGCGTACTCAATGATGTGTGAATCACCATCAATTAACGGGTGGTTCAGTTTTGCTCGAATTTGTGCGGATAAGCTGACCATATTCCTCTTCAGTTGGGATCATCAGCCAGTTTTACCAGCATTTTCCCGTTGTTTGAACCACTGAACAATCCGATAAAGGCATTGGGCGCATTTTCTATGCCGTCGACAATTGTCTCGTGATATTTCATTTTCCCGGATTTGATCCAGCCAGACATCTCCTTTAGAAATTGCGGTTGTTGATCAGTAAATGCAGAAACCACGAACCCTTTCATCGTGATAAATTTATAGATCATCTCTGTCAGATTCCTTGGGCCAGCAGTCGCCGTACCGTCATCATTGTAGTGAGCAATCATTCCACAGACTGGAATGCGCCCGTTGAGCCGCATGTGGGTGAGGGCTGCTTCGAGTTGTTTGCCACCAACATTTTCGAAATACACATCAATGCCATTGGGTGCACCCTTCCTCAGTTCTGTTAGCGGGTCTGCGGTTTTGTAGTTGAATGCGTGGTCGAATCCAAACTCCTCCATCAATTGGCTTACCTTGTCATCGCTTCCTGCACTACCTACAACGCTACATCCTTTGATTTTGGCAATTTGACCAACAACACTACCGACTGCACCCGAAGCAGCGGAGACAAACATGGATTCACCATCTCTTAGTTCACCTGTTACTAATAAACCACCGTAGGCAGTTAATCCAGGCATACCCATCACGCCGAGATAGGCGCTGAGTGGCGCCAGTGAAATGTCCACTCTAGTGAGATCATGACCGTTGGTGATGAAATACTCCCGCCAGGCAGACCCGTTGCTGACATAGTCACCTTCCTTGAAATCCGGGTTGTTGGAGGCTACTACCTTTCCCACCGCGCCGCCCACTAACACCTGTCCAATGGGCCAGTTCTCTCGCATCTGCCCGCGCATATAAGGGTCGACGGACATATAGTTGTTCTGCACGAGCACCTCGCCCGCACCAGGGTCCCCTACATTGGTTTCCACCAAGTCAAAATTGTCTGCGACCGGAATCCCCGCAGGGCGGGATTTCAAATGAATTTCTTTACTAGGTGGCATGTAAGTGCTCCTGGGTTTGGTTGGATTCAGGCAAAAGCGATAGTACCACTTCTTCTAAACAAGTAATGTGGACGGATACCAAAGTATTCTGAATTGTTACTTCGAAAATACGAACATCTGATATTAATCGAAGAGACCGCGTTATCTTCGGTATGTTTTCGAGATTGGGTAAAGGTTAATCAATTTTGTTTCAAATCGTTTCTCAAAGTAGTTTGAGATGTTTGGATAGACTATGTGGTGATTATTGTACAGTTCGGAATATATGAGAATTGTTATGACGTTTTGATTCGTTTCTGCTTCGAGATAGTTGGCGTGATACACGCCTGAACTGTTTTTCGTCCTCAGGGCAAATGGTGCGACTCTCTGTTACTTTCTGACAAGAATGGACCTGAGTCCGTATCCAATCAATGCCAGAATAGCCATTGCAAGAATTCCGATGTAGGCGAATAACGCACGGCTAGACCCCAGGGCGAAACTCGCTGCAATTCGAACATGTGAAGATAGAGACGATCATTTTTAGACAAAACAGTTGCCCCGAAGAGATCGGGACTCCAAAAACGACCTGAACCCAGTGGATACAATGTGATGGATCCGTCATGAAAGGGTGAACCCAGGCGAAGCAAACCATCGCTTTTTTCGACTGAAATTACGGGGATAGGTGGGAACTCGGCAAGACGATACTCGCTCTCTAATTGATCGAGCGATTCATCAACGACTGGTTCGGGAAGTTTTACTGGCCCAAGCAACAAGTCGATAATGCGTGATGAAATAGTCTGCAAAATACCTGGGTTCGCCGCATTCGTAAGAATCGATATGCCAATGCCGCTATTCGGCAGCAGTATCTGCAAAGAAATGGCGCCTGGCACGTAGCCACTCCAACCCACCAACGGTCGCCGTGGATCACCTATCACTGCAAAACCCAACCCAAATCCATCTTGCTGATCGGGGTGAATAGTTGACTGCAAACGAAGCATTTCCGTGATAGTTGATTGAGACAGTAATCGCTCTCCATTTAGAACTCCGCCCCTTAAAAAAAGCAGTGAAAACCGCGCAAGATCATCAGCGGTTGTGTGCAAAGAAGCCGCTGGCCCAACAGCTGAAATATCCACTCTTGTCGCGAGAGCAGTATCGTCAAACAATTCACCATAGAGTGTTGCAAGATTTTCCCGCATGTGTGGTTGAATCTGGAAGCTTGAATTGACCATGCCTAGGGGTTTCAGCAATGCGCTTTGTGCGTAATCTTCGAAGTCCTTACCATATGCTTGTGCGGCAATATAGCCTAGCAAAGCATAACCCTCGTTGGAATAAATGACTGTTTGACCCGGGGCGTGAGTTGATTTCAGTCCCTGGGACAAGAATTCTTCAAGGGTGTAAGCTTTGCCATCTGCCCTGGTATCGAACTGACGAGAATTGGGGAATGGCAGACCCGAAGCATGGGATAGGAGTTGACGAATTGTTGCATTTGTTGGTTGACCCGACACGTCACGAATCCAAAATTCAGGTTTCAAATAGTCATTAGCCTTGTTGTCTAGTTGTATATTATTCTCTTCGACCTGACGCATCATCAGAGTGGCGGTAATTAACTTGGACAATGATGCGACTGGAAACACCGTCTCGGATGTGACCTTACGGGCAGCTTCAACATCTGAGAAACCCGAGCTTACGGTGGCGAGTATTCTTCCTTCGGCAATCACTGAAACAGATGCACCAGGGGTTGATGAATTGGTAACTTCTTCATCAACAATTTTTTGGATTTCATCAACAATATTGCCAGCGTCGGCTGCAAGGCTCTGATAACTTAGCGGCATACTCACTATTGTGATCTGAATCAGAAATCCGCAGATTGTTGTGATCTTGGGCAAGAACAGATGTGTAAACCTCCCCTTTTTAGTTACAGAACCAATTAGAGTTTTCCAGTGATTTGTATTTATCCAGATATTCGATTGGTGTCAGTTTTTCCAGTGAGTCATGCGGTCGTTCCTCGTTGTATTCATCGATCCAGTCCGTTGTGATTTGCCTGACCTCATCCAAATTCCTAAACACATACATGTTCAATATTTCGTCTCTGTAGGTCCGGTTGAACCGTTCAACGTAGGAATTCTGAGTTGGCTTGCCTGGCTGAATAAACTCAGGTTCGATGTCATGTGCCTCTGCCCAATCGGCAAGTGCAATTGAGGTAAATTCTGGACCATTGTCGGTTCTGATCTTTGCCGGATATCCACGTTGTTCCGCGATTCGATCAAGCACTCGGATCACTCTTGCCGAGGGTAAGTTCAGATCAACCTCGATCGCCAGCACTTCACGATTAAAGTCGTCCAGCACATTGAACGTTCGAAACGGCCGCCCGGTGTGCAAGCTGTCACTCATAAAATCCATCGACCAGCACTCGTTGATTGTTTCTGGTACTTGAAGCCTCGCCGGGTTACGGCTCGGGATTCGCTTCTTACCTCGTCGGCGCTTGTTAAGGTTCAGTAGCCTGTAGACGCGGTGAACGCGCTTGTGATTAAAAGTATGGCCATTACGCCGCATGATCGTGAACAATTTTCCAAAGCCATGTGCCGGATATCTATTCACCGTGTCCTGCAATGCCCGAATGACTTCATCATCGCGATGCTTGTCAGGCTGGTAGCGATATAACGACCCACTGATGCCAACGACACGACATGCACGACGAATGCTGACCTGGTGTTCTGTGCGAACATAATCCACCAGGTCACGTCGAATCGCTGGCTCTAGAGCTTTTTTTCAACCACATCCTTCAATATCTTATGGTCCAGACTAAGTTCGGCGTACATCTGCTTTAGGCGCCGATTCTCATCCTCGAGTTCCTTAAGTTTCTTTACGTCTGACGCCTCCATACCGCCGTACTTGCTCTTCCAGTTGTAGTAGGTGGCATCAGATATCTCGTATTCACGGCAGACCTCTTTGACCAGTCGGCCAGCTTCAACTTCCTTAAGCACCTTGATTATTTGTGTCTCGGTGTATCGGGACTTCTTCATTGTCATTCTCCTCGTGTGACAGTTTACGCGGGAGAACTCTAGTTCGAAATGGGACTATTTTAGGGGAGGGTTTCAGATGGCCTTTCTTAAATTCATACGAGTCTTGCTGGGCATACTAACAGGTCCACAATTATTAGGCAGGCGTGGTAGTTCAATTTGCCTTGTATATTAAATTTACCGGATCGAATGGTAGGATTGATTTGGTTACCCTGAAAAAACTGTGGTTTCCGCGGTGTGCAATAACCAAAATTGGGTTGAGTCACGAGCTATCAACAGCGCTCCTATTAATCATGACCCAGCTTTCTTTCGTCGAGTTCTAACTCCACTAACATGCGCACAAGGTCGGCGAACCTATTGATCCTGCGTTCGAGGAGAATGGCCGTGACCTCAACAGACTCACCTGAATGGAGTGTTATTGGTAATACGCGACTCAAATACTCCCTTCTGCCGGCCATGAAAAGGGCATCTTGCCGGACGTGAGTCTCGGGAAGTAGGCAATGGATTTTTTCGGAGATTCTGTCCATGTCTACCTCAGTTGGTGAATCTGGATAAATCAGAATTCGAATGGCCTCGGTGTTGATAGAGATGACTTTCAAGGTTTGATCTATCACCAGGAAACCTGTTTCGTTGGAAACATCTGTAGTCGATTGATGAATGCGGCTCATGCGCTTTCTCCTTGGGTTACTTTATAGGTCTCGGCGTTCATGTGTTCGATCCGGGCGCTAATTTCGATTTCGCTCAGGTGCAGATTTGGCATCAGTATCTCGTTCCACTCGCCATAGAGCTGCATAACGACAGGGTCTCTCTGTGCCAGCATTTGCTTGGGGTGCGCAAGCCAATTTGTCAGCCCGGTCGGGTCCTGGGCCAAATTCCCCGACTTCACATCCCGTTCGAGGCCCAACGACACAGGTGCGAACAGCTCAAAGCGTAGCAGACTGTTACTCATGCTGTTTGACAGCTCGTTCGTTTCGTCGACCATCTCCTTTTTCACCTTTGCATCTGGAAGTTCCTCTGCAACACCTGAAACAGGGCCCTCCGATAGGCAAATTATGTCATCCGTATACTTGCTGAACGCGACAGAAACCGAGCAAAGTAACGCTGCTATCAAGCCGCAGTTTTTTGGCCACATAAGCGTAGACCTCCAATTTGTGAGTGATGAGAGTAGTACTCTATTTGGATGCGGTATATCGCATTGATGACCTAGCTCGAATAACCGAGCCCAACTAACTGAGCCCGAATAACTCGCCAGAAAGACGAACGCGGAGGAACAGAGCTTAGCGGAGGACCTTTGTAAGGATGGCTGAACGGGTGAGAACTGACATTTTAACCATGATGAATCTGAGATATGTTTTTACTGTATTTGGGCTGATACCCATTTGCTTCGCAATTTGTTTGCTTGTGTTGCCTTCGAGCAGATACACGAGGGTTTCCTTCTCGCGTTCGGTAAGGTGGAACTCCTTCGCTACTTGTCCAACATCTGCCCACCGCTGATAGCTACGTTCCAGGAGAATGACGGTGGTTTGAACAGAGTTTTCAGCTGCAATCATCGGTAGAATCCGGCTGGTATACCGCCTTCTGCCAAACACATGTTCCGTACCGGACGAAACATCACCTTCGGCGAGTAATAATCGGATTCTACTCGGTGAAAGCTCGTGCTGAGCCGCCATATTTTGCTCGGGGGATCGCGGATAGAATAGAACTTTTAAGGCCTCTGTATTCGTATAGATGAGTTCCAGCGCGGAACTTACCAACAGAATGCCTACTGCGGATGGTTCAGCGTGAATATTATTAGGTATTTGTGCAATCATAATTTTCTCTTTCTGATAGGGATGCACGTTTCATGCCAAATAGCTGGATATCCGATAGACAGTCGTAGGAGTTTGACTATTGGAGAATCGGAACATGCTTTTGTTTTCAGAATACTTCCCAATTTGGGAAGCAAAATGGGAAAATGCATCGGACACGTCTTTGAGAAGCGGTTCGATTCCGGTGCTTTATTGGATGAAAAGGGGGTGCTCGCCATAGCTCCGTCTTCTGTATATAGGGTTAATCCGGATATCGATCCAGGTGTTTTTGCTACCCACGTTCTCTATTCTGCATAGAAGACTACGTGGGCGTCGTTCAGGTGCGTTCGTGGTCAGCACCCAATAATCAACGAGACGGCGCCAGGTTCCACCAACTAGTTATCGTGCCATTTGAATTGCTGTATTTACACTGCGCCTGGGTCTCACTCGTAGCGACACGCGTTTTGTTTATGTGACACAATCGTGTCTGGTTGGTTATTGGTCGCCCCCTTTATCTTCCAAATGTACATCAAATTGCCAGAGCCGGTGCAGATGTTTGAGCACTTCTTTCGAATCATTATGCAAATTGATGCCATCCTGCAAAGTATGTCGGAGTATCAGCGACCGGTCTCCTTTGAGATCTACAGATTGAACTTGAATATCGGGTTCGTGGTAGGACAAGCTGTACTGTTTAGCGAATAGATTCCTAATGGCCTGGTATCCTGCTTCATTATGGATATCAGATACTTTCAGTTCAGATTGATGTTCATCGTCCAATACATTAAACAGGCGAAGGTCACGGATCACTTTCGGCGATAGGAACTGCTGGATAAAACTATCATCCTTGAAATTCGCCATACCAAATTTAAGCGTTTGGAGCCAATCAGAACCCGCTATATCAGGAAAGAAGGCCCTGTCTTCCTCAGTTGGATTTTCACACATGCGGCGAATATCTTTCATTATCGAAAATCCAAGTGCATAGACATTGATCCCCGAGTAATACCCATTGATCTTGCGCTTGAGGTTCGAACGCTCTTCCCATAACTCCCGATAGAGCATCACGTCGGGAGTCTCTGTCTCCAAGATTAATTCTACTTCTTTTAGTCGACGCCTGGAGTTTCCGGTTAACGCTAAGCGTCTGGCCTGGGCTGCACGCATAGTGCGACCAATGTTTAACCTGGCCGGGATACCCTCATCTGTGATTCCTGCCTGCACCCTTTTAACCTCTTCGTTTGCCAGCTGTTTTTGTACTAAGTTTGGCAACTCAAGGTCTTCAAACATGATGTCAAAAAATTCTCTTTGGGAGATGCGAAATACAAACTCATCCACGCCTTCGCCAGAGTCGCTTGCATCTCCTTCACCATCATCGCCTGCGTCCGGTGTGATGCGCTTTAGACGGTCACCGGCGTTGAATTCCTTATTACCCGGATGAACTCTGTTACGCAAACCACCTCTGCCATAATGAAATTTTGGCTCACTGATATCTTCTCTAGGAACGCTGATCTCTCCACCTCGATCGTGGTCTGTGATGCTTCGTTTGTTAACTGCATCATCTACAGCGCGTTTGATTTGCTTTCGATAACGTTTCAGAAACCGCTGACGATTAACAGTGCTCTTGTTCTTGGCATTTACGCGTCGATCGATCACGTAATTCACAATACCTTCTCCAAATTTTCCATTACTAAAAAAAAAGGTTCAGGTAGTGTTAAAACCAATTTTCAGACTTTCCGAAATGATCCCGGAAAAACTGCCACCGATCTTCGGATCTCGAAACAATCCGATTTCTAGCATCACAATCCACGTCGCCACCCCGCTACTGAGACTTGCGGACGCGCAGGTACCATTCAGACAACAACCTGACTTGCCTCACGGTGTAACCACGTCGGGTCATTCTTTCCACGAATTCGGTATGCTTCTGTTGATCTTTTTGAGATACTTTGGCATTGAAAGAAATCACCGGTAATAATTCTTCGGTGCTGGAAAACATCTTTTTTTCGATAACCGCTCGAAGTTTTTCATAACTCGTCCAATTTGGGTTCTTACCGTTGTTGTTAGCCTTTGCTCTCAAGACAAAATTAACTATTTCATTGCGAAAATCCTTTGGATTAGTTATCCCAGCGGGTTTCTCTATCTTTTCTAAATCTTCGTTGATTGCGATTCGATTCAGAATATCACCAGTCTCAGGATCACGATATTCTTGATCCTGAATCCAGAAATCCGCAAAGGTGACATATCGATCAAAAATGTTCTGTCCATATTCAGAGTAAGATTCCAAATAGGCCGTCTGTAACTCCTTGCCAATAGATTCGATATAACGCGGTGCGAGAAATTCCTTGATGTACCCCAGATACTTCTCATGAAGATCCGCATCAAACTGTTCCTGTTCGATCTGTTGTTCCAGCACGTAAAGTAGATGCACAGGGTTCGCTGCGATCTCACTGTTATCGAAATTAAATACTCGTGATAAGATTTTGTAAGCAAAACGGGTCGACAATCCGTCCATACCCTCATCGACACCGGCGCTATCCTGATATTCCTGGATGGATTTAGCTTTAGGATCTGTATCTTTGAGATTTTCGCCATCATAGATGCGCATTTTTGAAAAGACACTTGAATTCTCAGACACCTGCAATCGAGACAACACGCTGAATTGCGCCAGCATTTCTAGTGTATCCGGCGCACAGGGCGATTCACCCAACGCACTATTACTCAATAATTTTTTGTATATTTGAACCTCCTCAGTAACGCGGAGGCAATAGGGCACTTTGACCATGTATACGCGATCAAGGAAAGCTTCATTATTCCTATTGGATTTAAAATTCTGCCACTCAGATTCATTCGAGTGTGCTAACACCACACCGTCAAAAGGCAGGGCTCCGGTGCCTTCTGTTCCGTTGTAGTTTCCTTCCTGGGTCGCGGTTAAGAGCGGATGCAGTACCTTGATTGGCGCCTTAAACATTTCGACGAATTCCATCAAACCCTGGTTTGCCTTACATAAAGCACCGGAATAGGAATAAGCATCTGCGTCATCTTGGGCAAAGTCCTCCAGTTTTCTAATGTCTATTTTTCCAACCAGTGCTGAAATATCCTGGTTGTTTTCATCACCAGGTTCAGTCTTGGCAATACCAATCTGGTCTAAAATGGAGGGGTATCGTTTGACTACTCTAAATTTCGAAATGTCTCCATTGAATTCGTGGAGTCGTTTGACTGCCCAAGGAGACATAATGGTTTTGGAGTAGCGAGCTGGTATCCCAAAGTCCTCTTCGAGAATGAGACCATCTTCCTCCGGGCTGAATAAGCTCAGCGGAGATTCATTTACCGGGGAGTTTTTAATCGCATAAAACGGCACTGTCTCCATGATTTCCTTCAACTTTTCTGCCAATGAAGACTTGCCACCTCCCACTGGACCCAGCAGATACAGGATCTGTTTCCGCTCTTCCAATCCCTGTGCGGCGTGACGGAAATAGGACACGATTTGTTCGATACACTCCTCCATCCCATAAAACTCACTCAATACAGGATACCGACGAATAATCTTGTTCGAAAAGATTCTGCTGAGGATGGGGTCGGTGGAGGTATCGATCATTTCAGGCTCGCCGATCGCATGCAACATCCTCTCAGCGCCACTGGCATAAGCCATCGGATCGTCTTTACAGATATCCAGGTATTCCTGGAGCGAGTACTCTTCCGTTGCAGCGTAATCGTACCTACATTGGACCTGTTCTAAGATTGTCATTTCGACTTACCCCCGGTGCTGGTTACTTAAGAAACCCGTCGGTAAATATAATGCATGGACCGTGCCAAATTACTTGAGCCAGTTTCCTGTGGCACAGGTGGTTTTTTTCAATCGGTGGACAATCGCCTGAACTACCGACACAGTAAAGTGACGGGTGACAACTCATCGTTGCATGCAGAGCGTTATGGCACCGAGAGTAGCTGGCAACCGAGAGAAGTCACATTCATACTGTCTGCACATATCCGATCGAATTGTGCTGACTCGCGAGTCTTACACTAACTGGACGAAAGCATTCACCCACTTTGTTGTCGTATCGAGATTGACCGCATTGGGCCAGGCATCTGCAGGATGGTGGGATAATCCGTTGCGCCCCAGAATCGAGACTTAGCGGCCGCCACCGTCATAAATAATACGCGCCTCGCCAAGAGGACGATTGTTATGAAGAAAGTAGTCCAACCCTCTCAACTCTCTGAACCAGCCAGTCGGCGTTTATTTGCCCTATCCTCGGCAATGGGTACGAAGCGTCCGTTCTGCATTGAATCCACAGAACCCGACGGATATCGCTAACCACACCATAACGGCGAAATGGTTACGACAAATAAGCCGAATGGGAGACCCAAGACCCGCCCACGTTCCGCGATAGCTTGGGACTACCACATGGCAACAGGGTTGATGATCATCTGGACGGTCCCCTTTATTCTTGCCTGGCCTAACACAAACATAAACTCGAATACCTCTTCTTTCGCCAGCCTGCCGGTATTCATCGTCTCAAGAATGTAGATGCCCTTCTTTTTTAGTAGTTCCACATGACCATAGAAAACCTTGTCTCCCTTAACGGGGGGCACTGCGTCAATACCCCAGGTATCAGCACCTACTGCCATCGGGTTCAGTGCGCTTAGATATCTGAACGCTTCATTGGTTAGGCCAGGTTCTGTCGCTACCCACACATCAGGATCCGAAGTTAATTTTCCATCTGTCCAGCCCGTGTGAAACAAGACGATGTCACCTTGCCGTATAGAAGTACCCTGACTCTTTGCTGCGGCCTTTATGTCTTCCGAGCTGATGCCCTGCCCCCCGGCCATCACAGTTACGCCAAAGTACCTGGCCATATCGATCAACACACCCCGTCCAATCAACGGTGGTATCTGGTGAGTACCCAGTTTCTTTAGACCGGTGATGTGGACAAAGTCTTTGGCCTCATTGCAATTGTAATAGCTGCCTGCTTCTCCCATATGGCCGAGGCCGTCTATTTGGGGACCGGTGCCAAACCACAGCTGCGCCAGATCATCATTGTAGACAACGTCCCAACCAAAATCCTGCTTTAGGTCTCGGCCATTGTGTTGCCCGGGAGCGACAACCTGCAGGGACATCGAACGAGGCGGGAACGAGGGCATTTGAGGGTCGACAACGATACCCAAAGGATGGCTTTGCCCCTTTTTAACCAGCTTCACAGCCATCAGCACCTGTTCCGGTGTGACGTAGTTCGCGGCCCCAATTTCATCCTCTGGGCCCCATCCAGACGGTACACAATCATTCGCCCACACATATCCCGTAGTACCAGGCAGCCAAAGCAAAAAGAAAACCGTCAGACCGTTCAGAATTTTACTCATCATATCTCTTCCCTATTGCACAGATTATGGTCCAGTCTTCCATAGGGCCGGGGTCGGAGTAAAGCGCCAGGTTAAACACTGTCAGTTCAATAAACCCAAAAAGAAGACAAGGTTCAGGTGGCAAGATCATACAGCGGCCTACATCACTTTTGCCCATCGTGATAACGATCGCACCAAGGCGCTGCACCGTCTCGACTCTACGATGTGCATCAGCGGCTATTTTCAGTGGATAGATTCCGGGTGAACAGCCCCAGGGTGTTGTAGGCGTTGGATATCGTGCTCAATACCTCCGCCCGAACCTCAGGTGCGTCGGTTAGATTGTCATTCGCCATCGCGTAGCCGTTATCCAGCACCTCGCGGATTGAGATGTCGTCGGGGCTTCGATTGGTGGGGTTAGCCTTTTGCAGGATGCCAATCAGAAAGTCAGTCACCTGCTGGGCGGTTTCTCTGGAAGCATCCGCAGCAACCTGCGCACGCTCGGCGTGGTTTCGTGCCAGCAGCGCATAGATGGCCAGTGACGATGTCAATACCAGCCCCACAACCGAGACAGCGGTGACTGCCAGCAATCGCTGCCTGCGTTTGTGTTCATGCCGTTGTTTTAAATCATCGAAACGCAGTGCAAGTATTCCTGCAACCAGCTTGAGCAGGGCGTTTCGCTTTCCGTCGCGGCGAATGTCGGCTGCCAACGGAATCGTGCTTTCTTTGATCAGTGCGGGTGGGAATGCAGTGGCTGGTGTGTCGGCGACGAGCAGGGTAAAGATCCTGTCACTGCGCCCCATCTCAATGAATCTTTCAATTTCGCTGTTCACCCAGCGGGATTGGGCTGAACGCCCAGAACAGATCACAATCAGATTCTCTGATGCGGTGAGTGCATCCAGCAGGACACGATTGAGATCCGCAGAACTGGCGAGTTCGTCGCGATCCCGAAAGATTGGTCGCTGCGGTCGTTTGGGCAGCCGTTCGTGCCCGGCTGTGCTTGATGGCAGGTCGAATGCTTCCAACTGGCGGTGGAGCCACCGCCCCCAGCGTTCATCTGCATGGCTATAGCTGATAAACGCTTTGCAGGTGTACGTCATGGGTAAACTAGCGACGCCGGAACCCCGCCTTATCTCCTGTTGTTGCGGCACTCGAGTCATGCAGAGCTCGAGTTACCCGATCCCGCCACAACGACCTGAACCAGCACCTTGGCATTTTTCATATCTGGTTTCTCAACCAACTCGGTAGAAGAAAAACTAAACGCAGAATAGTCACTGACCAAAACATAGTCCCAAAAATTCTTCATAGTCCCGAAAACAGCCTTCGGTCTGATTACCGATACTTCTAAGACACTATTTTTTACCTGCACACGATCTCGCAACCTGAGTATTTATTGACTTGCGTCACGGATATATTGTCGATAGTGATTCAAAGTAAATGTCAGAGAAATCTGGTGAAAATGGGATTCCAGGCCCGAGGTCTATGTGGCTGCCCTTCGCTATCTGGCCATCAGGGAGGATTCATAACATGGATAAACCTTTTCCAGCCTATACCAGGGATGAGTCTTTCATCTTTGTCTGCTATGCCCATCATGACAGTGACATCGTTTATGGAGAATTAAACAGACTGCACGACGATGGTGTTAACTTTTGGTATGACGAAGGCATTGGTGGTGGCACTGTCTGGCGTGCAGAACTGGCACACTCCATAGAGAAAGCTGCCCTTGTTCTCTTCTTCGTTTCTCCAGAGTCTGTCCAATCCGCACATTGTAACCGTGAGCTGAATTACGCCCTTGATTGCGATCGACCTGTTCTGCCGGTTTACCTCGAAGAAACAGAACTGCCAGCTGACCTGCGTATTGGCCTGGCACGTATTCAGGCAATACATCGGGCAAAGCTGTCTCCATCGGACTATCGCGTCAAACTATCGACAGCACTGCAGAGCGACGATAAATGGCCAGTCTTAGCCACAAAAAAGGCCCGCCGCTTCGTGCCGGTCTGGGGACTGGTCGTTGCACTACTTGCTGCCCTCGCTATTGCGGGCGGGTTTTTATTCGAAAGTGAACCTGTGATCGAGACCGACCGCATTGATTCAATCGCGGTGTTGCCTTTCGATAATCTGTCAGACAAACAGGATCAGGCATACCTCGCCGCAGGATTGCAGGATGCAATGATCGGCTCACTCTCGAAAATCAAGTCACTTCGGGTGATTTCGCGTAAATCGACCCTTCGGTATCAGGACAGTGACCTGTCGTTCCCAGAGATCGCACGCCAACTCAATGTGACTGCCATGATTGAAGCTTCTATTTTTCGTCTGCAGGATCAGGTACGAATTGAAGTGCAGCTGGTTCGCGCTTTCCCCCAGGAAGATCACATCTGGAGCGCTACCTACGAACGCGATCTGAGCGACGTCTTGTTCATGCTCAACGACGTGGCGAGAGCAGTTGCCAGCGAGATCGAGATATCTCTCAGCGAAGGGGAAGTCGAACGTTTTGCATCTGCCCGGACCGTGAAGCCAGCAACCTATGAAGCCTACCTGCGCGGCACCTACAAGCTGAATCAGTCTACCAACCAGAGTGTCAAAGAAGGACTCAGAATCCTGCATGAAGCCGTCGCAAACGATCCGGCCGATCCGTTCGCCTACGCCGCCCTGGGGCTCGGTTACGTCAATGCCGGGCACGGCTCAATCTTCATTGCCCGATGTACACGACCCATGGCAGCGTGCAAGAGCAGCCGCCCTCCAGGCGCTTAAACTCGATCCCAATCTGGCACAAGCCCATACTGCCCTGGCGGAGGTAAAGGGTTACTACGACTGGGACTGGTCCGGTGCGGAGGAGTCATTCAAGAGAGCACTGGATCTGAATCCGAACCTCGCTGAAGCTCACTACCAATACGGTTGGCAATTGACCATGCGCAACCGAAATGAGGAAGCAGAAAAACATATGCTGCTGGCCCAGGAACTCGACCCGCTAGTGGTGGATTATACAGCCTGGCTTGGGGGCTGGTATGGGATGCTGGGTCGTGATGAGGAAGCGATCGAAGAACTTTTAAAGTCGTTCGAACTTGGCCCAAATAACGTCATCAGCCACTGGTTGCTCGCTAGAATCTATGCTGGTCAGGGAGATTTCGACGCATCCGATGCAGAGTACGAGGCATTGTTACTGGCGACAAACCGAACTGGGATGAAGACAGTTGGAATGAGCATACTCTACGCGCTGGCGGGTCGTAGGGCTGAAGCACAGGAAATCCTAGACCAGACAGATTTGTCTTCTGCGAATCCGATGCTACTGGCCCAGCTATATGCCCTTCTCGGTAACAAAGATCGCACGTTTCGTCAACTCGAGACTGCATTTGACATTCCATTGTATTCGGTTGGGATGATCACCGTAGACCCCACCTTCAGTTCTTTACAAGAAGATCCACGTTACCTCGCTTTGCTCAAGAGGGCGAACCTCCACCTATGACTTTTCTGTATAACCAGGATCGTCTTTAGTCATTCAGTATAAGTTCAATATCATCCAATACTTTCTCTAATCCAGTCTGTTCCCCCGGTGTTCCGCTGAACGGTTCGGTTATAACAAATGGCTGACAAAAATAGGTGAGCACTGCTCTTGCTTTCTCAATCCTGGCTTGGTCAGGGTATTCGAGGTCCGACAAGTTAAAGTCAGGATCAACTGTTTGATACCAGGTGAGCAGCATCGCAACGCTCTTTCGCAACAGTTCGTGTCTCTTTTCACAAAGAGCGTTTGAGAAAGATAGCTCGGGATCTATGGCGGGGAAGAGGTTTCTCAAAGCCCGCTGTCTATCTAATGTTATTTGAGCTGAATAGGGTGCTTTTAATCCTGGCCACGCTTGTTTCTCCCAGGGTGTGATAACAATAGTGGTAATCGAACCTTTTTCGGATGATTGCGATAATCGATGCAGATTCTCCTCGATATCATGTTCGAACCCTTCCGTACTTTGTACAATCGCCAGTACATGCTGGCCAGAATCACGCAGGCTTTCCGCCATGAGAATGCCCCGGTGAAAACCTGCACGTCTGTCGGAGGCGTCTTCCTTAAAGCTCACCAGACTATGCTGGATATGCTGTTTAAGACCAAATTCCGACACCTCGGCTTCCCAATCACTGATATCAAATGGAGGGTGTGTGAATCCTGTCCATACCGTTGCGCCGTCATGTTGTGAATAGAATCGGTGGCTCAACTCTCCCAGCATTACGAGCATGCCAACCCCCGCTTTGAATGGTACGCGAATGAGTCCTCCACGACGTAGCGGCGAGAAGAAATCAATCGCTCTGATGCCTGTATGCAAAATGATGCTGTTACTGAGCGCAGGATGTTTCTCTTCCAATTTAACTTCGGTAGATGTTGTGTTGGATTTTGGTCTTAGGATTTCTGCTACTTCCAGGTGCCCATTTGCAAGCGCCCATTCAAAGGGTGTGCGATTTTGATGGCGTCTTACGCGGGTCGGTGTCAGAGGTACGGGTGTTTTATTCTGCTGATCTCTTGCCTCCATGTCTGCACCATATTCCAGCAGAAGATAAGCAAGTTCCGTCAGCCCTCGCATGGCGGCAACATGCAAAGGCGTGTTACCGCTCACTGAATATACATTGGGGTTAGCACCATTTGCCAACAGATGCCTGGCATGCCTGGGACGATTGAGTAAGGTCGCGGCCCAGATCGCTGACTCACCTGTCGCACAGCCACAATTGTCGTTGACGTCGGCGCCTGCGTTTACAAGCAAAACCTGCATATCAAAGTTGTTCAATTCAACCGCCGTGATCAACGCGGTAGCATTATTGGCGAACGGCAATATACCTTCTCTCACTAATTCCGGGTTCCAGGTTTGTTTTGCATTGACCAGTTGTGGTGTGATCGAAACGAGGTGCTTCACTTCAGTGAGATCACCTTGACGCAATGCGATGAAAAACGAAACTTCCTCTGAAAAAGTTCTATTAACAGATGGGCGGATATTATTGATGGTCTCACGCATGAGTTGATCTCCTTCGCCTAGTATTCTCTTACGTGCAGCACGCAGGCGCTTCTTTACTGTTGAAAGTGGTAAGTCAAGAAATTCCGCGATAGCGTTGTCCTTCATTTCTGCAAAATAGTGGAGTGAAACAACAAGGCGTTGTTCTTCTGACAGCGCTTCTACCGCAAGCCGAATATTGTTTTGCAGTTGATTAAGTTGAACACTGGATTCTGGAGAAGACGTATCTGAGGCGATACTTTGGGCAGCATCCATAGAGGATGGCCGCAACGACTTTCTCCTTGTTACCCTGTCACATTGTTTGACAACTATCTTTTTAAACCACCCGGGAAACGCCGCACTTGATCGAAGTAAATGTAAGTTGAGATGGGCCTCCAGAAAAGCTTCCTGGGATACTTCCCTGGCAAGTTCAATATCCCCTAACCAGCCATAGGCAGATCCAACTGCCATGTCTTGAAAATGTGTTACAAGTTCGCTGAAAGCACCGATATCACCCTTTTGAGCGCGTTCAACAAGTGAGCTGTAATCAAGGTTCACCAACATGCTATCTCTATCAAAATGGTACTTCTATAAAGACCCGGTCTGGATGGAAAAGGATACCTCGCATGCTACTTGGAAAAGGATGATCTCGAGCGAGCCAGGTGATCCAGCATCCATGCTACCTCACTCTCACTCGAGTCTGCTAACGTCCAAGCTCTACGGGACGGTGTTTATGTCAGCAACGAGGGTGGTATCCAATGAACTCAATTGGCTATAGGGTGAAGAACTCTTAAGCTCATATGAGTCTAGCCTGGGAAATAATCGGGTTTTCTGTAAGACATGCGGCTCAAGAATGCCAACGGATAAATATACACATATCACAATTCCCTCTGGTACATTAGACAGTGATCCAGGTGTAAAGGCAGTAGTTAACATCTTCACAAACGAAAAAGCACCTTGGCATGAAGTAACGGACGCATTACTATGTTTTTTCGAGCAAGCACCGCAAGAGTTCTGGGCAGAATGGTTAAAACAGAATACAAAATCCCTAATAGACGCAAGCACACGGAACAATTTTTCATTTCCTCGTCACTGCAAATTGACCTGTGTTGCGGACGTTAGAGGTCTAGATGTCTATTCAAGATTTTGGCAGTATTGGAGAACTCATTGCTGCAATAGCCACGGTTGCAACTCTTGCGTATTTGGCGATTCAAGTTCGAAAAAATACACTCAGCACGTACTCATCCTCTTTCCACGCGATCAGTGATTCGATGAATTACATAAACATGACCATTGCCCAGAATCCAGATCTTTCACGAATCTGGTTGACCGGCTCGGTTGACCGTAAATCGCTCAGTGATGAAGAGCGGTACCAATTTGATATGGTTATGCTCTCCTGCTTTCACGTATTCGACACCATGCATTACCAGGCTCGTAAAGGGTCCGGTGATACGGATTTGGTAACGACTGAAGAGAGAAGCTTAACCACATTGTTCGCGTTACCAGGTGTTAAAGAATGGTGGAACGAAAACCCATATGCATTTGGTCCGGAATTCAGGTCGTATCTTGGGAAATTCAATGGGACCGACGCCTAACATGGTCACTCCTTGCCGTTCATCGGGCTTTATTCCACAGGTGCTGCAGCAAGCGTGTTTGATATGTGGCTTGCCGCAGATGAGGGCGACGCCAGCGGCTTTGCCCTGCTCTCATTGGGTTTTAATTTCTGCTACCGGCCGAGTTTGCCTGGGGTGATTTGAATGCAAAAGCCCTGAGCGTGGATTATCCCTATGATCCCGGCAGAGATTACCTGGCAGAGGTTCAGCCCGGTGATCTGATCATCGGCAATCCTGGCGCTGCCATGTCTTGGTCAGGCGCTGCAGGCTGGCCACGTGATGTTAAGATCGATGCGGAATATTTATCTGTCCAAGCCTCGAATGTAACGACGCTCATGCAAGCGCTACCCGCTTCATCCACAAGTTTGAATCTTTGCGCGAAAGTCCAGCCCGTGGTTTCAATCACCTCATCAAGATGCACATCTTCATAGTAGCGATTGAACTCGTCTTCATTCCCCTCTGTGGGTTCAGTCAGCACCAGAACAATCTGTTTTTTCCCAATCTCCTTTTCCATTGATCTATCCTCCAGGTTGCAGCGTGTTTACTCTTTCCTTCCGATATATATGCAGTGGCCGGAGGTTCACTTTACTCATTTCAAAATTTCGATTATTTCACGAGGCAGGTGATTACGTTTCTACAACCCGGCAATGATTCTTCGATACTTGTCTCTAATGTCCGGTTGGTTCGCGGAGAAGAACAGCCTCGGCTTTTTCGAGCAGTTCTGCAGGGTATTCGACAGAAAAAAATTGTCTGGCTTCTATCCGAAAAGCTTCGTCTTCTGAACTAAATTGCATGTCCACTGTTCTTACTCCTTCGCTCATCTGTTAGGAACCCATTAATAAGCCCGGAACCAACCAGCAGTCCCATCATTAGATTCTGTCATGAGGGTAACATAAAGAGTAATCTTGGTAGTTGATACAAACCACCGCAACGAGAATTCCAGTGGTATTCTTCAAGCAAAGCAATACCCTTGCTAGGTGGATTTTCGTTCCCCATCAGCTCAATCCGATTGCGAATTCTGTCTTCAACTTAAGTACCAGTGCAACATCATTTCAGTTGGGTGCTGCAGTGAGCGCCGGTGAGGGCGACTTCATGTCAAACAGGTCATTTCGTCCTAACCGCGAGTAACAGCCAGTAAATTCGTCTTCTAAAGGTTTACCAATTACTCAATTCAACCAAACCTGAAGGGGTCTGTATGCATGCTGTAAACGACTCAGGTCCTGTGACGACAGAAACTTCAACCGAGAGTGCTTCCATAAACGCTTTAAACCCCTCTGCATCAGGCAAGCTAACGGTGAAGTCAACCATGGCACATCCCTTCGGTGTTGATTGGGCTGGGTGCGATGAGTCTTTCCAGTCTATAAAAAAAGGCAACATATTATTCCCGGCTAGGAAACAAATTTGCCAATCAAGCCGAACGCCTTCGGGGGTTGTTCTATTCATGTCGATGATCGGTTTTGGTGTTAAATCGTATTTACGACCCGTGGCACCGACTACCGAGAGATCGCTCGCCGCAACTGCCCATGCACGTACACCTGAACCTCCGTGTTTGGTTAGTTCCTCGCCCAGGGTGCCGCTTAAGTCTTGCTGAGGATCCGGAGCAATGATCTCCAGATACTGATCTGCGCCTAAGGACAATAATGCGTTCCTTGTCCCGTTGCCGGGATGGGCACCCCCAATAGCTGCGGTGACGCCGGTTAACTCTGCAATTTCAGCGATGCCCTTATCCAAGTCTGCCGTTGCATACATAATGTGGTCGAGTTTCGCCATGAGATTCTCTAGGTTGCCGTGTATGCTTGAGAGTACACGAAAATTGGGTTAGCGACATGAAAACAGAGACAACAACGAACCGGCAGGATCTGCAAGCTTATATGGATGCGTCACCCTTTATCCATGCCAGCGGCATGATCGTTACCGACGCAGATCCAGTGAAAGAAATCCTGATCATTAGCATGCCATTAAAACCTGAGTTCGAACGAGGTGCAGGCACTGGACAGTTTCACGGTGGACCCATAGCAGCGTTGATCGATACAGCAGGGTGTTTTGCCATGATTATGGTGCTAGGGCATGGGGTGCCGACGGTCAATTTCCGCACGGATTATTTACGTCCGGCAATCAAGACCAGTTTACAAGCAACAGCGACGATCCGCCGGGTCGGGCGAACTGTTGGGGTTGTTGATGTCGATGTCATTAATGACGATGGCAAACTGATCGCCGTGGGTCGCGGCACCTTTGGCAGCAGTGCAGGCTGAGATGCCTATTCGTCGCGGCTGATACTTGAGTTAGCAAGTGCCTCCAGGGCCTTCCGATCGATTTTACTCGTACCTGCCAAGGGCATTTCTTGCAGAAAAATTGCATGCCGTGGATGCATGTATGCAGGGGCATTCGCAAGTACAATATCTTTGATACCCTGTTCATCGATGATTGGGTCTGTGGAGGCTACTATGAAAGCCACCGGCACCTGACCTCGTATAGGATCTGGAAGAGGTACCACACAGGCTTCTGAAATTCGTGGGTCAGCTTCCAGTATGCGTTCAACCTCACCGGGATAGATGTTCTCTCCGCTACAATTAAACATGTCATCGTCCCGACCGATAAAGAAGTAAAAACCGTTTTCATCTACTCGCATGGTATCGCCGGTATTTATCCAGCCATCTCCAGCGGCTTTCTCGGCGGTCTTTTCTGGCAGGTTCAAGTATTCGTTCATCGCCGCCGGGGATTTAACTTCAAACACGCCCTCGGTGGGTGTGGCACCGTTAACGAGTCGAACTTGAACGTGTTGCGATGGAAAACCCAAAGAGATGGTGGGTGTTGGCAAGCCATCTGGGTGAAGGCCAAACATGAGAGCCCCAGCCTCGGTGGTACCGTATCCGTTACTAATGCTGGCATTCGGAAATATCGCCGACGCTTGGTTTGCTACGGTCTCAGAAAGGGGCGAAGAGCCAATGCTGATTGATGTCACCGTAGTCAGGTCAAGTTCCTCTATCAGGTCACGCTCTCGTAACATCATGGCCAACATGGTTGGGATGCCAGTAATGGAATTGACAGCGTAGGTGTCGATAGCTTGCAAGTACAGCTTAGCATCAAAGCGAGGCAACAAAACGACCTTGCCGCCGGAATACAAAAACATAAACAGCATCAATATCGCATTCATGTGGTACAAGGGCGCGGCAACAATAGCGCACTGACCTTCAAAGCGGTCTCCAGCGCGTTCGATCATGGAGCGTTGGCTATCATGGGATAACACGACACCCTTAGGCATGCCAGTTGAACCCGAGGTGTAGAGGATCAAACCTGGTTCATTTTGATCCGGCTCGACGACGGAATAGGTATCAATAGGCTCGCACTTCATGGTGTGAACCTCAACGTCCGGTGTGAGCCTATTCCTGTTGGCTGCATCGGTGAATACGGTCGACAGCTCAGCATCGCTTACGATGTAGGCAATGATGGAGTCTGGAAACCTAAAGTTGATCGGCACGGCAATGCCGCCAGCGCGCATAATGCCTACCAGATACGCGAGATATTCGACGGAATTTTCGGCGAGTATACCGATACGCGTTCCTCGCGTGATATCAAGATTTGATGCCACTCCATTAGCGAGCCGTTGTAAGTCCACATGGGAATAATTTCGCGGTTGCGCGGGGTCTCCGAGATCGACTAAAGCCGGTTCTTCGTTATCGTGCCGAATGACTGAACCAAGATTCTTCATGGTGTTATCACGATCTTGCCGAACACATCGCGATCCTCCATCAACCTCTCCGCGTCACGGACCTGCTCCAGAGGGATGACTCGGTCCAACACAGGTGTCAGCTCACCGGATTGTGCATAGGCCAGCATTGCTTCGATATCACTCCGGCGCCAGCCATTGGACCCCATCAAATTATGTTCATAGGTCCATACATAGCGTATATCAATCTGTTCATCAAAACCGGCAGTAGCGCCACAGGTAACGAGGCGAGCACCCACCTTCATACACCGAGTGGAATCGATCCATGTACCGCCGCCTGTGCAGTTCACAACCAGATCGACGCCGCCAGCGCCAGTGATTCGCGGCTTACCTACGACATCACAGACTGCATCGCGCATATCACTTTCTACATAGTTGATCAGATGGTCCGCCCCAAGGTCAGCAAGACCGTCCAATTTGGACTGGCTGCTGGCGCAGGCGATCACTTGGGCGCCAACCATCTTGGCCAACAACACGCTTGCGGTGCCAACGCCACCGCTTGCGCCCAGTACAAGTACTGTATCTTTCGCTGTCACTTGAGCACGAGTACGCATCATTCGATGTGCCGTAGCATAGGCAAGGGGTATGCAGGATGCGGTTTCAAAACTGACACCATTGGGAATAGCGACCAATTGAGAAACGTGAGCGCGACAAAACTCGGCCCTGCCACCATCAAATCGTTCACCAATTAAGCCTACACCAGCTAACAGTGGGTCGAGTAAGACCCTGTCACCTACCTTAGCGCCGTCGCAATCTGGCCCAAGCTCAACCACTTCACCGGCAATGTCTGAACCTGTGATCAAGGGCAAGGGCAGTTTTATACCCGGCATACCTCGGCGGCTAAAGACATCGTGGTAGTTCAAGGAACAAGCCTTGACGCAAATGATTAACCAGCCTGCTTCAAGAACAGGGTCCGGGTAGTTCTCTTCAATGATGATGTTTTCCAGCGGGCCGTTTTCGTATATGACAGCTGCTCGCATAATGTGCCCTCGGTGTTTTCCGATACTTGGTAAGGTAAGAGTATCAATTGCGTACAAATAATTCGATTGTCGCAGTGCTTTATAAGCGGAAGTAGAGCCAAGCTGAAAATTGGATGATTTCCTGCGGGAATCGATATCGTTTGTACATAATCACCGCCTTGCCGCTCTCAACAGCTTAGCGTCGTTCTAACTCTACAAGCTAAAACCGCTCCATTCGGCCAACGGACTCAAAATAATAATCCGGAGAAAATTCAAGCAGCTTCACGCCATTCATATCGATGATGAAGCCCGCCTACTCCTGGCGTTTGGGTCAATCATTTTGAATATCTACCTAAAATTCGTTTCAGTTTGATGGCAAGCAACGTTATCAAATTAGGGTATGCTACTTTGGAAACGCGCTACCACCTTTGAAGTACCCTTCCGGGATCAACAAACCCCTCACCAACATCGACATAGGACTACCCTGGTTCGTAAGATGTCCAGCAATGGCTTGTAACGTGTCTCCCAGTGCAGTGTCGCCAAAGATCCAATCGCTTAACGCCTCATGATTGGGCGCACCGGGGCCTGGCTGCGCAGCGACAGCCTCGTGGTAGAACACGCGCAAATCATCAGCAAGGTGACGCACCAGCAATGGCATGTCGAATTTCCAATCAATATCAACATCAGGGGGACTCGTTACATCACCAGAATCTGCAATCGCGCCTAATGCTCGAGCAACACTTTCAAACTGATCTGTTGTCGCACCTGTCGCTCCAAACAATGATCGGCCTCGAACTGCGCGAGTTTCAGCAGACCATGGAGCAAGACGTGTCACCTCGGCAACCAGCCGTCCCGAATATGATTCATCCTCGGCGACCGGGAATCTGACCGGGCACACCCACTCACCAACTTCGGCCTCAGCCGGTGCTTCAACTAGATAGTCTTCTATCGTCGGCTTTGTGGCTGTTTCGAGCATACCCAGTGCCGCACGCATGACCTGTTTCTGGAAACCCGCATCGTTTGCAGTACCGAGTGGTCGACCAAGGGCAAAGGGTACCCACAACGCACGAGGGGGTTTCACGGCTTCGCTTTGCTCCCTGATTAAACTAATGGAAGCAGTAGCTACACCGGCCCGCTCAATGAAGTTCGCGAGAGCGCCCACGGCGCCCGTGCAAATAGGTCAGACAGGCACCATCAGCGCCACATCAACCTCGTCGGCCGCGAGTAGCCGCCCAACCTCTTCTGCAGTTGCCGCAAGTGCCTGGTGGTTTGGTTGGGCCCCCATAAAGGAATAATGCCATTTCGAGACACCACCGATTTCTTCATCCGCTGCCATTTCTCGCAAGCGCTCAAGGGGAAACCAGATATTGGAATCCTGTTGAAAGGCACTGCGGTCAAAATTGGTACTTATATGAGAGACAACAACATCTGCGAAATCAACATCGCCTGGAATCAAACGATAATCTACCGCGCCGACACTAAATGGAGCATCTGATCTGCGATGTAATCCAGCCGTGGAAACGATTGCGATGGTTGACTCGT
Organism: Gammaproteobacteria bacterium; assembly: GCA_012960755.1. The sequence continues at coordinate 26,186 of DUAT01000058.1, forward strand.
GGAGTGGTTTTGGCGAAATCCAGGGCGCGGCTTCAACGGGTTGCATCGCTTCCGCTCGCTTGCGCATATGTTCAGCTTCTACTTCGTGAAGATCAGACAGACGAACCATCAGCAATTGTCCTGTTACAGAAACTACGAGTTAACTTAAGATGTTGCGTGACGTCAAGACATAAGAAAAGTCTCAGCTGAAAAATAATCTGGCGACGCCGAGAATTACTAAATTGTGGGAAATCAAGCTTTGAGTGCCCGTCTCAAGAGAAAATGACCGCTGGATTTTTGATATGGAATCCATATTGAGTGTGAACAGACCACCGAGCTGATAGCAAAGGCGGTGCGATAAAAAGATAACAATGATAATAAGGAGAACGACATGCAGATGACATTGAAGATCCAGGTCGGCCTCATCGCACTGCTGATGGCTTTCATGGGCCTGAACGTGATGTTAAACGCGGCAGATGCTGCACAGCAGTTTGGAGTGACGCCCGAAGGCATTGCAGGCTTAAGCACACTCCGCGGAGACATTGGTGGGATGTTCGTCACGTCTACCGTGTTACTGGCTTTGGGACTCTGGCGGGGACAGTGACGCTCCGACCGCTTTATCTAACCCGCGCAAAAAAGCCGGTCCCCGCATAGTCTGATTTGACTTCAATAACAACATCATGACTACCCGCAGGTAACTGGATCCAAGCTTGTGCACCCTCTCTGAAATCAAACCAAGCAACCCGGCGAAAATCGAAACGACCAATATTGGGACCAGTGAGTTCAACCTCTTTACCATTCAGACGAAGCGAAAGTTGGACAGAGGTTGCGAACTCAAGTATCTGAGGTGTAACTAGTGTTACCTGAGTCCGAAAGTAAGCATATCGACGTTCGCCAAGATATTCAGTCACCTTTGCAGCGACCACAGCTCCGCGCTCATCAACTGCAAAAGGATGCCACGAATTCAGCCCTGATTGCAGATCTGCAAAGGGCCCGCTCACTTCCCAGTCTGTCAGAAGGTTGTCCGCTGGTTTGCTGATCGATTGCGGTCTTGGTGAACCCAGGTAGGAATGTTGGTCAATTGAGTACACCCGCAGGTTGTCGAGCCAAACTGATTCACCAACCACGCGAGGGATGAATCCAATCAATCCTTTTTGTTCATCAAATAGGTTGAACGTAACTACGGGCACGTTCAAGTCTTCAATAAAAAAATGGCAGGAACCACCAACAATTTCGGCAGCGAAATCCAGCCACCCGCTTTGTTCAGGTTTTTTTAGGTTCACTCTGAATTCCTCATAAAGGGCTCGGGCAGGATTCCAATCGTAGTGAGGATTAACGCGAACATATCGCCTTTTCTTTTTGTCAATTACGTAAATACTGCCAAAATCAGCCCGTTGATTATCAACTTGATAGCCATGGACGATCCCGAGATAGGCGTCCCCATCCGCTGGGAAGTAAACCTGCCCCTCAACTCTAACCGCGCCCCAGTTGTGAGAGTCTTTAATTAATGCATATACTGGTTCAGCAGGTGGTTGAGACAGCAACTGGTTTATCAGGGAGGTTATGGCACCGCCATCGGGCGTCAGCTGTAGCACCTGCTTGTGCCCCTTGTGACCTGAATCCACAATAGAAACCAGGGAAGGATCACTTATCAACCACTCTGGTCGTGCTGTCTCGAAATCATCGCTCAACAGCAAAGTCGCATTAGAAGCTTTGGCGACACTTAACGAAATCGCATAGATTGTTAAGCACCCAAAAATTAAAGTGCTCACGTTTCATCTCCAAAATAACTGGTGTGCTCCCGCTTTCTCTTGAAGCTGCCATCCCATGGATCGATGCTCCACCAACTCGGCACAAGATAGGCTACATTTCCTTTGAGTCTCTTGCTTATTTTTGAGCGGAGTATCGTGTCAGTTGCTAAATTGTTGTCTACAGAACCTCGCTTACATTTGAAGGTTCCAGACGCTTGTCAGCGCGTGGAAACCAGTATTCAAGTTCGATCTGTCCGTGATCTACGCTGATCGTCCAGAAGGATGAGTAATTCAGGATAAGCAAAAAAGTTTCAGTCGCGCAGACAAACACGATAATAATGGTATTGACGAAACCCGGCAGCCAGCTGTAGACCTGCTCAAGTGCCGATGGCTGCTTCGATCTACGCGTCATCTGAAAGATCGGAAAGAGTAGAAACAGTGGAACCACGAGGGCGAGTAACATCGCCAGGCCCGGTTGGTTAAAACTGATACTCTGCATCGCCCTCTCTTGTAGATAGCTATCTGTGTCTAAATGTATCAGACAGATCTCATCCTCTGTTTTGAAGCGCTGACGATTGCCTGAATGGTTCATTATTACCGGTAAAGGCGAAGTCTCCCCGAAATAATGAAGATTGGAGATGATGTGTTAGCGAGAGCCGGTGAACTGTGTCATGCTAATCTGATTTCCTTACTTGATACAAGTGATATGACTGGTACTAATCACACACGAGACGGTGGAACAGCAGGTATTACTAAAATCGCAAGCGACTTAGTTGACATTCATCTGGAAAATCCTGCGATTGCGACTAGGTACGCCGATAGCGATATTCCCGCACACAGGGATGAACATATCAGCGACAAAGTTCATGGCTGTCCTTGAGGCGGCGTTGACTAGAAACAATATCGGTATACGCGAACAAGAAGAAGTCTTGTTCGTCTTCTTTAGCAGGCGGTCTGATATCATTCTTGTCTGAACAATCAGTGTCAACTGCTAAGGCAACGCCAAAGTGGTCAGGTTTTCTTGAGTATTTACTGCATTGAAATAATTTTAGGTTCAGATTATGGAACGATACCAGTTATACGGTGGGGGCGGTTCGCCCTATTCCCAGAAAATGCGCGCCATTCTGCATTACCGGCGATTACCGTTTGATTGGGTCCAGATTACACCCACCATACGGTCGCAGATAAAACACGATGGTCCACCCGTCATTCCCATCCTCCGGCTACCAGAAGATCATAGCCTGCATGTAGATTCGACCCCGCTCGCTTTTATGCTGGAAGAAAGGCATAGCGACCGCTCGATTATCCCTAACGATCCCGCAATGGCGTTCCTCAGTAACCTGATTGAGGATATGGGTGATGAATGGGTAACTAAAATGATGTTTCACTACCGCTGGGATCTCGAGATCGACCAGATATACAGCAGCCGTCAGATTATCAGCGACAACTCACCTGGGCTGCGTGGTGATGATCTGAAACAGGCGGCTGAAGCAATCCGGCAGCGCCAGGTAGGGCGTATGCCTCTGGTGGGTTGTACAAAACAGACCAAACCAATCATCGAAAGCAGCTTTCACGAATTACTCGCCATTCTGGACACCTTCGCAACCCGGGACGAGTTCATATTTGGCACGCGCCCTTCATTGGCAGACTTTGGCTTGTTCGGTCAGTTGAAAACACTCGCCAGCGACCATACATCCATGTTGATCATGCGTGATACTGTACCCAGTGTTTACGATTGGGTGCGACGACTGGAGGACAGTAGCGGTATCGAGGGTGAGTGGCATGACTTTGCAGACATGCGAGGCGCAGTCAGCGAACTGCTGAAGTTCAGCGCGCGTTATTACCTGCCATTTCTGAAAGCCAATGCCAACGCACATGCTGAAGGGGCAGATGCCATGACTGTGGATCTGGCCGGGCGCATCTTTGAACAGCCAACGTTCAAGTACCAGGTGAAATGTTATGACCGGTTAAGAAAGTTGCTTCAAAACAAGCAGACCGCCGCCCTGCGTGATTTGCTGGCAGAAACCGGATGTTTACAGTATCTGGAATAGTAGACGGGTAAAACGATCAATCTGCAGATCTAACAATCAGCAGATCTAACAATCAGCAGAACTAAGGAGTCAGCCATGGCTGCAGTAGAATTCGAACACAGCAACCACATTGCAACAGTGACAATAAACCGACCGGAAGCCAGAAACGCAATGAATCCGGAAGTGTTTGTCAGGTTGTATGACGCCTTCCATGAAGTTGAAAATAACAACGACATACGTGTTGCGATTATCACCGGTACTGGTGACAAGGCATTCTGTGCCGGTGCAGATTTGGGTCGGCTGATTCCCTTGATGAATGGTTCCAGGCAACCTGAAGATGAGTGGGATAATCGATGGGTTAACGAAGTCAGCAAGCAGGGTACCTACCTGATGGGGCGAGACACCGTAAAACCTGTCGTTGCAGCTATTAACGGACACGCAATTGCAGGTGGAATGGAACTCGTACAAGGAACAGATATCAGGATTTCCGTTCCTGAAGCGAAACTCGGTGTACAGGAAGTCAAGTGGGCGATATTTCCAGCTGGTGGTTCAACCGTAAGATTGCCGCGCCAATTACCCTATGCCAAGGCGATGGAGCTCCTGTTAACAGGCGACCTGATTACCGCAGAGGAAGCCTTGAATTATGGTTTCCTCAACTACGTCGTCGAACCTGCTGAATTAATGAACAAAGCCATGCAGCTCGCCGAAAAACTGGCGGCCAACGGTCCAATTGCTGTTCAGGCAATCCGAAAATCAGCGCGGGAAGTGTGGGGGCACCCTGAGAAAGAAGCACTTAAACTGGAGTCAACATTTTCTGCACCGGTGTTTCAGACC
>DUAT01000059.1:0-124964 GCA_012960755.1 Gammaproteobacteria bacterium
ATGTTCGCCTGGTTTCAGAATCACTGGCCAAAAGTGAAGAACTGGCAAGCAGCGTCAAGCTAAGAACAAAAACAACAACAGTGTGGATTCTCATTGCATCTACTCCTGCGATGAATTTTCTGGTGATGAACAACCTAGTCTACACTTTGACGCCGTACCAGGATACCTGGCCATTTCGCGTAATTCCAAAAATGCCAGGTTAGTTGTTACCGCCCGAAACACGCTATAGTAGTCACAACTCTATCCTCGATACCTGCTTCGTTATGACATCACTGAAATTTTTTGCGACGGCGGCGAAAGGCATAGAGACCCTGCTTGCAGAAGAACTCGATCAACTGGGGATGATCGATGTTAAGGAAACCCGTGCAGGTGTCTTCTTTTCAGGTGACATCGAACAAGCCTATAGAGCCTGCCTGTGGTCACGATTAGCTAATCGTGTTTTGTTACCGATCGCCCGATTTGAATGTCCTTCAGACGATGCTCTATATGAACAGGTAAAAAACATCGACTGGTCCGGGCATATGGCGGTCAATCAAACCCTCGCCGTAGACGCGAGTGTCTCTAATGCCTCTGCCGGGGGATTAAACCATAGTCAATATGCGGCACTAAAAACCAAAGATGCCATCGTCGATTTTTTTCGGGACAGAACCGGCGCGCGGCCTTCCGTTGAAACTGAAAAACCGGATCTGCAGATCAATGTTTATATCAACAATGATGAGGCACAGGTCAGTATCGACCTGTCCGGGAAAAGCCTGCATGAGAGGGGTTATCGCAATCGCGGTTCAGCAGCGCCATTGAAAGAGAATCTTGCCGCGGCTATTTTGTTCCGCGCCAAATGGCAGGAGACCTGTCAGCAAGGTGGTGGGTTTGTGGACTTTATGTGTGGTTCAGGCACCTTGCCCATTGAGGCAGCCATGATCGCATGCGATATTGCGCCGGGCCTGAACAGGGACTATTTTGGGTTGTTGGGCTGGGGACAGCATGATGAATCGGTTTGGCAAGGACTACGACGGGAAGCAGTTGTACGGTGTGAAGCAGGCATTGAAAAGGCACCCCTGATACTTGGCTTCGATCATCATCGTGGTACGCTGGAGAAGGCTCGCCAACACGCAAGGCAGGCCGGGCTTGCGTCGGTGGTAACGTTCGAGTACCAGGATGTCTTTTCCTTCCAGCCCGGAATACCAGAGGCTATTTTCGAGAAAACGGGATTGGTGGTCATTAATCCTCCCTATGGCAGGCGTCTGGGTCAGGATGATGATCTTGAGGCTTTGTATGGTGCCATCGGTCAGGTGTTGAAAGAAAACTTCAAAGGCTGGAAAGCATCGGTATTCACAGACGATCAGTCTAAGGGGAAGGCCATTGGCCTGCGTGCAAACAAAATTCATTCACTTTATAACGGTGCCCTGCCGTGTAAATTGCTGCACTTTAATGTCGATGAAACGAGTGTGCTGCAGAATTATCGTTTGCCGAGACTATTGGCTGCGGATGAACTTAGTGAACAATCTTTTGGTTTCAGGAATCGACTTGGCAAGAATTTAAAACAATTCAAACGCTGGAGTAACAGAGAGAATATATCCTGTTACCGGGTTTATGATGCTGACCTGCCGGATTATGCGGTTGCTATCGATGTCTATCAGGGTGAAGGACAATCTCAAAAGGTATGGGTCAATATCCAGGAATACGACGCGCCTAAAACCATCGACCCGAAAAAAGCAAAGTTGCGATTAAGGGAAGTGGTGACAATTGTGAAGGACGTCATGCAGCTTCAGGAATCCGAAATGTACCTGAAGCATCGGCGTCGACAACGCGGTGAATCCCAGTACGAGAAGCTGGCAAACAGGGATAATTTTCACGTGGTGCGAGAGGGTGCTTGTGAATTTCGGGTCAACTTCGAGGATCACCTGGATACCGGGCTGTTTCTCGATCATCGACCCCTGCGATTAAAAATTGCAGCGCAGAGCCAGGGTAAATCGTTCCTTAACCTGTTTGGGTACACCGGCTCCTTTAGTGTCCATGCCGCCAAAGGCGGAGCCAGGCGAACTCTCACCATTGACATGTCAAACACATACCTGGACTGGGCACGGAGTAATATGGCGCTGAATGGTCTCAGCGCTGAGTCCCATCGATTCCTGCAGGCAGACTGTCTCACCTGGTTGGAAAACCCCAGGGTGAATAAGACCTACGACATTATTTTTCTGGATCCTCCCAGTTTTTCCAATTCGAAACGCATGAAGGATGTTTTTGAGGTCCAGAAAGATCACGGTAAAATCATTGATCAGGCGATGAAGCATCTAGCCAGTGATGGTGTGTTGTATTTTTCGAATAATTTAAGAGGGTTCAAGTTGCGCGGCAGTGAACTCGACAAATTCCAGGTTGAGGATATCACCGATGAAACGGTACCGTTTGACTTCAAGCAGCGTAAACACGTTCATCAGTGCTGGGAAATACGACACCTGGCCTAGCAGGCTGCTGAATTAAAAAGTCTACTGATCCTTTAGCAGCTTATTTACTTCGCCACCGGGCGCCATTGTACTCATCCAGTTGAATGTACCCTGGGCCAGCATTTCTTTCCCGGCGACCAACAGGGGATTGATTGCCGCCGAGTTTAAGGCGGCTCCAACGCTGATCCGTTGTGCCCCGGCTTCAGTAAATTGCTCCACAGTAGCCCCGCGAAAGAAAGGTGCCAGGACGTTAAATGGCCGGTCTAACTCTGATGTGACCATTCTCAACTGATCCAGTGAATTGATCCCCGGCGCATAAAGTACATTGGCTCCCGCTGCTTCAAATGCTTTCAGTCTGTTAATCGTATCGTCAATGTCATTAACACCCCTCAGCAGGTTTTCGGCGCGGGCAGTGAGCTGGAATGGTATATCCAGGTCATTGACCGCTTCTGCTGCCGCCTGTACCCGTTCAACGGCCAGATTGAAATCATACAAATGGTGAGAGTCGCGACTGAAGTCTTCAACGGAGCATCCTGCGGCACCGGTTGCCACTAACTTTAGCACGTTGCTGGCGACGTCGGCGGGCTGATCGGCGAATCCGTTTTCAAAATCTACGTTGATGGGGATGCGGGTTATTGCCGCCAGATCCGCACAATGGGCCAGCTTTTCTTCCAGCGTGACTTCACCATCGGTGCGTCCGAAAGTATAGGCGAGACCGGCGCTGGTGGTGGCCAACGCCTGAAATCCGAGGCCCTGGAGAATTCTTGCGGAACCGGCATCCCAGGGATTAGGAATCAGAAATGCGCCTGCTGCCTGGTGTAATTTTTCGAATTGCTGACACTTTTCACGCTGGGACGGTATTTCTTGGGTTGCTTGCTGCTCGGTCATGGCGGGCTGTGTTCATCCTATTGAAAGCTGGAGGAATCATAATCAAGGTTCACAAGGTTAGCTACCTTGATACGGCACAACCAATACTGGAATCCGCTACGAGTACGGTATGTCTTTATCTGGACTCGTACCGCACATCCGTGTGCACTTAAGTTTTGCATCCCTGACTAGGCGTCCCCGCAACACGTCCTGATAAAGACATACCGCACTCTTCGCTCTCACCCGCTTGCGCCTGCCCAGCCGCACGGTCATGAAAACAAAGCTAACCAAACGTAAAATAGATCAACAATTGAACTGCGATCAAACCACTGGCCCACCAGCGAATATCCCGCCAGCCGGCCTGGTCCGGTGCATCTGCGAGAATCTCCTTTTTTGGAATCAACCAGCTTGCTGCTCCCAACAGCAGAAAGAGTACGACGGTGAATACGGAGGCCCACCACTGGGGAAATTGCTCAGCCATCCGCTGTTCTCCATCGATACACCAGCGAAGCAATTTCCCCGACGGGTTTTGCGGTTGAATAACGGCTGACAATCAACAGACATAAAATGGCGTAGACAAATGTATTCGCGGCAACATAGAGCATGTTCAGATCACTCAACATGAGCAAAGCGGCGAGTGTAACGCCTGTGATAATTGTCGTTACACCTGCCGCTGGTGTGGTTGTGGTCGTAAAGGCACCCATAATCAACAGCGCAAGCATGGGTCCCTGGAAGAGTGAGAGCAGCGTCTGTATAAAGGAATATATGCCGCCAAAATCACCAATAAAAGGCGCAAACGTCATCCCGAGGATCAGCAGGATGAAGGTGATCCAGCGACCGATCGTCAGATCATGTTCCGGTTCCGGCTGTTTCATTAAAACGCCACGTATATCTCGAGTAATCATCAATGCCGTTGAATTCAAGCTCGAATCCAGTGACGATTGCAGGGCAGCAATGATCGCTATAAACATTAATCCACTTAAGCCCGGGGGCAATACGTTTTTCACCACCCATGGCAGTGACATGTCGGGATACTCAATCTCCGCTTGCATCACCAGTGCCAGCATGCCGGGAAAAACAATCAGCAAGGGCACGAATGTTTTGGCGAAAGCTGCGAACATCATCGCGGCACTGGCATCCCATTGAGTTCGGGCCGCGAGTGTACGTTGCAGAATCGCCTGGCCGCCGCACCAGTAGGCGGGGGACAATACCAATCCGAGACCAAGCACTACGCCGGGCCAGGGGAAGCTTTCGTGATCCGCAGGCAGATAGACTTTCAGGTGATCGGGATTTTGCGTCGAGAGCTTGTCTGCAAACTGACTGAGCCCGCCAACTTCATGAATACCCAGCCACATGATTGCCACACCACCGACAAACATAATCGACACCTGAAGTGCGTCGGTAAAAGCCACCGCTGCCAGTCCGCCAGAGATGCTATAAAGGCCGACAACAGTGCCGGTAACCAGGATACCCACCCATATGGGCCAGTCGAGGTAGGACTGCAGCGTTATGGCGATCGCCCACAGCGCAACAGCGATAGCAAACACCGAAAATATGCTGGCGATACTTGCCGCCATCAATCTCACCGTGCTGTTGTATCTCAGCCCCAGGTACTCAGGAATCGAATAGACACCAGCGCGCCAGTACAAGGGGATGAAAACAAATGATGCCAGGATCATGGCCGGAATCGCGCCGATCCATTCAAAGTTCGCCTGTGCGATCCCAACCTGGTAGGCGCCCCCGGAAGCACCGACGTAATCGTTAGCACCGATATTGGTGCCTATGATTGACAGGCCGATTACCCACCAGGTGAGGGATCTCCCAGCCAGAAAGAAGTCCCGGGCACTGTGTACCCGCCTGCTGATCAATAAACCCACAACGGTGATTGTTACCAGGTAGACAATGATAATAGTGAGGTCGATTGGATTCAAAAGTGCGAAAACCGGTTAAGCCGAGGGGACATGGTACCATCGCTGGGATTGTTAACCTTGATTTAACATTATTCGATCCCGTATTCCCAACGCCTCACATCTTTGTAGACTCAGGGTTGCTCGGCCAGGTGTATACGCGGTTCCAATACTGTCAGACCCTGGAAAGGACCGTTGGTATACTTAGCACTTGCAATTCGCAACGATCGGCCTATGATTCGCGCCACATTCGTTTAGTTTTTTTATAAATGACAACCTACCAACCCATCATTCAAGTATTCACCTGCGGACCTGATCTGGTTCCCACAGGATACGTGCGCCTGTCGTTTGTGGAACTCGCGTTGGTCAATGTCGGTTGCTTTTCAAAAGACATCATTTCAAAAGACAGAGTTTCAAATGACATCGGCGACACAGGAATAACCTGACGAATATCTAAAAATTGAATTCGGAAGGTTATTAAACAAGCCTTCCGGACAAGACTCAAAAACCCCGGAAGGCCGTAAAAGGTACCGGGGTTTTTTTTGTCCCAAAAAATACGAAACAAGAAAACGATAAAGGGGCTTGGCATGTTTGACCTGGCAGTATTTGCAAACCCGGCAAGACTAAAACGGGAATTTCTGGCCACGACAGAGGTCGGTTACCAGGTAATGGGACCGGAACTCCAGTCGGAATACGATCACATCAAGGAAGAAAGCCCGGATATTCTGATGGGTGGCAACTTCTGGATGGACTTCATCAGAACCTACAAAAGTCACTTGAGCACGCTCCTGTGCGGCCGGGTGATGATGACCCTGCTTACCCTGGTGGCAGTACTCGCCAGTGCCTGGATTCTCGATGAGTCTAACACCTTAACAGCTTCGTTGGGGTTCCTGTTGTTTTACGCACTTGTGCAGATCGTACTCAAAGTCGTTAATGCATGGACTTCGCTGTACCAGAGTCAGTTGTTTGTCAACACGCGAACCTTTGTCACCCTGCGAGTAAATGTAAAATTACTGCGTATGGGCCTGTTGTCTTCGAGCGATTTTTCCACCGGGAATTTAAAGACTCTGATCTCGTCCGACATTTATCGAATTGGTGAATTATTTCATGCCGTCACCCGAAATGGGTTGCCCTGTTTGTTGGGCTTGATCCTGTTGGGTCCAGTGATTGTGTACAACATGGGATGGTCGGGGGTGATTGCCATGGTGGTTGCATTCGGAGCCATGCCTCTGTCTTTCTGGCTGGGCAAATATGTGCATAAGAAGGAAGAACTGATCAAGAAGGAAGAGGACGATCTTTCTACAATTGTCGGGGAATGGGTCACCAACGTACGCCTGTTGAGATTCCTTGGTTGGGAAAGTCTGATGCGAACCCGGGTCGCGGGCCATGTCAGGCAACTGGTTGTGGAAGCAACAAAACAACATGGCGTTAACCTGATTAACTTCGGTATCAGTGTGAGCTGGTGGCTTTTTCCTATCATTGCCTTGATCTGGGCTAACCGTTTAATGGGAAGCCAACAGGATCTGGTCAAACTGTTTGCCAGTATCTGGATGCTGAATCACATCACACTCTATATCCGGTGGTTGCCCGATATTTTTATCAGCTACGCAGCAGCTTCAGCTTGCGTGAAAAGGCTCAACAATCTGTTCAGGCACAAAGATATTGTTGACGACCTGCTGCCCCTGACGAAAGAAAATATTGCGTCCGCGAAACCGGTGAGATTGCACTTTCGTCAGGTTTCCTTTCAGTACGATACAGCGGACCTGCCGGTGTTGCGGAATCTTAATTTCACTCTGGTGTTAAACCAGCATGTGAGTTTGATCGGTAATGTCGGTGCAGGCAAGTCAACACTGCTCAAACTGATTTGTGCTGAACTTAAACCCACATCAGGTTGCATAGAGGTTGAGTTTGATAACGGCGTCATCACCAACCTGTGGCATGAAAATGTTTATCACCGGTTAAGACAAGGCATTGGTTACATGCCACAGGAAGCGTACCTGTCAAATACATCACTGGCTGTGAATGTATCACTCGATACCTTTCACACCGAGGAAGATGTCATGCGGGCAATCCGAATGGCCGAACTTGAGGCTGATATTGGCCATTGGGCAGCGGGTACAGCTGAGGAAGTGGGTGAGACCGGCGTTAACTTGTCCGGCGGTCAGAAGCAGCGGGTCAATCTGGCCAGGGCGCTCTACTCCGGTCGACCGTTTCTGGTGCTTGATGACCCTTTAAGTGCGGTGGATGGCGATACAGAAGCAAACCTGATGCGCACTTTGCTGACAAGCCCGGGGGGGTTCCTGTTGTGCAGCCATCGCCTGACAGAACTCAAACAGACAGATCGATTACTGGTTCTGGAATCAGGAAAGATTATTGAGGATGGAGATCCAGACCTGCTTCGTCGGGATAGAAATTCCGAGTTTAGCCGCCAGCTTCTTGCTGGAGAATTACTGCAAAGAGGAACAGCTGATGGAGCATAAAAATTTTGTCACCGCTGAAGAAGTCAGCGAAAAGCAGGAAAATATCAAAACGATGTTGCGATTTATATCATCGTTGACCCTGTTACGTCGGATTATTGTGCCGACGTTGTTAATTGTTGTGTTTGCAGCGGCAACACCGCCTTACTTTCTTTGGCTGGTGGGTGAAGTACTCACCTGCTTTGGCGAAGCGGGCTGTCAGGTGCGACATGATCTGTTGGGTTGGGAAATTGTTGTCCCGGCGACCCTGTCGAGCCTCGTTATGATCACCCTGTTGGCGATGTTCTGTCGGGTAGCCGCCTGGACTGCGTTTGAATTGGCAGGACAGTGGTCAACACAACAGATTCAGGCAGATATGATGAGGTCAATGAGCGAGGTGCAGACAACGTTTTTTGATGCAAATCCATCCGGGCGCCTGATTAATCGCCTGGTGGGTGACTATGGTGTATTACGCCTCGAGGGTGTCATGTCAGTTGGGGATACAGTCAATGGCCTGGCAGAGGTGTTGTGCGTTGGCATTCTCATCATGCTGGCTCACCCGGTTGCCGGGTTGCTGATCGTGCCCGTAGTTTTGATGTACGTTGCCTTGCAATCCCAACTGGCGCCGATGATGAGCCACGCGCGTGAGATCAGGGCAGTAAAAATTGGTGAGGCATTACACAGAGAAACTGACCTGATTGAAGGGCGGACGATTTTTAGTTTATACAACAAACAGAAGAATCTGCTCGAGAGAATCCACAAGGCGTTTGGCGATTCGATGAATATCCAGTTGTTTTATTGTCGGTTGATGAGCTGGGGTATGTTGTGGATGGGCCTGATATCGGCTTTTTATGCTGTGGTCGTCTATGGGTTCCTGGTATATGGATTACATGCCGGGCTGATTTCAGTGACTCTCGCGGCGGTGGTTATCACTGCTGTATTTAACTTGAACAACATCTTCTTTGGTCTGGCCTGGGATATGTCGTTCCTGGGTGAAACTGCATCCCATGCCCGGCGGGCATTTTTTATTATAGATCTGCCCCATGAAACAACTCGCGAGTCGAAGGTGTTTCACACCGATGAGGTCATTGCCGACCAGATGGTTGATACCGAAATGGCACCACTAAGGGGTGACATTCGATTTGACCATTACAGTATGTCTTATCGTGAAGACACCAACCTGATTCTTAATAACCTCTCCCTGACCATTCCCCAGGGTAAGAAAGTCGGCGTTATTGGCCGTACTGGTGCGGGTAAGTCCAGTTTGATGCAAGCGCTGTTCAGAATGGTCTATCACCAGGGTGGTGATATATTCATAGGTGACCAGTCAGTGTTCGGTGTGAGTGTCAACACCTTGCGTCACCAGTTTGGTGTGGTACCACAGGATCCTTACCTGTTCATGGGAACGATTCGGTTTAACCTGATGGGCCAGTTAACTAATCTGTCTGATGAGCAGCTTCATGGCGCCCTGGATGCAGTTGGGCTCAGCATAGATCTGGATGCCAGGGTTCTCGAGGGCGGTAGGGATTACAGTGTGGGTGAGCGGCAGCTCTTGTGTCTGGCCAGGCTCGTGTTGCTGGACAAGCAGTACATACTGATGGATGAGCCGACGAGTTCTCTTGACCGGAAGACCGATGAGAATATGCAGCGGCTGCTGCGCACGGTTTTGGCCGATAAGACGGTTGTTACCATTGCACATCGACTGGAGAGTCTCGAACATTATGACCTGATACTGGAAATGGCGAACGGTAACTTACGGAGGCAGGGTCCACCAGCAAAGATTATCCCGTTAATCCGCAATCAGTATGTCGATGACAAGGCAGGATAGTAAAAAACCTGCGCTTTGTCTGGAAACTGGGGTCTATGTTGCCATTGGGTCTTAAACATGATGTATGCTCCGGTTATGGAAATTGCGCCAAAGCCTGAAAATGAGGAAAACCGCCTGGAAGCCGTTCGTTCATTGGGATTGATGGATACGCCGCCAGAGGAAAGGTTTGATCGCTTTACCCGATTTGCACGTATGCTGTTCAATGTGCCGATCGCCTATGTGAGCCTGATTGGCGATGAAATTCAATGGTTTAAGTCCGTTCAAGGCATGGATATCAGTCAAACACCGCGGGAGTTGTCATTTTGTAGTCATACCATCCTTACGGACCGGAGGATGGTGGTTGAAGATACAGTACAAGATTCCCGATTCAACGATCATCCGATTGTTGTCAATCCGCCGCATATTCGCTTTTATGCCGGGGTTAGATTGAACCTGCCCAATGGTATCTGTGTAGGCACGTTTTGCCTTGCAGACGTCAAGCCGAAATACCCAACCGATGAGGAAATCAAGCTTTTAAGCGATCTGGGCCAAATGCTTGAACAGGAGTTTCAGTCCCGCAGTCAATTGACAACAGACGAACTCACGGGATTGTCTAACCGTAAGGGCTTTTTACTTATCGCCCGGCATGCGATCGCAGTCTGTGAAAGAAACGAGTCACCGGCAACCTTGATGTACTTCAGCCTGAATAACCTGAAAGCACTGATTAAGGACTTTGGAAAAGCTGAAGGCGAGAAGGTGTTGCGGGACGTAGGTCAGTTGTTGATCAGTGAATTTAGGGATTCTGATGTTGTCTCAAGGATTGGGGATGGCAGGTTTTGCGTCCTGTTAACCAACACGAACACGGTGAACATCGAGAAACCGCTGGAGAATCTTGCCAATGCGCTACACGAAGAAAACATCAACCTGCCATACACTGTTGAGTACAGTGTCGGGGCGATGCCCTTCGATTCTGAGAAACACAGGGACGTCGACGATATACTAAAGGCAGCTGATTCTGCGATGGGGTCAGGGTAGTGTCCTAAAATTGCGCATTCCCCGGTGTCCTGGGGAACGGAATAGCATCACGAATATTCTCCATCCCGGTCACATAATTCAGCAAACGTTCAAAGCCCAGGCCAAATCCGGCATGGGGCACTGTGCCGTAGCGACGAAGATCCCGGTACCACCACAGTTCCTCCCTTAATGCCGGGTCGGTCATGCGACTGTCGAGAACGTCGAGTCGTTCTTCCCGCTGACTTCCGCCTATGATTTCACCAATCCCCGGTGCCAGCACGTCCATTGCCGCGACGGTCTTTTCGTCATCATTCAAACGCATGTAGAAGGCTTTGATTTCAGTCGGGTAGTTCATCAGTATGACCGGGCGCCCTACATGCTTCTCTGTCAGGTAGCGTTCATGTTCAGATTGCAGGTCCAGACCCCATGCCACGGGGAATTCAAACTTCTGCTTACTTTTGCCCAGGATTTCGATCGCCTCACTGTAATTCATACGCTCGAAATTATTATCGATGACAGTTCGCATGCGGGTTATCACTTGCTTGTCAATTCGCTGCTCGAAGAACGCCATATCGTCCTGATGTTGATCGAGCACGGTTTGCAATACGCTTTTCAACAGGTCCTCGGCCAGGTCTGCGTTGTCGTCCAGGTTTGCAAATGCGATTTCCGGTTCCACCATCCAGAATTCTGCCAGGTGTCTGCTGGTGTTAGAGTTTTCGGCCCGGAAAGTAGGCCCGAAGGTATACACCTTTGACATGGCAAGACAGTAGGATTCCACATTAAGTTGCCCGGAAACCGTCAGATACGAATCCCCGCTGAAGAAATCCTGCTCGTAATCCACCGTGCCATTTTCCCTGACAGGCAGGTTGGCAAGGTCCAATGTGCTGACGCGAAATAATTCACCCGCGCCCTCGCAGTCGCTGGCAGTGATAATAGGCGTGTTTATCCAGTGAAAATCGTGATTGAAAAAATAGTTGTGAATCGCGTTGGCCAGGGTTGTCCTGACACGGGTGATGGCACCAAATGTATTCGTCCTGGGTCGTAAATGTGCCTGGGTACGAAGGTATTCAAAAGTATGACGTTTTTTGGCGATGGGATAGGTTTCCGGTTCATCCACCCAACCGATGACTTCAACGCGGGTGGCCTGGATCTCTAAAGACTGGCCTTTGCCCTGGGATTCAACCAGCGTCCCCGTGACAACCACGGCAGCGCCTGTTGAGATTTTCAGGACGTCGGTTTGGTAATTTTCCAGATCAGAAGGGACAACAGCCTGGATTGCATCGAAGCAGGATCCGTCATGAATCGCGATAAAAGAAATGCCCGCTTTTGAGTCGCGCTTACTGCGTACCCAACCCTTCACCGTGATGGATTCACCTTCAGGAATTCCTCCTTTTAAGGCAGAAGCGACGCTGGAACTGGGCATAGTACTCACCTGAAAACAATAACCTGTGAACTGATTGGGGCATGATACCAAAACTTTTGTCAGCTGGGGGCGGCGGGATCAGAGTACTTCCCTTGGGTAGCGACCTTGGCAGCTGCTTTTACTCTGACCCCTTGCACGTTGTATCCTTGGTGACTTGCATAAAAAACTGGTTAAGACTATCTATGGAAAACGAACTGATCTTAGAGCAGATTCAGATAGGCCCGATGCAAAACTTCACCTATCTTGTTGGCTCTCGCAGCACCATGGAGGTCGCGGTCGTGGATCCAGCCTGGGATATTAAAAGCCTTATGGACATGGTTGATGAGCGAGGTTACAAACTCACGGCAGCGTTGATCACCCACTACCATCCTGACCACTGCGGTGGCTCTATGGGAAGCAGGACTGTTGCCGGTGTCGCGGAAATGCTGGAGACACATCCGGTAAAATCCTATGTCCACAAACTTGAGGCAGATGGCGTAAAAAAAGTGACGGGACTGTCCGACAGTGACCTGGTCAAGATAGATTCCGGCGACACCCTGAAGATAGGTGATGTAGAGGTTGAGTTCCTCCATACACCTGGCCACACGCCGGGGTCCCAGTGTTTTAAGATTAAGAACACACTGGTTTCCGGTGACACCTTGTTTATCAACGGCTGTGGTCGGGTCGACTTACCTGGATCAAACAAGGAGGATATGTATCACAGTATCCAGAAGCTTGCAGCCTTACCCGATGACACCTTGTTGCTGCCGGGTCATAACTATTCAGATGTTCCCAATGCCACCATGGGTGAAACCAAACAGGTGAATACCTATATGAGAATTAACAGCCTGGAATCATGGAACTCGTTAATGTAGGACACTGAAACCTTGCAGAGAATAAAAAATGCCCCTGACAACACTCGTAAAAAACCTGGCCTTTTCCGAAGGACCTCGATGGCATGAAGGTCGGCTGTACTATTCAGACTTCTATCGCCATGTGGTTGAAGCTGTCGATATGGACGGCAATGTAGAAGTTATTGCAGAAGTACCGGAACAGCCCTCGGGCTTAGGTTGGCTCCCGGATGGACGCCTGTTGATTGTTTCCATGCTGGATCGCAAATTACTCCGGCAGGAACCAGACGGCACACTGGTCGAACACGCTGATTTGAACAACGTAGCGAGTTACCATTGTAATGATATGGTCGTAGATTCAAGGGGCAGAGCCTACGTTGGCAACTTTGGCTTCGACCTTGAAAACTGGCCGGGGCAACCGGAACCGGCAGATCTCGCTTTTGTCGATATAGATGGCAGTGTGAGCTGTGCAGCGGAAGGTATTGAATTTCCCAATGGCACAGTCATTACACCGGACGGCAAAACACTAATCATCGGTGAATCCTTTGGCCGTAAACTAACCGCATTTGATGTCGATGACGCAGGTGGATTGAGTAATCGCCGCGTCTGGGCGAACACACACCCGCATATTCCTGACGGGATCTGCCTCGACTCAGAAAATGGTATTTGGGCAGCTGACCCGGCAAATCGCTGTGTGGTCAGGGTGTTGGAAGGTGGTGAGGTTAGCAACACCATCGACACCGGGCGAGCTGCTTTTGCCTGTATGCTGGGTGGTGAAGACCGCAAGCGACTGTTTATCTGCACGGCATCGGGTTCAGGCAGTACGGCGGCGTCGGCACTTGATGGCTGTATCGAGTATATCGATGTTGAGATTGCCGGGGCTGGTTTGCCTTAGGCGCGTGTACTGTCGAGAAATTTTACATAATTCTCCCTGCGTCAAAAAGGATAAAGGATTACCCTATCACATTGATTTTGTGATACTTTTCGCCGATGGCCTGTTTCTTGCTATGTCTTGATACATGAGTAGCAGTGTGAACTCAGGCTAGTACTGGTTATTAGTATTAGTAATCGATTAAAAAAACAAAATATTTCTCCAAATACCCGTGAGACAGAACCGCTGTTGCGGCAATCTGGACACAGAGATGGAGGGAAACGTGTTATATGGGTTTTTGGGGAGAGTCATGATTAAGCATAGTTTTGGTGCAGGTAAGCGTGTTTTCGGCCTGCCGGTGTTTTGTACGGGCGCTGCCCTGGTGCCCTTGCACGCGTTTGGGCTGACAATTACTGATTTAACAACTACTCTCACAGCGGAAGACCTGGCCAACACGGTGATAGGACCTGGGATCACGATCTCGAATGTATCCTATACTGGTGCCGCCGGTGCAGCAGGGACTTTCAGCGGCGGCTCGGACAACGACATCGGTATAGAGAGTGGTATTCTTCTGAGCTCGGGACTTGTTCTGGAAGCAGATGGGCCAAACGATTTTGATGACAATACAACGCAATTCTCAACTCCTGGAGATGAAGACCTGGATTCGCTTGTTATTGTTAGCACCGGCAGTTTTGATGCCGCGGTTCTCGAATTCGACTTCGTGTCAACCGGCCCTGTCGTCGTGTTCCGATATGTCTTTGGATCTGATGAATACAACGAGTATGCAAACGGGGGATTTAACGATGTGTTTGGTTTCTTCATTAATGATGTAAATGTCGCGCTTATACCAGACACAGATATCCCGGTCTCTATCGGTACTGTGAACGGCGGCGATCCATTAACGTGTACAAACGGAGAGGATGACGACCTTGACACATTCATCGATGGTAACGATCCGGATTGTGACCCCGGAGACAACATTGTCGGTGAGGACAGTGAGAATGCCGAGTTTTATATAGACAATGATTGTCGTACCACTTTTCCCGGGGAGCCCGCAGTGTCTTCTAGCTGTTCGCTCAATATCGAAGCAGACGGCCTCACCGTGGTGCTGACGATCACTGCTATCGTCAACCCGGGTACGAATCATATTAAGCTTGCTATTCAAGACGTTATGATCGAGAACTTGACTCATGGGTCTTCATCGAAGCCGAGAGCTTTATACCGACCAACGATTCCTGGATCAATGCCGAAGAAATAACATTCAACAGCCCAGGCACAGCGACCGGTCGCCTCGACAGCCCAGGCGTCTCGCGATGGTATAAATTCCCCATTCAGCCAGGTGCACAGGCGACGATAGAGCTTACTGATCCGCCAGCAGACTATGACCTGGCTGTTTTCAAGGACATTGCCCGCGCCTTCGTGGAACAGTTGGATCCAAGTGACGCAGGAGACCTCGACAAACTTAACGCCGAGTTTGCTCCCTCCGCATTCTCACCCTCAGCCTTCAGTCCGTGGGCCTTCAGTCCGTTTGCATTCAGCCCGTTTGCGTTTAGTCTGTTTGCGTTCTCGGGAGACGAGCTCAGCCCCGAGTTCAGCCCATCAGCCTTTAGCGATGCATTTATCGGAGCCCAGGTGAGCACCATCATCGCACTGTCAGCTGGCATCGGTACAGAACAGATTATTGTGGATACGTGGAACAATACGGGTGATTTCTATGTCCGGGTTACCGGCAAAAACGGTGCCTTCAATCCAACCGCCGATTTCCAGCTGTTTGTTGAACTCAAGGGAGAGCTTTGCAAAGATGTCGACGTACGGGCACCAGTGCATGTTACCGCTTCCGCCGGGGTGGGATCGGGCTACGATACGATCATACTCTGGGATCGTGATCGGATGGCTATTGCTGGTAATTCTGCAACTGATATTGACAACCTTGGAGCTAAACTGACCGAACTTGCAGGTCGTCCTGAAGTTAATGGTATTTTAGTTGATCTCGCCCAATACTCGCATCTTGATTTTCTGCATGAACAAGCTAACGACACGTTGCCTTCCTTACCGCCAGTCTTCGCCACAAACGTTGCTCTGAATCGTCCAGCAGGTCATAACTCCAGGCAATCAGGGCACGCAGGCTTTTCTGGTGATCGAGCAAATCCGCTGACCCTCCGGTGAGTACCTTGAATCGTTTATCGAGGGCTTGCGATAACCGTTCAGGGCTCATGGTACGCACCCGTGATGCAGCGAGCTCGATGGCCAGTGGCAATGCATCAACTCGTTTGCAAATCTCAACGACAGAGCGAGCGTTATCGTCGGTTAACTCGAAGTCATCACGCACGGCCTTCGCCCGAGCGATAAATAAACGTACCGATTCGACCTCCCGAAGATCGGCAAGCGGAGGCAGTGCGTCAATGTTTGGTACGGCAAGTGGGGGAACATGTATGGTCCTTGCGCCACTTAAACGTAACGCCTCCCGGCTCGTGACGACGGCTTTCACAAAATGACATTCAGTGAGAATATCGTTCAGGTATTTCCCGGCGGACTGTACCTGTTCAAGATTGTCGACCAGCAGTAACAGCTGTTTACGCTTGAGTTCCCGCGTAATGCTCGTCACTCCCGGTTCATCGGATTCCTTGATACCAAGCGTCTTTGCTATGGCTGAAGGTACAAGCTCAGGATCCGTTACAGACGCAAGTGAGACAAAAAAACGCCATCCTTGAACTGCGATAACAGCTCACTCCCGAGGTGCATCGCAAGCCGCGTTTTGCCGGTACCACCAGGCCCCACCAGGGTCACCAGTCGGGCATCGTCTAGTGCCATCAGTTCAACTAACCTTTCCATCAACCCTTGCCGGCCGATGAAGGTGTTTACAGCGGCAGGTAAGTTATTCGGATTAGGCAGGTAGTCCTGCAACGTTTTGCGCAGATGAATTTCGAGAATGTCCTCAAAGCGCGACGGTTCGGTAAAAGTGTGAAAAGCAGCCTTGGCAGTCTTGTCTTCGGGATTGATAAACCAGTGATTAAAAAAGCGATCGACGGCCGCGCTCTGAGCCCGTGCAGCCTCATCCTTAAGGACCGCTGGTGCAGTTTTACGGTAGACGAGCATCCGTGGGCTACCCTTTTCCGCAAAACCGGCATAGGCTTCCTCAAATTCGTATTCCGTGGCCGAGGTATAGCGCGATCCGTCGCTACGGACGAACTTGGCTCCCAGGGGGCTGCCAAAACGGGCCCACAATAGCAACACAAAAATGTCTGATGTTGCCGGGGTGCCAATTTGCGACTGGAAGTCTGATGTCGCGTAGAGCGGCTCGTGCTCCCAGATTATCGTCTGGATCTCAGCGCGATCGACAAATTCCCGCCGTAATCGCTCGATAGCACGGTAGGCCAGTGACCGTTCTTCGGCGACATCAGAAGGTGAAGCTATAAATATTCGTACAGGTTCCATGATAGATACATGATACTCCCAGGTGAGGGACCAGGTATAGATAGCACAGTGTCATCAGTCAGAAACTGCATTTCCCGGGTTATATTGCCGCAGCCTGTTTTTTGAACAGCCTGATTTCGCACCACACCACGAGGTGTGCTTATTTGTTTAGGTGTTTAGTAGGTGATGTGTAACAGATAATTAACTCACCAAAGATCTACCTGGGGCGTCATTGTATTTTATTTGATCAATTACAAGCATTCTTAGAGCAAATCCCAGGCTTATATATTTGTTTTGACGGGACTGAGCTAACGGCTATCAACAGGTGTTAGTGACTGCCAGCCGCAGATGTCCATTTTGTTTGACCGAGCTGGATGCTCACGCTAGACTGAGCGAGAGACTCTTCACGGCTCAGTAGACTGCATGAATTCCCTTGAGCTCAAACGTATTCCTGGACCAAAAATACATTCTAGATGCCAACTTATTCAGCGCACCCTCTCTTTACTCACCTGAGTCCTTTCATTGCAGTTTTACTGGATCTCACCGGGATTATTGTTAGCGCATACCTGGCCTACTGGTTGCATCATGGTAGTTTCTCTTTTGCAAATGGTGAATTCACACTAGTACTTATTGTCTCTTTGTTATTTATTCTGCTTTGTTCCGTAAGCGATATGTACCGATCATTACCTGGGACAAACGCATTAACACTGTTGCTGAAATTTGTACTTGCCTGGGCTTCCACGTTTGCATTTTTGTTCGGGTATCTTGTTTTCACAAAGACGTCAGAAACTTTCTCCAGAGTGTGGCTGGCCTACTGGATCAGTGGTGGCTTTGTTATTCTGTTGATCCTTCGTTTTTTCTCCTCTCTCATAGTCACGGTGTTTTATTCAAATGAAGCAAACCGGCAGAGAATTCTGCTCATAGGTCATCCGGATATTGCTGAGAAAATGCTGGCAGAAATGAATAACATGAAATCGGTCGGGTACACCATTGCTGGTTTCTGGAATATAAGAGCTGAACACCAGAACCCTGATCTGGTCGGTAAAGACCTGAGGGTCGAGAACCTGAGTGTTAGTGAGTATATAGCCGGCCATCCCGTCGATGAGATTTGGGTTTGCCTGCCATTTAGCGAAGAAAAGTACATAGAAGAACTGGTCTATGAATTACGCCATACAGCGATAGATATCCGTCAGGTGTTGAGGACGCCGGATCTGAACTTACTGGCTAAGAATATCTCTGAGTTCGGCAGTGTGAGTACACTGGATATCAGTTGCTCCCCGCACCACCAGGGCGGTAAGTTTTTTGCCAAGGCATTGGAGGATTACATTCTGGGTACTTTGATTTTTATCGCAATCACACCGTTGTTACTCATAATCGCCGTGTTGATCAAACTCACTTCATCAGGCCCGGTACTGTTTAAACAATATCGTGATGGCGCCAAAGGTGATCGCTTCGAAGTTTACAAATTTCGATCCATGGAAGTACATTCGGAGTCTGAAGGAACCATTACCCAGGCGACAGCGGAGGATCCCCGGGTTACCCGACTCGGCAAATTTCTGCGTTCGTCCAGTCTCGATGAATTACCCCAGTTCTACAACGTACTACAGGGGAGGATGTCCATCGTCGGCCCCAGGCCCCATGCACTGGCTCACAATGAGTATTACAAGGAACTGATGGACTCGTACATGAGGAGACACCTGGTGAAACCTGGGATTACCGGCTGGGCACAGGTAAATGGATTTCGTGGTGAAACTCAATCGCTGCTCACCATGGAGAAGAGAATTAAGTATGATCTGTTTTACATCGAAAACTGGAGCATCTGGCTGGATCTCAAGATTATTTTCCTAACCCCGATTAAGCTGTTACAACAGAGAAAAACAACTTATTGAACTGCTCCCAATTCGAATCCTTGAAGTGCGCAAACTGGTGTTGCGTGACACACCGGCCAGGTGATGTTGGTGCTACTGCTACTACTACTGCTAGTGTGTTAACTCGTATTCCATGTTCAGGCAATCTGAGTGAATTCAACTGGCACTAAATCCAGCGGAATAGCTCCGCTTAACAATCGTGACTTTCGCCTGCTGCTCGGTGGGTTTGCCATGGGGCAGATGTTGATGCCCCTGCAATTTTTCACGCAGATACTCTGGGTGCAGGAAAATGCGCCAAAACACATCTGGCTGGTGCTGGTCGCACTTATCGGAGCCAGTCGTGGCATAGGCGCACTCACGTTTGGATTATATGGTGGTGCGTTAGCCGACCGCTTTGATCGCCGCCAATTGCTGCTCGTCACCCAGTTTCTCTTGATGCTGACCACGCTGGTGATTGCCCTGGTGATGTTGTTCAGCAACGGGAGCGCACTCACATTCTGCGTATTTTTCGTTTTCACGTTTTTATCCGCTGGGTTACAGAGTATCGATGCACCGACTCGACTGGCCCTTGTTCCGGATATTCTGGGTCCCTTGCTTACACCGGCGGGTATGTCTCTCAACCAGGTCGCCGGACAGCTTGCGATGCCACTTGCGCTGTTCGGGACCGGGTTCATTATTGAAGCGGTTGGATTCGGCAGCACCTATCTGTTCAGTGCCGTGGGCCATCTCGTCGTGATCGCCTGTCTGGCCCTGATGACCTATCGCAAGGTTAAAGAGAAAGGAGCTGCAACGCGCGATAAGTATGGATTCAAAGACGCCATCGGCGACGTTCGTTACGGACTAAGGTATGCGCGACATCATTCAGTCGTTTTATGGGTAATTGTGTTACTGGTTTGCATGATGGGGCTCGGGTTTCCGGCGACGGCCAATCTCGGACCCACATGGCTCACGACGGTGGTTGGAGTCAGCATCGCGCATGTGGGGATGGTGGCCATGACCTGGGGTATCGGTGCTTTAATAGCTGCAGTGGGGCTAACGTGGTTCTCTTCGTTTGAACACCGTGGTGCGCTAATAGCGGGTGGATCGATCCTGTTCAGCATTTCGTTCTTTATCTTCGCGATTGATCATACTGTTTTCAATGCCGTGATTGGCAATCTCGGGCTGGGTGCAGGGATGACGATTACCATGGTTTCGAGCACAATCCTGATACAGCGTATCGTTCCTAACGAGGTACGTGGTCGCATCATGAGCATCTTTCAGCTGAATATGGGCTTCGCTCAACTGATGACGATGCCCGTTGCGGCGCTGGGTCAATGGTTTACATTGCAGGTATTGTTTCCAATTCTGGCAGCGATGACGGTAATCATTGTGTTGACAATTCTGGTCACGCAACCTCAACTAAGAAAAGCCAGGGTAGACAATACGGAACCATAGACAGCCAGACTACCTGGGAGTGACCAGAGGCACCGTGGGTATGTTATCGTTGATCTATCATTGACGATAGTGCGGAGAAAAGCGTGGCCAATCAAAGAATTGATGTTTACCTGGTATGCAATGCGAAGTACCACGATACCAACTTTGCGCGTTTGGAATTGCTCAAGTTGCTGGCAGAGCACGATGATGTCTGGGTAAGGGTCGCAGATAGTTATTCTGATACTGCATCGATCAAAGCATCAAAACTTCTCGTGACCTATACCTGTGATTTGACGCCCGGCGAAGCGGAACAGATGGCGTTGCGAGAATTCCTCGATGGGGGTGGACGGTGGTTTGCGCTGCACGGTACCAACGCCCTGGTGGAGATTGTCGATGGTAAAGCTGACACGCCAGACAAGGCACCTCATCTGATGGAAAGTCTGGGTTCGCGGTTTGTTGCGCACCCTGCTATTCAAACTTTTAAGGTGCGAGTAGCGGATAGCAATCATCCGCTTACGTCAGGACTCGACGACTTCGAGATAGAAGATGAACCTTATTATTGTGAATTCCTTGGCGAAAATAAGGTGCTGCTTGAGGCGAGTTATGATGCGCCATCCACCGGTTATGCCCGATCAGAATTTGGCATCGATCGAGAGTCTCAGCCGCAGATGTATTTGCATCCGGTGGGAGAAGGGCAGGTACTTTACCTGACCCTCGGCCACTGCACTGGTAAATACGATATGCAGCCCATCGTTGATGTTGTACCGGTGACCCGTTGCGCCTGGAAGTACCCCGTATTTTATGAACTGCTGCGCCGCGGTATTGCATGGGGAATCGACGAAAAGTAAGGCCCTTTGACAAAACCCCGCGCTCAGTTTACTTTTTCTTCTTACTTGAGTTACAAGGTTGCGACCACCGTTCAGGACCTGGTAAAACCTTCAGGTTTCGGGGACTTCGCTACAGGCCATGACCGCTGTAGGATGCCTAGAAGTCGAGTATAGCGACCTGCCGCACAGTTTCAGATTTATCATTACCTTCTATCCTCATTTTAGTGCACTCCAGCCTATTTCCGGATTATCAGGCTTCTGCGCATTGCAAAATCTCAATCGTTCAATTTCTGCTCACTAGATGGCGAATGTAACCCATGATATTTGATCAATCAGATTCCAACGGATCACAAACCATAGAAGCACTGGTTCCCATGGTAGACCTGTTTGCCGTGCTCGCGATTGTGTTTATGATTTATTCTAACGATGAAATTATTGAAGCCCAATTGGAAAGCAAGGTTCAGGTAGAACAGATTGTCGCCGAGATGGAAACAGAAAGAGAAAAAAGGCTTCAAGAGCAACAAAGCACCGAGCAGATGAGAAAAGACCGCCGGGAAATGATGGCCAAAAAGGCGGGTAAGTCCCTCGAAGAAATCAAGCAGGAGCGTGAGAAAAAAGCACAAGAATTGGTCATGCAATTCTCAAAAATGTTAGCTGCCCAACAAAGTCAGGCAGATGCCGAATACGAAGTTATGTTAGCCAGCATCGAATCCGAACATGAACAGGTTCTGGAAAAGGAGGTTATTGCTTTAAAAGAGGAAAAAGAGGTCGCGCTCCAAAAGGAAAAAACAGAACTGGAAGCAGACCTGAAAAGTAAGAAATCAACGTTGGAGGAAGAAAAGAAAGAAGCGCTAATGCTGGCTAAACTGGATTATGAAAAAGAAGTGTTATCCAAGGAATTAACCCACGCCAAAGAAAAAGAAACAGCATTGGCGCAAGCCGAGCAACAAAGACTCGAAGCGCTGGAACAGCAAAAGTCGTCGTTATTGGCGCAACAGGATAAACAGATAAAACAGGTTCAGGAGCAATATCAGGAGGTCATTGACATCAAGGAAGTGATGCTGGTGAGCTCCCAGGAAGCCCTTGTCAATGCTGAGCTACAACGCTTGAGCGACTTGTCGGAACAAGAAACAGATCTGGAATATCAAAATCAACTGGAGCTGCTCAAGGTTGAGCAGGCACTTAAGAAGCAAGCCACCTTGCAAGCTGCGGAGTTGCGAAAAGAGAAAAACATCGCGCTGGCGAAAGCGGAACGGGAACGGATAACTGAACTGGCCTCGCAAAAGTCAACCATGGAACAGCAGAAACTCGAAGATCTCGCAGACGCGAAAACTGAACTTGCAGAAAACCTCGCAAGTCAGCAGGCAGAGTTAGAAGCTGAAAAACATCAAGCATTAGAAAAGGCAGGTCAGGCACGGACCAAGGCATTGCTGGCACAGAGAGCCGAGATTGAGGAACAAAAACAATTGGAGTTAAGCCTGGCCAACAAGCAGCATGCACGCGAACTGGCTTTCGCTGAAGCTTCCCAGGAATCAAACAAACGTCAGGCACTGGCAGACGCTGCACGGACAACTAAAGTCAAACTGGCAGATCAGGAAGCGGCACTTGGCCGAGAAAAACAGAAAGAACTGGCCGTGGCGGAGGCCAATCTGGAAGCCGAGAATCGTCAAGCCCTGGCTGCTGCTGAAAAAGCACATCAAAAAGACCTGGCGAAACAGGAAGCTGAGCTGCAACGACGCAAGCAAAAGGAAATGGAATTAGCGGAATCGATGTCAAAGGCAGAAAAACGCCGTGCATTGGCAGAAGCTGACCAGGCGCATCATTACGCACTAGAGGCACAGCAATCTAAGCTTGAAGACGACAAGAAAGCAGCCCTGAAAGGTAAGGATGAGGAGCTTGCCGACAAGCTGGGCAAGCAAAACGAAACGTTGGCTGCGGTAGAGAAAGAGCTGGTGTCCTATGTCGAAGCAATTGAAGCCAAGAACCAAATTGTCGAACAATTGAATGAAAATTTTAAGGATTTTGATGCTTCAGCGGTTGAAATCGATGAAAGGACAGGAAAGGTAAAACTCCATTTTCAGGAGTCATATTTTGTACGGGGATCTCATGACTTGTCAGAAGATATGAAGAGCTTTCTCAGGATAATGATTCCCAAGTACGCAAGAAGTATTTACAGCAACAGGGACGCAGCCGAGCATGTCGAGTCACTGAAAATTTCCGGGATGACGTCTCCGGTTTACAAGGGAATATACGTCGACATAAACGATACAACGTCTCCGGAAACAGAAAAAGCAAGGGAATTCAATATGGGACTGAGTAATAAACGCGCAATCGCCATGTATGAATTTATCTTTGATCGGGATCAGATGGGTGACTATGAGTATCGAAGTCGATTGAAAGCTGATATGGGTATTGCGGCACTGGGTTTCCAGAATGCAAAACCCGTCGTGGCGGAGTTAGTGGGTAAACCTGCAAAATGTATCAAGTACGATTGTAAGCAGGAACAGGCAGCGGTTCTACAATTCCGTTTGTATTCGGAAGTGTAAGCCGTTATTTGAGAGAAATAGGTGTAATGCGAGTTAATGCGTTAAGGGGTTAAAATGTTTAAATATATATTCTTGGCAATACTGGCGACAGTGTTATTTTTTGCTTTTTATTATGATCCAGAGCTGACCAACGAATTAGTCGGGCAACTGTTTATCGGCGGTATCTTGAGTTGCTTCGGGTTATTCTTGCTTTTCAAGTTTGGTGTGCACTACAAAATAGAGTCACTGCACAGATATACGGTTGCGTTCTACTATTCTGTTTTTGAATATAAGAAAGCTCAAACCGAACCCTCTAATCTGAATTATATGCAAAGTGTCAGGGAGCAGGCCGAGGTTGCACTGGCTGCCAATTTTGATCCGACACTGGCGACTGCGGACTTACAAATTCCTGTTTCACTTTACTCAGGAAAAGACCCTTTTCTCGACAAATTGCGAGCCAAGATTCAGGAAGCTGAAAAAATGAAGCTTGCGGCGCGTAAACTCGACAACAAGGCGAACGTAATGTTGGGGAAAACCAAAGATCTGTTGGTCGAAAAAGACCTCACAGAAAAAGAGTCTCCCAAAATGCTGAATCGCATGTTTGATATTGAGAACGGCGTGGCCGCTATCATCGACATGACCACCAACGAAATTACAGATCAAAGTTACGGTCGAACACCGGATTATGAAATTATCACTCGCATCGCGCTTGATAATAATCCGTATTTTTCAAGCACCTATAAATTCTTTGACTCAGAGGATATTACTGGCCTGCTTTCCCGGGCACCTTTTATGATCATCTTGTTTGGGATCATCGGTACATTCTCCGGTTTCTACCTGGCTTTAGCCCAGGGTGGAGATATTAAGTCTGGTGCTGCTGTGGCAATTGTCAGCTCGCTGGTGGGTCTTCCGGTTTCGTTGCTGATGGATTACATCAACACACTGTTCCCGGATAAAAGTCGTTATCAACAGGCGTTCAACAAGTATAAAGTAAGCCTCGAAATACTCTTCAATCATGAAAAAGAACTTGATAACATCAAGCGGGATCGTAGGAAAAAAGAGGATCCGATGCCGAATAGCCATGCCAATAGTAACGCTTCCCAGCGACACATGAGTATGGATGCCTGATACGCCTAAACCCGGGGCAGACATTAGGATAATGTCTTTTATCGTCCCCGGGTCCAACCCCAATTTCAAATTGCGAGAATTCAATACGCTGTACGGGGTACTTTGCATCCTCGTCTTCTCAATGGCAGTCGTCACCAACCAGGATCTTTTCTACAATGTGGATGTCATCTGGTTGTTGCAGATGCTCTTTATTGTTCCATTTCTCTGGACCGTCCGTCAGCATGTCATACCTGGCATTGGAAAAAACCTGAGGGCTTACCCCTGGACCAGTCTGTTAATTGGCTTGTGGGTGACGAGCCTGACAATTTCTTACATCTCGGCCCCGTTTGATTTCTCGGAATATTCCCTGGCCAGGATTCGGATGCTGAGTCGATATGTTCAAACATTCACCTATGTCGTATTTTTCTTTTGTGTCAGGGACTTTCTTACCAGGAACCGATTGTCGGTAACCCCGGTTGTGTTTTGCATCGTCGCCTCGGTCTTTTTTGTCGCCATCTGCTTCCCCGTTAGCATGATGTTTTCGGAAACATACACGCCGGAATTCTCGAAACAATGGTATAGCTCGCCTGTTTTTAACATGCATATTCGCCACACCGGTTATCAGATTACAGCTGCCAGTGCCGCTTTACTGATTTTTTTGCATGCCAGGTCAGGTTATTCAAATCACTATCTCCTCGTATCATTGGTTCTCTGGACTTTTTTGTTCTGGTGTGGCGGCAGAGCCGCGGCCGCCTCTCTGATGGCTACCGGATTGCTGGTCGGACTTTTTCTCTACAGTAAGCAGCTTCCTCTGCGACATTATCTTGTCAGCCTGATCGGGCTGGCATTGATCAGCTTCCTATTTTCTGAATGGCTGTCGGTTTTCCACTGGAATGGTCTGATGCGGGGAGTCGAAAGATCCCTTGAAGTAGCCGGTTTTGATTCCGTGTCAAGTGGGCGATTGAAGGTTTGGTTAACCACGATTGAATACATTGTCCGCTATCCCTTATTTGGTTTAGGGCCAGAAGGCTATGTTTTCATGCCAGGTAGAGTTTATGGTGTTCACCCACATAACATTTTTCTGCAGTTTCTCATAGAGTGGGGACTCATCGGCACGATCCTTTTTCTTACAATCCTGGCGCGTGCATTCTTCGCAGGCTTCATGTCGCATGTCTGGGGTGGAAAAACTTCTCCCGCTACACTCTCTTTCGGGTCTGTCGCTGGAGGATGCATCATTGTTGCGCTGGGAATTCACAGCCTGACCGACGGCACTTTTTACCATCCCTATCCCACTGCCTGTCTGGCGATTGCATTTGCGATCTGGACGATACCCCCGAACGTCACGTTAAGCGACGGCTCAGGTGCTTCCTGAACCCCTGAGCTCGCCGCCCAGGGCCGAAAACAACTCCGGTAGAAAGCGTGAAAACTCCAGTGTCATGTTTACGAAGGCGGCGTCCAATTTGGTTATCGGGTCTTCGTCTTCTATAACATCGTCATTGAGTGATTCAAGTTTGATTTGTTTTAATCCCAGATCCTTGTCGACCGCCAATTTCAAGTCACCGCGCCAGCGGATACCCAGGCGTGTACATATTTTTCCCGCCTCGATATGGGCCCGAATTTCACGTGTGTCCAGGTCCTGGCGACGACAGGTCACCGTAGAGGTGTCTTCGATATCCAGCAGGTCACACTGATCCCCGAGGCTGAAGTTGTCCGGCAGCTTCCGGTGCAGCAACCAGTGGGTAAACACCTCCTGAGGTTTTTGCCTGATCTGCGGTGGCACGACTGAGAAGGAGCCAATAGAATCACGTATGCAGTTGATGAACATCTCGGCTTCAGTGGACGTTGAAGTGCCAATCACCAACAGATCGTCTGCGGGTGAGATATATCCCATCACCTGTTTCGACTTTGCAAGGGCACGGGGCAGCAGCTCAGCGAGCGTGTTGTCCCTGATGTTTTGTCTCTCTTTACCACGAAGTTTGCGATCTTCAACGGATTCTATCTTGCTGACTTTCTCTGAAATGGCCTCGTTCAATGCGCTTGTCGGCACTACTTTTTCTTCCCGTCGGGCGCACATCAGCAGGCACCCGCCGACCTCATGCAGCAGCGGGGCGTCATCTGCGTTACCCAAGGGTGAAACCCAGCCAAAACTGGACGGTTTCATGCCTGAGCAGGGGACGAAGCTGCGGGTCTGCATAAGCGCCTGGAACTCATCAGATGAGTAACTGAAAGGTTTGGTAATTCTGTAAATGATCGCATTGTTGAAAAACATGGGCTCAGCAGTCGGTAAAAATTGAGGCGGCATTATATCGAATACCCGAACAGAGTCTTCCCCATTCGATAAACCCTGTGATGGATTACAGATTTAGAAGGTAAATACTGCTGGGCTTGATGCCCAGCTTCAGTAAACTCGCCGATTGCTCGGACCAGAGCAGACTTTCTGCCCATATACTGCTGGTTTGCGTTTAATGAAACTGCGCGTTAATGAATAAACTGAGCTATTACGTAAAGTTAAACGCTTACGATTCTAACCTGAAAAAAGGCGAT
Organism: Gammaproteobacteria bacterium; assembly: GCA_012960755.1. Next base: position 27,315 of record DUAT01000059.1, read on the forward strand.
ATTGTGTCTGAAAAAAGTAAATCACCGGGCTGGTTCAAACGTGCGATTGAGACGACCTTCGAAGATCATACTGTCGAGGTCGATGGTACGCCGATTCATTATCTGTCCTGGGGTAGCGATGAGGACAAGCCCGGCCTGGTGTTTGTCCATGGTAATGGTGCCCACGCCCACTGGTGGACATTTATTGCACCCTTCTTTCTGGAAGAATACCGGGTTGTAGCGATTGATCTTGCCGGTGCCGGTGATAGCGGTCACAGTCAGTCCTACAATCCTGCGGGGTTTGCGAAGCAGATTTCCAGGGTGGCTGACGATGCCGGGTTTGGCTCGGACACAATCGTCGTGGGTCATAGTTTTGGCGGTTTTATCACATTAAAAACCGGGCTGATCTACCGTGACAAACTCGCAGGCATCGTCCTTGTGGATTCAGCAGTGCGGCCACCGGATTTTCAATGGGAGCGTGATCCCCGCCGTTCACCGGTTAAACCGAAGCGAATCTACGAAAATTTCGCGGCTGCCCATGGGCGGTTTCGACTGATGCCGCCGCAGGATTGCAATAACCAGTACATTCTTGATTACATCGGGACTCACTCGATCAAGCAGGTGGATGAGGGCTGGACCTGGAAGTTCGATGACACAATGTTCAGCAGGTTTGAGTTTTCCGACAACCAACATGAAGACCCGGCTAATCTGCGTTGTCGGGTGGGTGTAATCTATGGCGAGGACAGTTATTTGTTCAGTCAGGAAATTGCCGATTACATGTTTAAAGTGCTGGATGAGTCGGTCCCTTTCGTCGGAATACCTGAGGCGCAACATCATTTGTTCCTTGATCAGCCACTGGCATTCGTCTCTGCCTTGAGAACTCTGTTGGCAGAATGGCGACATTCCAGGCCACATCGGCACTATTCATAGCGTTGAGGTATCATAGCTTTGACCTGGCACGAACCTCGTGTAACCTTCACCCTATGAATGCAAGACCTGCCCCCCGACTATTCTCCGTTGTGTTGACTACGTTCTTAATGACGTTCGGTTGTCACTTTTGCCTGGCGGCAGAGTCATCTTTTATTCACTCGCTGGAAAAAACCGTACTGCTTCCAGTGGTCGATGAAACACCTGGCGCGGCTGTGGTGGTTGTGGTTGACGGTGAGGTTGTACTGCAGAAATCCTGGGGTGTGCGTAAAGCGGGCAAACCAGCACCGGTGACGCCGTACACGTTGTTTCGTATTGCATCGCTGTCCAAGACATTTGCATCGGCCGCAGCCTCCATATTGGTCGAAGAAACGCCGACATCATGGAAAACACCGGTCGTGCAGAGTGTCAGTGAACTGAAGTTCAAACGTTCAGACTATGGTAACAAAATCAATCTGGCGCACCTGATGTCACAATCCAGTGGATTGATGCCTCACGCCTATACTGACCTGGTCGAAGACAATATGCCCTACGAGCGGATTCTGCAGCGTTTGCATAAAGTTGATTTCGTTTGTGCTCCCGGAGATTGCTATGGCTACCAGAATGTTGTGTTTAGTATCGTCGGTGATGTTGTCGAAGCGAATACGGGGCTCGACTATGCAGCTTTCGTTGAAAGCAGGATATTTGTGCCTTTAAAAATGCAACGGGCATCGTTCGGGCGTGATTCGTTTATCAAAGACAGCAATCATGCAGAACCGCATATATGGACAGGTCGGGTGTGGGCGGCGACACGTACGACGGATCACTATTACCGCATTTCTCCTGCCGCTGGCATCAATGCCAGTATAGATGATATGAGGGCCTGGTTGATGGCGCAGCTTGGTCACGAACCTGACGTATTATCGGTACAGATGCTGGATCAAATGCAGACGGGGGTGATTCGAACAACCCGCCAACAGGCCCATTATCGTTCGCGTCGTGGTCTTGCCAATATCCAGTATGGATTGGGGTGGCGAACCTTTGATTACAAGGGTGAGACAGGTTTTGTTCAGCACGGTGGATACGTGAAGGGAATGCGCAGTGAAATGGTCTTCAATCGAAAGTTACAGACCGGCATGGTTTTTTTAACCAATTCTGAACCGAATCGTCTTGGTGATCTGGTATTCGATTTTCTGGATCTCCATCATGACCGTGCGTCATCAACTGCTGCGATCGTTGCAGACTGAAAATATTTTCCAGTTAATTGGTGTTTGTGTGCAATTAATAAGCATGGGCGATGAATTTGGCTTAGAATATCGCGTTTTGCGGTTACCACCCCGGTACCCTTCAGGCTCATCAGAAGAATAGCCCGATATTTGTTGTCTACTTTCTTTGATTGGTTCCGCATCACTGTTGTACGGAGTAAGATAGTTATATGCGTTTGCAGGCAATTAAGCTCGCTGGTTTTAAATCCTTTGTAGATCCTACAACAGTCCCATTCCCCTCAAATCTTTGTGCCGTCGTCGGTCCTAATGGTTGTGGCAAGTCGAATGTGATTGATGCAGTCCGCTGGGTGATGGGCGAATCGTCTGCGAAGACGTTGCGTGGGGAATCCATGACAGATGTTATTTTCAATGGATCCTCAACGAGGAAACCTGTTGGTCAGGCGTCGGTAGAGTTGGTATTTGATAACACAGAAGGCCAGTTGAATGGTCAGTACGCCGCTTACGGTGAAATCTCCATAAAACGTCAGGTGACCCGGGACAGTATTTCCGGTTATTACCTCAATGGTCAGAAATGTCGTCGCAAAGATATTACTGACATCTTCCTGGGCACTGGCCTGGGTCCCCGCAGCTACTCAATCATTGAACAGGGCATGATCAGCAACCTTATTGAAGCCAAGCCGGAGGAGTTACGCGTTTTTCTGGAAGAAGCCGCAGGGATCTCCAAATATAAGGAACGGCGCAAGGAAACCGAGCGGCGCATCTCCCATACCCGGGACAATCTGGATCGATTGAATGACCTGAGGGAGGAGTTGGAGCGCCAGATTCATCACCTCGAACGCCAGGCTAAAGCAGCGGAACGATATAAACGGCTGAAGGAAGAAGAGCGAGAGGTTCAGTCGCAATTGCAAAGTCTAAAGTGGAAGGCAATTAACGACGACGTTAAGGTGAAAGAAGAGCAGATTAATCGCCTGCAGATCGAACAGGAAGCAAGAGTAGCCGACCAGCGGCGGGTTGATGCCGAGGTCGAACAGAAACGTGAGATTTTGGTGGAGATGAGTGACGAGACCAATGAAGTTCAGAAACGTTACTATGACTATGGTACCGAGATTGCCCGGATAGAAGAAAGTATCCAGTTTCAAAACGAAAGAAATCAGCAGCTCAATCTGGACCTCGAGGAAGCATCGGTCGGCTGGCACAAGATTCGCGCTGACATTGATGTGGACCAGCGTAAGCTGGGCGAACTAAAACACGAACTGAACCAGATTGTTCCCCGGCAGAACCAGATTCGAGAAGTTGAAGAAGCATCGGTCGCTCGACTGGGCGAGGCTGAACAGGCTATACAATCCTGGCAGCAGACCTGGGAGGAATTTAACCAGGCCGCCGCCCAGTCACAGAACAAAGGGCAGTTGCAACAGTCCAGAATCGAAGCCCTGGAGCAATCAATTCAGCGTTTGAACAATCGTATGTCGACTCTGCGCGGGGATATGGCGCGTCTGCAGGAAACAACGGTTGACCAGGAGATCCCTCCCCTTGAAGCCATGCTTGCGACCCAGGAAGTCCAGATCGGCAGAATAGAAGCCGAGATGAAGCAGTTAGTGGAACGGATAGAAGCCCAGCGGGAAGAAAACCAGTTGATTGCATCCAGACTTGACGAACAACGCAGTAATTTACAAGGTATTCGCGGTCGCTTTGCTTCGCTGGAGGCGTTGCAGCAAGCGGCTCTGGGACAGCAGGACGATGCTGAAATGGAATGGCTTGAACGACACAAGCTGAAAGCCAATGAGCGCCTTGGGGAACAGATCAAGGTGGAGGATAAGTGGGCAATTGCAGTTGAAACCGTGCTCGGTGATTACCTCCAGGCGGTCAGTGTGGATGGTCTTGATACCGTCAGCAAAATGTTAGCTGATTTTGATAAAGGTTCGCTGAACTTTGTTTCGTCCTCGTCCACCCCTGCGCAGACTTCGGAAGAACTATTGATAAGCAAAGTATCAACTGAACTGAACCTTGGTGATTTGCTGGCTGGTGTCGCCATCGCTGAAGACCTGAATGCGGCACTGGAAATGCACTCCGGACTGCAGGCAGGTGAGTCCGTGATTACCCCTGAAGGTATCTGGTTGGGAAGTCATTGGCTGCGAGTCAGTAAAGATCAGGATGCCACTGCAGGTGTCATTAAACGCCAGGCTGAGCTGGAATCCCTGAGATCACAGATTCAACTCGACGAGGTTGAAGTTACCGGTTTGACTGAACAACTCGAGAGTGGTGTAGCCAGTTTGCAGGTCGCCGAAGCTGAACGCGAACAACAGGCGACTCGATTCGCAGAACAGCAAAGATCATTCAGCGAAACCCGGGCCCAACTGGGCGCCAAAAAGCTCCAGTCTGAACAAATACAAACCGATTTGCAGCGAGCCAATACTGAGATTGAAGAGAGTGTCGTGCATCTCGAAGAAGACCAGGCCCAGCTAAAACAACATCGCAATACCTTGCAGGAGGCCATGGACCAGATGGAAAGCGATACCTTGCGCCGAGGCAGCCTGCAGCATGAGCGTCAGGAGAAACAGCGGTTCCTCGTGGAAATCCGTGCCAAGGCACACCAGGATCGGGATACGTCACACCAACTGGCGTTGAAATTACAAACCCTGTCGTCGCAGATATCTGCCACTGACCAGGCAATGACAAGGTTGCATGAACAGCAGCAGATCCTCAACGAGCGCAAACAAACCCTTGAGTCCAGCATCAACGAGAGCGAACAACCACAGCAGCAGTTGCAACAGGAGTTGAAATCGCAGTTGGAAAAACGCCTCGAAGTTGAGAATCAACTCACTGAAGTACGCCGGAAAACTGAATCTGTTGAACATGGCATTCGTGAATTTGAGCAACAGCGGGCCCGGTTTGAAGAGGAAGTCGAGCAGGTCCGCAGCAGTTTGAACGATGTTCGAATGGCCTGGCAAGGTCTTGAAGTTCGACGTTCCACAATTAGGGAACAACTTGAATCGGATAACCACGACCTGCAGGCTATTTTGGCTTCAATGCCCGAAGCAGCCAATGAACTACAGTGGGATGAAAACCTGACCCGCATAGGTAACAGGGTGCAACGCCTGGGGGCGATTAACCTCGCTGCCATAGATGAATTCAAGGTGCAGTCAGAACGAAAGATGTATCTTGACGACCAGAATGATGACCTGATACGAGCACTCAACACGCTTGAAAATGCGATTCGAAAAATCGATGTTGAGACCAGAACGCGGTTCAAGGAAACCTTCGATGCTGTGAACACTAAACTACAGCAGTTATTTCCGAAAGTTTTTGGTGGTGGCCACGCTTATCTTGAGATGACGGGTGAAGACTTGCTGGATACCGGGGTGGGCCTGATGGCGAGACCTCCTGGCAAACGTAACTCCAGTATTCACTTACTATCCGGGGGAGAAAAAGCGCTAACGGCAATTGCCCTTGTCTTCTCCATATTCAGTCTAAACCCGGCGCCCTTCTGTTTACTCGACGAGGTTGACGCTCCCCTTGACGACGCAAACGTGGCACGTTACTCGGAACTCGTTAAGGAGATGTCCAGGACTGTTCAGTTTATCTATATCACACATAACAAGATTGCCATGGAGATGGCAGAGCATTTGATGGGTGTAACGATGAACGAACCGGGTGTTTCAAGGCTGGTTTCTGTCGAGGTTGAAGAAGCCGTGGCGATGGCAGCAGTTTAGGTAATGGAGTAAATGTAAAGGCGATGGCGGAGTTCCTGATGGATTTCGGTGTAAGAGACTGGTTGCTGATACTGGGCCCGGTGCTTATCGCTGGCGTGTTAATTCACGGCTACTGGCGTATGCGCATCAACCGAAACTCTCTGAAGATGTCGCTCGACAAGTCTTTCATGAGCAGGGTTGGAGACAGGGAGGAGTCTGATCATGATTTTAAGATGTTTCGAGCTGAGTTGCCCAATGGTGGCGCACGGGTACGTAGCGTGGACATCGAAAGCGAGGCTGAGAAAAACTCTCTGAACCTTGATGTAGAGGTCCCGGTGCTGATGGAACCCGTTTACCCGGATAACAGCCTTGAGCCTGATAACAGCCTTGAGCCTGATAACAGCCTTGAGCCTGATAACAGCCTTGAGCCTGATAACAGCCCTGAGCCTGATAACAGCCCTGAGCCGGATGACAGCCCTGAGCTGGATAAAAGCCCCGAGCTGGAACAAGTGGATCAATCTGTGATTGCTGAATCTGCAGAAAACAATGATGATCAAATAATGACATCGTCCGACGAATCAAGTGTTCAGGTGGCGTCTCCTGCCAAAGATCTTCCCGAAAAGTTCATCGTTGTGCATGTACTTGGTGTCAATGAACCCTTTCATGGTCAGACGTTACTCGAGAGTCTGGTAGAGCAAGAAATGATATTCGGGGCAATGGATATCTTTCATCGATTGGGTGCCACAGGTGAGTCAGATTTCAGTTTGCTGAATGCCGTCGAGCCCGGCACGTTTGACCTGAATACCATCGGAGATATGAAAATATCCGGGGTGAGTCTGTTCATGCGGGTTCATGAATTGGTAGACCCGGTCTCGACGTTTGATGACATGATTGAAGTCGGTCAGAATCTCGCCCATGACCTGGGTGGCGAACTCAAGGATGAAACAAGAAGTGTCATGACATCACAAACCATCGAACATCGTCGCCTCGATATCAGGCAATATCAGCATAAGCATCGTTAGGAATGGCGACGACAACCAGGAAAATTGTCGTTGAAGTAGAACAGCTTCGAACTGAAATCGATCAGCATAATTACCTCTATCACTCCCTGGACGAGCCGATCTTGTCAGATGCGGAGTTTGACAAACTTTTTCGTCGCTTGAAACAACTGGAACAGGATCACCCTGATCTCGTCAGCGATGACTCACCCACGCAACGTGTCGGATCCATACCCATCGATGGCTTCAGCCAGGTCCAGCACGAGATTGCCATGCTATCGCTCGATAATGCCTTCAGTGAAGAGGATTTGCATGACTTCGATCGACGTATCAAAACGCGATTAGGTGATGACTCCGTGATTGAATATGCTTGCGAACCGAAAATTGACGGGATCGCTGTCAGTTTGTTGTATGAAGCGGGTAAGTTGGTCAGGGGAGCGACTCGAGGGGATGGGACCACGGGTGAAGATATTACGCAAAATGTTCGCACCATCGAATCTGTCCCCTTGAAGTTGATCGGTGAAGGATATCCGGCGCGGTTGGAAGTGAGGGGTGAGGTTTATATTGCCAAATCTACATTCCAGAAAATCAACCAGACAGCCGCAGACGCGGGGGAAAAGATTTTCGCCAACCCCAGGAATGCGGCGGCCGGGAGTGTGCGTCAATTGGATTCGAAGCTCACTGCGAAAAGAAAGCTGACAATGTTCTGTTACTCCGTTGGACTGGTCGAAGGCGGTGAACTTGTGCATCGGCACAGCGAAATTCTGAAACAGCTACAAGGCTGGGGATTCAGGATAAATCCCATCGTTGACCTGGTTAAAGGCGTTGGGGCTTGCGTGGATTACTACCACAGGATTCTAAACAGTCGGGATGCATTGGACTACGAGATTGATGGTGTGGTTTTCAAGGTAAACGATATGGATCTGCAGTCCCGTTTAGGTATCCTGACCCGGACACCTCGCTGGGCGATCGCACACAAATTCCCCGCTGAAGAAGGCATCACAAAATTACTGGAAGTAGAGTTCCAGGTTGGCAGAACCGGTGCAATTACACCGGTTGCCAGGCTTGCGCCGGTGAAAGTCGGCGGCGTGACCATTAGCAATGCAACCCTTCATAACATGGATGAAATCCGAAGGCTCGACCTGGTCATTGGCGATACGGTGTTAATCCAGCGGGCTGGAGATGTGATACCAAAAATAGTTCGGGTAGTTAAGGATAAGCGCCCAAAGCAGACAATGCGAATTGAACTCCCTGAGCAGTGCCCTTCCTGTGGCTCTGCGGTGATCCAGGCAGAATCGGAGGTCATCGCTCGATGCAGTGGTGGTCTCGTTTGTCAGGCACAACGCAAGGAAAGAATTCGGCACTTTGCCTCGCGCCTTGCAATGGACATAGAAGGGCTCGGAGACAAATTGGTGATTCAGCTTGTTGACGAGGGTGTTATAGAGAACCCTGCCGACCTGTACTCCATGTTGGCCGCGGATCTCGTTGAACTTGAGCGCATGGCACCCAAGTCAGTGCATAACCTGCTTGATGCGCTGGAGAAAAGTAAGTCGACGACATTGCCTAGGTTTATCTATTCATTAGGCATACAGGAAGTTGGCGAGTCGACCGCCAGAAACCTGGCCGTATATTTTGGAAATCTGGACTCCCTGCGGAATGCAACGGCAGAACAACTGCAACTGGTGCCGGATGTTGGCCCGATCGTCGCCAGTAAGATATCAGACTTTTTTAAACAGGCAGTCAATCAAGCGGTGGTTGATTCGCTTGTGGCATCAGGCATTACCTGGCCGGAAGAAGATACAAAAACCATGGCAGGTGTATTACAAGGTAAGACCTATGTACTAACAGGCAGCCTGAGTCAGCTAACGCGAAACGAGGCTAAAGCGAAATTGCAGTCCCTGGGGGCGAAGGTATCGGGCTCAGTATCGAAAAACACGGACTGCATTGTTGCCGGTGATGCTGCGGGTTCAAAATTAGCCAAAGCACAGGAACTCAACATCAATATTATCGACGAACAGGCGCTGGTAACCCTGTTCAAGGAGCATGGAATTTGAAACTGGTCCTTGGAGTAGTTGCGACGTTGATTCTGGTCGGCTGTACATCATCGACACCAAAAAATCGTGAAGATGTTTGCGAGATATTTAACGAGAAAAGAGGTTGGTACAAGGATGCAAAAGCGTCCGGGAGAAAATGGGGATCACCAATACCCGTGATGATGGCATTTATCTATCAGGAATCGCGTTTTCAGGCAAAGGCGAAACCCCCGAGAAAAAAAATACTCTGGGTGATTCCAGGGCCTCGACCAGCCAGTGCCTATGGGTATTCACAAGCCACGGATGAGACCTGGGCAGGGTATAAAAAATCCACGGGCCGCTGGGGCGCGGACAGAAATGACTTTGACGATGCCATTGACTTTATCGGATGGTACAACCACCAGAGTTATCGCAGAAATAAAATCCAGAAAACCGATACCTACAATTTGTATCTTGCCTACCACGAGGGCCATGGCGGTTTCGCGAAGAAAAGCTACCGGAAAAAAGCCTGGCTTATAGATGTATCGCACAAGGTGGCGAGTCGTTCACAAACTTACGCCAGTCAGCTAAAAACCTGTGAGAAGAATCTCAATCGCGGCTGGCTGGGACGTTTGATTTTTAGTTAGTTTTTATTCGATTCGAACTGCAATAATCGGATCCTACGGGATTAAGGTCAAGACTCGGAAATAAGCCAATTGTAAGTAATTCGATAGATTGCACCGGCTTTGTCATCGGATAGCAGCAAACTGCCATCGGCCAGCTGCAGCAGATGTACCGGGCGCCCCCAACTTTTGTTGTCGCTGGTCAGCCAACCATCGATAAAAACCCGGTAGTGCATTTCTTCGTCTGTTTTCCAACCAATGGTAAGTCTGTATCCAGTGTGTCCCGCTTTCTGTGAACGATTCCACGAACCATGTTCAGGAATGATTATCTGGTTCCTGAAAGATTCGGGAAACATGTTCCCGGTGTAGAACATCATACCGAGTGGTGCGACGTGGGGGTCGAGGCTTAATTCAGGCTCAACGTAATCTGAAGCTGGGCCGCCTTTCTTTCCAAACTTCGGGTCTGGCAGACTCTCGCCGTGATAATAGGGATATCCGAAATGTTGACCGGTCTGCTTTATCCTATTGAGCTCGCAAGGTGGTGATGTGTCTCCGAGCGAATCCCGGCCATTGTCTGTAAACCACAGTTGTTTAGTCAGGGGGTGCCAATCAAAGCCGACGGTGTTTCTAACCCCCCTGGCGATGATTTCAGGCGCGTCAGTGGAGTCAACGTCCATCCTCAGGATCGAAGCGAACTGCGGGTTAGAGGAAAGACAGATGTTACAAGGTGCACCGACAGCGAAGTAAAGCAATGAATCCGGTCCGAACCTGAGAAATTTCCAGCCGTGATGGTTTTTATCCGGTAGTTTGTCGGTGACGACGACGGGTTTTGGTGGTTTGTCCAGCGTCGTTTCTATATTCGGGTAACGTAGTATCCGATTGACTGCACCAACAAAGAGATCACCTCCTCGAAAAGCGACCCCGGACGGTAGCGACAGTTTAGTGGCGATTACTTTGACTTCATCAGCCTTGTAGTCGCCATTGTGGTCGATAACTGCATGCACCTTGCCAGAGCGTCGACTACCCACGAACAGCGTACCCTGGCTTCCCAGGGCCATCTGCCGGGCTTCAGGCACCCTGGCATAGATTTCGATCCGAAAGCCAGCTGGAAGGTTTAATGTTTCCAGGGGCAGTGATTTCCCGAACAGCGAGATGGGAGCCGATAGTAGAAGTAATGATAAGATGATGGATTGCACCTGCAGAGCATAACGATGTTGAGTCCTGAACTCAAAACTGACATACAAAGCGCCTATACCCGTCTACTTGATGCTAAGGGCTACAAAGCCAGGGATTGTCAAAAACAGATGATCGCTGATATTGCCAATACACTGGGCAATATAGAAGTTGATGAGAAAGGCCAGCGTACCTCCGGCAATAGTGTTTGTGTTATCGAGGCAGGAACAGGTACTGGCAAGACAATCGCCTATGCCATTGCCGCACTCCCTGTTGCAAAAGCACTGGGTAAAACCCTGGTGATTTCCACCGCGACGATAGCGCTGCAGGAACAAATTGTTTTCGTCGACCTACCGGACATCATGGAGCACTCCGGCCTGGATTTTTCGTTTACCCTGGCCAAAGGTCGTCGGCGTTATCTGTGCCTGTCGCGCCTGGACCTAGCTTTGCAGGAGATGTCGTCCGGGAACCAGAATCTAGCCTTCTACGATGATGAAATGTTTCCGGTTGAGGAATCCAATCAGGCGCTCTACGAGCTCATGCTGAACAAGTTAGGCCGCGGAGACTGGGACGGTGACCGGGATAACTGGACAAAAGAGATTGATAACAGCGCCTGGTTTCCCGTCAGTACCGACCATGTGCAATGCACCGGTCGACAATGTTCTCACTATGAAAACTGCTACTTCTATAAAGCCAGGGAAAGGATTCACCGTGTTGATGTGATTGTGACTAACCATGATCTGGTGATGGCGGACCTGATCATGGGTGGTGGCGCGGTGTTGCCATTGCCGGAGGACACCATTTATATCTTCGATGAGGGGCACCACTTACCAGACAAGGCCATCAATCACTTATCCAGTTTTCTGCAGGCCCGGAGCAGCCAGGGATGGCTGGGACAAATGCCGTTGAGCCTGAAACAATTGTCCGACGAACTTGGCCAGATCGGGAGTTTGCCCGGGGGGCTTGCTCAATTTGAAAACGCTGCGACCGATCTTGTTGAACAACTCGAAAATGTTATCCAGTTGTTCAGCTCGCTCAGGGCGGAAGCTGAAGGGATTGACGACGATTTAAGGTACCGGTTTCCCGGCGGGCGGGTTGATCCGGCACATCGTGAGATGAGTCAGTTGCTTTACCAGGGCAACCTTCGACTGCAGGGGCATCTGGATCTGCTGGTTAATGCGATTGAGGACCAATTGTCTGATGTTGATGCTGGCAGCAAGGACCGATTGGAACATTGGTTGCCGGTTGTTGCCGGGATGTCCTCGAGAGTTGAGGGTGCGGCCAATCTCTGGCAGCAGTTTATGCTGCCGGATCCGGTCTCTGAACCTCCGCGGGCACGTTGGATAAACTTCCGCGAGGGTGACGAATTGATCCTCCAGTCCAGCCCGATAGCGGTGCACGACAGTTTGCAGGAATTGCTCTGGTCTCGATGTTTTGCGGCAGTGATCACCTCGGCGACCCTGGCGGTAAGTGCGGACTTCAGGCGATACCGGGAGCGGGTGGGATTGTCGGAGGAAAACACGTTTCGTGCCTTGCAGAGCCCTTTTCGCTTCCATCAGCAAGCGGTGCTCAGCATCCCGAAAATGAATGTTGATCCGCGGGAGGCAGACGAACACTCGGACGCCGTCGCCGCATTGTTGCCGGACCTGCTTGATCAGGTAAAAGGTGCGCTGGTACTTTTTTCTTCATGGCGGCAGATGTATCGGGTCAGTGATGCATTGCCCGGCGAGTTTATGGATAAAGTGATGAGTCAGGGAACAGTTTCGAAAGCTGACATTGTTTCCCGGCACAAGTCAGAAATAGACGCTGGTAGTGCCAGCGTGATCTTTGGTTTGGCCAGCTTCGCAGAGGGTATCGATTTACCCGGCGACTATTGTGAACACGTGGTGGTGGTTAAGATTCCGTTTGCCGTCCCCAATGACCCGGTCGGCGCTACGCTGAGTGAGTGGATTGAGGAAAAAGGCGGTAATTCGTTTCAGGAGATTATGATTCCCGATGCTGTTTTGCACCTGGTACAGGCTTGCGGTCGACTACTCAGGACGGAAACAGACACCGGGGTGGTGACTATTCTTGATCGTCGATTGGTGACGCAACGCTATGGAGGCATGTTGCTAAACGCTCTACCGCCGTTTACCCGGGAAATAGCGTGAACCTGGTAGATTTACTCAGCCTCGATCAAAAGCGGCAGATGATGAGTGAGAAAGCCTGGTTTGATGAAGTTTGCCGAACGAAAAAGCTGTTCCTGGGGGCTTCGTATTTTGACAGCCTGTTTGCAACGGCCTGTTGGTTGGAACAGCATCTGAAAAAGTGTCAAAAAGAGCCGGTCAGTAAAAAACTGCTGGTCGGGTTGTCGGGCGCGCAGGGAAGCGGTAAGTCAACTTTTGCCACGTTGGTCGCAGAACTTATCGAGCATTTATCTGGGGATCAGACGCTTATTCTGTCCATTGATGACTTCTACCTCACCCGGGCTGAACGGCAGGAACTAGCTGATTCTATCCATCCCCTGCTGGCGACTCGAGGTGTACCAGGTACACATGATATAAAAATGATGTCACAAGTTATCAGTCACGCGCTAAATGACAGGGAAGCGATACTGCCACAATTCAGCAAGTCGAAGGATGATCGGGCTGGCCAGCGGACAATCACGACGGATCAATTCGGGATAATTTTGTGTGAAGGCTGGTGCTGGGGTGCACCACCTGCCACCGGAAAGGAATTGCTGCAGCCAGTCAATGATCTGGAAGCTGAGGAAGACGCCGATTGTATCTGGCGATGCTATGTAAACGACCAGCTAATCCAATACCAGAGCCTGTTTGAAACCCAATGCTCCGTTTTCATGAAAGTACCGGATATGGCCTCCATTGTTAACTGGCGCTGGCAACAGGAACAAGGCCTGACTGCTGGTGAAGGTGTGATGGATCGTCCTGCTGTCGCCAGGTTTGTGATGTATTACGAGAGGATTTCCCGCCGGATGTTGCGGTTAATGCCTGACAAGGTGGACCTTGTGCTCGAATTGGGTGTGAATCACGAATTTATTGGGTCGAGGTTAAGGCATCTTTACTAGACCGCAACAGGTGACGTTTCGATTAGTCATGCCGGTTCAGCTACCGTTCAGCCAGGGAGCCTCTGAACACCGTGTAGTTCAGGAATTGTTCAGCCTGCAATCGTTAATCTACTGGTCACATACAGATAAATAGGTGATCAACAATGAAATTTATCGGATTAGGCTTAGCCGCTACACTTTTCACTACCTCGGTTTTTGGCCAACACATAACTTACGACTATGGAACGGTCGTTGAGTCAGTGCCCATTGTGAAGACCTATAGGGTCTCAACGCCGCGAGAGGAATGCTGGCAGGAGGAAATCACGTACCAGCAGCCGCGTGATGATCACGGTGTTGGCACTGTCGTCGGCGCCGTGTTGGGTGGAGCAGTGGGGAATGCCGTTGGACACAAGAAAAAGAACAAACAGGTGGGTGTTGTTGTGGGTGCTATTCTTGGTGGCACAATAGGCCATGCGATTTCGGTGAGCAATCAACGTCGAAGTGCCTATCAGGTGAATTCGTATCGTCAGACCGAAGAAGTTTGCAGGACGTATCGTGACTATCGCCAGGAAGAGAAGATTGTGGGATACCGAATCAGGTACCGTTTTAACAATGAAACCTATACTACTCGCACGGATGTCGATCCGGGTGATACCATCAAGCTTCGTTTGGCGGTTTCACCGGTCATTTAATGCAGGAACCTCTGATTAAGGTCTATTAAAATATCCACTTAATCATAGGTTTCCTAAACAAGAGAAAAGGTTATGGCTGTCCTTAGAATCCTGGTTTTTATGCTGTTCTGCTTTGGCGTGACCGGGATTGCGACGGCAGATGTTCTCCGGGTCGCGGACCAAAGTTCGAGCCGGAACAATATCGTGCAGGAAGGACAGAAGGTTAGGGTAAGTAACCAGCAGGCAGCCAACAAGGTAAAGCGCCGCTATCCGGGGAGCAAGATTCTCTCTGTAAAACTGATTCATAATGGTGGGCCTCCCGTGTACAGAATTAAAACCCTGTCCGATGACGGAATTGTTAAACATGTTTTCGTTGATGGCATCAGTGGTGATTTATTCGAATGAGCAAACGACTGTTATTGATCGAAGACGAGACCAAATTGAGAGATCAGTTACTGGACATCCTGCAACGGCATGGATATGAGACAGACGCATGTTCCGATGGTCAGCAAGGTCTTAATGTCGCACAGAAAAATCAGTATGATATCGCTGTAATAGACCTCGGCTTACCCAAGGTATCTGGTATTGAGATAATTAAAACGATTCGCGCAGAAGGTCGTGAATACCCCATAATAATATTGACGGCACGAAGCGACTGGACAGACAAGGTGGACGGATTAGCTGCAGGAGCAGATGATTACCTGGTCAAACCGTTCCATGTGCAGGAACTGCTCGCAAGGCTTGATGCGCAGATTCGAAGGGCCACCGGTAAATTTAAATCCACCCTTGAAGGCGGCGCAGTTCACATGGACACCCGGGGCAAGCGAGTCAATGTTGATGGTGAACCAGTTGATCTCACTGCCTTTGAATACAAATTACTTGAATACCTGATGCTGCACCCGGGAGAAGTCATTTCAAAAACTGAGCTCACGGACCACCTGTATGATCAGGACTTCGACAGAGACAGTAACGTCATTGAGGTGTTCGTCGGACGCCTGCGTAAGAAGCTTGATCCTCGAAATGCCTTAAAGCCGATCGAAACTGTTCGCGGGCAGGGTTACCGGTTTACCCTGACAGGTTCTTAGTCCTTACATGTCTTTTAAATCCTATTCTTTAAGGGATCGGATGCTTTTGACAGCCAGCCTGGTGCTGTTTGTTTTTCTGGGGCTGATGGGGTTAGTACTGGATCAGGCATTCCAGCGTTCTGCTGAAAAAAGTGTATCTGAGCGACTACTGATCCAGATTTACGGATTGCTTTCAGTGACAGAGTTAAACGCCGGGGAATTGTTCCTGCCAGAGGTACTGCAGGAACCGCGGTTCAACAACCCGGGATCTGGTTTGTTCGCGCTGGTTCTTGACGAACGTGGCGGGGAGCAGTGGCGGAGTCCTTCCTCGGTTGATCTTGTCATTTCCCAGGAAGAGACAGTGGCACTCCACGCGGGTCTTGAACCCGGTTCAGATCGTTTCGATGAGATTATCCAATCGAAAGAACAAAGGTTCTTCTTTCTAAGTTACAAAATACTATGGCTGGGGGCTGGCGACACAGCCACCCAATTGACTTTCGTTGTTGTTCAGTCCATGGACGCATACCTGGGTGAAATTCAAAGTTATCGTAACAATCTGTGGAGTTGGCTGGTGGGTGTGATTGTTATTCTGATTGCCATACAGGGTTTTATCATGAAGTGGAGTTTATCTCCCCTTGGTGAACTGGCAGGGGATCTGAAGGCAATTGAAGACGGCGCACAGGAATATCTGGACGGGGAGTACCCCACGGAAATAGCCGGTGTTACCAGGAACCTTAACCTGTTGCTGTCGAGTGAACGACGACAGCGGGAAAAATATAGAACGACTCTGGCAGATCTGGCTCATAGCCTCAAAACGCCCCTGGCCATTCTCAAGGGGAGCGCAAATCAGCTCACTTACCTTAAGAGGGATTATGCCCAAACAACAGATGGAGAGATCGGAGTCATTGGTGCAGTTCAGGATATTCAGCAAACCATTGATGAGCAGGTGGCTCGAATGGACCAGATTGTAGGTTATCAGCTGGAGCGGGCGGTTGCAGGTTCTTCCGTGTTAATCAGAAAGGCGATACAGGTTCCGCCGATCGTAAAAAAACTTATCGGGGCTTTGAAGAAGGTTTATCGCGATAAAGAAATCGACATTGAAATCAATGTGACGGACTGTACTTTTTTTGGTGACGAGCGAGACTTGATGGAAGTGTTAGGCAATATTGTTGACAATGCGTGCAAGTATGGCAATAAGCGGGTCAGAGTTTTTGTTGGGCAGCAGGGAGAAGCTGACCTGATGCTAGTTATCGAGGACGATGGCGCTGGAATCTCGAGTAAGGACCGGGCAAAAATACTCAGTCGTGGCTTACGTCTTGATTCAAAACAATCGGGTCAGGGTATCGGCCTGGCAGTGGTAGTCGAAATTGTCGAGCGCTATGGCGGTAAGATCGAGGTGGGTGAATCAGCACTTGGCGGCGCAAAAATAACTGTGGCGATGTAGGGCTGTTTACAACATTGCTCAATGTCGTTGCGATACCGGACTACAGACGACGTTATCGCCTGATTTTTTCCACGCGAATGAGTCGTCCGGCTTCGAACGTCAGCACGTCATAGTATCTGCCGAACTTGTAAATCCATTCTTCCAGCTGATGTTCTCGTTCCTGGCTTCCGCCGGGATGGGGCACTCGTCGCAGAGTATAACCAATGATTTCCTTGCTGATCGGTTTGCCGCACTTGTCTTCTACATGTATTTTCAAATCGCCTTCTACTATCAGATCTGTACCACAGCGCAAAGCGCTTGCATTCACTGAAATCAAAGAGACAACGAAGAAGAGAAGGATAGAGAATATGCTCACCCGGCTCCCAACTTTGCTTCTGCCTGGTTGAAGCGGATTTTGAGCTTTTCGTCTACAATTTTCACAGGCAGGCAATGCCAGGTGATCTGGATATCACGAATTTGCTCGGCGGTAGTTCGGGTTTCCTTTATGCCCTGGGAAAGTTCCCGGTTCAAGCGCTCCACCTGGTAAGCCATACGGGCAGTGGCGCTTTCGGATGGTGAATCTATACCGAGTAGAATTTCCAGGCGAATGCATAATTGTTCGGCCTCTTTTGGGTCGTTACCTATCGTGCCCTGGCGTCGTGCGGTGATCTTTTCAAGCAGCGGCTTGTCGAGTTCCACATCACCCTGCCAGGCCGCATCCAGGGCTGCAGTGTCGATGCTGCCAGCCTCATACTGGCTGCAGAGCTCAGCGCGGCGGATTAGTTCTGTCATCATCTGCTGACTGGAAGCACGCGCCTGTTGCTTTATGAGACCAGAAGCTTTCTTGATGAGTCGCTGGGACTCCCTGATCGATGTGTGATCACTCGAAAGTGAAAATTCCTCCAGTGACTTTTTAAATTTGTGAATATCTGATTGGTGGATGGGCTCATTGCTTTCTAAAAAGTCTGCAAAGGCGCTGACCGTGTTCTTAACCTGCGCAAGAAATTCGTTGTTTTTTTGTTTCTCTGCTTCGACGCGTTGTTCTCGCTCGCTGAAAATACGGTCGCATTCAACCCTGAATTCCTTCCATAGTTTTTGATCGTCTCTTCGATCTGTAATACCGATGGTTTTCCACTGCACCTGAACTGCCTTGGTCTTATCCACTTTTTGCTTCACCGGCATGTCGGCTGTGACAATTTCTTTTATATCTGCAATTAAGCCGGACTTTAGATTGTGGTTGCGTTGATATTCAGTGTTTTGCTTTGCCTGCAGCGCATCGATAATCCCGCTAAACCTGCCGTAGATTTTCTTTCGTTTTGATCCGGGAATGTCGTCATACTTCCGCCATTCGTTTTTTGCCTTTTTAATCACAGCGTTGGCTTTTTTCCAATCCGTGTGTTCCCAGTCGTTTTCCTGGATAAATACTTCCAGAAAGTCGCAAATCTTTTTCTTTTCTGCCAGGTTTTTTTCCCGAACGTTTCGTTGTTCTGCGAAGTATTGCGCACACGGCTCATAAGCAAGGTCACCTTGTTTCTTAAATCGAGCCCACATTCTCTGGGCAGACCTGCTGTCCGATGATCCCAGTTTCTTCCACTGTGTCTGCAGTTCCTTGATAGCTTTGGCTTTTTCAGTTGGCAGGATACCCGGGTCCGTGGCGAGCCTTTCCATGCTGTTACAAAGCTCTTCCCTTTTTGGGTCGGTGGCGTACCCTTGCCAGTCCCTTAGCTCACTGAGTTTAGTCGTCAGCTCATGAATTCTGTTAAGGGATTTTTTCGGCGCGGCCACTTTCTCGTTCAGATGATTTAATGCGGTCAGTGCCCGGCTAGCCGCTTTGATATGACCTTCACTAATCGCTGTCTCCAAATGGGCCAGATGTTTTTCAATCGCCGCCAGTTTCTCCTGGCGACTATTCTCTGCCCTGGTTTTCTCCAGCTGCTGGTTCTGCACCTGGATTCTTGCAGCGACCAGCGAGTCTGGTAATGGAAATGCCTCAGGCCAGTGAATATGGGACAGTTGTCCTGCCTGTTCGTCGGCTTGCAAGGTCGGCAACTTCTCTTCGAGCTTGTGCCAGGAGGTGTATTGATCATAGATCTGTTGCAAAGGGGTGGACAAGGCGTAGTAAGGGTTGAGGTCCATTCCGTCCGGCCAGCGGCGTCGGGCTTCCTTCAGAGTCTCCTCAACGGTGTCAATGTTCTTCACGGAAACATGCAATGACTCGGTCAGCTTGCGTAATTGATGAACAATATCTTCCGCATCAGTTTTCCGTTTCTCGCGTGTTTTTATTACCACATCGATTATCGACTCACACATCACCCGCGCAGTCACAAAACGTTGGTTCAAGTCATTCGGAATAGCATTCGGGTTGTCAATTAGCAGATTATTCCAATTGTCGTTCACTGCTGACAATCGCCGCTCGAAATCATCAGCATATTCACTGCCTGCGAGTTTTTCGATTAGCTTGAGATTGTGGTCAAGGTTTGCTTCGAGTTCGTATTGGTGTTCGCGTCTTGATTTAATCTGCTGCAGTTTGCTTTTGACGATTCTTGCGACGTTTTTATCTTTACCGAGATGGTACCTATGGATGCGTTCCAGCTGATTTTCATCATCGTCAGCAAGGGCACACAATCGGTTAGCGGACAGTTGATGGACCTGCGTATGGTTAGGGTTTGACAGTATTGTTTCCAGATGGGTGGCATCGACCAGCGAAGCGGCCTTGCATTTAACGTCCAATTTTTCTGCATTATTTACCAGCTGAACCAGCAGCTCATTTGAAAGTTCTTCATTAACCTGGTCGAAATAGGCCAGGTCGGAACCCACTACTTTGACCCACTGGGTAGTGGCTGATTCACCCACCTCCGGTAAAACCAGCAAGTCCAGAAGTGCAACAGGATTTCTAATTTGACGAATGGAGGCCAGACGGACCTCTAGGTCCGGGTCGGTTTTGGCCAGTTGAATCAGAATTTCCGGTGCCAGATCTCCGCTGGAGAGGCTCTTCAGTCTGATTTTGGCATTTTTGTGCTGCCACTTGGGCGTTGTCTCGAGCAGTCGGCTGATCTTCATAAATCAATACTACGGTATTATTGCAGGTTCGGCTTTCTTCAAGTGGAGTGCCTTCTAATACAAGATAGACCGGATCTTTAAAGACAAAATTCTATAAATTGATTTCTCCAAGGTCCTATCACAAGGTCTTATCTACAAAGTACTGTGCGTTCCATCACAGAGCGGCTTTTTGTTGGAAAATTTGCAGCCGCAGAAAAACAATTGCTTCGATTCCTCTGCCACCAGCTTAACCGGGGTAAACTCAGTGTCGGAATGGGAGCCATCACAGAATGGCTGATTCGCACTTTTTCCGCAGGCACACCAGAAGTAGGTTTTACCAGCCTCTACTTCAACAGCGAAAGGTGATTTCTGTGCAATTGTGGGCTCTGCCATGTAATGAGTCTCCAAAAATTTGTACGACCGAATTGTACAACTGTTTGTGCAACTAAGAGTGTCAATCCGTAAGCAGCATAGGTGAGGGTCCATTTTCGGTCAATAGCAATCTTGTAATGCTGTGATTGACCCCATATCATCCACCGCTTGATTTATTGAACAGTTCGTTGATCAGCTCATTGAAGTGCAACGAATGAAACAATGGTTTGAGGACATATTTATGGATTTCTCGTTTTCTGAGGAACAATCCCTGCTACAAAACAGCATTCAGCGTTTTATAGAGAAGGACTACTCATTCGATCAGCGGCAGAAACTGATCAAGACTGAAGAAGGTTTTAGTCGCGAAAACTGGGCCAGTTTTGCGGAACTTGGCTGGCTTGGCCTGCCCTTTAGCGAGGCTGCAGGAGGCTATGGTGGTGGCCCCATAGAGACCATGATCATGATGGAAGAATTCGGTAAGGGATTGGTCGTTGAACCCTACCTCAGTACGATTCTGCTTGCGGGTAAGTTCATTGAACTAGGCGGTTCGAGTGCGCAGATTGAGTCGATTCTTGGTGAAATTATCAACGGTTCAAAACTCGGTGCTTTTGCCTTTGTTGAGCCTCAGGCTCGGTTTAATCTTGCAGATATCGCCACTACTGCTGAAAAAACCGATCAGGGCTATACCCTGAACGGATTTAAGGGTGTTGTCTTAGGTGGTCCATCGGCGGACTTTTTTGTTTTACCAGCCAGGACCTCTGGGGCACAGCGGGATCTGGATGGTGTGACGTTGTTTGTAGTTAACGCTGATGCGAAGGGACTGAGTCGGCGAAACTATGCATGCGTTGATGGCCTTCGTGCCTCAGAACTCACCGTGGAAAATGTGCAGGTAGACAACAACGCTGTTATCGGTGAACAAGGCAAGGGGTATGCGCTCATCGAGCAGGTTGTTGATTCGGCTATCATGGCTGTGGGTGCTGAAGCCGTGGGCGCGATGGAGGTGCTGTACAAGACGACAGTCGAGTATTGTAAAACCCGGGAGCAATTTGGCCAGCCTATCGGCAAGTTCCAGGTCCTGCAGCATCGCATGGTGGACATGTTCGTTGAGCATGAACAAACCAAATCCCTTGTCTATATGGCTGCCATGCGCCTTGACGAGGAGTACGGGATACTGGCCAGGAAAGCAGTTTCAGGTCTTAAGGTGCAGGTGGGTAAAGGCGGTCGATTTGTCGGTCAGGGCGCGGTGCAGTTACATGGTGGGATGGGGATGACTGATGAACTCAATGTCGGTCACTATTTTAAGCGCCTGACGACCATTGATACGTTGTTCGGGAACGTGGATTATCATTTAAGAAAATATGCCCAGATCGCCTAGCCGCAGTTTTTTAATCGGCGCTGGAAAAACGCAAAGGGGAAGAGTTGATGTCTGAAACACCAGATTGGTTTTGGGATGCAATTGAGACCAAACCGGAGTCGGGATTTGTTGAAATCGACGAATGCGATGTACATTATCAATACTGGAGTGAACCCGCCGGGCAAGGCTTGCTATTTGTGCACGGGCACAATGCCCACGCCCATTGGTGGGATTTTATTGCCCCTTTCTTCAAGGATGACTATCAAAGTGTCGCTCTGGATCTGACGGGAATGGGTGATAGCGATCACCGGGACGCCTATTCAAACGATACTTATGCGAAGGAAATTCTTGGTGTCGCCGATGAGCTTGAATTACCGGTGGATACGGTGCTCATTGCTCATAGTTTTGGCGGAATGATGGCCCTGCATACCGTGGCGCTTAACCCGGGCAGATTCAAAGGTTTGATTCTTGTAGACTCCGGTGTCCGTCATCCTGAAGATATCGAAGAACGCGATGCTCAAGTTGATCGCTGGGTAAAACCCAAGATCTATCCCAACCGTGAGATCGCGCAGTCCAGGTTTCGCCTGCAACCGCCCCAGCAATGTGACAACCAGTATGTTGTGGACTATATCGCGCGAAATTCCATCGAATATGATGACGGGGAAGATGGCTGGTGCTGGAAGTTTGACGACGAGTTAAATAGCCGCATGACGATGCAGGGTGACCTCAAAGAGGAATACAAGTCCATTAATATTCCACTGGCGCTGATTTACGGTGAGCACAGCGAGTCATTCAAGGTAAAAAGCGCGAATTACATGAAGGAAATGAAACCTGAGCTGACATTGATAGAAATCAAAGATGCCCGGCATCATTTGTTTCTGGATCAGCCAATGGCGTTTGTGGATGCTGTTAAGGGGATTTTGAAGGATTGGTCTTGAGTACGGGGAACACCCTCTTTCTTTTATAGCCCAGATTCATGGATTGTGAGTAGGTGGCCGAAAGGCAATGTGTCCTGCTCTTACGCTCTGCAGAACACATTGCCTTTCTTCTCTGCAGTTACAATCAAGATCAAACTACTGGTACCTGAATTTGTGGATCTCAGTTTGCATTTTTAAAAGGCCACAAAAAAAGGGGAGCAAATGCTCCCCTTTTTTTGTCTTGCAAAAGTTTCGCTTTTAACTAGCAGGCTTCAAACAATCCCGCTGCGCCCATACCACCACCGATACACATACTGACGATGCCGTATTTCTTCTCGCGTCGTTTCAGTTCACGAACAATGTGACCTGTCAGACGAGAACCCGTCATACCAAATGGGTGACCGATTGAAATGGAACCGCCGTTAACGTTGTAAATTTCCGGATCGATTTCCAGAAAGTCCCGGCTGTAGAGACATTGTGAAGCAAATGCTTCATTCAGTTCTACCAGGTCAATATCATTCATTGACAGGCCCTTGGCTTTCAGCAGCTTGGGAATGGCGAAGATGGGACCAATGCCCATTTCGTCAGGCTCACAACCTGCAACAGACCAGCCTCGGAAATAAGCCATTGGCTCAAGTCCCAGTTGCTCTGCACGCTCAGCGCTCATCACCAGGGTCATGGAAGCGCCGTCAGAAAGCTGGGAAGCGTTTCCGGCGGTGACGGTACCATCTTCTTCGAAGACAGGCTTCAAGCTGGACAGACCTTCGATTGTTGTTGCGGGACGGTTACATTCGTCCTTGTCACAAACACCTTCAACGTCTTCTGTTTCCTTGGTTTCCTTGTTGATGACCTTTTGGTAAATGGTCTTCATCGGGACAATTTCGTCGTCAAACAGTCCATTTTCCTGGCCAGCTGCCGTGCGAAGTTGAGACTGTAATGAAAACTCGTCCTGTGCTTCACGGGTCACCTGGTAACGTCGGGCGACTACTTCTGCCGTATTGCCCATCGCCATAAAAATCGCGGGGGATTTTTCTTCGATAAACGGGTGCTTGGCAGATTTGCCGGGTGTTTGTCGGGTTCCGGCAGAGATAGACTCTACGCCACCGGCGATCATTACTTCAGAACAGCCGCTGGCAATCTGGTTGGCGGCAAATGCGATTGAATTCAAGCCAGAGGAGCAGGCACGGCTAATGGTTGAACCAGCCGTGGTAATTGGCAGGTTCGACAGAATCACGGCCAGGCGCGCAAGATTGCCGCCTTGCTCACCAGTCTGACCCGCGCAACCAACGATGACATCTTCGACTTCTTCAGGATCCAGTTTGCTGTTTCTGTCTAACAACGCATTGATACAATGCGCAACCATGTCATCTGGTCGCGTTAAATTGAACGTACCCCGGAAGGACTTGGCCAATCCGGTTCTTACACTATCTACCACCACTACGTCGCGCATGGGCAACTACTCCTTTCGTCGTTTTGATCAGTATGAATCTGGTAATGCATTTTTTGGGAACGCTATTGTGCACTCTTACATTCCCCATATACAAGGATTGTCTGCCTATGAAAATGAGTGATACTGGTTAATAGACAGGTTTAATTGAATTGGCCAATGATGGTAAATCAACAGACCTGTTTCATGACAGCCTGTCCAGGCTTCTTTTCAGGTACGCGGTGCTTTCTGCCAGTCCCCCGGGTCGATTTCGTTTTAGCCAGATTTTCTCGTGCTGGCCAATAATATTTTGCATATCAAGTCGCAATTGCGAGGGAGCAGAGCCGCCACTGCGGAGAACCTGAAGTCGTTGAATGCCGTGGACCGCCATATCCATGGCATTGTTAAGTTCCGGAATCAATCTGTCCCGGTCAGTGGTTCGAATCATGTGTAGCGTCGACTTGATGTCCTGAAACTCCGAGATACAGTCATTGAGTTCCGAGTCGGAGATCCTTTGGGTTACTTTTGGCTCGTGTTTCTGGTCCCAGAACAAGAGCTGGTTGAAGATAGACCCGTTACGGATGGGCGAAGGCGCAAGATCCAGCGCTTTGCCCATGCGTACCAGGATCTTTGCGGTTGCGGCGTTGTGTTCGCGAAAGTAAACCCTGTTGATGAGATCCTCGGCATCAATTAATTTGCTGCCGCGATGGTTCCAGCTCTCACAGGCTCCGATTGCAAACCCGGCGTAACTGACGGGCAGATAATGATGGTGGCCATGATCGCCCCAATCGGTGACGAGAAATCCCTCCGCATCATATTGGATGCCATTTTTCGCTGCATTCGCGAGATTCTTCGTTGCATTGGTCATTCGGCCGGTAAGGGAATTCCAGGCAGAGGTACCAGGGCAGACGTAAAATGGAACTTGTTGATCCGCCATCAAGCGACATTCCCTGTGAAAGGGGTGATTTGCCTCATAACCCCAATTGAGTGCAATCAAGTCCCGCGAAAGTTTCTTCAGTGAGTCTGGCTGGCTTAGTACTATATCGCTCCAGAACATCATCCTGCGACCGCGCTTTTTCACCAGTTGTTTGATTTTATGGATAAAATCAAGATACACGCTAGTCGTTCCTTGCGCTTCACAGCGAGATTTGCTGAATCCTCTACCAAGTTCCCAGGGTTCATCACCGCCCACATTAAATCGACCGCTCTCGAACAGCGGCAGGTATTCTGCGTGCAATTCGTCGAGAAGTTGCAGACTTTTACGGTTTGGTTTTAATGTGCTGCCGAATGGTATTTGTTGCCCGTTCAATGGATGGACGAACCCTTCTGGACACTCTGCGTAAGCATGATATTCCGGATACTTCAACCAGCGTTCAAAGTGGCCGAAGCAGTTCAGATTAGGCACCAGCTCTATATAGCGGGCATTGCAGTAGGATTGGATCTCCAGGATATCAGCAGCGGTGTAGGGTGATGCGTCGGCCCAGACAAGAGAATGATTGGTGAAGGCAAATGTATGTTCAGTATAGAGTTGAAGCTGGTTGTACTTGAGGGTTGCAAAACTGTCGATAAGCGCTTTCAGGGTATCGAGTTCTGGCACTTTGCAACGGCTGATGTCCAGCATGACGCCACGATCTTTGAAATCCGGAGTGTCCTCTATTTGAAGATAGGGCAGGTCGATCTCTTGCTGTGAGCAGACCTGCTGCAATGTAGCCAGACCCCTGAACAGCCCAACCTCGGTCCCCGCGGTTAACAGAAAGCCGTCATTGGTCGTTGAAATTCGATAAGATTCCTCACCTTTTATCGACTTGTCGAGAAATACGGATATCAGAGTTAACTCCGGCTCGACCTGGCCATATGTCAGGGTCATGGGCTGGGGGCACTTTCCGACGAAGCGTTTGACAGCATCGAGGAAGAACTCAGAGTGATCGCAGGAGAGCCTCAGATGACCTCTCCGGCCCGCCGACAGCCTCTTTTTACCTGCCTTAATGCTTTTTGGTGGTGGATAAATCAACAAATTCATAGGTTTACCGATTCAATAAGCTGCATGATGGTAGTTCCTGTCCTGAAAGTCTGGAATTTTGTGTCAATCATGAGACTCCTATTTAGTTTATAAATCAATCACATAACAAAGGAAGGGCGGGGTTGCCTGGCCTGCCCGGGGTAGAGTCTCACCACTCTTTCCGAATCAGAATCAGCATACAGACGATGAAAAGGCGTGACCAGAACCTACCTTTCGTCGGAAACACGGTGCTGTAAGTACGGGAAAGCTCTGTTTTTTGTTACAAAGCAGTTACATATTGGCTTCTGGGGATATGTTAAAAAGGGATTTCGGAAATCTGAGTAGTCGTCTGAAACCTGGTATGCAAATCCGCGAAAACACCAAGCTGGATGCCGTCTCGCAGCAGCAATCCAGGGTATATCGTGTCGCGATACTGGCTACAGGTCTCGCCATCTATCTGGTTGCGTGCTGGACCATCTTGTCCATTGGGTCTGTGGATATTGCCCCTGTTCAGTTTGGTGCGTTTGCGTCATTGGCTTGCGCGGGATTTCTGGCGTTCTGGATTGCGATATTGTTTGACTGGAATCTGGGATTAAGAGACCCTGATATGAATCTGGCACAGATGATGTGGGCGGTGAGTGTCGTGCTGATGACTGCTTACTTTGTTGTCGAGATGAAACCAGTGGTAGTGCTGTCGGGTCTGGCGATGATCGTCGTTGGTGCCAATCGTCTCAGCCGCACAGAGTTGCTGGTTTTTGTGCTCTACAGCATCACCCTTTACATGTTATCGGTTCTCGACAAGGTGCAACCAGCTACAGAATTCATAGCAATGATTGCTTTTGGCCTTGTGCTAGTCTTTGGTCCGGTCCTGTATCGGCTCGAAATGTTGATGGTTGAGCGTCTTTTAATCGACAGGAATGAAGAATTAAGCGATGCGCTCGATCAAATTCGTGACCTAGCGGTGAAAGATGACCTCACGGGAGCGTATAATCGACGTCACTTGATGGTTGTACTCTCTCAGCACAAGGCGATGGCAGATCGTCGGAATAACTATCGCTTCACCTTGTGTGCCGTTGACCTGGACTTTTTTGACCAGGTTAACTCAAGCTTTGTTCATGAAACGGGTGATCAGGATCTCACCCGCTTTGCGCAGATTGCAGAGTCAGTTCTTCGTGAAGTGGATTGTATTTCGAGAGTCAGGGGTACGGAGTTCATTCTGGTGCTGGGTGGTACGACCGAGAATGACGCCCTTATCGTCGCGCACAGGATCGGTGAAGGATTGGTCGAGTCACAGGTAAGTGATACTGAAGCTCACACTGGATTGACTGCGTCGATCGGTTTGACGGAGTATCGTCGGGGGGAGGAAGTTGAACGGACAATGGATCGAGCAGACAGGGCACTTTATGATGCAAAGCGTACAGGTCGTAACCAGGTGGTCGTTGCCAGATATGAATCTGCAGCAGGTGCCTCAGGATAAGGCAACAGTCTTGAATATGAATGGATAAACGTCAGAACCAGAGGTACGCAATTGATTTAGACGCACTGGTGCATCCCAGCGAGGGGCGCTCCTGGATGTGTAGTATTCGGGATTTTTGTGCAGGTGGATTGCTGTTGGTCGAGCCTGACAGCGCACGTGCTGCAAATTCTCCACCGGTTAATCCCGGCGAGATGGTAGGTATTCACTTTTCGATGCCGACGAAAACCAAAGCCAGACATTTTCGCGTTGCGGGAAAGATCGTTCGTATTGTTGACGGCGGTATTGGCATCAGTTTTGTGAACGGAATTGATGATAGTATAATGACGGCATTGCTGACCCATGCGAAAAAAGCCAGGGATGCTGAATCTTCAGTATCTGCTGGTTCAATGGCGGCTGATCCCAAGGCGTCTTCTGCCGCTGATGCAGTATCTCAATCACCGCTACAAAGATCACAGGGATCCATCAAGCCGTCAGACAAGAAGAAGATTATCGCGGCTCTGAGACGTGAGGTCGCCAAAGTATTGCCTGAGATGAACTCCGCTTTCTTTGCTTACATGGATGAAGAGCTGATGAATCTGGTTCGGGATTCGAAGACCAATGCCCAGCAGAGCGATTACTTTGATGCCATGTCAAAATTAGAGCAGGCTAAGAAGAGAGTCAGCCAGTCCTTTATCAAAGAGGTTCTCGATCAGGTAGATAACCCGCGAACCCTGAAATCGTTGCTGGAGGAGCGCCTTGCTGCTGAAACCAAAAGAAAAGAAAAGTGGGCGACCAGAAAGAAATTATCTTTGATTAACACTGAAGAATTTGAAGACTGGCTGGCGGTTGCAAATATTATTTCTCGAAGCGAGAGGGCGTACGATAAGTACTTGACGCAGCTTCGAGTCCAACTGGGCATGCTGGTGGATTCCTGGGTGCATGCTGAAGCGAATCCTCTCGGGACCTCCGTTTTTTGCCATTCCTTTGACATAGCGATACGTGGTGTTGATTTATCCAAAGAGATCCGCCAAAAGATGTATAGCGGTTTTGAGGCGAAGGCCATTCCTCTCTTCCGCAAGTTGTATATTTCTGTTATCAGAGTATTGGATGGCAGTAAGCTGTTTCCGGAGTATGACGATGACTATATCGTCCCTTCGCCAGTGATAGTGAGAGGTGTTCGGCAGACTCCCCAGGGGGCAGGATATGTACCGGCCGCGAAGACAGGCGTTAGGCAGTCTGCAGGTGCGGATGCTGGGAATGAGTTTGATGTTCGCGAGGAACTAGAGTCGCTGAGGGATGAGGTCCGAGGTAACAGGGGATCATCTGGGCGGGCAGGATATTCGGGCTCTGGCGGGGGTGGCGGGCAGGGTGGCCCCAGTAATGTCCGTCAGGCAATAAGCAGTATCCATAATTTAATTACCCGAGGGGGAGCAGAAGAGGAAGTCGAAGACGGGGGCGAGGATGTGTTTTTAAGCCAGCATGAAGTTCAGCGTCTGTTGACCGCGGTACGACAAGATACATCCCGCATCGAAGGAGAGAGGCAAAACGTGCGCCAAATGTTGCAGGGCTCAGCCAGGGCAAACAATCGCCGACTCTCGCCCGCAGTTATGGAAAATATACAGATCGTTGAGAATCTGGTTGATATAGTTGAGAAAGACGGTCTGGTTTCCGACAGGGCGAAAGACTGGATTCGTCAGTTGGAGCTGACGCTCGAAAAGGTCGCCAATCAGCATGAAAATTTTCTGAGTGATGAAACTCCCCACCAGTCACTTGAAGTCATCAACCAACTGGCCCGGCTCAGTGGTTCTGAAAGCGGTAGTCTTCGTCGCAACATTAACGATATTGTTGACGATATTAACCAGCAATACGATGCCGATCCATTGGTGTTTGATAGGGCGCTTGATCAACTGAAACCCGTGGTTGATCGACAATCAAGGTTATTTACCGGCAACATTCAACGAACGGTTAAGGCCAGTGAGGGACAACAAATCCTGGTCAATGCACAACAGGCTGTTGCGGATGAAATGAACTCGAGATTGTCCGGCCGCGATATCCCGGAAGTCCTGATTCGATTGTTGGTGCCCGGCTGGCGTAATCTATTGGTCAACACCCACTTGCGCCAGGGTCAGGAAAGCAACGATTGGAATGATTACACCGAGGTAATCGAACAGTTGTCCCACCACCTGCGAGGCACTGCCTATCCTACAGAGAAAGGATACATTGGCCCTGAAGACTTACTCAAACAGATTGAATATGGCCTCGATTCGATTTCCTTTGAACCCGGCCAACGCTTGCCTTTAGTTAATTCGCTGCGTGAGTTAATGGTCGGTGGCGTGGACCGGGCACAGATCCCTATGATTCATCTGGCAGCTGACCAATTTAGTGAAACGCTTGGTTTCGGAGATATTTTCGCGAGGGATAAGCGTCGTCAGGAACTTCGGAATACCCACGAGAAAAATCGTGAATGGCAGAATTGTCTTGTGCGCGCAAAGAATTTACATATTGGGGATTGGCTTGAGTTTCACAGTGACGAAAAAGCCTACGGGATCTGCATCGTAGCATGGACCTGCGAAGACAAATCAAATTTTGTCTTTGTAAACCGTCAGGGAGTGAAGACCCATGATCTGATGGTTGAAGAGTTAGCCGCTTTGCTCGCTGATGGCAGTGCGAGTGTGCTGGAAGAGTCCGATCTACCCCTCAGTGACCGGACGTCGCACCAGATGTTGCAGAACATGCACAACCAGCTAACCCACCAGGCCACACACGATGAACTTACCGGATTGGTAAACCGAAAAGAGTTTGAACGCAGTCTCGACAAATTGCTGATGAATACACAAAGATACGATTCAAATCACGTGGTCGCTTACCTGGACCTTGATCAGTTTAAGGTTATTAACAATGCCGCCGGGCATGAAGTCGGTGACCAGTTGCTGATTAACATCTCCCGGATTCTAGTTAATGAATTACAGGGGAATAAGTGTGTCATCGCACGGTTAGGAGGCGATGAATTTGGGATTGTGATTGAAGATTGCGAAAAAGATCCAGGAATCTCGATAATCAAACAGTTGTCTGATGCCATCAAGGCAAACCGGTTCCGCTGGGATGGTAATACCTTCGCACTCACGGTGAGTTGTGGTGTTGTGGTGGTGAATCAGGAACTTGAGACTGTTTCTGCCATTTTAACGAGCGCAGACAGCGCCTGTTATGCGGCCAAAGATGCTGGCAGGGATCGAATCCATGTATTTGAAATCGATGATTCAGAAATGGGGCACCGCCGCGATGTCATGGGATTTGTCTCGCAGATCGATAGCGCACTCAGGGAAGATCGGTTCGTGCTGAACTGCCAGAAAATTCTGCCCATCTCAGCAGATAGTGATGAGCGTGCTCACTACGAGATCCTGTTAGCAGTGCTGGATGAAAAGGGCGAACCTATGCCACCCCAGGACTTTATCGTTGCGGCAGAAACGTACAATAAGATGGGCGCGATCGATCGTTGGGTTATCAAGAATTCTTTTGAGTGGATTTCGCATAATATCCTGAAACTGGAAGATCTGGGCGCATTCTCTATTAACATCTCGGGCAACTCTTTGACGGAAGATGATTTTATGGAATTTGTTCTTGACCAGTTTAATGAGACCCAGTTACCCACTTCCAAAATCTGTTTTGAGATCACTGAAACATCAGCGATCGGCAGTCTGGATAGTGCAATAGAATTCATCGAAAAGCTGAAAGTGATTGGCGTACAGTTCTCGTTGGATGATTTCGGAACGGGGCTGTCTTCATATTCTTATCTGCGTAACTTACCCGTGGACTTCCTTAAGATCGATGGTATTTTCGTGAAAGATATCAAAACGAATCCCAATGATTATGCTGTTGTTAAATCCATTAATGAAATTGGGCATTTCATGGGCAAGAAAACTATCGCTGAATACGTCGAAAATAACGAAATACTCGAGATACTAAGAGAGATAGGCGTCGATTTTGCCCAGGGTTTTGGCATTGAAAAGAAGATGCCCATTACCCAACTTCTGTAGTGTTGTTACACCTCTTCGACCAGACTCGCTACGATATCAACGATTAAGTATGCGTCGTCATCGGTGATGACTAGTGGTGGCAGTAGCCTGATGACGTTATCCGCAGTGACATTAATCAGTAACCCTTTATCCAACGCCTTGGCAACCATATCCCCACAGGGTGAATCGAGTTCAATGCCTATCATCAGACCCTTACCGCGAATGTCTTTGACATTGTTAAGGTTAGAGAGACGTTGCCTGAAGGCACTTAACATTCGCTCACCAAGTTCAGTGGCCCTGTCCGCAAGGTTGTTATCCTGAATATATTCCACCACTGACGTCGCCACAGTGCAGGCCAAAGGATTACCACCGAATGTCGAACCGTGATTACCGGGTTGGAAAACGGTCGAAGCCTTTCCCCGTGCCAGGCAAACACCAATGGGTACGCCGTTACCCAGACCTTTGGCAGTGGTTACCAGGTCCGGCAAAATACCGCTTTGCTGGTAGTTGAAGTAAGTCCCGGTTCTTGCGTTACCAGTTTGAACTTCGTCAAGAAAAAGAAACCAGTCATGCTTGTCACAAATTGCACGCACCTGGGACAGGTAGTCATCGTCAGGTATTTGAATACCGCCTTCACCCTGAATGGGTTCAATCATAATGGCAACAATATTGCTGTTGTTCCTGGCAATGTTCTCCAGGGCGGCAACATCATTAAATGGCGCCCGGACAAAACCGTTAACTAAAGGCTCAAAACCGGCCTGGACTTTGCGACTTCCGGATGCTGTCAGTGTTGCCAGGGTTCGGCCATGGAATGATTGATCAGCGACAATAATTGTCGGGCTTTCAATACCTTTCTGACGACCATACAAACGGCTGATCTTGATCGCGCACTCATTGGCCTCAGCGCCTGAGTTGGCAAAAAAGGCGTTGTCCATGCCAGAGATGCCGGTTAGCAGTTTGGCCAGTTTTTCCTGGGCTGGAATCCGATAAAGGTTCGACGTATGCAACAGTTGGGAAGCCTGGTTTCCCAGCACTTCAGCTATCTTCGGATGGGCGTGCCCGAGAGCAACAACACCAATTCCGGCAAGCGCATCGAGATATTGTTTTCCGTTCTCGTCTGTCAGCCAGGCTCCGTCACCTTTTACGAAAGCGACCTGGGGACTTCCGTACGTGTTCATTATAGCCTCAGTCATGGTTGTTTCCTGTATGGATCCGGTTTAGTAACTTGTTTTGTTCCTGTGGGCGGTAATTATAAAGCGCCCTTATGGGAAGTTATGGGAAATTCTTGTGTAGCGTTTTTCCGTAGAGAAATATCAAAAAAGGGGCGATGATAAACCAGTTCCGTTAAACTCGAAAGGATAGTTTCTAAATACTCATATCCAGGCATCGTAATATGTCACCGATCGATTTAGCTATATTCATGAGCCGGGTCGAATCAATCTGTGCGGAGATGGGCGCAATCCTCCAAAGAGCTGCATTCTCTCCTAATATTAAGGATCGTCTTGACTTTTCCTGCGCACTTTTTGATGCCGATGGGGAACTGTTTGCCCAGGCGGCGCATATTCCGGTACACCTTGGCAGCATGGCGTATGCCATGGCCAATATAGTTGATGGTGTGGATTGGAAGCCAGGCGATATGCTGGTAGTGAATGATCCGTTTCTCGGGGGCACTCATCTGCCTGACGTGACCATTGTTGCGCCCTTGTTTCTTGAATATGACGGGCAAAACGAAGCAAGTCAGCAGGAAGAACTTGTCTGTTTCGTGGTAAATCGTGCCCATCACGCTAATATTGGGGCGGATGCGCCTGGTTCCATGCCTCTGTCCAGCACGATTGAACAGGAGGGGCTGGTGATCCCACCCACCGTGTTTGTTCGATCGGGAATTGTCGATGCCGAGGTGTTAAAAACAATTACCGGGCTGCCGGGTGCAGATACTTCCGGTGACTTCGCCGCCCAGATCAGTGCTAACAAGGCAGGTGTTAGGCGGTTAACGGCACTGATCTCATCTTCAGGCCTGACACAGTTCTATCAGGGCATTTCTGCCATTAACGAGTACGGCGAAAAGGTTGCTGTCAATGTGTTGCGGACAATCCCTCCGGGTCGCTACCAGTTTTCGGATTACATGGACGATGACGGCTATGGGCACGAGGATATCGTCATCAGTGTGGCATTGACCGTCAATGACGAGGGCATAAAGGTAGATTTTTCCGGGACATCACCGCAGGTGGAAGGGAATATTAACTGCCCCATTTCTGTCGCTGCGGCAGCGGTCTTTTATGCGTTTCGCTGTCTATTGCCACAATCGGCACCCAATTGTGCAGGCACGTTCAGGTGTATCTCGCTGCAAGCACCGGCGGGATGTCTTGTTAACGCGACGCGACCCGCAGCGACGGCGGCTGGAAACGTGGAGACCTCAATGCGCATTGTCGACGTGGTGTTGGGTGCACTGTACGAAGCTGTACCTGACCAGATTCCCGCCGCGAGTCAGGGCACGATGAACAACGTAGCCATGGGTTCCCGAGCCAGCAACACCCCCTGGGACTATTATGAAACCATTGCAGGAGGAATGGGCGCGAGTGGACGGGCAACGGGACTCTCTGCTGTGCAGTGTCATATGACAAATACGCTAAATACACCGATTGAGAGCCTGGAGAGCCATTTTCCTCTGCGAATCCTGAATTATACAATGCGCCGAGACTCCTCTGGAGACGGGATTAACTGCGGAGGTGAAGGCTTGGTTAGAGAATTCCTTTTCCTTGAACCCACGGAAGTGACGTTGCTGACAGAACGCAGACGGCATGCGCCCTGGGGATTGTCGGGGGGAACCGCCGGTGCACCAGGGAAAAACAGCCTGGACGGCGTGCCTGTAGCAGGCAAATGCCACTTTTTTGCGAAGGCCGGACAGGTGCTAAGAATTGAAACGCCCGGCGGTGGTGGTTATGGCAAAGCCGGTGCCGAGGAGGGCGAACAACATAGCCCTTAAAAATAAATGGCTATTTGCAAAGAGGATTTTCATAAAAAAAGTGCTGAATAGACTAAGCATCGGCGCAAAAAAAAGTTAGAATTACATTTTTAGTCACGACTTTAAAGAGAATTGAAACATGGATATCATGCAAACCATCAAAGAGCAGGTAGACGGTAATCCGATCCTGCTTTATATGAAAGGCTCGCCAGATCAGCCCCAGTGTGGTTTCTCCTCCCAGGCGTCTCAAGCATTGATGGCCTGTGGTGAAAAATTTGCCTATATTGATATTCTCGCAAATCCTGATATTCGTTCGAATCTGCCCCAGTATTCAGATTGGCCCACCTTCCCGCAGTTGTTCGTTGACGGCGAACTGATTGGCGGTTGCGACATCATCATGGAAATGTACCAAAGTGGTGAACTTCTGCCGATCGTCAAAGCGGCAACAACTGCTGCTTGATGTACTTACGGGGTCTTCCAACCCAACGCTACCTGCGTTTGCGGTAAGTGCCATTAGGGTCTTGTTTAGATTCCCAGAAAAACGCCAGAAACTATTCTGGTGTTTTTTGAATTAGCGCCGCTTGATATAGCCCAGCTGTTGTCCAATCCGAATGCTGTTGCCACCAGGCATATTGACTATTTTTTGACCTGGGACAAGAAGCAGCCAATCTGCGAATGATAATGATTTGCATTCAAAAACCCCCCCGGTTACTATTCACGCCCCTTCGTGAATAAAGAACTAAGATGAGATTATTGCAGTGTCGGATCTTTGGGTTTTTGCTGGTGTGTAGCGTTGTTTTCGGCCAGGTCGTTTTCAGCCAGGCTGTGGCTGCCAGTACTCAGGAGACTGTTGCGCCGAGTCTGGAAGAAATCTGGAAACTGATTCAACAACAACAAACACAAATAGAGAAGTTGGAAAGCGAACTGCTGGGCAGCCAACGTCGATTGGAAGAAGCGCAAATAAGGTGGCAGGCAGACAATCAGGCGCAGTCGACAAGACTCGCCCAGACCGAGGAGGCGCTGGAAGCCACGGTAACCGCCGTCGAGGCTGTCGCCTTTAACGACAGTGGTAAACAAACGAATCTAGGTGGCTATGGCGAGTTGCACTATAACAATCTCGATAACGGCAAAGAGATCGACCTGCATAGGTTCGTGATGTTTTTCTCTCACCAGTTCAATCAGGAACTGTCATTTTACTCCGAGCTTGAAGTTGAGCACTCCATTGCAGGTGATGGTCAACCTGGAGAAGTTGAAATTGAGCAAGCCTTCATTCAATGGGATTATGCGGACAACCACCGTACCAGGATGGGGGTATACCTGGTTCCAGTTGGCATATTGAATGAAACCCATGAACCGGATACATTTTATGGTGTTGAACGAAACCCGGTTGAAAAACAGATCATTCCGTCCACCTGGTGGGAGGGTGGTGCTGTATTCGATGGTGAAATCACCCCGGGTTGGGGATACAACGTCGCAGCTCATTCCGGCTTGAATCTGGATACAGACAATGCAAGTGCCTCGAAGCGCAGCAGTATTCGCTCTGCCCGACAAAAAGTTGCCAAGGCAAATGCAGACAGCCCGGCGTTTACGGCACGAATAAGATTCAACGGCATAGCAGGTCTGCAGTGGAACACGAGTTTACAATACCAGTCTGATTTGACTCAAGATGATGCAGACGGAATTGGAATCAGCGGAATTGATGCGACGCTGTTTGAGACCAATTTAAGTTTCCAGCGGGCAGGATTTAGTTTGCGAGCACTGTATGCGCGGTGGGATATTAATGACAAGATTGAATTGTTAAATCCCGGTTCCAATGAGCAGGTGGGTTGGTTCGTTGAACCTTCCTACCGGTTTGATAAACTCGGCTTGTTCATGCGATATAGTAGCTACGATTTAACAGCCGGAAGCAATGTGACGAGTAACGAGAAAAGTCAGTTCGATGTGGGTGTTAACTACTGGTTGTACGATACCGTGGTCCTGAAAGCAGATTTTCAGCGCCAGGACAATGACAATGGCAAGGACATAGACGGATTTAATCTTGGAGTTGGATATAGCTTTTAAACAAGCTTCTTTACAAAGGACTTCTTTACCAAGGAGCAAGAGTCGATTTCGAGTCAGCTCGCTTGGCTTTTGCCTCGGCCTGTTGATCGGGGCCTCGTGCTCTTCTGCTGCGGTCTATGTGTCACCGGTACAATTTGTTGCTGATAATTTTTCCCTGAACCCCAAAACCCGGACTGTGTGGCTGACGAAGGAAAACCAATCAATAGCCAGATTGATCCTTGGCCATACCTATCGTGGCTTACGAGTACGATACTGGCAGGACGGATCCAAAACCGGTTGGATCATGGATGAAATTGGCAAGGAAAAGCCCATTACCATTGGGGTTGTTATTGATGAAAATAAAATTCAAAAAATAACAATCCTTGAATTCAGGGAGTCTCGCGGTGGCGAGGTGAGGCACCCATTTTTCACCGGGCAGTTTATGGGATTGTCCCTGGTGGAAGGTAACAAGCTGAGTCAGCGAATCGATGGCATAACGGGCGCCACCTTGTCCGTTAGGGCTGTGTCAAACGTCAGTCGATTTGCACTGCATTTACATCATAGTCTGGATTTGGACGAAACTCAGGAACTGCAGCGCCTGACGATGACTGAGCGATAGCGATTAAAGCTTCATGTTAAAAGAAAGCACCGTCAGATCATTGCGTAAGGGCCACAGAAATGTCGGCATATTCCTGGTCTTGTTCCTGTTGCTGGTATCTGTGACAGGAATCCTGTTGAATCATACCGAGAGTTTGCATCTCAGCGAGCGTTACGTCCCGGCGTTTGTTGCCAGGCGCTATTACCAGAGTCAGGAAGTCCATGGCTTTGAACTCAATACCCGTTATTACTATACCCTTGGCGATCTGCTCTATGTTGACCATCAGGCATTAACGCAATGTGGCGAGGTGAAGGGCGTTGTTGAGCAGGCAGAACAATTCGTTGTTCTCTGTGATGCGGAATTGATTGTGTTTACTAAAGATCACCAGATGATTGAGAGGTTTGGCGAGGTGCATGG
Source organism: Gammaproteobacteria bacterium (assembly GCA_012960755.1). The sequence goes on from DUAT01000059.1 coordinate 64,715, forward strand.
GCTTCCACCAAACCTGAATCGGATGGCAGTTGACAATAAGCAGTTATTGCTCGCCAACGATACAGAAGTGTTCGGTTTTGATACCGACACACTTGAATCCGTACTGATAACCACTGCCTTCGATGATTGGCCTGAATCCGGAACAGTACCCGCTCAGCTGATGCTGAAAGACAGCGTCAGCTGGCAACAGTTCCTCCTTGATCTGCATAGCGGTATGTTTATTGGAGCGGCAGGTAAGTGGTTAGCTGACCTGGTTGCAATATTCATTGTGGGTGTCGCAATTTCTGGGCTGGTGATGTGGCGTAACCCGAGATAACGTTTATACTAAGCAGGATGCTTTAGATTCGAAAATCTATCTCGATTTACACAAACTGACCTACACTGGCTATAGTGGCAGCAATCAGTTTTAACACGTTAATTCTAATACTCAATATTCTTATAAAAAGGGAGCACACATGGACCTAAAAGGCAGTAACACGGAACAAAATCTTAAGGATGCATTCGCGGGTGAATCCCAGGCAAATCGTCGATACCTTTATTTTGCAGCGAAGGCTGATGTAGAAGGTTACAACGATGTCTCTGCAGTGTTTCGTTCAACGGCGGAAGGTGAAACCGGACATGCCCATGGCCATCTGGAATATCTTGAAGAAACTGGCGACCCGGCGACCGGGCTACCTATCGGCGCGACTTCGGATAATCTGAAAGCCGCGGTTGCGGGAGAGACTCACGAATACACGGATATGTATCCTGGTATGGCAAAAACAGCCCGGGAAGAGGGCTTTGAGGAAATTGCCGACTGGATGGAAACCCTCGCTAAGGCAGAACGCTCACATGCGAACCGTTTCCAAAAGGCACTGGATAACCTCGACGAATAGTGGCGCTTGTGGACGATGATCTTTTAGGGTGAATTTTTAGTGGGATTGGATGTCTCTATCGATGTTCAGTCCCCCTAACTGCTTCCAACGATTCACAATGTGACAAAACATCTCGGCGGTCTTGTCACAATCGTATAACGCCGAATGTGCCTTGTTAGCGTCGAAACTGACACCCGCCACCTGGCAAGCTTTTGCCAGTACTGTCTGGCGAAATGCCAATCCACAAAGAGTCGCGGTGTCGAAAGAAGAAAAGGGATGGAATGGATTGCGCTTGATTGAACACCGTTCTGATGCCTCATTCAGGAATCCCTGGTCGAATGCCGCATTGTGGGCAACGATGATTGCACGCTGACAGCCTGTTTCACGAATCCGTTTGCGCACACCACGAAACGTCTCACTCAGCGCTTTCTGCTCAGGCACCGCGCCTCGTAACGGATTGTCCGGGTCTATGCCGGTAAAATCCAGGGATGATTGCTCGATGTTGGCACCTTCGAAAGGTTCGACGTTGAAAAAAAACTTTTCTCCGGGTACCAATTTCCCCTCGTCATCCATTTCTATAATAACCGCGGCAAGCTCCAGTAACGCATCTGTTTTAGCGTTGAAGCCCCCGGTCTCAAGATCCACAACAACGGGCAGATAGCCTCGAAATCGATAGGCAATTGGGTATTTTGAGTCGTTCAACGGGTTTCCTTAGGTTGTACTTTCCAGCTTAAGTGTTCGCCAGCACAGATGGGGACAAGTTCATCCTGGCCGAATTGAAGAGTTGCTGGCACTTCCCAGGATTCTTCAACCAGTGTGATGGTGTCTTTGTTACGTGGCAGGTTATAAAAATCAGGACCGTGGAAACTGCTGAATGCTTCCAGTTGTTCCAGTGCGCCTGCACTGTCGAAAACCTGAGCGTAGAACTCAATCGCCGCATGGGCTGTATAACTACCGGCGGCACAGCCTGAAACATTCTCCTTCGCATGGCGGGGATGGGGCGCTGAATCAGTTCCGAGGAAGAATTTTGGGCTGGCAGATATTGCCGCTTCGATCAGCGATTGCTGGTGCAGGTCGCGCTTCAATATCGGCAGGCAGTAGTAGAGAGATTTCATACTGCCCGCCAGCATATGATTCCGATTGAATAACAAATGGTGCGCCGTGATGGTCGCGGCAATGTTGTTGTTGGCCTCGACAACAAAATCCACGGCTTCTTTTGTTGTGATGTGTTCAAAGATGATCCTGAGCTCCGGAAAGTCCTGGCTGATGGGCAAGAGCGATTCATGGATGAAGGTGGTTTCGCGGTCGAAAATATCCACGTCCAATGTCGTCACTTCCCCGTGTACACACAAAGGCATGCCATATTCCTGCATGGTTTCAAAGATCGGATAGAGGTCCATGATCGATGCAACCCCGGCTTCTGAGTTGGTTGTTGCCCCGGCAGGATAGAGTTTAAAGGCGTGCACAATGCCTGACTGCTTGGCTTTGATCACTGTTTCTGAAGTGGTTTCCGGGGTGATGTAGAGCGTCATCAAAGGGGTGAATTCAGAGCCATCCGGAACTAACGAAACAATTCGGTCGCGATAGTTACGGGCTGTGTCGACAGTGTCAACAGGTGGGAGCAGGTTGGGCATCACAATCGCACGACCAAAGTACCTGGATATTTCAGCCACAGTATGTTTTAGATAGTCGCCATCTCGAAGGTGAACATGCCAATCATCGGGTCGGACTATGGTAATACTGCGCATATTCGTTCTGGTTTCAGAGTTGAGTGTATTGTACTACACCGGAGTCTTGAGGACTTGTGCCCGATGGAGGGCCTATCCAGAGCATGGAGCCCGTGCCGAGAGCGCATCGGGGGCCCGCCCAGGGGGGACCGTAGGACTCACGGGCAAGCGAGGGGAGCGCGGGGGCGCCCAGCCCATTGCGACCAGGGGCGTGCTGACTCGGCGTCCCCCAGAAAAGGCCCTCCTTCCCACTTAACGCTACCAACGTTTTGGCCTTAAGTAAGGGACATTCTACTCTGGGCCCCACCGGGTTTTGGGCAGAGAAGTTTGCCTAACTGCCTTCAGATTTTGTTAACATAGCGCTCTTTTTTTCCGGGGCTTGCTGCATGTCTGAGAATGCATCTGAAATTAACAAGATTGTGCTGTCATATTCCGGCGGTCTGGATACCACCGCCATATTGAAGTGGCTGCAGGAGACTTATCAGTGTGAGGTCGTGACGTTCACTGCCGATCTGGGCGATGGTGATGATTACTCGCAGGTGCGGCAAAAAGCCTTGAATTCTGGGGCCTCTGAGGCGTTTGTTAATGATGTGCGAGAAGAGTTTGTTCGGGACTTCGTTTTCCCGATGTTCCGCTGCAACACGATCTACGAGGGTGAATATCTACTCGGGACATCCATTGCCCGTCCGTTGATCGCCAAGCGATTAGTTGAAATTGCCAATGAAACGGGCGCGAATGCCATATCACACGGGGCGACAGGTAAGGGTAACGATCAGGTCAGGTTTGAACTGGGTGCTTATGCATTGCGACCGGACATAAAAGTTATTGCCCCGTGGCGCGAATGGGACCTTACCTCGCGTGAATCACTGATGCAGTTTTGTGAGAAGCACCAGATTCCCGTTGATCGAAAACATGAAGGCGAAAAGTCGCCCTATTCAATGGATGCGAATTTGCTGCATATTTCTTACGAGGGGGGCATTCTCGAGGATCCTAACGCGGAACCGGAAGAATCAATGTGGCTCTGGTCTCGGTCTCCCGAAGCGGCACCTGATTCCCCGACCGTCATCGAACTGACCTATCGTGGCGGTGATGTCGTGGCCATCGATGGTGAAGAGATGTCACCCGCAACGGTATTAACTCACCTGAACAAGGTGGGTGGAGAAAACGGCATTGGTCGCGTCGATATTGTTGAGAATCGATATGTTGGTATGAAAGCGAGAGGGTGCTACGAAACGCCTGGCGGTACTATTTTGCTCAAAGGGCATAGGGCTATCGAATCCATTACCCTGGATCGCGAGTTGGCGCACCTTAAGGATGACTTAATGCCACGCTATGCCGGCCTTATTTACAATGGCTACTGGTGGTCGCCAGAGCGCAAGGCGATGCAGGCGTTAATTGATGATTCGCAAGAGTATGTGAATGGCACCGTGCGCCTTAAGTTGTACAAGGGTAACGTGATTGTTACCGGCCGTGAATCCACGACCGACACACTCTATGACGGAAATATCGTGACCTTTGAGGATGACGCCGGTGCATATGACCAGAAAGATGCTGCAGGCTTTATACAACTCAATGCGTTGAGGCTCAAAGTTGCCAGCAAGAAAGGACGTAAGTTGCTTTAAGTGTCCTGGGGCATTGTTTTCTCCAACGCCTCACAGGTTCGAAGATCCTGGGTTGCTTGGTCGGGGTGTATGCTTGCCGCAGACCCCGACTCGGCGTCCCCGACTCGGCGTCCCCGACTCGGCGTCCCCGACTCGAGGCCAGGACGGCCGAAAGTCAGGCTTCATGGATGTGGTGGGGGCGCCGAGCCTTATGCCGGTGCGGAAAGCGTACACCCCGGCCGGGCAATCCGAACAGACTTATTCAGATGACTCTGACTTGAAAATACCGTTTTGGATTAAAGCTAGAGATCTCGCTTCTTCTGCTTGAACTCACAAAGATCATAAATCACACAAGCGCCACATTTGGGGTTTCTCGCGGTGCAGATGTAACGACCGTGGAGAATTAGCCAGTGATGGGCATCGAGAATAAATTCGTCGGGAATGACCTTGATCAGCTTGTCTTCCACCTGGCGAACGGTCTTTCCCGGGGCGAACCTGATGCGGTTTGATAACCTGAATATATGGGTATCCACTGCCATCGTCGGTTGTCCGAATGCCGTGTTCAGGACGACATTGGCTGTTTTTCTGCCGACCCCGGGAAGTGCTTCAAGTTCAGGCCGGGTGTCCGGGACGACGGAATCGTGCTCTTTAATCAGGAGTTCGCAGGTCTTAATAATATTGGCAGCTTTCGTGTTGAACAAACCGATAGTTTTGATGTAATTCTTCAAACCTTTTCCCCCCAGGTTAAGAATCGCTTCCGGAGAATTGGCTATTTTGTACAATTTCGTTGTTGCCTTGTTGACTGAAACATCCGTCGCCTGCGCAGAAAGCATAACGGCGATTAATAGTTCAAAGGTTGAACCATAGACCAGTTCGGTTTCCGGCGTTGGGTTTTCATCCCTTAACAGGGACAAGATTTTGATTCTTTTGTCTTTATTCATTTTTCTTTATTCATTTTTCTTTATTGACGGGTTTTGTCCTTTTCTCTCTCTGCTCGTTGCCTTCAGCTGAATCCAGTTTTTCAAGGCGATAAGACAGCCGAGCGTCAGGAATGCGCCGGGTGGCAAGATAAGCAACAGGAATCTGCCGTTGGGAAGTGAGATCCGCCAGTCTTCCTGGCTCCCGCCGAGCAACAAATGTAGTTGGGTAAACAAGGTTCCCTGGCCCAACGCTTCTCGAATAAAGCCCAGGCTCGTTATGACCAACAGGAACCCAAGCCCCATCATAAATCCATCGAGTATCGCATATCGAACGGGATTTCTGCTGGCGAAGCTTTCGGCACGACCCAGCACCGTACAGTTTGTCACGATCAGGGCAACAAACAGTCCGATGCGCTGGTGAATCTCAAACAGGTAGGTTTGCAGTAAGAGGTCACTGATTGTGACAAACGTCGCAATGATCAGAATTTGTGCCGGAAGTCGGGTTGAATCGTCCAGCCAGGGGCGAATCAAGCTAATGATAAAATTTGAACAGGTCAGTACCACCAGGGTTATCAGACCCAGCACCAGGGCGTTGGTGACGGTATTTGAGACGGCCAGTAACGGACACAGGCCCAACAATTGTACCAGGGCCGGATTTTGGGACCACAAGCCCTGAATCGATATTTCCCTGGCCTTCACAGTTGCTCACTTGCTGGCTTCTCACTTCCTAGATCGGACCAGTCTGCTTGTTTACCGGGATAGTCTGAGAGTCCCTGTTTGACTGCGGCAACGACAGCACGGGGTGTGATGGTAGCCCCCGTAAACTGGTCGAAATCGCCACCGTCCTTTTTTACCCGCCAGTCCCTGGAACTTAAAGACTCACCATTGAAAGAGAGTATCCAGTCGGAGACGTCCAATGCCAGGTCGTCGGCTAATCCCGGTGTTTCATTGTGGCTGATGACCCGCACGCCCCGTACGGTGCCGTCGATGGCGACTGCAAGCCAGAGCTTAATTTCTCCGTTGTAACCATTGTTCGTTACGATTTGAAAAATATGACCGCCTGGATGATCCGATTGATCAATCTGATAAACATAGGGCTCAATCAATGTTAGATAAGCCCGGGTGACGTCCAGCACCTGTCGAAGTTGCTGTTCAGCATACTCCGCCCGCTGGACCTCAATGGGGGCGCTGGTAAGCAGGTTGGTCAAACTCAGACTTGTGCCACAGATGAAAGCAATCAACGTGAGTCTTGCAACAACGAAACCTGTCCCGGGGAACTTCATACCCTGGTCCGCCGGATTCGATCGATTAAAGGCGTCAGGGCGTTCATCAGGAGGATTGCAAAGGCAAAGCCATCCGGGTACGCACCCGTGCTTCTGATAACAAACGTAATCAGACCTACACCGATGCCGAAAGCATATAGACCGATCTCGGAATCCGGAGAGGTGACGGGGTCTGTGACAATAAAAAACGCGGTCAGCATGGTACCGCCGGATAGCAGATGAAAGAGCGGTGAACCCAGACTCTGGGAACTGCCATTGTCATAAAAAATCATCGCGAGAAAACTCAGTGTGAAAAGCATCCCGGTAAGGGCCTGCCAGCGGATCACCCCCAGGGCGATCAGCACCAGCCCTCCCACGAGGTAACCGAGATTAATCCATTGCCAGCCGATTCCTGCCAGACTGTCAAAGCCAGCGCTGGTGGACCAGATCTCCTCAATGGTATACGCGCCTCGAAACCTGAAGGTATCCAGTGGTGTGGCTGCAGTCACACCGTCAATCGGTGAAACCGCTGGCCAGGATGACATGGCCAGTGGAAACGACAGTATCAGAACGGCATAACCGACCATGGCAGGATTAAACGGGTTGTGACCAAGACCACCATAGAGGTGCTTGCCGAAAATAATCCCGAATCCGCAACCGATGATGGTCATCCACACTGGCAAATCAGGTGGCAAAGCGATACCGAGCAGTAAGCCGGTGAGGACCGCAGATCCATCCAGCAAGGTTGACATTCTGGCATGGCGAATTCTAAGGACCAGCGCCTCCAGCAGCACGGCGGTGGCGACACTCAGCAGTGCATTGAGTAGTATGCCGATGCCGAAGAAATAAGTGCTGGTAAGGATGCCTGGAACCAGGGCAACAATAACCAAGGACATGACTTTTGATGTAGAAGTCGGCATCAGTATTGAAGGCAGCGTCAGAGTCATTGCGTTCTTTTCAACTGTTCGAGAATGTTTGCGCGATCGTCATTGCTGGCCCGGGTGCGGAGCCTGGAGTTGCTGGCAATCAATCGATCATTTCGCCTTCCGTATCTGAATTCTGCGTCCCGGGACTTTTCAGATTCCAGTTGTTCAAGTCGGATACGTTTTTTGGATGCATTGAAAATATTGGTGAGTGGTATATTGCTCGGGCAGATGCCGTCACAAATTCTGCATTCTATACAGGCATCCAGCTTCATCACCTTCATGGCATCGTTAGAAGTTCTTTGCCAGTACAATTCATGGGGCAGTAGCTGCTTTGGACAGACTCGTTCACATTCGCCGCATCTGATACATGGTGCTCTGATAAACGGTGCAATGTCGTTGTCGTCAAGTTCTATTACCGGGGTGATCCGGGATTGGCTTCGAGTTGCTACCAGGTCAATACAGTCAACGGGACAAGGTGGAATGCACAGATCGCACCCGGTGCATTCTTTCTCAATCACCACATGCATCAACTGGGCAGCGCCAATAATGGCATCGACTGGGCAGGCCTGAATGCACAAGGTACAGCCGATACATTCTGCTTCTCGAATTTTCACTGTATGCCCGGGACCCGACTCTCCAAAGGCTGCATCAAGTGCAATAATGTCACGTCCCAGCAGATTGGCCAGATCGCGAATTGTTCTGTCACCGCCGGGGGGGCAGCGATTGATAGGCTCACCGGCTGCTATGGCTTCCGAATAGGGTCTGCAGCCAGGATGACCGCACTGGGCACACTGGGTTTGTGGCAGCAGCTTGTTGATCTGTTCAACCGCCTGGTTTGGATTGGTTTCCACACGACCTAACGCAGTGATCAGGATCAGGGCAGTTCCTGCACCCAGGAGAGTAACGAGTATCAGCCCGGGAAGGATTTCAATGAGCATCAATCCATCCCCGCGAAGCCCATAAAGGCAAGGGACAAAATACCTGCGGTAATCATATTGATTGCAGCGCCCTGGAATGGCATGGGAACGTCTGCATGGGCGAGTCTTTCACGCATCGCCGCAAAGACGATTAACATGAGTGAGAAGCCTGTAGCTGCACCCAATCCATAGATGATGGCATCAAAAAAGGTGTGGCTGTGCCTGACGTTTAAAAGGGCAACACCGAGGACAGCACAGTTGGTGGTGATAAGCGGGATAAAAATGCCCAATACCTGATGCAGCATTGGCTGGGTTGCCCGAATGACAATTTCAGAAAATTGTACGAGCCCAGCGATTATTACTATAAATGAAATAATGCGAAGATACTCAAGTCCAAACGGAACCAGCAGGTAATGTTCAACCAGGTAACTCGACGCAGATGCCAGGGTAAGCACGAAGGTGGTGGCTGCGGCCATGCCGATTGCGGCATCCATTTTTTGTGACGCACCCATAAAGGGGCACAGGCCCAGAAACTGCACCATAACGAAATTGTTGACAAAGATCGTGCTGAGCAAAATGACGAACGCGTCAGGCATGAGTAATGTCTTAGGTGACCTTCATGCCTGCTTTCGCACCAGCATGGGGTTCCAACAAATAAATATCCTCACCACCTGGCCCGGCGGCAAGTACCATGCCCTCGGAAACACCGAAGCGCATTTTGCGAGGTTTCAGGTTTGCGACCATAACCGTATGTTTACCAATCAGTTGTTCCGGTGTATATGCGGCTTTGATACCGGCAAACACACTACGCTGCCGGCCGCCGATATCCAATGTTAACTTCAGCAGCTTGTCGGCACCTGCCACGCTTTCGGCGTTGAGAATCAATGCGACCCGTAAATCTACCCTGGCGAAATCATCGAACTCAATTTCTGCGCTGAGTGATTCGATGGTTTCTTCTCCAGCTAAATTATCTGCATCATTCTCAGTGGATTCGGCGTCTGAAAGGTCGGTTTCTCTGGAGTCTTCGACCATGGCGTCCACATTCTTTGACTCAATGCGGGTGAGCAGGGGTTTAAACTTGTTGATTTCGTGATCAAGTAATGGTGCACTGATATCATCCCAGTCGAGAGGTGAAATATTCAGGAACTGTTCTGATCTTTCTGCGAGCCCAGGCAGTATTGGCTTCAGATAGGCGATAATGATTCGAAACAGGTTGATGCCGTCGGAACAAACATTGTGCACTTCAGTTTCATTACCAGCCTGCTTTATTTTCGCCCAGGGTTCGTGTTCGGCAATATACTGGTTTGCCTTGTCTGCCATTGCCATCACTTCGCGAACCAGTTTGTTGAAATCTCCTGATTCGTAGTAAGCCTCCAGGGCGGGTTTTTGATCAATGAACTCGGCCACAAGGTTTGTGGTGGGCTGGGTTGAAAGTTTGCCATTAAATTTCTTTTTGATGAATCCCGCACAGCGACTGGCGATGTTGACAACCTTGCCAACCAGGTCCGAGTTCACCTTCTGGACAAAGTCCTCAAGGTTAATATCCATATCGTCGATATTATTGTTGAGTTTACTGGCGTAGTAGTAGCGCAGGTACTCTGGGTCCAGATGAGCTCTATAAGTCCCTGCGTTAATAAAGGTACCTCGGGATTTACTCATCTTCTGCCCGTTAACTGTAATGAAACCGTGGGCGTGAATTCTCGTTGGGGTACGGAATTTCGAACTGCTTAGCATGGCGGGCCAGAACAATGCGTGAAAATTAATAATGTCCTTACCTATAAAATGGTGGACCTCGAAATCTGAATCTTTCTCCCAATAGTCATCAAAGGCTACAGTATGGTTCCTGTCACAGTAATTTTTGAAGCTGGCCATATAGCCGATAGGGGCATCCAGCCAGACATAAAAGAACTTGCCTGGTTCCCCCGGGATTTCGAATCCAAAATAGGGTGCATCCCGGGAAATATCCCAGTCCTGTAGTCCCGCATCGAGCCATTCCGCAAGCTTGTTGGCCACCTGGTCCTGCAAGGTACCACTGCGGGTCCAGGTTTTGAGGTACTGGGTAAAATTGGACAACGCAAAAAAGAAGTGCCGAGACTCTTTCAGTATCGGTTCAGCGCCTGAAATTGTTGAACGGGGATCAATAAGGTCAGTCGCATCGTAGGTTGCGCCGCAGACCTCACAGTTGTCCCCATATTGACCTTCAGCTTTACATTTTGGGCAGGTGCCAATGATAAATCGGTCGGCGAGAAACATTTGCCTTTCCGGGTCGAATAGCTGGTTCACAGACTTCTCGACAATCTGGCCAGCTTCCTTGAGTCGGTTGTATATCAGTACACTATATGCCCGGTTTTCCTCGGAGTGAGTTGAATAGTAGTTGTCATGACCAATCAGAAAGTGTTTGAAATCGTCTTCGTGCTCGGTCTTGATTTCATTGATAAGGGTTTCAGGTTCTATGCCAAGTTCCTCGGCCTTCAACATGATCGCAGTGCCATGGGTGTCATCGGCACAGACATAGATGCACTGATTGCCACGCATACGCTGGAATCTCACCCAGATATCTGTCTGTATGTGTTCAAGCAGATGACCCAGGTGGATTGAGCCATTGGCGTTCGGTAGTGCACTGGTCACCAGGATGTTACGTTTTGTCATAGGGTTGCTGGCAGATTTTACGAAGTGGGTAAATATACCGATGCGGGCGATGATTTTCATCCAAAATTTCAGTTCGTAAACAACAAAAGTAATCGAATTTGTGTTTTTAGACGGTAGCGGATTTATACTAGTGTACTCGTGAATAACCAGGTGAAGTCTTATCACTCCCCAATCAGATCCCCAATCAGCACATAAAAAACTCAGCTTACCTGGCGTAAAGCATGTGATTGCTGTCGCCTCGGGCAAAGGCGGTGTCGGCAAATCAACCGTATCGGCGAATCTCGCCCTGGCGCTGTCTGCGGAAGGTCATACCGTAGGCCTGCTCGACGCTGATATCTATGGTCCCAGCCAGGGGTTGATGATGGGAGTAGCCGAAGGAACCAGGCCTGAAACGACGAATGAATTTTTGCAGCCGATCATGGCGAATAATCTGCAAGTGATGTCGATGAGCTTCCTGACGTCCGACCGGACGCCAGCGGTATGGCGAGGTCCAATGGCCAGCGGTGCCCTGCAGCAGCTACTTACCCAGACCTATTGGCAGAACGTTGACTACCTGGTTGTCGATATGCCGCCGGGTACAGGGGACATCCAGCTTACCATGTCACAAAGCGTACCCATGAGCGGGGTAGTCATTGTCACAACACCACAGGATATTGCTCTGCTGGATGCGCGGAAGGGAATTGAGATGTTTCGAAAAGTCGAGGTGCCTTTGTTAGGTATCGTCGAAAATATGAGCCAGCATGTTTGCAGCGAATGTGGACATGTAGAAACGGTATTCGGTGCTGGTGGTGGAAACGATATCGCCGCTGAGTACCATACGACGGTTCTGGGCAAATTACCCCTGTCACTTGCGATTCGGGAACAGTCCGATGGTGGAACACCACCGGTCATTGCTGATCCGGAAGGTGAAGTGAGTCAGATCTTCCGGCACATAGCCAGGTCCATTCACGAGACAATCGATAGTATGCAGACCGCCGGACCCAAAATCAGGGTAATGGATGACTAGGGAATCGCTTCCATAGGGAACGACCTGTATCATTCAGCGCTTTGTTTCTTCCAGAGGTAACGCATGTCTATTAAACCCGATCGTTGGATCCGTCGTATGGTTGAAGAACAGGATATGATTTCGCCGTTCGAGTCAGAGCAGGTTCGGGAATCTGACGGGCAGCGCCTCATTTCCTATGGCACCTCAAGTTACGGTTACGATGTTCGTTGCTCTGATGAATTCAAGGTGTTTACCAACATTCATTCTGCTACGGTTGATCCCAAGGCTTTTGATGAAAAAAGTTTCGTCGATGTACGCAGTGACATTTGCATCATCCCACCGAATTCCTTTGTCCTGGCCCGAACGGTTGAGTATTTCAAGATACCAAGGAGTGTGCTGACCATCTGCCTGGGTAAATCCACCTATGCCCGCTGCGGAATTATCGTCAATGTCACACCGCTGGAGCCGGAATGGGAAGGTCATGTGACGCTGGAATTTTCCAACACAACTACCTTACCGGCGAAGGTGTATGCCAACGAAGGGGTAGCCCAGATGTTGTTCTTTGAATCTGACGAGGAGTGCGAAACGTCCTATAAGGATCGCGGCGGCAAGTATCAGGGTCAAAAAGGAGTGACATTGCCCAAAGCTTAGCAAGTTGCTGTGCCCAAAGATTACAAAGAAGTCTCGATTCCCCTGATTGGCCTTCCGTCGAACTCTGCTTCGCTGAGGAGCAGTTCGAAGCCCTTGCCCTTGTCATCCAGTTGTTGAAAGCGAACCAGCAGGAAGTCGTACTGCAGTGCAAGCCAGAAAGTCGTCACACGATTTTTATTGTGTTTGACCCTGGTAACCTTGATCGTCTTGATTGCACCTACCGGCGTATCAGTTTCTTCTTCACCGACCACCTCGAAGTGATATTGTTTGAGTTTGCCATTGTCAGCAACCTGGTACGCGAGATCAGGCCAGGGCAGATTCTGATTGTGGGCGAACGCCAGTTCCTGGCGCATCTTCATCTGGTACAGTAGTTTGTCCATCGTCCCTGTCGGAATTTGCATCTCCCAGGGTTTTGACTGGACATCATTAACTACTTTCATGCTGTCCCAGTCAAACTTCAGGGTGGCATCTCGTTTCTTACCTAAACCCGTGCGACGATAAGTGTATTGTATGGGGACCATAAGGTCTTCTTGCAAGGTGAATATTGAAGACTCCGATACTGTTCCAAAGAAAGACCTGGCGGTTGAGGACAAGGTATAGGTGCCATTTTCTTCACGGCGTAATTCACGGATTCCTTTCGCACTGACGGGTATCCCTTTGTAATCTGCTCGATAGATGGCGCGATAGGGAGTTGGTTCGGCGGTAGCGGTTGCAGCGAAAACTAAAACCGCAAGACTTGTGGTAATCTGCACTTTTGCTCTAACAAACTGGCCCCAGGCTGTTGTTACAGGCACTCTCAAGGCTGTTGTGAGAGACGAGCTCAAGGCTGTTACAAGAGACAGGCTCATGGCTGTCATACAATAGGGTTCCGTTTGTGGTTGGCCGATTTGCAATCGTTTGGCAGTTTATGACAGGTTGGACGAGCAAATCTCCATTAAATTCAAATTATGTTGCCGTGTGGATTCGATTCGAGTCGATAAGATAACTAAGGAACCTCTGATTAAGTAGATAGATGTTAATATGCTGTACGATATCAACTTTTTGGAATTCCGCCCTGACCCCGCCATGGCGGAAATAGTGGTGCGGCATGCCGACCTTAATCAGGGGTTCTCTAAAAGGATATCCGGGTATTAAAAACGTCGTATTTTTGTTGGTCACCATCATGTTGGTTACGCCTAACAGGGGCTTGTCCCTGACGGTGGAAGATCTCTACATGGCAGAAGTTTATGTCATGAGCCAGGACGATGCGCAGTTGAAATCCGGTGCCCAGGCAGCGTTGTTACAGGTGTTAATCCGGGTCTCGGGAACCCAGGACGTGCAGGATAATCGATTGGTTACCAACGCACTGCGGAATCCTTCAGACTACTACTACCAATATAGTTATCAGGCCAGTGACCGTGAATTTCAGATCGGAGGTCAGCAGGTTCCTGCGAGAATTCTCAGGCTTCGCTTTGAACCCAGTGCAATCGGAAAGCTGTTGCGTGATGCCGACTATCCTGTTTGGGGCAGCAATCGACCGAGCGTGCTGCTGTGGCTGGCAGTCAGCGACGAACAGGGTCGAAGGTTGATTTCTGAATCTGATTCCAGTGAAGTGCTTAGTGCAGTGGAAGTGAGCGCTGAACAACGCGGTTTGCCCTTGTTGTTTCCTTTGTTGGATCTTGAAGATGAGGCGCAGCTTTCTACCGCGGAAGTGTGGGGTTCGTTTCTCGGTAGAATCGACACCGCATCCAGTCGATACAAACCGGATTGTGTACTCACTGGCCGGGTCCGGAAATCAGATACAGGCCAATGGACCGCGAATTGGAATTACCGTATTGATAATCAATGGTCCAGCTATAGTAACATTGCATATAATGCCGATGATCTGGTGGCTGAGATCGTTAATTCACTGGCGGATTCACTCGCCCGGCGTTATGCCATTGATTCTTCCAGGGGAACCGTCGAGATCAGGATCGACCGGGTTGATAACCTCGCGGATTATGCGGCGGTGTCAAAATACCTGCAATCGCTAGCACCAGTACTCGACAGCTACCTGGTCGAAGTGCGGGATTCACAAGTACTGTTCCAGCTCAGCACTGAGGGGCAGACTCGGCAATTGATCGAGATAATCGAGCTGGATAATAAAATGTTGCTGTTAGGGACGACTGATCAAATGACAAAACTCCAGTATCAATGGTTACAATAGTCAACAACCTGTTACAAAAAACCAAGGGCAGGAAATCAAAAATATGGGATCCCTAAGGCCTGTGGAAAGAGGTCTGGCGCTTGCCTCGATTGCTTTCCTTTTCTTCATGATTTATTTATTGCAGCCAATACTGACGCCGTTTCTGGTGGGAATGGCAATCGCCTACCTGGGTGATCCTCTGGTGGATCGTCTTCAGAGTAAGCTGGGCAGAACAGGCGGTGTATTGGTGGTTTTTGTTTTGCTGCTGATCATTGTCGTCATCGGATTGGTGCTACTGCTGCCAATGTTAATAGCGGAGGTGGGGTCCCTGGTAAAGAGTGTGCCGGAGTTTATTCAGTGGTTGCAACAGACGACCAGCCCATTTCTGATCGAACATTTCGGGATAGATCCATTTGATCTGAACATGACGAGGTTAAAATCCCAGCTCACAGAAAACTGGACCAAGGTTGGGGGTGTCGCGCAGAAGCTGATCCTCCAGCTCACATCATCCGGATACTCGATCGCACTGAGCCTGGCGAACATTGCGCTTATTCCCGTTGTGAGTTTTTATCTGATGCGAGACTGGGATGTTTTAGTGGGCTACCTGCGGGAAATGCTGGCACGTGATGTTGAAGAGACGGTTGTTGGACTGGTTAAGGAGTGTGATGAGGTACTGAGTGCATTTCTGAGAGGGCAGATGTTGGTGATGTTCGTTCTGGGTTGCATATATTCAACTGGCTTGATGATGCTTGGTCTGGATCTGGCCCTGTTAATAGGTATGCTTGCTGGCCTCGCCAGCATCGTTCCATACCTGGGCTTCTTTGTCGGAATCACAGCAGCGACGTTCGCTGCCATTGTTCAGTTTCAGGATTCTTTCGTCCTGATTTACGTGGTGATCATTTTTGGTGTCGGGCAGGCGCTCGAGGGTATGGTACTGACGCCTTTGCTAGTGGGTGACCGAATTGGCCTGCATCCTGTCGCAGTTATTTTTGCGATATTAGCGGGTGGGCAGTTGTTTGGGTTTACCGGAATCCTGCTGGCGTTACCAGTCGCGGCCGTGGTGATGGTTTTTATGCGCTTTATGCATGATCGATACAAGAAAAGTGAGTTTTACAGCGGGGTGGAGGAAGTCAGCCTTTCTGCGGACTCGCCAGAAAACGGCTCAGCGAACAAGACGAACGAGTGAGTAGGCAGCTTACCCTGGACGTTACCCTTCGAGACGACGCGACGTTCGATAATTACATCGGTGCTGCCGGGAATGAGCTACAGCAGAAATTCACCGGTCCGTTTGACTGGATTCACGTCTGGGGATACCCGGGTACGGGTCGGAGTCATTTACTTCAGTCCTGCTGCCATCGCTACGAGGCTTCCATTTATCTAGCCGGGTTGCGAGGTCACAAGGTTGATGTCCTCGACGGGCTCGAGTCGATGAACTTGATCTGCATAGATGATATCGATGAAATACTGGGGCGGGCAGACTGGGAAGAAGCATTGTTTCATCTGATGAATGCAGTGAAAGACCAGGGTAAGCGGATTATTCTCGCGAGCGAGCGACAGGCATCGGCGCTGCCGGTCAGGTTGTCTGACCTGCATTCCCGCATAATCTCAGCAGCCTCGATAGAAACTGCCGACCTTACTGATGAACAGAAATTGCAGGCATTGATGCAGCGTGCACACATTAGGGGCTTTCGCCTGGGGGAAGAGGTGGGCAGGTTTATTCTCAGTCGCAGTAGCAGGGACATGAGACAGCTGCTCGATCTTCTCTATCGATTGGAACTGGAAACCCTGCGGCAGGGTAAAACGGTGACGATCCCGTTTGTAAAACAGATTTTGAGCTACTAGTGGCCAGGAGAATTTTCTTCACCGGTGGTGGAACGGCAGGTCATGTAACACCCAATATTGCCCTGATCGAGCATCTGCAGAAGGGAGACTGGGACATCGCCTATGTCGGGTCCAGCGCCGGTATTGAGCAAACCCTGGTCAGTCAGTTGGAAATCCCGTTTTACAGCATATCCACTGGCAAATTACGGCGTTACTTCGACTGGAATAATTTTCTTGATCCTCTGAAAATTATCTGGGGAACGCTGCAAAGTATCTTCCTGTGTCTAAAATATCGACCCAATATCGTTTTTTCCAAGGGTGGTTTTGTTGCCGTGCCACTGGTTGTTGGCGCCTGGCTTTGCCGGGTCCCGGTAATATGCCATGAATCTGATCTTACGCCTGGTCTGGCTAACAAACTCTGTTTTCCGTTCTGCCGTTATGTCTGTGTCAACTTTGAGCAGACCCGGCAGTTCATACCGAAAAAAAGCCGCCATAAGGTAAAAGTGACCGGTTCCCCTGTGCGTGAGTCCTTGTTATCCGGCAATGCAGTCGCAGGCCGATCGTTTCTCGGGTTTACAGATTCGAAGCCAGTGCTGCTGATTTTCGGCGGAAGCCTGGGTGCAAGAGTGATAAACGACTGTATTCGTGAATCGATCCCTGAGCTGGTCAAGAACTACCAGGTGATTCATGTGGTGGGAGAAGGCAATGTTGTCACTGGTGAAGACAATGGGAATCAGCCCCATCAACAAAAAGAGTACCAACAAAAAGAGTACCAACAAAAAGAGTACCAACAAAAAGAGTATCTGCACCAAGAGTTTGGCGACGTTCTCACCGCGGCCCATGTTGTGATCTCAAGAGCGGGTGCCAATTCGATCTACGAACTGCTGCTCACCAGAACACCCCATATCCTGGTGCCTCTCTCCCTTCGTTCGAGTCGCGGTGACCAGATTAAGAATGCCTCCCTGTTTGAGGCTGAAGGTATGAGTCTGGTCATTCAGGAAGAGGCACTTAACCCCGATAACCTGCTCTCCACACTGGGTCGATTGGAGAAGACCAGGGATACGCAAGTAACAGCACTCAGGAGATTCCACGTGAAGGATAGCGTGGCCCTGATCACCGATTTACTGGACCAGACTGCGCGTTAGTTTCAAAATTGAGAGTCAACGCTTGAAATTAAGAGTATTGGTGTTATAGTTATGTACAACACTAGAAAGGTATAGTCGATAAACAGGCCCCCATGCAAATCAGCTGGAATGATAAGGACCCGATATACAGACAACTCCATGATCGAATCGTGGAGTCGATACTTGAAGGTATTTTTCTTGACGGTGATGCCCTGCCTTCCGTCAGAACGCTGGCCAGCGAACATCGGATTAACCCCATTACAGTATCGAAAGCACTGCAGATTTTAGTAGATGATGAACTGGTGGAAAGACGCCGGGGATTGGGTATGTTTGTTAAGCAAGGGGCTGCTAATCGGTTGACGGAAGAGGAGCGGAGTAAATTTCTCGATCAGGAATGGCCGCTGATCTGCGAAAAAATCACTAGATTGGGTCTTTCCACCAAGGCGTTACTAGCTCAAAGGAGTGCTGGCCAATGAGCGAACAAAATGCGGCGAGCATTGTCCGAGCGGAAGGGATTACCAAGTCCTTTGGAGACTTCCGCGCCCTTGACGGCATCAGTTTCAATATTCCCCCGGGTTCTATTGTTGGGCTTATCGGCCCCAACGGTGCTGGTAAAACGACAACGTTAAAAGCACTGCTTGGTTTGACGGATTTTGAAGGCGAACTGGAAGTACTGGGATCCGACCCGAGGAAAAATCGCCAGGAGCTTATGCAACGGGTGTGTTTTATCTCCGACGTCGGCGTCCTGCCAAAATGGTTGAAAGTAGCAGATGCCGTTGATTTTCTCGAAGCGATTCACCCTCGTTTTAATCGAGACAGGGCCATCGAACTCCTTGCGACAACTGACATCAGGAAAGGCAGCAAGGTTAAGCAATTATCCAAGGGCATGGTCACCCAATTACACCTTGCCCTTGTGATGGCGATCGATGTTGAGCTTCTTGTTTTGGACGAACCGACGATTGGTCTGGATATCCTGTATCGCAAAGAATTTTATGATCGATTGTTGAACGACTATTTTGACCATGAAACCAGCATCATCATCAGTACTCACCAGGTTGAAGAGATTGAGAGCCTGCTGACTCACCTGTTGTTCATAGACAGGGGGCGGATTGTACTGGATAGCGCCATGGATGATCTGGCGGATCAATACCGGGAGGTTTTGGTGGTACCCGAGTGCGTTGAGCAGGCAAACGACCTGTGCCCTATAAGCAGCAGAGAACTGCTGGGTAAGAAGCGCATGATCTTTGAACATGTGGATGTAGATTTACTTCGCCCTCTGGGCGAATTGCATGTTCCCAGTGTGGCGGATCTCTTTGTCGCCAAGATGCAGCGAGGATAAAAAAGATGAATACGCTGGCGCTAAAACAGCTACCCATGTTGATAAAAAGAGAGTACTGGGAACATCGAACAACATTTCTGTATCTGCCCGCCGTAGTGACTGCAGTTTCAGTCGCTGTATTGATTCTGGGATCGGCGCTGATGCAGACTGGCATGGTGATGGTGACCATAAACAACCATGAAAATGTTCGAATTCACACCGAAACTGAAAGCTCCGGCTCACTTCTTGATCTATTTGGTGCCAGGCTGGTCGGTCTCGCAGACAGTTCTTTTGGTCATCGTGAGCGCGTTCTCAATGACCTGTATTTTGGCTCAAGCACTATTTTAGTGAGCACCTTGTGGTTTGTGATGTTTTTCTACCTGTTGGATTGTTTGTATCAGGATAGAAAAGATCGCAGTGTTCTGTTCTGGAAATCGCTACCCATATCCGACTGGATGACTGTTGTTTCCAAACTGCTGACTGGTTTACTGGTGATACCTGTTGTTTACCTGCTGTTTATCGTGTTGAGTAATGTGTCGATGCTGTTGATATCGTCAATGGTTGCCCTTGGCCAACCTATTGATATCTGGGATACCTTGTGGGCACCGGCGCACCTGATTCCAAGGTGGATTGACATGATAGGTTACATTCTCTTTTCCTCGATCTGGTGTCTGCCATTTACGGGTTGGTTGTTGCTGGTATCTTCCTGGGCGAAGTCGGCACCCCTGGCATGGGTTGTGGGCGTGCCTTTTTTCTTCCTGTTGATGGAAAAAATCTTTTCCCGGGACGATTCGTTGTGGGAATTTATGAGCACTCATATTTTGGCAAGATACACGACCGATCATGGTATTACCGGAGATCTCTATTCACTTGAAGTTGTGGTTGCCCTCGTTATCGGGGTAGGTTTTGTGACAGCCGCCGTATGGCGCAGAGGACACGCTGATGAAATCTAACAGGGCTGTTTTGTTGGTTTTAATGGTATTGGTGGTAATGCTGAATACTATCCTGCTTTGACTCATGATATTAATTCACAAATGTATTGATTTTTAAGGCACTATTCGGCTTTGCTACAAAAGCATTAGAATAGAGACATTACAAAGCACAGGTGCAGGAATGAAGAAGTACAGAGAAGTTGAAGAACAACCACAGGAAATCCGCTATTTTGATACCCAGAGCACTATTGATCAGAACGCAGTAGAAGAAATCACAGAAATCTTCAAAACGCCGCTGGTCAGTACATACAACTGGGATTATTCAATTCCGGACAGCCGCATCAAGAAAATCTACAATCTCGGCAAGGAACTCAACTGGAACGTGGATGTCGATCTGGATTGGGAAAACGGCACGATCTCTAAAGACGAGTTCCCCTCGGACGAAAAATACAATCCCTACGTTGGTTTTAGGCCCTACGACGATCTGAACCATGAGCAAAAGGTTGAGTTTTCGTGGCACAGAGCAGGCTTGTCTGCAAGCGGGATGTTGCACGGTGAACAGGGTGCATTGCTGGTAGCAGCCCAGCTGGCCTGCTGTGCTCCATCCTATGAAGCGAAGCTGTACGCGGCGTCCCAGACATTTGATGAGGCAAGGCACGTCGAGTTCTTCAATAAATATATCCAGAAACAGGTCGGTGTTATGTATCCTGTTGGCGCGGGCCTGAAAAGCCTGTTGGACAAGGTACTTACCGACGAGCGCTGGGACCTGAAATTCATAGGTATGCAGATCGTTATTGAAGGTCTGGCATTGGCGGCATTCAACACGGCAAAAATGCAAAGCAGCGTCCCGGTGCATAAAAAGGGCTTGCATTTTGTCATTCGTGATGAAGCCCGGCACGTGACATTCGGTATTAACTACCTCGAAGAATTCGTCAAGCGGTTATCAAACGAAGAACGTGAGGAGCGGGCACTGTTTGCGTTTCAGGCTGCCACAGGTATGGGTGGGTCACGTGGTAACCAGACTCGATTCTATGAAAAATACGGTTGGAACAAAGATGAGGTGAAAGAACACCTGCGCAGCAGTAATCTTGATCGTGCCAGCCAGGAGTTCCGCACTCAATTGTTTGGCAGGATAATGCCTAACCTGAAACGGGTCGGGTTACTGACGGATAACGTCAAGCCAATGTGGGAAGCGTTAGGCGTGCTGGATCTGCAGGACCTGCCTTCCGACGGCGCGATTAACTGGGAAGAGATGGCGAAGCCTCTGGTGTACGAAGAAATTTCCGATTCGGTTGTCAACGCATAACAGTACTGCTGTATCGCTATCGGTCTAGCGACGAAAGTACTGTAGTAGAAACGAACGAAAACTGTCGGTGTTACTGGATACATAGCGCTTATTCGGAAAAACCAGTTGCACGGGATGGACCTCCGCTGATACTGATGGCAGGACATGAGCAAGTCGGCCGCGTTGAATCTGGGGCCAAAACCCACTGTCGATATCAGTGTTTTCAAAGTAATCATCCAGCTGGCACTGGTGAAGTTGCGGGTAAGCACCACTTCTACAAATATTTTTAAGCTGTCTAATCTAGCCATAGTTTTTCACGATGACCCGGGATGACCCTGGCGGAATAGCCAATTACTGTGCCATCTCTAAAGAACACGACGTTAGACTAAAATAAATCAGAAAGATTTTCAGCCACATCGGCTGGCTTCGTGTAAACTTGGCGACTTTTTTACGCTACCACGATCTGTAGCACGTGATTGGGCAGAGAGTTTATGTACAAGATTCAAATACTAAACAATATTTCCGACAAGGGGCTGAACAAGTTTCCAGCAGAGAAGTATGAACTAGGCGATATCAAGGATCCTGAGGCCATATTGCTCCGCAGCCACAAGATGCAACCGGAAGATGCGACACCCTCCCTTGTGGCGGTAGGTCGCGCCGGGGCAGGGGTGAACAATATTCCAGTCGAGGACTATACCGAGAAGGGAGTTGTTGTGTTTAACACGCCTGGCGCAAATGCAAATGCCGTGAAGGAACTGGTCATGGCCGGTCTGTTGCTCTCCCGCCGGGGTATTATTCAGGGGATAGACTATGTAAATACCCTGACGAATCACAGCGATAAAGCTGAACTCAACAAGCTGGTCGAAGCCAGTAAGAAACAGTACAAGGGATCAGAATTGAAAGGTAAGACCCTTGGGGTGTTGGGCCTTGGTGCAATCGGTTCAATGGTTGCAGAAATGGCACTGCAGATGGACATGGAGGTGCTGGGGTTTGACCCTGCCCTGTCGGTCGAGGCAGCCTGGAGATTATCGAGCCAGGTGCAGAAGATGGAAAACATGCAGTCACTTTTTGCGCGATCTGATGTGGTTACGCTGCACGTACCGGCATTGGAATCTACATTAGGTCTTATTGACGCTGAAACTGTAGTCAACTTCAAGGATGGTGCCGTATTGCTGAACTTTTCAAGGGAAGAGATCGTCAATACAAGTGATATTGGGGACGCCCTGGATTCTGGCAAGCTGAGCCAATACATCTCTGATTTCCCGACACCTGCGTTGATTGGTAAGCCAGGGGTTATCTCAACACCCCATCTGGGCGCGAGTACCGAGGAGGCAGAGGAAAATTGCGCCATGATGGTGGCAGACCAGGTTATTGATTTTCTTGAGCATGGCAACATCAGGAACTCGGTTAATTTTCCAGCTGTCAGCCTGGAGCGAACAAACGGTTATCGTATCGCCCTGGCAAACCGGAATGTTCCCCGGATTCTCGGCAGCGTCTTGTCCATCCTTGCAGACAGAAACATTAATGTCATCGATATGCTGAACAAGAGTCGGGACAATATTGCTTATAACCTGATTGATATTGAAACCAAACCCACTGAAGATCTGGTGAGGGATATTGAAGGCATTGAAGGTGTCGTCAACGTGAGGGTGTTTAACGAGGTCTGACACCGGCATCGCGCAATGCGAAGCGAGAGGCGGAGAGTTCTGGCAAGCTGATTCCAGGCTCCTGTTTGATACCGCGAACCAGATATTCGGCGCATAAAGGCGCAAGGGTCGCGCCGTGTGATCCAAAGCCCACTGCACAATACAATCCGGGTTGAAATGTTTCGAACCGAAATCGATGTCTGTCTCTTTCCGGTCGCCGGCAGTGTTCGTCGAGCGCCTGCCAATCCGGCACCGGGCCGACCACAGGCAATCTATCCCGGGTAGTACTTCTAAGACCCACAGCAGCCTCATAGCTCACCGGTTCAAAGTGCACAAACTCGTTGAGACTATCGAGCAATGTATCTGTGTCTTGATCTGAAACATCGAGTTGCAGGTTCTGCCGTGAAAAGGTTGCAGAAACGGTGCTGATATCATTGTGCTGTGGGAACAGGGAAACAGACCCGGATATGATAAGGTTTGAGGCATGGGTCTTTGATGACAGTTTCAAGCTTTGGCCTCGAACCGACTGAAGGTGAAGGGGTGCAAGGTATTCGCGATCTGCGCTGCCTGTGGCAAGAATAAGGACTTCTGCGCGGTCTATTTCAAGGTCATTATGAAACAGTACCCAGTCCGGGCCATCTTTTTTGAAGGTAGTAATGTTACAGTTGAAGCGAACCCTCGGGCTGATTTGCTGATTGGGCTGTTGATTAAGCAAGTCGTCATTGAATTTACTGTAAACCCGGCTTGAATCAATCCAGCCTGCAGTTGGAAAAAATAAACCCCGATGCTCTAAATCGACGCCCGCCAGTTTACTTGCCGTAGCGGCTGAAATTATTTTCAGGAGATTGCGCGGACATAGCCGCGAGAGTTGCTCAGCTTTGTGAGTATCCTCATCGTTCCTTAGCAGTTGGATTCGGCCGGATTGGTGATAATCGACATGTTTTGTAAGGTAGTCAAAAGCGCGAAGGGAAAGCAGACTCGACGTTTGTGGTTCCGAGGAAAGCTGCGGGCAGACCGAGATCTGGTCAATGTTAGCCACCGACCCCATCGGATTTTCTGACGCTTCGAATAGCGCGAATGGTATGTTTCTTCTTTGCAATGCCATTGCGCAGTGAAGCCCCGCAAGCCCTGCACCGACAATACAGACTTTACCGGGCTGGTTGTTTCTTGCCTGCCAGATACCTGGCTTGAAGGCTTGCAACATTTCGGCCTTGGATCCGAACCCCGGGACTTTTTCGGTGACGAAACCAGACCTGGACAAACCACGCCGGACGCCACCGGCAACACTGTAGCTGGACAGGGAAGCCCCCGGCCTTGATAACTTAACGATTGTCTCGAAGACATTGTCGGTCCACATTGACTCGTTTCGGGAAGGGCTGAAGCCGTCAAGAAAACAAGCATCTACCTGGGCGTTAAAGCCAGCGAGTGAACGATTGAGCTCTCCGAAAATGAGTGTCAGACAAATATCGTCGCTGATCCAGAGCTGGTGCTCGCCAGGAACCGGCAGCGGATATTTCTCGATAAGTTGCTTGAGGATACCCTGGTCGATTCGTGAATTGAGTCTGGCCAGGTCCGCTGGATCCACTGGATATTGTTCAAACGCAACATAGTGCAGGGTCGCAGACCGACAGTTTGAAATGGATTGCCAGAGGTTGGCTGCGAGGATGAAATTCAGCCCAAAACCGAATCCGGTTTCTAATATGGTGAAGTCATCTCCCGACTGCAATTGACGAAAACGTTGCCCGAGTTGATTCGCCCTGATGAAGACCTGGTTTTTTTCCTCCAGCCCGGCGTTGTTATTGTCGTTACGGCTCCAGTAGATATCGTCAAAACGTGGCGAGTAGGGTGTGTGGTTTTCCAGCCAGGTGACCTCCGCCCAGGGCAGGAAATATCCTGGCTGCTCTCGAGCTAACATTGCTCTCTTTCTCCTACTAAAGGGTGGCTACGGGCCGGTTCGGGTCAGTAATCCACTCACTCCAGGACCCTGGATACAAGGTAGGTTCCGGATAGCCCGCATGCACCAGTGCGAGTATGTTATGGGCAGCGGTGACGCCGGAGCCGCAGTAGCAAACCGTTGAACTGTCCCCGGGTACCCCGAAATCCTCAAACTGTTGCTGTAGTTCAGCAACAGATTTGAAGTGCTGCGATCTGGTCAGGTTACTGGTGAATGGCAGGCATCTGGCATTGGGGATATGGCCCGCGATTGGGTCGATGGGCTCCGATTCGCCATTAAATCTCGCCAGGTCCCGCGCATCAGTGATGAGCCCGGCATAGAGCGGTAGCTCGTCAGCCTGAATATCACAGGTAAGTGCCGGTTTCGATGTAAATGCGGATATTTGCTGTTCCGTAACTCCATCTGTAACCACCTGCCCAGAATCCCGCCATGCGTTGAATCCCCCATCGAGGACGGCGACATTAGCATGACCAGCCCAGCGCAACATCCACCACAATCTGGCAGCGAAGGCACCATTGGCATCGTCGTACGCAACGACCTGCTGATCGTTTTCCAGGCCCCACTGTTGCAGCGATGCTTCAAATTCCTCAGCGAGCGGGAGAGGATGTCGACCGGTTTTTCCGGGGACAACCTCACTACTGAGATCCTTATCGAGATCCACAAAAACGGCGCCGGGAATATGGGCATGTTCATAGGCAGATCGACCATAGTTTTCATCAGACAATGCGTGGCGACAGTCAAAGACTTTTGGATTGTCGAGAGAAATCAGTTCTTCGACAGAGATGAGTGTATTCATTTATTCTCTGCTTTTTCACGGGTGTGGCTCGTGATAATACACGACTATGCTCTGCCTGGAAGTTGTGACTGTGTAGTATGGAAACCAACGCTAAAAATATTGGACGAGATCGTGCGTTGGTATTGGCCAGGGCGCTGAAGGTCCACCCTGCAGTGATTCTATTTCCGGATTACCAGGTTGAAGCTGCCTGACTTCTTCAGTTAATTTTGATCTGCGGTCCTTTGGTGTTGTTTCAGGCCCCTGTTGTCGTAAGAAACCTGCTAGTGGCAGCGAAGAGTGCGGTATGGCTTTATCAGGACTGTTTGGTGGGGGACGCCTAGTCGGGACGCCGAGTCAGGGATGCAAAACTTGAGTGCACAAGGATGTGCGTTACGAGTCCAGATAAAGCCATACCGTACTCGTAGCGGATTCCAGTGTTGGTTTTAACCCAATCAAGGTTAGTTAGCCCATGGTGCATTCATTTACCCTCCGCTCAGTTTCACGGTGTAAC
Source organism: Gammaproteobacteria bacterium (assembly GCA_012960755.1). The sequence goes on from DUAT01000059.1 coordinate 90,737, forward strand.
CCAGTGATTCCAGTTCTGGCTTGATAACATCCCTTTTGTCGCCCTGGATAAGAATATTGCTGTTCTCGATACTGCCGCCAACTCCGCACTTTGATTTGAGTTTTCTGGCAAGTTTCTTTAGTTCATCAGGAGCAAGGTTAAGCCCTGAGATAATAACAACGGGTTTGCCTGCCCGGCCCTTAACTTGTCTTTGCAGTCGCACCGTGCCATCAGCAGAGGATGCAGAAGTCCCTGATCGACAGACGCAGTGTTTGATGGCGTGAGAGCAAACAGGACAAACGCGGCCCTGATCAGTTGTATATACAATCCGTCTTTTACTAGTCATCTGAATAGATATAGACGCCGAGATCGTCATTGCATGCTATCTGGCAAAAGTGGATCAACTGAAACATGAAGTCGTGCAGGTCAGTGGCAACAAGATCCATGATTTCGATTTCTTTACATTCCGCCCAGATTTGGGCCAGGTTCTCCACCTGGTCTTCATCCAATCGTGCCAGGGATTCCTTGAGGATCATATCCAACTGGTAAATATAGGGGCCTTCGTCCGAGAGGATTCGATCAAGATATTCCAATTGGCCTGCTTCATCGACAAATTCGCCCGTTACCAGAGCGTATAACTGTGCTCGTGCTTCTCGATGGAATTGCTGACTGGACATACATGGATAGGATTCCGATGGGTTTTCGTCGATCGGCATGGTCTCGATGCTGTCAGCCGCGCCCAAAAAAATAATCTGGTGCATTTATTTTGGCTCTATTGAAAAACATTGGCCGATGGTGAGAAGTCCTGGCTATACCGTCTCAACCTCATCGGCCTGAAGACCCTTGTCACCATCGATAACGATGAACTGGACTCTTTGTCCCTCAGATACGGCACGCCGACCATTACCCAGAATATTTCGGTAATGAACAAAAACATCATCACCCTTATCCCGGGTGATAAAACCATATCCCTTTTTTACATTGAACCACTTCACTGTGCCCGTTTCGACGTCATCTGAGGATGCTGCGCCGGACATTGAAACAGAAGATGAGCGGGCAGACGAACCACCTGAGAGCAGGGAGCCGCTCAGGATAGCCAGAAAAATGACGCCTAACGCGGCAAAATCCTGGCCTGTGGAGGGTATTTGAAAACTGGATGATTCAATCCCACGAAGAATAAGGAAGGTGATCACGGCGATGACGAGGCTGATAACCGATTTTTTGACAATTGGATTCATGATGCTTGTACTACAGGTAAATAAAATGTGAGTGGATAATACGCATAGAATGAAAGAGTTGCGAGTTATTGAATCTCATTCAGAATGGCGCAGTATTTTTGCACAGTGGTTGAAAGCCCCATCCACAAGGCATCGGTGATAATCCCATGGCCGATTGAAACCTCTGCTACATTCGGGACCTGGCTGCAAAACGTTGCCAGATTGTCGAGGTTCAGGTCATGCCCGGCATTAATTCCGAGACCAAGTTCACCTGCAATTTGGGCTGTCTCGATAAATGGCAGCAGCGTGTCGCCGTGGTTTGGGTAGGCATCGGCGTAGGGCCCGGTAAAAAACTCAAGCCGATCAGCGCCCAGGTAGGCACAGCGCCTGATCTGCTCGGCCTCGGGATCCATAAACAGGCTGACGCGAATTTTCTGTTCATGTAATTGATCAACGATCACTTTCAGATTGTTGGATTCACCACTAAGATCCCAGCCATGATCAGATGTCAGTTGATTTGGATCATCAGGTACAAGCGTTGCCTGGTCTGGCTTTGTCTCTTCGACGAGCTGTAAAAAGCCCGGATACCCATTGGCCTCTGCTTCAGCATAAGGATTGCCCTCGATGTTGAACTCGATTTCACGATACGCCTGCCGTGCCAGTAACTCTGCCAGATCCCGGACGTCATCCGGGCGAATATGACGCATATCTGGTCGTGGGTGTACTGTGATGCCCTGTGCGCCTGCGGCAATCACAGTCCTGGCAGCCTCCACAACACTGGGGATCACGGTATCTCGCGAGTTGCGCAGTAGAGCGATCTTGTTCAGGTTGACGCTGAGTTTTGTGGCCATGGATTTATTCTGTTAACTCCATTCACTGCGACGGCTGTTGTAAAACCCACGCGAAGCCAGAAATCCGATGAACAAGCCCAGCAGAATTGTGCCTGCGCCGCGTAAGAACCAATCCTGGTCAGATGAGTCCTTGAATTCACCAACACTCGTGGCAAGATCGTCAATCTCCTGCTGGAGCTGGTCTCGCTCCGCCTGTAATTGCTGGTTCATGTCATTGATAGCAATCGTGTCTGCGGCTAGTTGTTTAATTTCTATCAGGTCTTCCCTCAGCTGTCTGTTCTCAGAATCCAGGTCCTGGATTTGAGCGGTTGACGAATCCTGGAGTTCGTCCTGCTCCTGTATGCGAAGCAGCACTTGCTGGTACTTGGACTCCAGTTGGGAGTGTTTTTCACTGATAACTATTAACTGATCCCGGGCAATGGGTTCAATCACCAGATATTGGCTTTGCATCCAGCCCTCCTTCCCGTCACTCAACCGCACCCGGCTAAACCCTGATTCTTTGTTGATTTCCAATCGTTCCAGACTTGTGCCACTGCGAATACCCTGGTGTAGTATTCGATACTCATTGGATTGACCTCCCCTCAAAGGCACATACAACGTGTCACGTACATAGACCTTGTCCGGCAGAGAGGGTTCTGCAGCAAACGAACTTACCGGACTAAAAACACAAGCCAAAAGAAATGCTGTTTTATAAACGCGGCTCAGGGCTGTTTTATAAGCGCGGCTCAGGGCTGTTTTATAAGCGCGGCTCAGGGCTGTTTTATAAGCGCGGCTCAGGGCTGTTTTATAAAAACGGCTCACGGCAGCACCAGTTTGAAGGGTTTGACTGTTACAGAGGCGTAGACACCGGCGGTTTTGTAGGGGTCAGTATTTGCCCATTCCTCGGCATCAGACAGGGAATTAAACTCGGCAACGACCAGGCTGCCGCTAAATCCAGCTTCCCCGGGATCGTCATTATCAATATTGGGATGCGGGCCAGCGAGAATGAGTCGACCTTGCCGTTTCAGGGCTTCCAATCGATCAACATGATCGGGTCGAGTCTGCATTCGCAGCGAGAGGCTGTTCTCGATGTCCTGGGAAATAATCGCGTAGAGCATGAAGTTCCTTAATATTAATGAGGGCTTGGGGAAAAGCCAATGTGGGCTGTTAGTTTGGGTTATTAATGTCGACAGAATCGGAGCTGGAATCCGAATCCTCAAGAAATCCCCCTGTGGATAGATAAATCACCGTAACTATAATGTAGGAGAGGGTAAGCCCGAATCCACCGATGAGTTTGTAGCTGACCCAAAAATCAAGGCTGAAATAATGGGCAACGACAAGGTTCAACGCACCAGCCAGAAAAAAACCGGCGCTCCAGCCAAGTGTGAGCGTCTTCCAGACCTGGTCCGGGAGATTTAACTGTTCGCCGAGAATTTTCTTCAGGATATTGTCTTTACCGAGCAGCTGATTCGCCAGCAGGCCAAGACAAAATACCCAGTTAACGATGGTCGGTTTCCATAGAATAAATGCCTCGTTGCGGAATACCAGGGTCAGGCTGCCAAGAACGATAACGATCCCAAAGATGTACAAGGTCCGCTTCGCGACGGTTTTGGTCGTCGCGAATTCAAACATCACTTGCAGCAACATTGCGGCCATCAGCGCCGCAGTGCTGATAAATATGTCCCTACCGGCCCCGAAGTAGACGGCGACAAAAATGGCAACAGGGATGAATTCTACAAACTGTTTCATGGGCTTGTGTTGAAACCTTGTGTTGCAAACTTGTGTTGCAAACTTGTGTTGAAAGAGTGCTGATTACAGGCTCATGTTAGCAGTACAGGGCGTCACACGCCAAAATCCAGGTTCAATTAGTTCGGTCCTGAAAAAACGGACCTGCGGCACGGTTGGATTTGCAATGTGTTTCTGTGGCGGACGACCGACAATTTCCACCTGGCCTTGCGATCAAAGGAAACTTCGCCAAGAGCCTGATAGAATGCCCGCTTTCTTGGACCGGGCCAATTATGAGCCAGTTTTTTCGCATTCACCCTGATAATCCACAGAGTCGATTGATTCGGCAGGCGGTAGATATCATCCGCAAGGGTGGTGTTGTTGTGTACCCCACTGATTCTTCCTATGCCCTGGGATGCCATATCGGTGATAAGGGGGCATTGGAACGCATTCGCCATATACGAAGATTATCCGACGATCACAATCTGAGCCTTATCTGCCGGGATTTGTCAGACCTGGGTATCTACGCAAAGGTCAATAATAGTGCTTATCGGCTGTTAAAGTCCGCAACGCCGGGTCCCTATACCTTTCTTTTGCAGGCTACCCGGGAAGTTCCACGACGACTGGTGCATCCCAAACGCAAAACCATTGGCTTGCGGGTACCTGATAACAATATCTGCCGGGCCCTGCTTGACGAGCTGGCTGAACCGATTATGAGTACAACCCTGATATTACCCGGGGAGGAGTACCCGCTGACGGATCCGGTGGAAATACGGGAATTATTGGAGCATCAGGTTGACCTGGTAGTTGACGGCGGTTTCTGTGGCCTGGAAGTCACCAGCGTTGTCAATCTTGAGGAGGCCGTTCCCCTTGTTGTTCGAGAGGGTCGTGGTGACCTTGAATTATTCGGTGCCGCGTAGGAAAGGCAAAACAGCTTGATTGGTTGCAAGCTGCCCTTCATATATAATGACGACAAAATTGCCTTCCATATAACATTTGCCCACTGTTAGCACTAAAAATACTTACAATACTTATCAGGTGATATCTTGAGTTTGCTCGAAGCACAAAAACGTGTCCTGTCCGGCATGCGGCCGACGGGACAATTACATTTGGGTCACTATCATGGAGTCCTGAAGAACTGGATTCAGCTCCAGCATGAATTCGACTGTATGTTTTTCGTCGCTGACTGGCATGCACTGACGACGCATTATAATGAACCCGAGATAATTGAAGACAATGTCTGGTCAATGGTCATCGACTGGTTAGCCGCGGGTGTTAATCCGGGTTCCGCCACTCTTTTTATTCAGTCCAGAGTACCAGAACATGCAGAACTGCATTTATTAATGTCGATGATCACCCCTTTGGGCTGGTTGGAGCGGGTGCCGAGCTACAAAGATCAACAGGCGAAACTGAATGAAAGAGATCTGTCGACCTATGGTTTTTTGGGTTATCCGGTGTTGCAAAGTGCCGACATTCTCATCTACAAGGCAGGTCATGTACCGGTTGGGGCGGACCAGGTACCCCACGTCGAAATAACCCGTGAAATTGCCCGGCGATTTAACCACATCTACGGTCGGGATTCGGGTTTTGCTGATATTGCGGAGGACGCGATTAAGAAACTGGGTCGTAAAAACTCCAAAATGTATCGCCAGATGCGCAAGGATTTCCTGGAGAAGGGTAAGCAGGAATCCCTCGAAAAAGCCCAGGCCATGTTACAGGAACAACAGAACATTTCCCTTGGGGATCGGGATCGATTGTTCGGCTATCTGGAAGGCGGGGGTAAAATCATTTTGCCTGAACCCCAGGCATTGTTGACAGATGCTTCGGTTATGCCGGGCCTGGATGGTAATAAGATGTCTAAATCCTACGGCAACACGATTGCATTAAGGGAAGAACCTGAATCGGTTGAGAAGAAGGTGTTGACCATGAAGACCGATCCCGCCCGGGTCAGGAGAACGGACCCGGGAGACCCTGAAAAGTGTCCTGTATTTAAACTGCACGATATCTACACTGCCGATGACACCAGGGAATGGATCGTCAACGGCTGCAAGACAGCCGCGATAGGTTGCGTCGATTGTAAAAAACCATTGATTGACTCAATTCTTGAAGAGCAACAGCCCATGCATGAACGAGCCAGGCAATACGAGGATAACCCTGACCTGGTGAAGTCTATCATCGCAGAGGGGAATGAGAAGGCGCGAATTATCGCAAAAGCGACACTCGAAGATGTGCGTCAGGCCATGGGGTTAAATTACCGCTAGTGGAACACGACGACGATAATAAGAGCCATAGCGAGAGCCAAGAAAAATCTGTTGGCGAACGCCAGTTTGCGGAAGGTGCTCGTCAGGCAGAAATGCCATTTGCGGTCATTGAAGGTCGTCCAATGTCTCAATTGCCCCTGGACCTGTACATACCTCCTGATGCACTTGAGGTCATCCTGGAGGCTTTTGAAGGTCCGTTGGATCTGTTGCTGTACCTGATTAAACGCCAGAACCTCGATATCCTGAATATCAAGGTTGCAGAAATCACCAAGCAGTACATGAACTACATAGATTTTATGAAGGACATTCAGCTGGAACTGGCAGCAGAATACCTGGTGATGGCTGCAGTGCTTGCAGAAATAAAATCCCGCATGCTTTTACCCCGGCAAACAGAAGAAGAGGACGACGAAGACGATCCAAGGGCTGAGTTGATTCGCCGATTGCAGGAGTACGAACGATTCAAGCAAGCCGCTATGGATATTGATGGTCTGCATAGAATGCATCGTGACTACTGGGTCGCCTCCGCGGACGCGCCATCCATCGAAAAAGAAAAGCCGTTCCCTGATGTACAGCTACAGGAGATGTTACTGGTGTTGTCAAAAGTACTGAAGCGGGCGGACACCTACTCCAGTCATAAAGTGGAACTGGAACCCCTTTCTACCCGTGAACGCATGTCGAGCATACTGGACCAGGTCCAGCAGGCAGGTGACCAGTTTGTCCCCTTCATTGCTTTGTTCGTTATTGAAGAAGGTCGCTCAGGTGTCATCGTCACCTTCCTCGCCCTGATGGAGTTAATTAAGGAGCAACTGCTTGAAATTGTCCAGACAGAACCCTTTGCGCCGATCCATGTCAAGGCACGTTCATCCAGTGAAGCCGTAACCGAATTATCAGAATTCTAAAGATTGTTATCCATGAGTGAAATACCAGCATTAAAACAAATTCTTGAAGGCGCGATCCTTGCAGCAGATAAGCCCTTGAGTATTGATATACTGATTCAGTTATTCGATGGTGAACAACCGAGCCGCGCCGATGTGAAGGAGGTGCTTGCCCAGATTAGTGATGATTGTGATGGCAGGGGATTCGAACTCAAAAAGGTCGCCAGCGGATATCGATTTCAGGTTCGCAGTGAATTCGGCAGTTGGGTTGACCGGCTATGGCAGGAAAAGCCACCAAGGTACACCCGTGCATTTCTGGAAACCCTGGCATTGATCGCCTATAAGCAACCTATCACCCGGGGCGATATTGAGGAAATCCGCGGTGTTTCTGTCAGCACCAATATTATGCGTAGTTTGCTGGAGCGCGAGTGGATCCGAATCGTTGGTCACCGTGATGTACCGGGTCGCCCGGCGATCTATGCCACGACGAGAACTTTTCTGGACTATTTCGACCTGTCGAGCCTGGACGAACTACCCACCTTGTCTGAAATCAAAGATCTCGACAAGATGAATGAAGAACTTGATCTGGGCGCGGAGGATCTTATCCAGCCCCGGACCCTCGATCTTGTCAGTGACGATGAACATGACCAAACCGAAGCGGACGATGCAACGCTGCAGGAAGTCACAGACCGGGTGAACACGATTCAGCAAAATATCAAGAATCTGTTCAAGGTGGAGGAATCTGGCGAGATCGACGATGAGGCTCTCGAACAGGATGATGAAAGTTCTACGGAGGAGTCGAACAGCATTAAGGTACCGGATATTGCAGCTGCCACCCCGACGCATCAGGCTGCAGTGGACGAAACGGGTGGCGCGGATGAGAAGCTGACCACCCCTGATGACCCGATAAGCCCTGATGTCTGAGAAACTGCAGAAAGTTCTGGCCAATCTTGGGTTGGGTAGTCGACGTGGTCTGGAAAAATGGATTGAAGCCGGGCGCGTGAACGTCAATGGTAAAACTGCCAAACTTGGTGATCGGGTCGAATTAGAAGACAGAATCTTCCTTGATGGGAAACCCATCAAACAGACGAGAGTTTCACATCGATACCTGCTCTACAACAAACCCAGTAATGAAATTTGTTCTCGCAATGACCCCGAAGGCAGGAAGTCCGTATTTGATCGCCTGCCTAAACTGAAGAAGCAGCGCTGGATTTCTATCGGTCGTCTGGATTTTTCAACCAGTGGTTTATTGTTGTTCACAACCGATGGCGAACTGGCCAACAAACTGATGCATCCATCGACGAATATTGAGCGTGAGTATGCCGTTCGAGTCCTTGGGGACGTCAGCAAGGAACAACGCCAGAATATGCTGCAAGGTGTGTTCCTGGAAGATGGCGTCGCTCGGTTCACGGACATACAAAGGGGGCGAGGAGAAAATCAGGACGAAGACGAGTCCGGTAGCGCCAACCAGTGGTTTTATGTGGTGATTATGGAAGGTCGCAATCGGGAAGTGAGACGCCTGTGGGAATCCCAGGGTTTGACGGTGAGTCGACTGAAAAGGGTTCGTTATGGCAGCTTCTTTGTTCCATCGTCGGTTAAAGCGGGCCGGTTTACAGACCTAAAAGCAAAAGACATCCGGGCGCTGTACGAAATGGCAGGTTTAAGCCGTCTTGCTTCAAGAGACCCTGCATCTCGAGGACATCAATCAAGAAGGCGATCCCGTTAAATCAATTTGAGGTTCCCGTACGAAACCAGTCCATGGTGAATGTTTCACCATTTTCCTGGCTGTCCTGGCTCATCAGATACAGGTACAGCGGCATTAACTCTTCTGCAGATTTCAATTCTGCGGGGTTCTCGTTAGGGTAGGCGGCCCGTCGCATATCAGTTCGGGTGGCACCGGGGTTCAGGATGTTTACGCTTATTTTTGATGTGTTCTCAAGTTCGTCAGCTAACAACATGGCGAAACCCTCAAGCGCATATTTAGATACTGAATAAGCTCCCCAATACGCCCGGGGAATTTTCCCGACACCGGTGCTGGTGAAAATAACTGTCGCCTCAGGTGCTTGCTGGATTGCTGGTAACAGGATTCGGGTCAAAAGACATGCAGCATTAAAATTAATCTGCATAACTCTCAACCAGGTATTCATGTCATAGTGTTCGAACGGCACACGGTCACCCAGAATGGCGGCGTTGTGCACAAGCCCATCGAGTTTGCCGTAATTATCAAGAATTACATTCGCCAGTTCCTGCATATCATCCATGCTCGCTGTGGCCAGGTCCATTGGTGCAATGCCAGGTTCGGCGAGATTCAATGCCTTGATTTCGTCATAGACCTGTTCCAGTTTGCTCACTGTCCGGCCTAACAATACAACGGTGGCGCCGAATCTGGCGTATTCGATGGCTGCAGTTTTGCCAATGCCATCTCCTGCACCCGTGACGAGGATGGTCTTATTGTCAAGAAACCGGGGCTGGGGATGGTAGCTCATTGGTTGTCCTAGTGTAGTGTCCTGTATAGATGGCACTTTAAGCAAGTCGCTAAATGGTCAGATGGTAGGCGCACTTGCGAAGACCTATTGGGCATAAGTCGAGCAAGTGCAACAACGCAGCTGGCCATTTAGCGGCTTGCCCGAAGGGTGGCCCTCAAATTCGCCACAGCCGCGTTGTATTTCTTGACAAGGTACCTACATTGCCTGCGAAACACGCCTTGCTGTGACAAATTTGAGGGCCACTTAAAGTGCCATCTATACAGGACACTACACTAACCTTGCATAAACCAGGTAATTCACATCAGTATCTTTTGAGAGTGAATACTTTTTTGTCAGCGGGTTATAACTCATGCCCGATAGATCCCGCAGAATGAAACCTTCCCGTCGCAACCAGTGTGCGAGCTCTGAAGGCTTGATGAACTTTTCGTAGTCATGAGTTCCTCGAGGCAGCATCTTTAAAACATACTCGGCGCAGATAACAGCCAGCAAGTAGGCTTTGGGGCTGCGGTTGATGGTAGAGAGAAAGAGATGTCCATCCGGTTTTAGCAAGGTCTGGCAGGCAGCGATAACGGAAGCCGGGTCCGGGACATGTTCCATCATCTCAAGGCAGGTGATGATATCGTATTGTGCGGCGTGGCTGCTTGCATGCGCCTCTATCGTGGTTAGCTGATAGTTGATGGACAGATTGGATTCGTGTCTGTGCAGCTTTGCGACCTGCAAGGGCTTTTCTGCCATATCAATGCCCGTGACATCGGCACCTGCAATGGCCAGGGATTCTGACAGGATACCGCCGCCGCAACCCACATCGAGAACGCGCTTGCCCTGCAGTAGAACCTTCGATGTGATGTAGTCCATACGCAGCGGATTGATATCGTGGAGGGGCTTGAATTCACTGTTCAGGTCCCACCATTTTCTGGCAAGGTCATCAAATTTGGCGACCTCGCTTTGATCGACATTACTTTGAGCGACAGTGCTTTGATCGACCCTGTTCTGATCGACATTGCTCTGATTAACATTGCCCTGGTTGTCAGCTTCGTTCACGAGTGTAATTTTTCCTGCCATTGCCTGACGTTGGACATCAGCCCGGTCAGATCTATTTGCGTGAGTATGTTGTCTTTTAAAAGGTGTTCACCATTGATCCAGACTTGCGAAACCTGATGCCCGGTTGCTGAGTAAATGAGCTGTGACATCGGGTTGTGAACAGGTTGAAAATTATGAGCTGACAGATCGACCGCGATCAGGTCGGCGAGATTTCCAACTTCGATGCTACCGATATCCTGATCGAGCCCCAGCAATCTTGCACCGTTGATGGTACCCATCGCCAATGCCTGTTCTGCCGTTACGCTTAACGCTGAACCCGATACACCTTTGGCAAGCAGCGCGCCGCTGCGAATCTCGGTCAACATATCGAGGTTGTTGTTACTTGCCGCACCATCTGTACCAACCCCAAGGTTTACCCCTTTTGCCATCAGTTTAGTGACCGGGCAGAATCCGCTGGCTAGTTTGAGGTTTGAGTCTGGACAATGGATTACATGAACGCCGGTTTTAAAGATGAGGTCAATTTCCTCATTGGTCATTTGGGTCATATGAACCGCCTGCAATGCGGGGGACAGCAGACCAAGTTCCGACATTCTTTGAATGGGTCGCCTGCCAGTTTCACCAACCGCCGTGTTTACTTCATCTTCGGTTTCATGCAGATGCAAATGAATGGGTATCTGTAATTCATCAGCGTAGACGCCAATTTGCTCAAAGCCCTTGTCCGTGACTGTGTAGGGTGCATGGGGTGCGAATGCGGTATTGATCAGATGATTATTCTTGTGGTCATCGTGGAAGGCGAGGCCCTTGTGAATATGCTCCTGCTCACCGTTCGCCCATGCGTTGGAGAACTGGATGACCGGCATACAAACCTGACCGCGGAACTTGTTGTCGGTAAACGCACTGGCCACCGCAGTCGGAAAAAAGTAGGTGTCAGCGGCACAGGTGGTGCCCGTGCTGATCATTTCAGCCACGGCGAGACTGCTGCCATCGTAGACAAAATCGTAATCGACAAACTCTCCCTCTACCGGCCAGATATAATTGTTCAGCCAGTCCATCAAATCGAGATCATCAGCGTAGCCACGTAGCAGCGTCATCGCTGCATGCCCGTGCGTGTTAATCAACCCTGGGGTGAGAATATGTCCTGGAAGATCATGGCAAGGCCAGGCTGGGTATTGTTGCCTGGCTTCTTTTCCCGGCAACAGGGCGATAATCCTCTCTCCCTGGACCACAATGCAGTGATCTGTAAGCACAATCCCTGTTGGAATTACAGGTACTATCCAGGAGGGATTTATTAAAAAACCGGGGCTGATATCTGTCATCCCTGCATTATATCCAATTTCGCGTTTACATCATGTCTCATGTTACAATTGCCTGATTGTGCGGCGTGTTTTTTAGGTGATAAAGGCATGTCTAAATATAAGTGAATGTAGATTCTTTGATGGGTCTTTTCTCAAGCCTCTAGTTGTAAGTACCGCTAATCAATGTCTGATTTTGAATCTGATATAACCACCGTTAATATCGAGGACGAACTTAAGCAGTCCTATTTGGACTACGCGATGAGTGTCATCGTCGGTCGTGCCTTGCCGGATGTACGGGACGGGCTTAAACCCGTGCATCGTCGTGTGTTGTTTGCGATGAGTGAACTCAACAATGCCTACAATCGTGCCTATGTGAAGTCGGCCAGGGTCGTTGGCGATGTCATTGGTAAGTATCACCCCCATGGCGATACTGCCGCTTACGATACGATTGTCAGAATGGCCCAGTCTTTCTCCATGCGCTACCCACTGGTAGATGGCCAGGGTAATTTTGGGTCAATGGATGGCGATGGAGCCGCTGCCATGCGGTATACAGAAATCCGCATGGAAAAAATTGCCCAGGAGTTGCTGGAGGATCTCGATAAAGAAACCGTTGATTTCGTTGACAACTATGACGGCACCCTGCAAATGCCGGAGGTTTTGCCTTCACGAGTACCTACATTACTGGTTAACGGGTCAAGTGGCATCGCTGTCGGCATGGCAACAAATATTCCACCGCACAATTTGACCGAAGTCGTCAATGCCTGCCTTGCATTGATTGAAAATCCGGAATTGGATGTCGATGGATTGATGGAGATTGTTACTGGCCCGGACTTTCCAACCGGGGCAATTATTAACGGACGTGCCGGTATCGTACTGGCGTATCGGACCGGTCGTGGACGCATTCAGATTCGGGCGCGGTGCGAGATCGAGACAGACGAAAAGACCAATCGAGACACGATCATCATTAAGGAAATTCCTTATCAGCTTAATCGTGCCCGACTCATGGAGCGCATTGCTGAACTGGTCAAGGATAAAAAAATTGAAGGCATTACGGACCTGAGAGATGAATCGTCCACCGACACCCGTATCGTGATCGAATTGCGGCGTGGTGAGATGGGCGAGGTGGTACTGAACAACCTCTATGCGCAAACTCAGTTGCAGAGTGTTTTTGGTATCAACATGGTGGCATTGGTCGATGGTGAACCCAAAATACTGACGCTGAAGCAGATCCTCGAAGCCTTTGTGTTGCATCGACGTGAGGTGGTGACGCGAAGAACGGTATTTTTGTTGCGCCGTGCCAGGGTCAGGGGCCATGTGTTAGAAGGTCTCGCAGTTGCCTTGTCGAATATTGATGCGATTATCGAACTCATCAAAAGTTCCGCCAATGCGCAGGAAGCCCGGGTTAGACTGATTGAAACTCCCTGGCGCTCAGAAAATGTAGCGAAGATGCTTGAAAAAGCAGGCCCTGATGCAGCCCGGCCCGATGACCTCGAGGCGCAATATGGGTTTAAAGACGATGGGCAATATCACCTTTCACCTGAGCAAGCCCAGGCGATCCTGGAAATGCGTCTTAACCGATTGACCGGATTGGAGCAGGACCGGTTAATCAAAGAATATGAAGAAATCATCGAGACCATCTCCGAGTTGTTGGAAATTCTGGAGAAGCCTGAACGATTGATGGAAATTATTACCGAAGAATTAACGGCCGTCAGGGACGAATATGGTGATGAGCGGCTAACCGAAATTGTCGGCACCCAGGAAGATCTCACCACGGAGGACCTGATCAGCGAACAGGATATGGTGGTGACATTGTCTAACGCCGGTTATGCCAAGACCCAACCTATTGTTGACTACCAGGCACAGCGTCGGGGTGGCAGGGGTAGATCCGCAAGTGCGGTAAAGGAAGAAGATTTTATTGAGCGCCTGATGGTGGCCAATACCCATGACACCATTCTCTGCTTTACCAACCAGGGTAAAGTGTACTGGCTACGGGTATTCCAGATCCCGGTTGCCAGTCGAGCCGCTCGTGGTCGTCCGATGATTAACATCCTGCCGCTGGACGAAAACGAACGAATTACGGCCATGTTACCGGTCCATGAGTATGTTGAGGCGCAGTTTGTTTTTATGGCAACAACCAATGGCACTGTAAAGAAAACGCCATTGATGGATTTTTCCCGGCAACGGTCCACAGGCCTGATTGCGATTGAACTTGAAGAAGGCAATACCCTCATTGGCGCCGCAATTACAGATGGGGGGTCGGACGTCATGCTGTTTGGTAGCGGTGGAAAGGTTATACGGTTTAAGGAATCGAATGTACGTGCCATGGGCAGGACCGCACGCGGGGTACGAGGAATTAAACTAAAGCCCGCTGAAAGAGTAATTTCACTGATTATTCCTGACCCGGATGGTGAGATTCTGATTGCCAGCGAGAAAGGTTACGGCAAACGAAGTCGTTTGGACGATTACAGCGTTATTGGTCGTGGCGGTCAGGGTGTGATTGGCATGAAACTGAGCAATCGAAACGGCGCGATTGTGGGTGCAATTCAGATGTTTGAAGGCGATGAAGTTATCCTGATCAGCGATCAGGGGACGTTGGTCCGTACCCGGGGCGATGAAGTTTCCATGCAAGGTCGAAACACGCAGGGTGTTAAGTTGATCAACGTGGGTGAAGACGAGCACCTGGTCGGTCTTGCCAGGGTTGAAGAACCGGACGATGTGCTGGAAGGTCAGATTGAAACGGAGTCCGGGCCCCAGTCTGATTCCAGTGCCGTGGTCAGGCATGAAGACGACGAATCGGAAAACCAGGGAAGCCCTGATTAATAAGTGCTCAGAGATTCCAAAGAAACGGACCTGCAATGTTTTATAAACGCAATGTCTCTTAAAAACGAGATCTGTGCAAAAAAGATCTGGAAACAAAATGCCTGACAAAGAAAGCTCTGAAAATCATTCTCAGGATAAGATCAGTGTAGATGGTCAGCTCAAAGGGTTACGACAGCGAATAGACCACCTGGACGACCGGATACTTAAACTCATCAACGAGCGGGCGAAGTGCGCCCTGCAAGTGGCAGAAGTTAAGCAACAGAGCGCCGGTGATACAGACCCCGTTTACTATCGCCCGGAACGCGAAGCACAGGTATTGCGAAATATTGCACGGCAGAATCCCGGACCCCTGAGTAACGAAAAGGTTGTCGAAGTTTACCGGCAGATAATGTCCGCCTGCCTCGCGCTCGAAGAACCGCTCAAGGTCGCTTACCTGGGGCCAGAAGGTACATTTACTCAACTCGCGACCCAGAAACAGTTTGGCCATGCCGCGCTTTGCATACCTATGGTGACCGGTGATGACATCTTTCGGGAAGTCGCATCAGAAAATTGCAACTACGGTGTGGTGCCGGTCGAAAACTCAACGGAAGGGGTAATTAGTCACACACTGGATAATTTTTTGAACTCGCCATTGCGAATTTGCGGCGAAGTTGAGTTACGCATTCATCATCATCTGATGATTTCACCAGACGCCAATGAAAATGATATCCAACGAATCTATGCTCACGAGCAGGGTCTGGCACAATGTCGACGATGGCTGGATGGTCACTTTCCCAATACGCCCCGTATCGCGGCAACCAGCAATGGAGAGGCTGCGAGGAAAGTACTGAACGAGAAAGATGCTGCCGCGATCGCAGGAGAAATAGCGGCAGAAACCTATGGATTGAGGATTTTGTCAAAGAAGATTGAAGATCAGTCCGACAACACCACGCGTTTTATCGTCGTTGGGCGCGAAGAGATTGGTCCAAGTGGGAACGACAAGACTTCGATTATGGTGTCGACCCACAATCAACCCGGCGCCTTGTACAAGTTGTTGGAACCTTTCCATCGATACAACGTCTCACTGACTTCCATTGAAACAAGACCATCGAGAACTGGCATGTGGTCCTATGTGTTCTTTATTGATTTTGAGGGACATAAAGAGGATGAAGTTATTCGAAAAGTCCTGGGTGAAATCGACGGTGATTCGCTGGAGGTGAAGTTGCTGGGCAGTTATCCAAGAGCGATCACAAATTGATGCCCTCATTGCTTGCGACAAAAGGCGCGATAATAAGGGCGCGACAATAAAGGTGGGAGTGGGTGTGTTGGAAGGCTTGTTAGAAGGGACGTACTATGGCGTATGATTTTAATTCGCTGGCAAGCCCGGGTATTCAAGGGCTGCAGCCATACCAACCGGGCAAACCCGTTGAAGAACTGGAGCGCGAATTAGGTCTGACCCATGTTATCAAACTGGCCAGCAACGAAAATCCACTTGGCCCAAGTCCAGCTGTGATCGAGGGTTTGCAGAAGGTGATGCCGGAGCTGGCGAGGTATCCAGACGGCAGTGCTTTTCTGCTTAAGGAGAAGCTGGCAGGCTTTCTTGGGGTTGATACCGGTAACTTAACGATCGGCAATGGCTCAAATGATGTACTGGAATTGCTCGCCAGGGTCTTTTTGCACCCGGGCAATGAGGCCATTGTTTCTCAGCACTCGTTTGTGGTTTACCCGCTGGCCACAAAGGCAATTGGTGCAGAACTTAAGGTAGTGCCCGCGCGGAACTATGGGCAGAACCTGGAGGCCACATTAAATTGCATTAGCGCCAGGACCAGGATGGTATTTATTGCCAATCCGAATAATCCCACCGGCACCTGGGTTAATAAATCGTCGCTCGTTGATTTTATGAACCAGGTTCGAGAGGACGTCCTGGTGGTTCTGGATGAGGCCTATTTCGAATATGTTGAAGAAGAAACCTATCCCAATGGTATTGAGTTGTTTAAACAGTTCCCCAACCTGGTTGTGACCCGGACATTCTCTAAAGCATATGGCCTGGCGTCGCTGCGAATTGGGTATGCGGTGTCTCACCCTGACATTGCGGATTTGATGAATCGTGTGCGGCAGCCCTTTAATGTAAATTCAATGTCGCTGGCAGCGGCAGAGATTGCACTGGATGATCAGGGACATGTCAATCGTTCAGTACAGGTCAACAGAGAAGGCATGGCACTATTGACCTCCGCATGCGATGAGATGGGACTAACCTACATTCCCTCCGTTGGTAATTTCCTGACCATCGATTTCGCCCGTGACGCGATACCCATCTATGATGCGTTGCTTCACCAGGGCGTTATCGTCAGGCCCATAGGGGTATACGGCATGCCTGATCATCTGCGGGTAACCGTGGGAACCGCTGCAGAAAATGAACGATTCATCGAGAGCCTGAAGCGGGTATTGTCTTCTCTATGAGCAGCAAGACTTCTCTAAGAACTGCAAAGACTTCTCCATGAACAGTAAAACCTTGTCTTTGAGCAGCAAGTTTTCCTCAGTCGCAGTTATTGGTCTTGGATTGATTGGTGGATCTGTTGCCAGCGCCCTGCGCCAGCAGGGATGTTACGTCGTTGCCTTTGATGCGGACCCTTCAAATCTTCAATTGGGGCTGGAGCTGAACGTCATTGATAAAGGTGTATCGACGATTAATTCAGTCTTCGAAAATGCCGAGCTGATTATTGTCGCGGTGCCAGTGCTGGCCATGATGGAGGTTTTTAAGGCGATTTCGACCTGCTTTGACACTGGGGTGATTATTACTGATGTTGGCAGCGTAAAAAGCCCCATTCTGGAGGCGGTAGAAAAATTTCATGGTCGCCTGCCGCACAACTATGTCCCGGGTCATCCCATTGCCGGATCAGAAAATCATGGAGTGGCTAATGCGGACGCGGACTTATTCAAAGCCCACCAGGTGATTCTGACGCCGGATGAGGGAACTTCGGCAGCCGCGGTAACACGGGTGACAGAAATGTGGCAGGGTTTCGGCGCCAGCGTCAGCAGAATGCAGGCATCGCATCACGATCTGGTGCTGGCGCAAACGAGTCATCTGCCGCACCTGCTGGCCTATGCGCTTGTCGAGACATTGTCTTCCCAGGGTGACAGCCTGGAGATATTCGACTATGCCGCGGGCGGATTGCGGGATTTTACCCGCATAGCTGCCTCGGACCCCCGTATGTGGCGGGATATCTTTCGATCCAATCGCAAACCCCTGCTTGATATTCTCGATCGTTATATGACTGAACTCGATGAATTACGCGATTTGATTGAGCGGGATGAATCTGAAGAGGTGCTTCAGCGGTTATATCGTGCAAAAGCAGCGCGAGATCATTTCGGCCGAATTCTTGAAGAGCGTAGTAAATAGCGCAATTAATAGTGCAATAAATAGTGAATAGCCCATTGAATAGCGAACATATTCGACGAATGAGTCTGTAGAAAAGCCCAGGAGAAAATTAACGCGTGATCGACACCTCGAATATACCGGTTATAACTATCGACGGACCCAGTGGTTCCGGGAAAGGTGTCATTACTCACCGGCTAGCGAAGGTTACCGGGTTTCATATTCTTGACAGTGGTGCGCTGTATCGGTTGATCGGTTTATCGGCCAGAGAAAAGGATGTGTCATTTAGTGCGGAGCCAGCATTGGCAAGGCTTGCACGCGATTTGAAGGTAGAATTTGTCGCCACCGATGACCCCCAGGAGCCGCTGCGAATATTGCTCGAAAATGAAGATGTGACCCTGCAAATTCGTACCGATGAAGCCGGATCCGATGCGTCGAGGGTAGCGCCACTGGCGACTGTCAGGGAGGCGATAAAAGACCTGCAGCGAGGCTTTCGGCGGGCGCCCGGACTGGTGGCCGATGGCCGGGATATGGGTACGGTGGTGTTCACGGATGCCGATGTAAAAATCTATCTAACCGCCAGTGCCAGGGAAAGGGCTGAAAGGCGCTATAAGCAGTTGAAAGATAAAGAGATTGATGTTAGTCTGCACGACCTTTTTCTGAGCATACAGCAAAGAGATGAGCGGGACATGAATCGTAAGGTAGCCCCGCTCAAACCAGCCGCTGATGCCTTGATAATCGACAGTACTGAAATCAGCATTGATGAAATGTTTGAGCGTGTACTTTTGAAAGTCCGGGAAAAGATAACTTCAGTGGAGTGAGCCGTGGAAACAACCAATGATCACGGTGATCTCCAAACATTTACCAGACCCGCTGGCATTGGTTGTTCAGATTTGAACACTTTCTATGAAAGTAAGGCGGTTGAGAGTCGAAGTACTCGGGAAACGAAAAACTATGAGCGAAACAATGGAGAGCTTTGCAGAGCTATTTGAAGAAAGCCTAAAAACCATCGATATGAAGTCCGGATCCATTATCTCCGGCACAGTGGTAGATATAGATAATGAGTGGGTCACTGTTCATGCTGGCCTGAAGTCTGAAGGCGTGATTCCGCGCGCACAATTTTACAATGAGGCCGGTGAACTCGAGGTTGCGATTGGCGACGAGGTTCAGGTTTCCATGGATGCCGTCGATGACGGTTTCGGTGAAACCCGCTTATCCAGGGAAAAGGCCAAACGTGCTGAAAGCTGGATGATGCTCGAAAAAGTTTATGAAGGTCAGGAAGTCATCAAAGGGACCATTTCAGGTCGTGTCAAAGGTGGATTCACGGTAGAAATTCGTGATGTCAGGGCATTCCTGCCGGGATCCCTGGTCGATGTTCGACCCTTGCGTGAAACCGAGCACCTGGAAGGTAAAGAATTAGAATTTAAGGTGATCAAGCTGGATCAAAAGCGAAACAATGTGGTTGTTTCCCGTCGATCCGTGCTTGAGGAAGAGAACAGCGCAGAGCGAGAAGCACTGCTGGAAAGCCTGCAAGAAGGCCAGAGTGTGAAAGGTATCGTCAAGAACCTGACAGACTATGGTGCGTTCGTTGATCTTGGTGGTGTTGACGGTCTGTTACATATTACAGATATGGCCTGGAAGCGCATCAAGCATCCCAGCGAAATTGTCGCCGTTGGTGACGAGATAGACGTCAAAGTCCTGAAGTTTGATCGTGAAAGAAATCGGGTTTCCCTGGGACTAAAGCAACTGGGAGAAGATCCATGGGTTGCTATCACCAAACGCTATCCAGAAGGCACCCGCACCAATGCGCGGGTCACTAACTTGACGGACTATGGTTGCTTTGCAGAGCTGGAAGAAGGCGTTGAAGGCCTGGTACACGTTTCTGAAATGGATTGGACCAATCGTAATATTCATCCCAGCAAAGTTGTGCAGGTTGGCGACGAAGTTGAGGTGATGGTGCTGGATATCGATGAAGAGCGTCGTCGCATCAGCCTGGGCATCAAACAGTGTCAGGGTAACCCCTGGGAAGAGTTCGCTGTGCTGCACAACAAGAACGATCGCATTAAGGGATACATCAAATCAATCACTGATTTCGGCATCTTTATCGGTCTTGACGGCAACATCGATGGCTTGGTTCACTTATCAGATATCTCCTGGAACGAACCCGGTGAACAGGCGGTTCGACGATTCACCAAAGGTGATGAAATTGAGACCGTTATTCTGTCAATCGATGCAGAACGAGAGAGGATTTCGCTCGGGTTGAAGCAATTGGAAGAGGATCCTTTCTCGAACTATGTTGCTTTGAATGAGCGCGGCACGATTGTGACCGGCAAGGTGAAAGAAGTCGAAGCCAAGCAGGCTATTCTTGAGATGGCGGAAGAGGTTGATGGCATCTTGAAAGCCTCTGAAATCAGCATGGATCGTGTTGAAGACGCGCGTAATGCCATGAGTGTCGGTGATGACATTGAAGTGAAAATTATCAGCATTGACCGAAAGAACCGCATGTTGGGCGTTTCTATCAAAGCGAAGGATATCGCGGATGAAGAACTGGCAGTGAAGGAACATCGTGAGCGTGAGGTGGAAGTTAACCCAACCACGCTGGGTGACCTGATTAAACAACAAATGGATCAAGGAGGATCCGACGCCGAGTAGAGGCGTGACAGTGGGTATGACCAAATCGGAACTTATTGAGAGAATTGCAGCGGTACAAACCCAGCTATCTGTCAAGGATGTAGAGCTGGCAGTCAAAATGGTCCTGGATCATATGACGGATGCGTTGGCGGAAGGCGATCGAATAGAAATTCGTGGTTTTGGCAGCTTTTCTCTTCATTATCGAGAAGCCCGGTCTGGTCGTAACCCTAAAACAGGTGAAAGGGTCGAACTTGCCAGTAAATTCGTCCCCCACTTCAAACCAGGTAAAGAACTCAAAGATCGGGTCAACCTTGGAATGAGTGTTGAACTGGAGATGAATCGTTAAAAAAGAATCATCAGTCCTCCGTACCGGACACGATTTCTGATTTTTATTAGACACTCCACATGTAATTTCAATTGCCTATGACGAACTGTGTCACTCTCGGGTGCACCGTTTTTTTATGCGGAGTATGATAGCGGTTACACAGGTTGTTATGTTACACAGGTAAGCTGGATCAATAGTGAAGTTTTTTAAAAGTCTTATATTCTGGGTGGTCGCTGTTATTTTGTTTTTTGTGGCTTTGCTGTTGGCCGCGGACAACAGTGAAGAGGTGGCTCTGACATTCCTGGAGTACTCGACACCACAATGGCCGATTTCATGGTGGGTGCTTGCATCTTTTGTGGCTGGCGTTGTTTTTACTTCACTGCTGAATATCTGGTCAAATTCTGCTTTGCGACTGGTAGCAAGAAAAGCGAACTCGCAGGTGAAGAAAACCAACCAAACACTGGATAAGGTGAGGGCAGAGAAGGAGATCAAGCGACCAACAGGATCAGAAACAGGCCTGGAGTTAGAAACCGGGACAGAAATTTAAACCTTTTTGTGCCTACTTGCCACTAAATCAAATAAGTGAGCAATAAAGCAAGAGAATTGTTACGTTGGAAAATTGGCTTTCATACATAGCACTCGTAGCAGCCCTTGGCATTGGCTGGTGGATGGGTCGCCGTGAGCGCACGAAAAGCTCGGATACACTCGGTCCGAACTATTATCAGGGTTTGAATTACCTGCTGAACGAAGAACCTGACCGGGCCGTGGCGCCGTTTATTGAAGACCTGGAAGTTAACAGTGACACCCTGGAAACTCATCTGGCCCTGGGTAGTTTGTTGCGCCGACGTGGTGAGTTGGAAAAGGCCGTTATTGTCCATGAGAACATACTCACCAACGCCAAACTCGAAAAAGACGTCATGCTTAACGTGCAGCTTGAACTGGCCAGGGATTACCTGCTGGCGGGCTTGCTGGACAGGGCAGAAGACTTGTTGCTGAAACTCTCCCAGGAAGAAGGTCATGTTCGCCGTGAAGGGCTGAAACTCATGCTGGAAATTTATGAGCAGGAGAAAGAGTGGTACCGCGCGGTCGAAATTGGAGAATTACTCGCCATAGGTGAAGACACCGAAAAGTACGAGCGATCCATTTCACACTATTGTTGTGAGATTGCAGAAGATCTGCTTAAACTCGGTCACACAGACGAGGCTCGTGAGGCGATCAGCGACGGCATAGGCCATGATGCCAACAATGCCCGCATGAGCCTTGTATTGGGAAAGCTGGAGCTGGCCGAAAAACAGTATGTTGAAGCGATCAGAGCACTGCAGCGAATCAAGGACCAGGATCCGGTCTATGTTCCTGAATCTCTGGAACCCCTGCTTGCGGCCTATCAGCAGGGAGTCGGATCACTCGCAGACTTCAGGCAGTACCTGTTTGATTGCCTGGAAACCACGCCATCGATATCGATTGTCTTGATGCTCGCAACGCATATTCGAGATGAAGATGGCGATGAAGCCGTGGCCAAATTTATCGCCAACCATCTGAAGAAGAATCCGACAATTCGCGGCTTGACCCAGTTGATAGACCTGCACATTGACAACGCTCACGGCGTATCAAAGCAAAACCTGTCGATACTCCGCAGCTTTGCCGAAGCACTCGTGGCGAACAAACCCGCTTATCGATGCCAGAATTGCGGCTTTGATGGCAAGAAAATGCGCTGGCACTGCCCCAGTTGCAAGGAATGGGGCACGGTCCAACCGATATTTGGCCTGGAAGGGGAGTGATTAACCCCGAGTGTAGTGTCCTACACAAAACCCTACACTCCATACCCCCCAATCGCTGACAAAATCATTCGCTGTTATCTCGCTCGACGTTACTACATCTCCTACTTTTTACCGAGGGTAGCGATGCTAATTTGGATCTTGCATTTACTGCAACCAGTTACATCGAAAACCACCAATTTAGGAGTAATTTTATGAAAGCAAGAAACCTGTTCATATCGTTTTTCACCTTCCTTCTCATCTGCTATGGCAATGTTGTGCTTGCGGACAACGCAGGAGAAGGCGTGGATCAGACAGAAACCGTTAAAACTACCGTAAACATCAACCAGGCTGACGCCGAGACACTCGCGTCCATGCTGGACGGGATCGGTATCAGTCGAGCCAACGCGATAGTTTCGTATCGTGAAGCCAACGGTCTTTTTTATTCTGCCGAGGAGTTGTCAGCCGTGCGTGGTATTGGCATGACGACAATTGAGAAAAACGCTGGGAAGATTGTTATTGACTAGTGTTTTTCGGGGCGTTGTTAGAGGTGCCCTGGAAAGTAAATTTTTTATAGCCCGCCTTTTGGCGGGCTTTTTTTTCGGGTCCGTGTATTGTGCCAAGGTCAATCCTGGCCAGTCGAAGTCAGACGGCCCTCTACGAGAGGGTTAGTACGTTGTTCCCTAATTTCGTTTTGTACAATCTGTGAAATTTCTTCGTCGTCCATGCGAAGCCCCTCGTAGGGTTTCCAGACTGACAGGTTGATATTGTAACAAGGATCATTTCTTATAACGTGTAGCCACTTGTCCTCGATGTAGGCTCTTTCACGAAGTGATCGAGCTGAATCTTCGTTGTTGCTGTTAATGTCACCGCGGGACATTGACTCATAGTGATACAAGCTGACGCTCGGAAGATAAATGTTATTGTATCCAGCCTCCGCCAGCTTCAAGCAGAAATCCACGTCGTTAAATTCGACTGCCAGAGACTCCTCAAAACCATCGACTTCGAGAAACTTTCTCTTGCTGACCATTAGGCAGGCGGCGGTAACAGCTGAGTAATTAGTTGCCGCACGCACGTTGCCATAGTACCCGTCTATATCCGGGGGACGCCCTGCAAAGTGGTGATTAGCGAGCCCGTGCATACCCATAAGAACACCACAGTGCTGGATTGTACCGTTTTCAAATAATAGTTTTGGACCCACTGCCCCGATGCTACTTCTCTGTGCATGGCCGAGCATCAGCTCTAGCCAATTTACTGTGACCACTTCGGTATCATTGTTTAAAAGAACAAGATACTTTCCAGTGGCGCGTTCTGCTCCGATATTCTGTAGAGCAGAAAAATTGAATGGGTGGTCATAAGTTATGCATATAAATCTCTCAGGTTCCTGTACCCGATAGGTTTCCACAAGCTCAAAGAATTCTCTAGTATTGCTATTGTTGCTGATGAGGATAACTTCAATATTCTGGTAGGTGGAAAGCGTAAAAATGGAATCGAGGCAGGTTTTGACAAGATTTGCTGCATCATGGGTAGGGATGATGATTGAGATCTTTGGTTCCTCAGTGAGTTGATAGGTAATATCAAGATAACCTCCATCTATGCTGCTAATTTCTGCCGTTTCGTTTTTAGCCTTTAGATATGTTAAGACCGCCCGTTCATGTTGCTCCCCTATTTTCTGATCCTGATTCTGTCGATGGCACAGAATTTTTGCCACATGGTGAATGGAAATGTTTGTAGCAAGTAGCCTTAGTAACAGTTCCGAAATCTGTGCTGGACCGAAATCGGGATTAAATCCTGGCTCTCTCAGCAGCGCAAGGCTGCGAAAACTGAGAAAACTTCCCAGGTAGTTCCTAGACAAGAAACTATCCTCACAAAAATCAGATTTAAAGAAGGGTTTACCATGTTTATTACTGTCTATTATCAGATCGTCGTCTGAATACAACATGTCAGCATCGTGAAATCGAGTGAAGTAGCTGACCATCTCAAACAGTGAGGTCTCCGACAACAAGTCTCCTACGTGTAGAGTGGCTACATGGTCTCCTGTTGCGAGTTCAAGCGCCGCATTGTAGTCATAGTCGTTGTCTGTGAAGGTGTATTTTACGTTTCTCCCTGCCAATCTTGTTAGTCTGTTATGCAGTTTGGAACTGGCGTTTGAAATACAGACTTCCCAGTTCTTGTAGATTTGAGATTGAATTGATTTGAAGGTGCTGGTGACGTCATAAATTTTAATGTGATCCGGGACCACTAAAAGGACTGAGACAAGTGGCTTGTGTTTTAGAATTCGTGAGGATTTTCTTACTTGTCTAAGTCTCTCTCTCGAATTTTCCTTTGCGAACCAGAGCGGGTACCTGGGATCAAGTTGATATGAATCCGGTTTGGGAAGAAACTGATTCAGGGTGCGCCTTGTGACTCGAGCTATTTTTTTTGCGCCGTGTTTTGAGAACAAGAAACCCAGCTTCTGGATGAATGTAGTATTGGGGCCCCTATGCGATTCGTAGTCCAGGTTGATATATTTTGTTCTTATGCCGTGAAAAAAGCGTTGGATCATTTGGAGTTCATTTTTGTTAGTCCCATGAAGAATTATAGCTCAGAAGGTTAGAAATGTTATTGTGTTAGTATCGGATCATGAGATACCGACTATCGAAACATCAAATCGAGCAGTTTAAGCGGGACGGGTTTATCAGTTTCAAGCTGGACCTTGATGATAGATACCTGGACAAAATTGTTCAGACCCTGGGTCCCTGTTATGAATCAGACGATAGCCCTGGTTTTTTTCGTCATGGTACAAGAATTGAAAATGCATGGTACGGTCACAGACCAGTACGGCTTTTGGCGACTAACAGCCAGATTTTGAATGTACTGTATCAGTTGTTTGGCAGAAAACCGTTGCCATTTCAGACGTTGAATTTTCCCGTGGGAACAGAACAACGGGCACATTCAGACACCATTCACTTTAACAGTGAACCGGGTGGATATTTGGCGGGAGTATGGGTCGCGTTGGAAGATGTAGACAGCGCGAATGGGCCCCTCGTTTATTACCCCAGCAGCCATAAACTGCCAGAATACAATATGCAACAAAGTGGCGTGGGAATCGGATACGAAAACTATGCGGGGTATGAAAAATTTATCGCGAGGAAAATAAGGGAACAGAATCTGGAGCCCAGCTACGGTGTACTGTCAAAAGGGTCAGCCTTTATCTGGCATGGAAATCTCTTGCATGGCGGTGCTCCGCAGAAAGACAAAGACAGGACGCGCCATAGCCAGGTTACGCATTATTACTTTGAAGGGTGTCGGTACTATGCGCCAATGAAAAGTACTCCGGATTCGACAGTTTTTCATAACCCGCCCTTTGTGAGTACAAGAGCTGCATTGTCGAGGCGATTAAAGAAAAAACTCAAAGAGATTTTGTTTCATTAGAGGCAGTGTCTGTTTGGTATGCTTATCGTCTTCAATTTTATTTGCCATTGTCTGAAAGGAAGTCGCTTAAGATAAAATTGTATAGTCTCACTTTTAGGCAAGCATTTGGCTAGATGATTTGTCATCACTGTAAAAACTCTGGCTTCGTCTTGGTTTTTTTTAATATGGTCACTAAAGTCTGATTTGATTTGGATATTGCCAATTTTTTCTACAAATGTTGACATCTTTCAGTCGTTTTTGTCCGCCGTCTGATGACAGTGCAAACAGGGTCAATCATTTGATGTTCTCAATTGTTCTTTTCGGGATAGATTCATTCAGAATGTACGATCAGCCATCAAGCAGATGTCCTGAGGAGAACAGGAAAAACACCATTGCGTTAGTCCATTTCATTCAAAGTCTGAATGAGCTTTGTTGTTGGGAAGTAATCAAACATCGGATTACCCCTAGTAACTGAGCCACGCGGGAGCGTTAACATTAATAGAAAGCTTAAAATTCTGCAGTTTCTGTTCCAGTCACAAGCTCAGTTACTTCGAGATCACGGTGGGTTTTTATCTTTCGCGAGATGGTTTGTGACCACCGTATTGAGCAATGGAGTCAGAGCTACGATAGGTGAACTCGTCTCCAGGGCGGCATACATTCGACGATCGGATCCTTCACTTTATCGGAACTGGATTAAGAATGTTGAAAGGCGACCAGCAGTCCGGTTTGACGCAAAAATGTCAGTCATAGTTTTTTTGGCAGAAGTTGACACGAAATTGCTCGAAATATTTCTTACAGGTTTACAGAAAATATCATCGCTGCAAAAGTTGTATCTGATCACCAACGAAATCAATAGGGTGCAATTTGCAACTATGGACCTGCCTGAAGACCTTGATGCTGAAGTATGTAACGTTGCAGCGCTAGGCACACTGCTAAATTCTAATGAAGTTAAAAAATGTCATCACTTTGTAGTAATCGATACCCTTTGCCAGTTCGCTGAGGAATGTTTTGGGGTCCTGGAGAGACAGATGCGAACAGGTGCAGACATTGTCTTTTCGGACCACGATTACATAGCTAACGACCAGAGATACGATCCCTATTTCAAACCCGGATATTCTCCAGAATTGCTGTTTGATCCGGCTTATGCGCCAGTGATTGTTGTTCGTAGCGAGCTCATGTACAAGGTTCTGCGTCAAACCGAGAATATACTGACAGGGCAAGAGTTAATCATGGCCTGTTTTAAAAACGCCATGAAGCCTGCTCATGTAGGCCATGTCCTGATGCATTTACTCCATCCAGTACTGGCACCGCGTGCATTTCGAGATTATGCCAACATGACCCATTTGATTAACAAGACTACTGACAGCTCACACTACCCTGAGCTATATGAACCAGTTTCCGGAAATGTGGTCGTTTCGATCATCATTCCTACTCGCAACATGGTTGGGTTGTTGCGAGATTGTGTAGATTCGATTCTCCGTCATCTTTACCATTTCGATGTCGAAATTCTGATACTGGATAATCGGTCCGATGATCCGGAGACCCTTGCATGGTTGGAACACAGTGTGGAAAAAGGTGATGTAAAAGTGATTCGTTGTGATTATCCGTTTAACTGGTCGAGATTGAGCAATGATGGAATCAACCAGGCAGAAGGTGAACTGATCATTTTGTTGAATAATGACACATTGGTGATTACGCCTGATTGGCTGGATCGGCTCGCGATGCTTGGCATGAGTAAAGGAATTGGTACCGTAGGTCCTCTGCTGATGTATCCCGATAAAACCATTCAGCATGCCGGTGTTGTTGCCGGGTTTGGTGGTTTCGCTGATCATATATACATGGGCGAAGCTACTGCGAACAGGCCAGCCGAGATTTTTGTTTCGCCGATGATCCGCCGCGATGTTTTGGCTAACACCGGGGCGTGTCTTGCGTTTAGTAAAAAAACTCATGGGTTAGTAGAAGGATTTGATGAATCATTTACGGTTGCAGGTGACGTTGATTTTTGCTTGAGGGTATTTGAAAAAGATCTGAGGAATATTTTTGACCCCGGAACTTCATTAATTCATTATGAGTCAAGGACGCGTCATAAAGGGCTGCCGGAAGAGGACAAGACCTACCTGAGATCTGTCCTGGATCGGGTTTGCCCCAAGGGGGATCCGTTCTTCAACGAAAATATTACGCTGAGTAGTCGTTCACCTATGCCTCGACTTTGGGCAGACCAATAGTGAAGTTCTCCTGAGTCAAGGTGAGGTTCGGATTGTAATAAGGGTCATTCTTTAACTTGACTCCCCATTTCTTTCTCATCAGTTCGTTTTCTTTTTCGAATCTGATTTTTTTTGCGCCAGAAATGTCTTCTCCCCTGGAGATTGATTCGTAATGGTAGAGTTCCGCATAGGGCGTCCAGAGATTTCGGTATCCTGCACGGTCCACTTTGAGGCAGAAGTCGACGTCGTTGAATGCCACTGATAGTGCTTCGTTTAACCCACCAACTTGAAGAAAAACATCCTTTCTTACGAGTTGCACCGCAGCTGTGACGGCAGATAAATTCTGTACCAGGTTTAATCTGGAAAAGTAACCAGGATGCTCTCTGTTGTAGTATTTATGAGAATGACCCGCGATGCCGCCCACACCAAGAATAATCCCGCCATGTTGGATGGTATCGTTTTCAAAGTATAACTTTGCACCGACACAACCGATTTCTTTCCGACAGACGTGAGTCGCCAGTTCTGTAAGCCATTCAGGGTTTATTACTTCAACATCATTGTTAATAAACCCTAGTATCTCTCCATTTGCGAAGGTTGCACCATAGTTATTGATTCCGGAGAAATTGAAAGGAAAATCGTATTTAATTATTCTGACCCGGGAATTTTTAGATATTTCTCGAAAAAAAGCAAAAGTTTCTGCTCTCTGGGATTGGTTGTCCAGAATGAGAATTTCGAAGTTAGGGTAGGTGGTTTTCTGCAGAATGCTCTCGACGCAAGCAGAAAGTAAGTCTACGCCATCCCTTGTTGGAATTAGGAGAGAGACAAGCGGATATTTACCATTGGGTATCTGCCAATTAACTTTGTAAGTATTCGGCAACAGACCCAGAGACACAGTAACATCGACCTTAGTATTTGAAAAATGGTCCTCTAACGCTTTGATACCTGCGTCTTCTGTGTAGCTTTTACTGGACGCTGAAGCTGCGGTCGAACCCTCGATTGCACGCCAGTGGTAGAGTATATGTGGGATGTGTACGATTTCATGATTTTTGCAGTTCTCGACGCAGCGCAGTAGAAGATCATAATCTTGACTACCTTCATAGCCTACTCTGAAACCACCTATTTGCATCATCAGGGATCGCTTGTAGACGCCGAGATGTGAAATATAGTTGTGGGAGTACAGGAGATCCCTGTTCCAGTCCGACTTGAAATGGGGGTCCATACGAACGCCCTGTTCATCAATCTTGTCTTCATCAGAATAGATTATCTTTGCGAATGGCTTTGTAGTGAGGGCATTAACCACATGAGCTAGGGCATGCGTGTGGAGTGTATCGTCGTGATCCAGCAATGCACAGAAGTCGCCACTTGCCAGCGCCAGGGCGTCGTTAGATACCCGGGAAATATGTCCATTAGTCGCCCTGATTTTGTAATGAATTCTGTGGTCTGATTCTGAGTAGGATTCCAAAATATTCTGAATGTCACTATCATTCGAAGCGTCATCGACCAGGCACAATTCCCAGTTTTGATATGATTGTGCCAAAACGGATTCAACCATTTTCTTCAGTAAGTCGTGGTCGGGTTTGTATATGGGAACAAGTACAGATATTTTAGGTGAGTCTTTGGGGGCTCCCTTGACCAGGTTTGCAATTTTTTTCGAGTGGAGAGTTTCGACTTCGCGAATCCACGTCGAATAAGATGCGATCTGAGTTCCTCGTCCCAGAAAGGTCTGATTATAGAATTCAGCGGCGATTGTATCCCAGGAGGTGGCATCAGATTCATTTGCAGCAGACTCCAGACGACTGTTAATCTCTATTTTTGCAGAGTCTATGTTTAACGACTTAAACTTTTTGTGCTGTGAAATAAGCTTTTCTAAAACTGACTCCCGGGCAGATTCAGTTTTTTTTATTCTCAGGCGGAGGTGCTTCAGATCGATGTCGCCTGCGCTCGTAACAGGATCAAATCTGATCTGAAGTGGTGACTGTTCGAAGAAAACCAGGCGCTTTGCAAGTTCTCCTGAGTTCAACGGCAGTACCACTGAATCTTGTTCGAGGTAGCCTTCGCCGAAGTCAAAATAGAATTTTGCGATCTGAAAATCTACTTCCAGGTCTATTTTGACTTGAAATTCGTACCAGGAACCCGGCTTCAGCTTTGCTTTGATTGCGAAGTAGGGATCATCACCTGTTGAGCGCCATTTCTCACCGATCTTCGTTAGCTGATTTACGGGCTCCAGCGAAGCTCTAAAGTCTTTACTCCTGGTACAAAAAAAAGGAATTGATATCACTAATTTTGAAGTTCACATGACATGTGTCTGGTATTATATCTACTTGGTGTGACTAAATGAAGAAAGCAGTTTCTTTCGCTAACCGAGATGGTAATGGAACCAGAAGAAAAACTGAGACGTATTTACAAACGGTTGTCCAGCTTACGAATTTATGAAGAAGGTTCGGAATCAGCTGGAGATCAATTACGTCTAAGTAAGGAAACCGTTCGCCAAAAAGAACATGAAGTACAGATTCTACAGAATAAGCTTCGTTCTGCAGAATTGGAACGGGATGAATATCAGGTAGAGGTAGATCGGATTCGGAACAGCTTTTCATGGAAGCTAAGTGCTCCGCTTAGGTTCATAAGAACTGTTTTCATTACGTTGCCGGGCCAGGCAGCCGATCGGCTTTTAGCCTGGCGTGTTGCGCCAGGAAAGAAACAACGGAAGGAGGCCAAAAAGAAGGCCGTACATAAAAAGAAAGACCTTCAACGTGAAAAGCCCCGGGCTAAACAAAAAACCCAACCCAACTGTCCTGAGAGAACGCCTCTAGTACTTGCCTTGTTTGATACGGCCATTGAGAAGGAGATAGGGGGGGATCTGAGGAATCCTGGATTGTTCCGGCGTCATGCAGAGCTCGCCGTTGCCGCGAAAATATCAGGTTTCTGTTATGACATACATTTACAATCGATTACGGGTGATTTCGATGGGGTTGTAAGTCATCACTTGAATAACACGGAGATCGAGCTGAAGTATTGCGTCCGTTTTACCAGGGACTCAATTCCCAATACTGTCCGGAGCTTCGGGGTAAATACGAAACTGGCATTTATCAGGATAGCTGCGCAATATTTTGAAGATCAACGGTATGTGACTGTCGCAGGGAAGCCGCTGATAGTCGTAGAGAATATTGAACCACACGATTACGAAGAGTATGTCGAAGAGTGGCGTTGGTATTGTCTGGAAAATGGCCTTGGAGAGATTTTTGTTTTATCACTGGATGGTCATGAAGTTGAATGGGCAGATGGAGTGATTCAATCGGTTGACTATGCTTACCTTAAGGTACCTCAGTTTCCTGTAAATTCCCCCGGCTGGGCTGTTTTTCTAAGGAGGTTCCAGTCTGACCTTCGGCAATTACTGTTTCAAAACAAGGCTGTAGATCCAATTTTATTTTTGGAAAGCTGGAATGATCGGAATAATGATCTTTCCCTGATGTCTGTTTTTAGAGAGTCTGGTGAATACCACAAGCAGTTTAAGGAAGCCCTTAAAAACGTAGAAACCGCCTACCATTCACAGATTCTGTTGTTGATAACTGATGAGAACACTGGACGCGATTTTCGCTCGGAAGTTTTAGATGAGATTGAGAGATTCAAGATTAAGCTGATGATTCTAAATCTTGGCTGTGGAAAAGCAAAAACAGGCTCTAGAGAGTATTTCCTTTGGGAGAGGAAAAATAATATTCAATTCCTGCTCGAAAGATATTCTGCTCAAGGGGTGCGTGGGATTGTTGTTTTGTGTGAGCTGGACAAAAACACTAAGGATCAAATTCAGGAATCACAGTTTCCGGGTCTAAGGTTATCACACACAAAAGCTTCAACAAAAGAGACTGGCAAGTGGTTAACAAAAAGTACACTGGAGGAAATTGGCTTTTGGGTTCCCAGAGTCTCTGCGGTTGTGGCGGCCACCGATGTTATATCGTCGCCACACCTCCTTAAGCAGATTGCCAATCAAGAGGTCCCGGTTTACGAGGTGCTCGTGCTTTGTAGACAAGATGAAGCAATAGTTCTCCAGATAGAAAATATTAATCAGTTCGCGAAGCTACGCCTTGTATTTCTGGATGTTCAATCCGAAATTGATTGTGTTGAAAAGTTAGCTGCGATAAAGAGGTCGAAAGGTGAATTTGTTTGGTTTGTTGGCAATTCATGCCAGCCGAAAAAAAGTTGGCTGAAAGGTGTTCTGCAGGGAATGCGAGAAAACAAGGTTGTTCTTGGCTATTCAGATGTAGAAAACTTCGGGTCAATAGTGACGGGCAGGCCTGCCGTTGAAGATAATCCATGTGAAGACCTGTGTATTAGAAACTTTATCAGTGACCTGAGTGCAGTAGTTGTGAGAAAAGAGCAATCTGAAAAAGTACTGGTCAAACATGGCAGCGTTATTTCGACATTTAAGGAACAAGGGATCTGGCTGTTTTACTTGCTCTTGTCACGGCAAAAAAGTTTCTATAAGGCTAAGTTTAAAACAAAAGCATTGTCGAATGGAGTGGCTTTGGCTGACCCTGATGAGGGTTTGATCAACACATTTGTACTTCAGCAATACTTTTCCAAAGAATACGATTTATCGGCTAGTTCACACAATATCCTGCTGGACCTGAACGAATTAGCGCAGCTACTTCTGGATAAACACCTAGACTATGTCAAGTTGATAGACTTTAAGTATTCTTCGTTGGAATTAACAACCGATTAGGCGGGGAGCCCGATTTGTGCAGAAATTGATTGCCAGTATTTCAGACTGGCGATTGATAATGTAAAATTGAGCAAGTTGTATCTGATCTGGGAATTTAGAGTTTGAGAATTATCATTGCGAGCCCCCCTAAATCCGGGAACACGTGGATCAAAACTTTGCTTGGTGAGATTTATGACCTGGCTCAGATTGTTTCCCCGTCAGACGACGATCCGGATCTTCTGCAGAATTATATTCAGGAAGGATTGTTTCCTGAAAATTCGATCATGCACGAACATTATTCGCCCTCAGCGCATTTTTTTGAAGTTGCTGATTCGATCAGTGCTCAGGTGATAACAACAATCCGCAACCCATACGACAGCTTTGTATCTTTGTATTACTATGTTCAGAATTTCTCTGATCTGTTTCCCAAGTCACATGCACTGAGTGTTTTGCTTGAAAAGCCCATAGATCATCCAGATGTGCTTGAATACTTGAGTGGAGTAGATAACGGATTTGGTGCTCATATTCGTCTGGCTTATGCTTGGCTGATTAGTAATCGGAAGCGAATCGTCCGCTATGAAGACTTGCACGCCAGGACATTCGAAGAGTTGAAATGGATTACAGACGAGATCCGTCCGGTAGAGGATGAGAAGATCCGATCAGCGATTAGAGCATCGTCAGTAAGTCGGATGCGTAAGAAAAATAGTGATCTACAAAGGCATGTCCGTTCTGCATCTGTTGGTGATTGGCGTAATCACCTGACAGATGTGCATTTGGAGATTTTTCGTTCGGTTTATGGAGAGAGGATTCAAGAAATGGGGTATGAAGTAGCGGCTTTTTCAAACAATAGTAGTGGCTCACAGTCCACGATAACTAGTGAGAAAAATTGAGACTTAAATTATGCAGAACACCAGAACGTTGCAGGTTATTAGTAATGCGACAGATGATATAGTTAGACGTGAGTTTTATCTTTGTGAGAGACTTGGAGGCCCGGCAGTCGATGGCAGGTATAATCGCAGCCTCGATGAGGTCTGGGCGACAAAAAATGACTACACTTTTATACGAAAAGTTCATGGAGAAACCTTATGGGGTAATTTGTGAGTTGCTTGTTCTTCTTGAGTTGCAGGGTGCCAGCGCGAGGAAATATGTCTATACCTGTATGGCAGTAGCGTTGGAATCGTGACAACAAAACATTCGATAAACTCCTGAGAAACAACAATGCCGAAAACAAGACCGCTACAGGTTTTTAGTAATGATCCTGACAAGCTGAAGCTGAAAATCAGCCGCGTATTGACTATTTAAGCCAACTGCATCAATAACAAGTTCGCGGCCTGTAGTATC
>DUAT01000059.1:124974-125582 GCA_012960755.1 Gammaproteobacteria bacterium
CTGAAAATCAACAACCAGCAAATTGAATTTAGTGACCTTGATTCTGATGTTGAAGTACCAGCGTTATTCCTGTTTTCGCCGCTGGGGACGTCTGGCGAGAATTCTGGCACCATCATTGAGAACTGGCTGCAAAACACCCGGAATTTGACAGAGAAATATCAAACATTTGACGGAGCAGCAGTCATGCTTTATGTGCCCATGGTGCAAGTTGCAGCTGCGGAAGCTCTGGTGATAATGAACGAATACTTAATGCTGGAAACTTCAATGGAATCCATCAGTCTGGTATTTGAGAATAGCGACCCCTTGTCGTTGCTAGCTTATGAGGCCCAACTTTATTCTGACACAAGTTCGTTAATTGTCATTGAAGAAGCATTGGCGCTGTGCGCACCTTTTCAGGATCAAGAGGGCATTGAACAACAGATTGCTCAGGAAGTCTCAGGTGGTGCTCTACGGTACTTAAGGTCTTTAAAGTCCTCCCAAGATGCAGAGAAAATGAAAGTTGAAGCTCTAATCCATGAAAAAGAGCTTTTATCGCTCCAACTCCTCACCGCACAAGATGAGTTAGAGACCAGGTATTGTTCAGCGTACAACGAAGTAGGGTCGTTGGA
>DUAT01000059.1:125650-126141 GCA_012960755.1 Gammaproteobacteria bacterium
ACAGGATACATTTGTGAGTCAGGATTCTGTAGTGAGGGGACTACAAGCGCTTACCCCTTTGCGAAGGAAGACGATCGAATCCTACCGTCGGTTGTTGTTTGATGGGGCGTATTATTTATCACAAGTCGGTCGGAAAAAAACATTCCCGTTTTTGCACTATAGGTACAGAGGTTGGAAAAACGGACATGACCCTCACCCGTTATTTGATTCTGAGCACTACTTATCGCAAATCAATTCCAGTTTTAGTGACGTTGAAATGCCGCCATTGTTGCATTATATTCGCTATGGTGCCCGACTCAATTTAAGTACGCATCGGGAGTTCGATGAGAAATGGTATTACAGACAATACCCTGATGTTGCTGAAAGTGGTACGCCAGCAATAGTCCATTTTTTAACTCTGGGGTGGCAGGAAGGTAGAATGCCAAGTGCTAGATTTGATTGTGGTTGGTATCTTAATGAATATAACGATGTTTTAGAATCCGGCATGAACC
>DUAT01000059.1:126151-127322 GCA_012960755.1 Gammaproteobacteria bacterium
TTACACTATGTCCTCTTCGGTAAACAAGAAGGCCGAGGGTTCAATGCCTCTAGTTTTTAACGAAATCGAACCTTATGTCCAGTCTGACTAGTGTTGATCAACATCAGATAGATGAGATCCTTGGTAAAGCGGATTCCCTGTACTATGCGGAAAAAACTTCCGGGATCGTGTGGTTAGCTTTAACCAATGGATTGATAGGGTGTTATCAGGAGGAAGTGAGAGTTGAAAAAGGTTTTTGTTAGTGTCGGTGCTGGCGTTGGTAAAGATTTGGATCCCAATAGCCTGGATACTTATGACCGTGTGCTGCTGATTGAACCTCACGTTCCTTTTACAAGGGCGTTGCAGGAAAAATTTAAGCAGTTAAAGCCACGATTAACGGTGGTTGATAAAGCACTGGTTGCCCATACAATTTCCCAGGCAAGCTTTCGAGTAACGAGGCCTGCACAATGGTCAAGTTTCAACGAACACCGCGGGCTACTGAATACATATCCAGGTATGAAAATTGTTAAATACTTGTCGATAGAACAAGTTACGGTTGAAGAGTTGTTCAGTGAACTCGACGGGTTCGAATTTACAATACATCTCGACTGTTGCGGGGGGGAAGGTGAGCTTATTTCCGCTATGTTTCAATACTTAACGTCTAGCTCTGAGATTGCTCAGGTTGAAGTCGTCATATCTTCCGGTGCGTTGGATTTCGTCAATTCTGTAACCAAGGAACAGTTGTCAGAGTTTTTTGATTCAAAGCATTTCCTTCAATCATCCAAGTCCACTATGGGCCGTCGTTTGAGATTGGGCTACACCATTTCGCCGATTCTAAAACTGGAATCGAAAATTAGCGAGAAAATATCAGGTTTAGAAGAAGAGTTGTTACGCAGCAAAGACAGAGAGGAAGCGCTGTCGTCCGAGACGGAAAGAATCAAATCTGTTTCCGTTGAGCTTCAGAGCATTCATGAAAAAGAACTTGAACTCGAAAAGGAGCGTGCAACAGGACTTGCATCAATGTTAGAGGCTAACAAAAATGATCGAGAAAAAGAGCTGCTACTTGAGAAGGAGCGCACTGCGAGTGTTGAGTCAGAGCTTGAGGCAGTAAAGAAGTCCAAAGAAAAAGAGCTGCTACTTGAGAAGGAGCGCACTGCGAGTGTTGAGTCAGAGCTTGAGGCAGTAAAGAAGT
>DUAT01000059.1:127506-128445 GCA_012960755.1 Gammaproteobacteria bacterium
GTCCAAAGAAAAAGAGCTGCTACTTGAGAAGGAACATAGCGCAAGCGTTTCAAGCAAGCTGGAAATCGATGAAATAGAAATTCAACGATTACGCGAAGAAAATGCCGGATTAAAAGTGAGATTGAATGAATTGCAATCCCTGGTTGAAACCGTTAATGGATTGGAAAAGACAATACTTAAGAAAATCAGACAAGGTACGGAAAGTACAGTAAAACAAATCGAATCATACATGGGAGTAAGAGACTACTTTAATACTGGAAAGGTAGGTTTGAGTTTTCATGGCTGGCCAATTAGTAGCGAGATTGGTTTGTACCTGTTGCGACTGATCAATGAGAAAGACTACGATTGTATCATTGAGTTTGGAAGTGGGACATCCACGTTGATGTTTGCTGAAGCACTGATTAAAAAATCGTCCCTGGGTAACGCTGTAAATGAAAACCAACTTTTGGAAAATCCGGGCGGTAGTCGAGTAGATCCGAACACTGTGGAAAGAACAGTATTTCCTCCATCTGAATTCGATGTGCCCAAGAGAATTGTGTCTTTTGAACATGATAAGAAGTATTTCGAAGAAACAAGCCAGTTGTTGAGATCACAAAATGTCCTGGATATTGTTGACTTAGTGTACTCCCCGTTGGTAGACATGCACATTGAGGATCGGGATTTCCTGTATTATTCCTGTGAAGAGAAGCTAAAATCAATAAGTCACGTTTTTCAAAACGGAGGAGCGAATATTTTGATTTTGGTCGATGGACCACCCCAACAAACGGGACCGCTTGCCCGATATCCAGCGCTGCCGCTGCTACTCAAACACTTGGCGATGCATCAAATAGATATTTTGATTGACGACTATGATAGACCAGCGGAGCGTGAAATCGTCGAAAATTGGAAAGAAACGTTATTATCCCGATCAATCAGGTTTTCTGAAGAAATGATAGAATG
>DUAT01000060.1:0-21005 GCA_012960755.1 Gammaproteobacteria bacterium
GCAAAGCCGAAATTTGGTTCTTTCGAGTGTTGGGGATTATGGCGATTTCGTTTTGCTTGCGCAAAGCCGAAATTTGGTTCTTTCGAGTGTTGGGGATTATGGCGATTTCGTTTTGCTTGCGCAAAGCCGAAATTTGGTGCCGAAGAGAGGACTTGAACCTCCACGAGCAAATGCTCACCACCCCCTCAAGATGGCGTGTCTACCAATTCCACCACTTCGGCATTAATCTGGGCTATTGCCAGCCCACCGGATCGTCTATCCCTCAGGGATTTCGGACTCATCCGTGTTCAATTCATCCGCCTGAGGCAGGTCGGAGTCTGTGCTTCCGGCATTCAATACCGGTAATTCCAATTCTGTTTCTACGGGTACTTGTTGTACTGCTTCTGGAATACCAAGGTTTCTCACCGTTACGGATTTTTGCTTGGCGAAATAGGCAAGTGTAAAGCTGGTGACGAAAAATGCCACCGCGAGACCGGTTGTGACTTTAGTCAGGAAGTTACCTGCGCCCCCGCTACCAAAAACAGTGCCCGATGAACCTCCGCCAAATCCGGAACCCATATCAGCACCTTTTCCATGCTGAATCAGTACGAGGCCAATAATCGAAAGGCTCGCCAGGACATGGACAATTAATATCAGTGTTTCTAGAACTTGTGGTTCCATAATTTACTCAATCTTACATAAAATCCCGTGACCGACCGGTTTCTCCGTATCTGGTTCAGGATGACAAGGCAATCTGTGCAAAACCGCAAATTGACATAAAAGCTTTCGCATTTAATGAAGCACCACCCACCAGAGCACCATCAATGTTCTGCATTGCAAACAATTCAGCAGCATTTTTTTCATTAACACTGCCACCATACAAAATCTGAATATTTTCTGAAATATTCAAGTCACTTTCCGCCAGACGGCTACGTATAAAGCCATGAAGCGCCTCGGCCTGTGCCGGAGTCGCCGTTTCTCCCGTACCAATCGCCCATACTGGCTCATAAGCAATAACTGCGTCACCAAATCCTCCAATACCCACTGCTTCAAGTACCGCAACTAACTGGCGGGCTACTATCTGCTCGGTCTGCTCTGCCAATCTTTCTTCCAGGGTCTCCCCCAGGCATAAAATCGGCTTAATGCCTGCTTTTATACAGGCTGCAAATTTGGATGCAACCTCATTATCAGATTCGCGGTAAACACTTCGGCGCTCTGAATGTCCGACGATTGAATATTGGCAGTTCAATTCAACCAGCATTTCTGCCGAAATTTCACCAGTAAACGCACCCATCTCGTGCCAATCGAGATTTTGTGCCCCCATTTGCAGGTTTGAGTCTTTTCTCAGCTCATCGACCTGGGAAAGGAACACAAATGGAGGGCAAACAACAGCATTACAGGGTTTTGACTGCAACTGTTTCTGCTCTTGTTCCTGCTCTTGCTTAATGATCTCCAGCACCAGGGATCGCACACTTTCCTGCGTGCCGTTCATTTTCCAGTTGCCTACAACCAGCGCTTCTCTCATGACTTACTCTGAAAGCGGCTGCGCATGTTAAACGCTTTGATATTAACTTTCAATCTCCTTTACCTGGTGCGGGATTGTCTCTTCACAGAATGTCTCTTAATCGAGTGTCTCGCTATATCTGGTGCAGTCATGCGCCTGGAGGCTGACCAGTAGAACCTAACTTGCTGCCTTTTCCACAATATTCGCCAAATTACGGGCCAGTTCCTCCACCAAAGCCGGGTCCTCACCTTCAACCATGACACGGACCAGGGGTTCGGTACCCGAGGGTCTCAGTAATACCCTACCTCGCCCGTTAAGTTTCTCTTCCGTTGTTTTTACCGCCCGGGTAACCGGCGTTTTCTCTACCACATCGCGGGCACACCGGACGTTGATCATTCGCTGGGGGTATTTATTCATCTGATTCTTCAATGTGTGCAACGATTCACCGGATGCCTTCATCGCGGCAATGACCTGCAGCGCTGAAACAATACCATCGCCGGTTGATGTCAGATCAGTACAGAGAATATGACCGGAGGATTCACCCCCCAGTTGCCAATCGCGGCTCTGTAACTCTGAAAGCACATGCCTGTCACCAACCGCAGCGCGGACGAACTCAATCCCCGCCTCAGCCAGCGCCCGCTCAAGGCCTAAATTGCTCATCAGCGTACCTACAACCCCGCCTGGCAGTTGAGAATGGGCCTGGCGATATTTCGCGATAATAAACAGCAGCTCATCACCATCCACAATATCGCCCAATTCATCGACCATAAGGACCCGGTCGCCATCACCGTCAAAAGCGATGCCATAGTCAGCCTTTACCTCGAGCACCTTCTCACACAAGGCTTCCGGATGCGTTGAGCCGACTGTATGGTTGATATTCAGGCCATTCGGATAAACCCCGATTTCGGTTATTTGTGCACCCAGTTCACGAAAAACACTAGGTGCTATGTGATAAGTAGCTCCGTTGGCACAATCCAGGACGATTTTCTGTCCTCTCAGATTGTAATTGTCGTCAAATCTGCTCTTGCAAAATTCAACGTAGCGCCCGGCTGCATCATCGATGCGGGAAACTTTGCCAATCTTGTCTGACGCGACCATTTCCATGGCGTCGTGGGCTACGGCGATCTGCGCTTCGATTGCATGTTCGATCTCATCTGGCAATTTTTCGCCATTACCGGAGAAAAATTTTATTCCGTTATCACTGTAAGGATTATGCGAAGCACTAATGACAATACCGGCTTGTGCATTAAAGGTCCGCGTCAAATAAGCGATACCAGGGGTTGGCATAGGTCCCAGTAGTGCAACATCAACGCCCGCCGAAACCAATCCGGCTTCCAGCGCAGACTCAAACATGTATCCCGAGATTCGTGTATCTTTGCCGATCAGGATACGACCCACACCTTCTGCTGCAAACACACGTCCGGCAGCCCATCCAAGTTTTAACATGAACTCCGCAGTAATGGGTCCCTTTCCAACTTCGCCCCGGATGCCATCGGTCCCAAAGTACTGTTTTTTCATTTTAGACTTCCCACTCTTACTTCCCGCCTGGATTCTTATCAGAGATCAGCTCTTTCCATTTCTACGGCTTTGCGCACCTTCAGCGCCGCGACAGTGGCAGCAACATCGTGAACTCTCACTATTGATGCGCCATTGTTGACGGCAATCAACGCACCGGCCACGCTTCCGAACAAAAGTGCCTGTTTTTTTTCGCCAGGTGAGCCATCAAGAATCTTCCCTAGTGTACTCTTTCTGGATAACCCCACCAATAAAGGTCTGCCCAGAATCTTGAACTCAGAAAGACAATTAACCAGCCGTAAATTGTGCTCCGGTGTTTTACCAAAACCGAATCCCGGATCAAGAATCAGCTGCTCTTCCCGGATGCCCATCGCCAGGCAAGCAGCAATTCTCTGCGCCAAGAAAACCTTGATGTCTGCTATCAGATCCACATAGTGCGGATCCATTTGCATGGTTTCCGGATTTCCCTGCATATGCATCAGGCAAACCGTCAGACGACTCGCTGCCGCCGCTTCAAGCGCACCCTCTCGTCTCAACGACCTGACATCATTAATGAGATTCGCTCCGGCTTCAGCCGCCGCGGTAATGACTTCCGGTGAACTGGTATCTATCGATATGGGGATGTTGGAAATTTGTCGCAGACTTCTGACCAGTGGCACGACCCGATTCAGCTCCTCGGCCGCTGTCACCGGCGCGGCACCAGGCCGGGTGGATTCACCACCGATGTCAATGATATCCGCACCTTCATCAATCATGTGTCCCGCATGCTCAAGCGCAAGATCAAGTGATGCGTACTTGCCACCATCGGAGAATGAATCTGGCGTCACGTTGAGAATGCCCATCACAGCCGGGAATTGAAGTTGAGCAAGCATTTTTTTTAAACGCTTAGTGTTCCCCTGCCGGGCCACCAACTGGTCCATTTGGACGCGGCTTCGGCTGAGTTTCCGGTTCTACATCCCCGCCCACGCTGTCTGAGTTTTTATCATCCCAACTTTCTGGCGGGCTAGGTTTGCGACCGGCCATAATCTCATCAATCTGTGACTTGTCGATCGTTTCATAGTCCAGCAACGCTACAGCCATCAAGTCCAATTTATCGCGATTTTCTTCCAGAATTCGTTGAGCAGTTTTATAACAATTATCTGCAATCGCGCGAACTTCATCATCGATCAATTTGGCTGTTTCATCGGACACCTGCAACCTGGGAGAGCCCGCAGACATACCAAGAAAAACTTCCTCGCTATCTTCTGAATACATCAAGGGTCCCAATTTGTCTGACAAGCCCCACTTGGTCACCATATTTCTCGCCATCTTGGTTGCTTGCTGGATATCGTTGGCAGCACCTGTGGTGATACCGTCGGCACCTAAGGTCATCTCTTCAGCAATACGACCTCCAAACATCGTGCAAATTTTGGAATTCAAACCACGCTTACTGATAGAGTATCGATCTTCTTCGGGTAAAAACATCGTCACACCGAGGGCCATGCCCCTTGGTATAATTGTTACTTTGTAGGTCGGATCATGATCCGGTACAAGATAACCCACTATGCAATGTCCCGCCTCATGGTACGCAGTGTTTCGCTTTTCGTCTTCAGACATCACCATGCTCTTGCGCTCTGCGCCCATCATGATTTTGTCTTTTGCCTGTTCAAAATTTTCCATCCCGACGGTTCTTACGCCCTGCTTGGCGGCAAAGAGTGCAGCCTCGTTCACCAGGTTCGCAAGATCGGCGCCAGAGAAACCCGGCGTTCCACGCGCAATAAAGGATGGTTCAACGTCTGACGACAGAGGCACCTTACGCATATGGACCTTAAGAATTTGTTCTCGACCCCGGATATCAGGAAGACTAACCACAACCTGTCGGTCAAATCGCCCCGGACGCAACAGGGCCGGGTCAAGCACATCAGGCCTGTTCGTCGCCGCAATAACGATCACGCCATCGTTGCCGTCGAAACCGTCCATTTCAACTAACAGTTGGTTCAGGGTTTGCTCGCGTTCGTCATGACCGCCACCGAGACCTGCACCACGATGTCGGCCCACTGCATCAATTTCGTCAATAAATATAATACAAGGTGACTGCTTCTTTGCCTGGTCAAACATATCCCGTACCCGGGATGCGCCAACACCGACAAACATTTCAACGAAGTCTGAACCGGATATCGAAAAGAAGGGTACTTTCGCTTCACCCGCAATTGCCTTGGCCAACAAGGTCTTACCTGTACCGGGCTGGCCGACCATCAAAACACCGCGAGGAATTCGACCACCGAGTTTCTGGAATTTGCCTGGA
Source organism: Gammaproteobacteria bacterium (assembly GCA_012960755.1). The sequence goes on from DUAT01000060.1 coordinate 5,283, forward strand.
TCCTGCAGGAATTCGACCAGTTCCTGCACATCTTCCTTGGCCTCATCGACCCCGGCAACATCTGCAAATGTTGTTTTAATCTGATCTTCGCCGAGTAGCTTGGCTTTACTTTTACCGAAGGTTAAGGGTCCACCTCGCCCACCGCCACCCCCTTGCATCTGCCGCATAAAGAACATAAATACAGCAATAATCACCAGTATCGGGAAGGCTGCAACGAGTAACTGGGTCCATAGAGATTGTTGTTCCGGTCGCTTGCCACTGAAGTTGACCCCATGCTCCTGCAAGTCATCAATCAGAGCCTTGTCTTCGATTTGAGGCTGGACGGTTTCAAACACCTCCCCGTCAAATTTCTGCGCACGGATAATCAGGCCATCAACATCCACTGTCTTAATCTGGCCGCGAGTGACCATCTCCATAAAAGTAGAATAGGCTATTTCTTCCGGCCCCCTGTTTACGTCGAAATTCTTAAAAACTGTCAACAACACTGCGGCAATAACTAACCAAAGCAGCAGGTTTTTTCCCATGTCATTCAATGGACTACCCTCTCAAACTGTCGCCGACCCGGAAAAACTGGGATTTTCGGGTCGGACTGCAACTTTACACTAGAACAAAAAGTTCACCAAGCGCTAGACGGTGCGTTGCTGCCTATGCCCGATGCCAATAACGTAAATCTCCCTGGACTTGCCTCGTGAAGCCCGGGGTTTGAAATTTATCACGCGCTGAAACCTGTCTCTAAATGCCTGGCGTATTTCGTTGATTCCCTCGCCTTCGAAACATTTTGACACCAAATTCCCATTTTTGCACAGCACCTGGTCACATAACTGGATCGCCAGTGCTACCAGATACGCAGACCTTGGCTGATCAATTTCCTTCATACCACTTAAGTTTGGGGCCATATCTGAAATAACAAGGTCTATCGGCCTCCCGGCTGTTTCTGATAACAACTGCTCAAAAGGCTCGTCTTCTGTGAAATCTCCCTGGATAAAGGTAACCGAATCAATAGGTTGCATCTCCAGAATGTCAAGAGCGATAACTTTTCCGTTACTTCCAACAGACTTAACCGCCACCTGGGACCAACCGCCGGGTGCCGCTCCCAGGTCAACGACACACAAACCAGGCTTTAATAATTGGAATTTTTCGTTAATTTCCAATAACTTATAACTTGCCCGAGACCGGTAACCCTCTTCCCTGGCACGTTTTACGAATTCGTCATCTTCGTGAGCCTGGAGCCATTTGTGGCTGGACTTGGATTTTTTCATGGAATCGGTTCCAAAATACAGTTCCCCTCAGGTAGAATCGCCGCCCCGATTACAGGCTCAAAGAGTATTAGATCATGATTAGCAAGGCAGAGTTGAAGCGTTTTAAAGCCATTGGGCACAGTTTGAAGCCAGTCGTCACCATTGCTGGTAACGGGACCAGCGACGCGGTCCTGGGCGAACTCAATCGCGCCCTGAAAGACCATGAACTGATAAAGATCAGGATTAATGCAGAAGACCGACGAGATCGGGCAGACGCCATTGACCGGATCAGGATCTATTCAGAAGCCCAGGTAATACAGCGCATTGGAAATGTCGCGCTGCTGTACAAGCGAGCGTCTAAACCTGACCCACGGTTATCCAACTTGTTGCGAACAGATATTCTCTAAAGCGGCCCCGGGCTTTGACGCAAATCTTCTGCTGCTAGTGGAGTGTCCTGCTAAAGGTGCTCGACCGAACAAATTTCGTATTCGATGTCGCCGCTGGGTGCCCTGACAACAACAACATCGTCTACGCCTTTACCCACGATCGCGCGGGCAATGGGAGAATAAATGGAGATCTTGTTGATTTTGATATCGGCTTCGTCATCACCGACAATTTTATAGGTGACTTCTTCCTCATTGTCGAGATTCATCAACTTGACAGTGGTGCCAAAGATCACCCTGCCCGAGGGCGATATCGCGGTGACGTCGATCACCTGGGCATTAGATAACTTACCAGCGATCTCGGCGATCCGGCCTTCGATGAAGCCCTGTTCTTCTTTAGCGTACTGGTACTCCGCGTTCTCCCGCAGGTCTCCCTGTGCCCTGGCCTCAGCAATGGCCTGTACAATCCTCGGACGCTCGACCAGCTTGAGATTATCAAGCTCGCCACGCAGGGCTTGTTCACCATCAGCTGTCATCGGGATCTTATCCATGTCACTTAGTCCAAAAAAGGAGTTCGATCAGCGTAAAAAGCTAACCATTGAGAGCCAGTGTTAAAGAGTTCGCGCCGCTTGTCCAGAAAAAACGCAACTGCAACCTTGCGAAACTTTTCTAGTGTCGTTTATGAAGATCCTGAAGTCGGTGAATCGTATAGTTGTCGCCGTGCCGGACAGCTTCTACACACGCCCTGGCTCCCGCCATCGTGGTCGCGTTATAGACTTTATACTGTAAAGCCGTGCGCCGAATCGTGTAGGAATCCCTAATCGCCTGTTTGCCTTCTGTGGTATTCACAATCAGGTCGACTTCCTGGTTTTTCAGCATATCTACAATATGCGGTTGACCTTCCATCACCTTGTTCACCACGGTCACTTCAATTCCCTGATCCAGCAACGCAGCTGCACTGCCACGAGTCGCGACCAGGGTAAAACCTAAGTCAATCAAGTCCCTGGCCACCTGTATCAACTCTGGCTTGTCCACTTCACGGACGCTCAAAAAGGCTGTGCCACCACTGGGTAGCAGATCACCTGCAGCAACCTGGGATTTTCTGTAGGCCTCGCTGAAGGTGTCCGCGACACCCATCACTTCGCCTGTTGATTTCATTTCAGGACCCAGGATCGGATCAACACCGGGAAATTTGCCGAAAGGGAAGACGGCTTCCTTGACGCTGAAATATTCAGGGATAATTTCATGGGTGAACCCCTGTGCTTTTAGAGATGTGCCAACCATGCACCGGGCGGCAATTTTCGCTAGCGACACCCCGATACATTTTGAGACAAAAGGCACGGTTCGTGATGCCCGCGGGTTAACCTCAAGGACATAGATCACGCCATTCTGGATCGCCAGTTGCACATTCATTAGCCCCACAACTCCAAGTTCAAGCGCCATGGCGCTGACCTGCTCGCGTATTTCTTCGATCAATTCCTCATTCAGGCTGTAGGGTGGCAAAGAGCAGGCGGAGTCACCGGAATGCACGCCAGCTTGTTCGATGTGTTGCATAATCGCCCCGATGACGACCTGTTTGCCATCGCAAACCGCGTCCACATCAACTTCGATTGCCTGGTCGAGGAACCGATCGAGTAACACGGGAGATTTTTCAGACACCTGAACCGCCTCGTGCATATAGCTGCGCAATTCCACCTCGTCGTAAACTATCTCCATTGCTCTTCCACCCAGAACATAGGACGGTCGGACAATTATTGGAAAGCCGATCGAAGTGGACGCTTCAATCCCGGCCTCAATGGTTTTTACCGTTTTGTTCGGCGGCTGCCTGAGTTTTAATTCCTCAATCATTTGCTGGAAACGTTCGCGATCCTCGGCACGGTCAATGGCATCGGGTGTTGTCCCAATGATCGTCACACCCGCCGCTTCCAGATCTTCCGCTAATTTCAAAGGTGTCTGCCCGCCAAACTGTACGATGACCCCTTTCGGCTGCTCCAGTTGGACAATCGATAGAACATCCTCAAAGGTCAGTGGTTCAAAATAAAGCCTGTCAGAGGTGTCATAGTCGGTGGAAACGGTTTCCGGATTGCAGTTCACCATAATGGTTTCATAACCGTCCTCTCGCATTGCGAGAGCCGCGTGGACACAACAGTAATCAAATTCTATGCCTTGCCCGATCCGGTTGGGGCCGCCACCGAGCACCATGATCTTGTCTTTATTACTGGGATTCGCCTCGCAATCTGACTCGTAGGTGGAATACATGTACGCAGTGGCTGACGCAAACTCTGCAGCACAAGTGTCAACCCGGCGATAAACGGGTTTTACACCCAGTGCGATTCTGTGGGCACGAAATTCCGATTCTGCAATCCCCAACAGCTCTGCCAGACGCGAATCAGAAAACCCCTTCTGCTTGAGTTTAAACACAAGATCAGCATTGAGTTCCGCGACGGCGGACTCGCTGATTTTATTTTCCTGCGCAATGAGGTCTTCAATCTGCATCAGGAACCAGGGGTCAATCTTTGTTAACGCCTGAATGTCTTTCAGGGTCCATTCGAATCGCATCGCGTCGGCCACATACCGTATTCGCTCTGCACCCGCGACACGAAGTTCTTTGCGCAGCCTATCCTGCCAATCTGCGGACGATTGATCCATTATCGGTGACAACCCGTTAATACCAACCTCAAGACCTCTTAGCGCCTTCTGTAAAGACTCCTGAAACGTTCGTCCAATCGCCATGACCTCACCCACGGATTTCATCTGGGTTGTAAGGTAGTTATCCGTCTGAGGAAACTTCTCAAATGTGAACCTGGGGATCTTGGTCACAATATAGTCAATCGAGGGTTCAAAAGACGCGGGTATCACTCCCCCGGTTATCTCGTTAGATAACTCATCCAGGGTGTAACCCACCGCCAGTTTCGCTGCCACCCTGGCAATGGGAAATCCGGTGGCTTTTGACGCAAGTGCCGAGGACCGTGAAACACGCGGGTTCATCTCAATAATAACCAGTCGACCGGTTTCAGGATCTACCGCAAATTGTACATTCGAGCCACCTGTTTCAACGCCGATCACCCGTAACACCGCGACCGCGGCATTGCGCATGACCTGGTATTCCTTGTCTGTCAGGGTCTGGGCCGGTGCAATGGTGATTGAATCACCCGTATGGATACCCATCGGGTCAAAATTTTCAATTGAACAGACAATAATGCAGTTATCGTTCTTGTCTCGCACCACCTCCATTTCATACTCTTTCCAACCCAGCAGAGACTCGTCTATCAACAATTCGTCTGTCGGTGAAAGATCAAGGCCGCGGGTACAGATCTCGACAAAATCTTCATGGTTGTAGGCGATACCACCACCGGAGCCTCCCATGGTAAACGAGGGTCGAATGACACAGGGAAAGCCCAGGGCAGCTTGAACCTGTTTTGCTTCCTCCAGCGAATGGGCAAAACCCGACCGTGGTGTTTCCAGGCCAATTTTCTTCATGGCGACGTCAAATTTCTGGCGATCTTCCGCCTTGTCAATGGCCTCCCTGCTTGCGCCAATCAACTCAACATCGTACTTTTCCAGAATCCCTTCCCGGGCAAGATCCAGCGCGCAATTCAGGGCCGTCTGGCCGCCCATGGTTGGCAGCAGAGCATCCGGTTTTTCTTTTTCGATAATCGCCGCAACAATGCGCCAGTTCACCGGTTCAATGTAGGTGGAATCAGCCATGGCCGGGTCGGTCATAATCGTCGCTGGGTTCGAGTTAACGAGGATTACCCGATAGCCTTCTTCTTTTAATGCCTTACACGCCTGCGCGCCGGAGTAATCAAACTCACATGCCTGTCCAATAATAATCGGACCCGCGCCAATAATGAGGATACTCTGGATGTCGGTTCTTTTCGGCATGCTTACTTCTTGCCCTGCAAATACTGATTTATCAATTCGATAAAATGATCGAACAATGGCGCTGCGTCGTGTGGACCCGGACTCGCCTCCGGATGGCCCTGAAAGCCAAATGCCGGGCAATTGATCAGTTGGATACCCTGCAACGAATCATCAAACAAAGACCGATGAGTAATTCTGACATCATTCGGCAATGTCTGGTCATCGATACAAAAACCATGATTCTGGCTGGTAATCAGCACAGTACCGTCATCGAGATTCTTCACGGGATGATTTGCGCCGTGGTGGCCATGGCCCATCTTTCGGGTTTGCATACCACTTGCTAAACCCAGCAGCTGAAGTCCCAAACAAATCCCGAATACAGGGATGCCGGTTGCTGTGATTTCCTGGATCGCCTTTATTGCATAATCACAAGGCTCTGGATCGCCTGGACCATTGGAGAGAAATACGCCGTCAGGCTTAAGCGCCAGCACGTCTTGCGCTGAAGTTTCTGCAGGTACGACGGTCAACCGGCAACCTCTGTCTGCCAACATTCTCAGTATATTGCGTTTGACGCCGAAATCGTAAGCAACGACATGGTACTTGAAGTCAGTCAGCTGCGGATAGCCTTCGCCTAATCGCCAGGATCCTTCTGACCATTGGTAGGCGGTTTGCGTCGACACAACTTTTGCCAGATCCATGCCTTGAAGCCCGGCAAATGCTTTTGCATTTTTAATCGCCTGGTTCACATCTGCGTCGCCGAGGTCATCCGCGGCGACAATGCACCCCTTCTGCGAACCACATTCCCGCAATACTCGCGTCAGTTTCCGCGTATCAATATCAGCAATCGCCACCACTCCCCGGCTCGACAGGTAGTCCTGCAAGGTTTGTTCCTGTCGCCAGTTGCTGGCCAGTAACGGCAGGTCCCGAATAACCAGACCGGCAGCCCATATATTTTCCGACTCTTCATCTTCCTTTGTTACGCCGGTATTACCGATATGCGGGTGGGTTAATGTGATGATTTGCCGGGCATAAGATGGATCGGTGATAATTTCCTGATATCCCGACATCGCCGTGTTAAAAACGACCTCGCCTACTGAGTTCCCGTCAATACCAATAGATGCACCTTCGAACAATTCACCGTTCTCCAGTGCAAGTACCGCTCTACTGGGCAATGTCAGTCTCCAATAACAAGAATAATCAGGGATTCAGTTCGAAAAAAAGCGAGAGGGAATTGCTTCCATCTCGCCTCTGGTAAAGTGATTCGGCTGGGTGTCATACTGGCGCATGATTCTAAGGGAAGCGCCGTTCAGTTGCCAGCGCTATACGCCTAATTTTCGCAAACCAAGTACATCCTGCATATCGAACAAACCGGAAGTCTCGCCGCTAATCCATATTGCCGACCGGACTGCACCTTGCGCAAAGTTGGATCGACTGTGGGCACGATGAGTGATTTCGAGTCGCTCACCGCTACCAGCAAACATCACCGTATGCTCACCGATGATATCCCCGGCACGGATTGACGAGAACCCAATGGTTTCTCTACTTCGTTCACCGGTTAAACCTTCACGACCATATACTGCCACCTTACCCAGATCACGGTTCAGCGTTGCTGCGACGATTTCTCCCATTTTTACCGCTGTGCCGGACGGTGCATCTACCTTATGCCGATGATGGGCTTCGGTAATTTCGATATCGACGTCGTCACCAAAAATGGCGGTCGCGACCTCTATCAGTTTGAAGGTTGCATTGACGCCCACACTGTAGTTAGGCGCATAGACAATCGGGATGTTGCTGGATACTTCCTGAAGTCTCAAAGTCTGGTTCGCAGATAAGCCAGTTGTACCAATGACCATTTTCCGACCCGCCTTTTCGCAGATTTCAAGGTTACCGGCGGTGGCATCGGCAATCGTGAAGTCTATCAAGACATCGAACTGATCGATTACCGATTCGAGATCATCGGTGATTTTAACTGAGAGAGGTCCAACACCGGCCACCTCACCGGCGTCACTACCAATAACCGGGATGCCCGCACGCTCAATTGCTGCGGTCAACTCCACCCCATCGGTTGCCAAGATGGTTTCAATCAAGGTCTTTCCCATGCGACCAGCAGCACCAGTAACGGCTATATTGGTCATGGTTTTTTACCCATTGGATTCACGAGCCGCGAGGATAGCGGATTTAAAGTGTCGACAACTCATTACGTGTCGACAACTCATTAAGTGTCGATAAAGTTTTTTACGTTGTCAAACCAGGTGGTTCGATTGGGCGACTGCTTCGCGCTGGAGTGGCCGTCAAATTCCCGCAGAAGTTCTTTTTGCTTCCTGGACAGACCCACGGGTGTTTCGACAACGACATGGCAATACAGATCGCCAATGCCACCGCCACGGATTCCGCTGGCATCAACTCCTTTTCCACGCAACCGGAACAATTTGCCAGTCTGTGTCTCCTGGGGTATTTTTAATTTTACCTTACCATCGAGAGTAGGCACTTCCAGTTCACCACCCAGGGTCGCATCAACAAAACTGATAGGCACCTCGCAGTACAGATGCTCGCCTTCACGGGTGAATATCTTATGATCCAGTACATTCATCTGGACATACAGGTCGCCAGCCGGTCCACCATTAGCACCCGCCTCACCCTGACCGCCGAGACGAATCTGGTTACCGGTGTCAACGCCAGCGGGAACTTTGACTGACAGCGTCTTGGTTTCGTGCTCACGGCCCTGACCCCTGCATCGGCCACAGGGATCGGAGATCATTTTGCCGGTACCACGACAACGGGGACAAGCTTGCTGAATAGAGAAAAATCCCTGTCGTGCCGTGACCTGGCCCATGCCACCACACTGCACACAATCCATCGGCTTGGTGCCTTTTTTGGCACCGGAACCAAGACACTCCATGCATTCAACGAGTGTGGGCACCTTGATTTTCGGATTGGCACCGCGAACCGCTTCTTCCAATGTCAGTTCCAGAACGTATTTTAAATCAGAACCACGTTGAACCTGGCTACGACCGCCGCCACGACCACCGGAAAATATGTCTCCAAAAACATCCTCGAAAATGGATCCAAAATTACCCCCGGCCTGGAATCCACCACCGCCACCACCTTCAAAGGCTGCATGGCCAAACTGATCATAAGTACCACGCTTTTCAGAATCCGTGAGTATCTCGGCAGCAGCACTCGCCTCTTTGAACTTCTCTTCTGCAGCGGTATCGTCTGGATTCCGGTCCGGATGGTATTTCATCGCCAACCGTCGATACGCTTTTTTGATTTCTTTCTCGGATGCATCCCGGGATACACCCAGTACTTCGTAGTAATCTCGTTTTGCCATAATTATTTTTGTCTTAAGCGCAAAAAATCGGTTAACCCGATTATGTACGCTTCATCAATTTGACCAGGGACATGACATCCCTGGCCTATCTTGTTTGCTCAAGTAGAGCTTGAATTACTTATCGTCTTTTACTTCTTCAAATTCCGCATCAACAGCATCCGCTTCTGCACTGCCAGCATTGGCTTCCTCTGCTCCGGCGGCATTTCCAGCCTCGGCCTGTGCCGCCTGCTCCGCATACATTCGCTGAACTAATTCTGAAGATGCTTCCGTCAAAGTCTGAGTTTTGGTTTCTATGGCTTCCTTGTCGTCTCCCGTGAGCGCCTCTTCGAGATCTGAGATTGCAGATTCGATACTGGTTTTTTCCTCTTCGCTTACGCTAGAGGCTTCTTCCAAAGTCTTGCGGGTTGCATGGATCATTCCGTCAGCCTGATTCCGCGCGGTAATCAATTCTTCGAACTTGCGATCGTCTTCAGCATTGGCTTCTGCATCCTGCACCATCTTTTCGACTTCCTCATCGGTCAATCCAGATGAAGCTTTAATGACAATAGACTGCTCTTTGCCTGTTGCCTTATCTTTCGCCGACACATTCAAAATACCATTGGCATCCAGATCAAAGCTCACTTCAATCTGCGGCGCGCCACGAGGTGCCGGCGGGATATCTGAAAGATCGAACTGCCCCAGTGATTTGTTTTGTGCTGACTGCTTACGCTCGCCCTGTAACACATGGATCGTCACCGCAGGCTGGTTATCATCAGCAGTGGAGAAAGTTTGCGACTTCTTGGTCGGAATCGTGGTGTTCTTTTCGATCAGGTTACTCATCACCCCACCCATGGTTTCAATACCAAGAGACAATGGTGTGACATCAAGCAACAATACGTCTTTTACGTCACCGGACAATACCGCGGCCTGGATAGATGCACCCATGGCGACTGCTTCATCAGGATTCACGTCCTTACGGGACTCTTTGCCGAAAAACTCCTGCACCTTCTTTTGAACCAGAGGCATACGTGTCTGGCCACCTACAAGGATAATGTCGTCGATTTCCGAAACACCTACGTCAGCGTCTTTCATCGCAGTGCGCAACGGCCCCATGGTTTGATCAACCAGGTCCTCAACCAGGGACTCCAATTTAGCTTGGGTCACTTTGATGACCAGGTGTTTGGGTCCTGAGGCATCAGCAGTAATATAAGGCAGGTTCACTTCAGTTTGCTGGCTGGTAGATAACTCAATCTTCGCTTTCTCTGCTGCTTCTTTCAGCCGTTGCAGCGCTAACGGATCATTATGTAGATCCATGCCTTCCTGCTTTTTAAATTCATCGGCCAGATAATCGATCATGCGAAGGTCAAAGTCTTCACCACCCAGAAAGGTGTCGCCATTGGTGGACAATACTTCGAACTGCTTCTCGCCATCTACATCAGCAATCTCAATGATGGAAATATCAAAGGTACCACCACCCAGGTCATAGACTGCGATGGTTGAATCACCCGTCGCCTTGTCCATGCCATAGGCAAGGGCTGCGGCAGTCGGCTCATTGATAATTCGTTTTACATCTAATCCGGCGATACGACCGGCGTCTTTGGTGGCTTGACGCTGGGAGTCGTTAAAGTAAGCAGGCACCGTAACAACGGCTTCAGTCACTTCTTCTCCGAGATAGGTTTCAGCAGTTTTCTTCATCTTGCCTAGTACCTGGGCGGAGATTTGAGGCGGTGCCATTTTTTCGCTCTTGACTTCAACCCAGGCATCACCATTTTCTGCCTTGGCAATTTTGTACGGAACCATCTTGATATCACGTTGCACGACCTCGTCTTCAAATCGACGACCAATCAATCGCTTAACTGCAAACAGGGTGTTCTCGGGATTAGTTACGGCCTGACGCTTTGCTGCCTGCCCTACCAGAATTTCATCATCATCAGCATAGCCAATAATAGACGGTGTGGTTCGATCACCTTCGGAATTCTCGATGATTTTCGGAGTACCACCTTCAAGAAAAGCGACACACGAATTAGTCGTTCCCAGGTCAATACCGATAATTTTTCCCATTTTACTCTCTCCAATCTTCAACTTGTGCCAACCTGTTGGCTGGCGAAACTATTTTATAACCCAATTACAGCACCCAATACTTAACTACCTGACTCAGGCTTCCTCATCTGTTGGGGCTGTGACGCCCTTTGATACCATCACCATCGCGGGTCTAACCAGGCGGCCATTTAAGGTGTAGCCTTTTTGTACTACCGCAACCACTGAATTGGGTTCGACTTCCGGATTTTCAACCATGGACATGGCCTGGTGAAGATTCGGATCAAACGGTTCGCCTACCGGGTCAACGACACTGACGCCGTCTTTGGCGAGCACATCGAGTAACATCTTGTGACACAGGCCAACACCCGAAACGATGGCCTTGTTCGCCTCCTCATCGGCTGCCTGTTCGGCTGATTCAACCGCCTTTTCAAGGCTGTCGATAACCGGCAGCAGGTTCTGTACCAGCTTGTCCAGACCGTACTTGTGGGCATTCTCAAGATCCTTGGACGCCCTCCGACGGACATTCTGCATTTCTGCTTCGGCTCGTAACGCGACATCCTTGAATTTTGATACTTCTCCAGAAGCATTCTCCAGTTCTACCTGAAGGGATTCGATTGATATGACAGTTTCAGAGCCGGTTTCACTCTCAGCACCTTCTACATCGATCTCGTCCGAGCTGGCGCTGTCATCATCGGTTTCCTGTAAGAGTTCTCCAGATATTTCTTCAACCTGCGCGCTGGTATCTTCTGCCTCTGTATTTTTCGTCACAGATGCTTCGTTTTGATCTTCCGGATTCGACATTCAACCCCTCTCCAGGCGTATAAGTACCAACGTGGGAAGATATATGGGGATCGCCCCTGCAGCATTCAAGGGTATAACCGCCGCTTGAGGGGAAATTTAGGAGATTCCAGGTGGATCTTGTGGAAAAAAAAGTCCTTCAACGCCTGATTCAGTCGGGAGTATGGGTATACCCCTCACCTCAGCCCGGTTTCGATCGTACACCATCCAGGGCGGCGCTCAATATGCGCGCGGTTGCATTAACGATGGGAATTACCCTGTCATAAGCCATCCGCGTGGGACCAATGACACCCAGAACACCCACTAATTCGCCCTCGACATGATAGGGCGAAGCCACAACACTACACTCATCCAGAATCTCATAGCCTGATTCCTGACCAATAAACAGTTGCATACCATTGCTTTCCATACATCGATCCAGCAGGTGCAGTATGTCGCCCTTGAGTGAAAATGCCTTGAAGAGTTCACGAATGTCGGCAAGCGCATTGTCCTGGGAAATATCAAATAAGTTTTCCTGCCCGGCAACCACGTAATCATTCTCCTCTTCGTGCCCGAACGCCTTCTCTGCCATCTCGAGGGTGGTCTGCATCAGGCTATTCATATTCTGGCGGTCTTTTTGCATCGACGAAATCAAATGATCCCGAATGCGACTCATACTCTGGCCAACAAATGACTGGTTAACAAAGTTCGAGGCTTCTTTTAACTGAATTTCTGTGTATTGTTCTTTCGTGTAGATGACACGGTTTTGCACTTCGTGATCATCCAGTACCAGAATCACCAGCACACGATTGTCATTCAGGCCAAGGAATTCAACATGGCGCAGCATAATCTGTTCGCGGCGCGGAACCGTGACGACGCCAGCCAGGTGAGTGACCTCGGACAACATGCCGGAAGCAGATTCGACCAGTTCATGGGCTGTCATATCGGGATCCAGTTGCCGTGTTAACCGGTCGATACCGATCGAATCCAACGGTTCGACCGTTAACAGGCTATCGACGAAGAAACGATAACCCAAGGCGGTTGGAATGCGACCTGCAGATGTGTGAGGCGATGAGACGTAACCTTTCTCTTCAAGATCAGCCATCACATTGCGGATCGTGGCAGGGCTGACGGACAAGTCGCTGCTTTGAGACAATGTCTTTGAACCAACGGGTTGTCCTTCCGCAATATAGGTTTCAACCAGGCTCTTTAAGAGAATCTGCCCCTTTGGGCTAACTTTTTGGTTATCTGACATTCGGCCTCAAATTAATCTCGCCACTGCACAACAACTTTAACCCAATATACCCAAGCCTGCTCAAATAGAACAGTAGATAAGTAGATAGAACATCATGGCAGTGCATTGTGTTAGTTTGTCTAATATCGTGAACCGGTGAGTTAACAAATTTTCTATGCTCAGCCAGCTGACAGTTAAAAATTTTACCCTGGTGGACCAGTTGGAACTGGAATTCGACAAGGGAATGACCGTTATTACCGGCGAAACCGGCGCGGGAAAATCGATAATGCTGAACGCCCTCGGCCTGGCTCTGGGGGATCGGTCAGAAACCGGTTTGATCGGATTAAATGCTGACAAGGCCGAGATCCATGCCACATTTGAACTCACAGGTAATTTAGAAGCACAACAATGGCTCCAGCAACGAGAGCTTGCTGGTGATCAAGCCGAATGCATCTTGCGCCGCGTCATTGGCAAGGATGGACGTTCCCGTGGGTTTATTAACGGGGCGCCGAGCACAATCAATGATATGAAAAACCTCGGTGAGATGTTGATCGATATCCATTCCCAGCATGAACACCAGTCACTGCTAAGAAAAGAAACCCATCCTCGCCTGCTGGATGAGTTCGGCGGGTCGGTTGAGAATGCTAACCAGGTGAGTGACCTGTTTCATCAGTATCAGACCAGCGTCGAAAAACTGCACCGGCTCATCAATAACAATGAAGCGCAATCAGCAAGACAGCAGTTGCTTTCCTACCAGGCTGAAGAACTGGGACAACTCAACATTGTCCCGGACGAACAGGATTCCCTTGAGGAAGAACAAAAACGCCTCGCCAACACAGAATCGATACTGACCAATTGTAATGCCGTAATTGACCTTTGCCGGCAGGACGCAGAATCGAGCGCCCTGGACCAGCTATCTAAAAGTGTCCAGCTGTTACAGGCTGTTAATCTGGCAGAGCTTGCGCCCATCACTGAAATGCTGGCCTCCGCAAAAATTCAGTTAGACGAGGCAATACATGATCTGCAGCGATTCTGCGGTGACTTTGAAATGGACCCCGTGCGGCTCACCGAAGTCGAGGACCGCCTGAGTACTATTTATGATCTCTGCCGCAAACACCGAATTGAACCCGCAGGGATTCCGCAGCTTGTGCAGGCCATTAACGCGGAACTTGAATCTTTGGGCAATATCGACGACGAAATTCGTACCACGGAAACAGAGACAAAAGAGCTCAAAACCGTCTATGCCAAAGCCGCTGACAAACTATCTGCTACCAGGACCAGGGCCGCAAAAAAACTCAGCAAGAAAGTTTCACAGCAACTGAACAATCTGGGCATGTCGGGCTCAACCTTTGCTATTGCCCTGACAGCCCATGATGCGGACATTCCCCTGGCTCGTGGACTGGAAGAAGTCGAGTTTTTAATCAGCACCAATCCAGGCCAGGCGCCTCGCTCCCTTAACAAGATTGCATCCGGGGGTGAGTTGTCCCGAATCAGTCTCGCTATCCAGGTTGTAGCTGCTGATACTTCCCGTGTCCCTACATTGATTTTCGACGAGGTTGATGTTGGTATCGGCGGCGGTGTCGCAGAAGTCGTCGGGTCGTCACTGCGTAAACTCGGCCAGGAGGCTCAAATTGTTTGCGTCACCCACTTACCCCAGGTAGCAGCACAGGGACACCAGCACTTAAAAGTCACCAAGAAGAGCCCGGACAATCAAGCACATACTGAAATCGAACGTCTCGATGAGTATGACAAGATCAGGGAAATAGCCAGAATGCTTGGCGGACTTGAAATGACGGATCAGTCATTAGCCCATGCGCAAGAAATGTACACCACCGCCCAGACAGCGGTTATCCGCACTCCTCGCAAAGCCCGTACATATTGAGGTCATGATCTGTCAGCGCAAATCCTAACCGCTGGGCTACCTTTAATTGCAGTGCTTCAATTTCCTCATCTTGAAATTCCTCTACCCGGCCGCATTTGACACAAACAATGTGGTCATGATGCTCATCAGCTGATATTTCAAATACTGAATGACCACCTTCAAAGTTGTGCCTGATTACCAAACCTGCATCTACAAACTGTGTGAGGACGCGATAAACCGTCGCCAGACCAATAACCTCGCCATTGGCGATCAGTATTTTGTAGACATCTTCGGCGCTTAAATGGTGGATTGTTGAACTTTCAAGGGTTTCCAATATCTTAATACGAGGTAGCGTAATCTTCAGACCAGCATCTTTGATTTCTTGAGATTCGTATGTCATTGGTTTACGTGATGAAAGAAAGATAGACTATGCACAGTATCCAGATTTAGATCCACAATTGAAAGACCAATTCCCGCAGCTGTAAGAAGTAAAATTTAGCTTTATGAACCATCTGAAAAACAAAGTCCTCGTCATTTTCACCCTGGTGGTACTCATCAGCGCCTGCTCCACGATTCGATTTCCTGGTGTTCACCGCCTTACCATTCAGCAGGGTAACGTCATCACACAATCGATGATCGACAAGCTGAAACCTGGCATGACAAAAAGCCAGGTCATCTACGTTCTGGGCAATCCCATTGTGGACGACTCCCTCGACCGGGAACGCTGGGACTATGTTTATACTATCCAGGTACCCGGCCTGAACCTGATTCAATCGAAATTGCATCTGTTTTTCGTCGAGGAAAGACTCAGTCACTTTGAAGGAGATTTTTTACCTTCAACGAATATTGGCACAGTGAACGTCCAAACAGATCAAGCGTCAGCAAACATTGAAGGTTAGGAGAATTTAATTCCTTTTCTTTGTGGCGCGACGCCGCCTGGCCTCCTTCGGATCAATCGTCAAAGGCCGATAAATTTCAACTCGATCATGGGCCTTTAAAGCCTGATCTTTTGCAAC
>DUAT01000060.1:21047-30532 GCA_012960755.1 Gammaproteobacteria bacterium
TAAAAACTCCGACACGGGAGGACTCGACATCCAGCCCGGGAAATGCACCGCACACACCCGACTGCTGTATTGCTTCGATAACTGTCGTGCCCTTCGCTACCCTCAATGATTTAAGGAACTGTTTCGTCTCACTGGCGTATGCGACTTCAACACTAATCTCTTCAGACATGAGTTCTTCAGACTTGAGTTCTTCTGACATGGGTTCTTCTGACATGAGTTCAGGCAGGGTTTCTTTTTTCGGCATGTTGCATCCAGGTTAGTATCGCTCTAACTATTGTACAGTCTATCTGCGCGCTCACAGAAAGCGTCGACCATCTTGTCAGCAGCGATTTCAAACACCCCTGCCAGGGTCAAATTAAACAGGCGACTGTTAAAGTCGAATTGCAGATCCATGGTGATTCGGCAACCGTCCTCACCCAGTTGCACAAATGTCCATCTTCCCGACAACTTTGAAAAGGGGCCTTCGACCAGTTCCATCTCAATAGAACCCGGAACGCTGATGATATTGCGGGTGGTAAATGAATGCTTAAGCCCCGACTTCGCCAATTGAAGTCTTGCGACGATCCCCTGCTCGTCCTGGCTCAGCACTTCACTGCTATGGCACCATGGCAAGAATTCAGGATAGGCCGGTACATCATTAACAATATCAAACATTTGCCGCGCCGAATAAGGCATCAATGCAGACCGGTTAACCCTGCGCATCTAGTACTCCGCTAGGCAAAGGTCATGACAAAAACGAAACCGACAGCAGCAGGAGAAATAAAGCGCACTAAAATTTCCCAAATTCTGAATTGACCCGCAGTCAAATCCAGTTCTTCCTGACTGATCTTCTTGTCGATAACCCAGCCGGAAAACAGGGCAATGACGATTCCCCCCAGCGGCAGCATAATATTGTTGGAAATATAGTCCATCGAGTCAAAGAAATTCATGCCCGGCAATACCGTGACATCAACCCAGATGTTAGTAGAAAATGCGGAGCCCATACCAAGCAGCCAGGCAACCCCCCCGACAATCATCGCACCCGTAAGACGGCTGACTTTCATGCGCTCGACCAGCCAGGCCAGAGCAGGTTCAACCAGCGAAATAGCCGAGGTAATGGCGGCGAATGTCACCAGCACAAAAAACACTGCCCCGAAAATAACACCGCCACCCATCTGGCCAAACGCCAGGGGTAGCGTGACAAACATCAGACCGGGACCAGAACTGCTTTCAAGCCCATTGGCAAAAACCAGGGGGAAAATAGCCATCCCCGCCAGCAGCGCAATCCCCGTGTCAATGAGTGCAATCGAGGTGGCTGCGCCAATGATCGATGTCCCTTTCGGCATATAGGCGCCATACGTCATGATCGCACCCATACCCAGGCTCAGCGTAAAGAACGCCTGCCCCATCGCTATAAGCACACTATTCCAGCCCAGCTTGTCGAAGTTAAATGAAAACAGGAACTTCAAACCGTCCATAAAATAGCCCGTCGTCATTGAATAACCGACGAGTACCAACAGTAAGACGAACAATGCAGGCATCAGGTATTTGACGGTTTTTTCCAGACCCTCGCTCACACCACGGGCAACGATGAATATGGTAATCAACATAAACAACCCATGCCAGAAAACGACCTGCCAGACGTCTCCGGTAAATTCGGCGAACACGCGACCCGCGGTCTCGGCATCCGCCCCGGAAAAAACACCGGAGCCCAGTTCAACCACATACGCCATCGCCCAACCCGCGATAACCCCGTAGAAAGACAGGATGAGAAAACCCGCCAAGGCACCCATCCAACCCACCACCTGCCACGCAGGATTAGCGCCGGAACGCATTGTGAGTTCACGCATGGTGTTAATCGGGCTCTGTCGACCAGCACGGCCGAGTAATATCTCTGAGCTCATAATAGGTATGCCAATCAGGAAAATACAGGCCAGGTAAACCAGCACGAATGCGCCACCACCATACTCCCCAACCACATAGGGGAAACGCCAGATATTCCCCAGACCTACTGCGGAACCGGCAGCGGCAAGTATAAACATGAGCCGGGAAGACCACATGCCATGGATAGATTCAGAACCCGCCATTGAAGACCCTTATTGTTGTTATTTGGACGAACTCCATTGTCAGTGATTTACCAGTCTGCCTCAACACCCTTATTTGACTGTACTTTTTTGACTGTACTTTCATCACTTCACCCCTATAATGCCGCCCCAGCGAGGAAGTAATGGCCAAAAAACCCAAACTATCACCAGGCACAATCGCGCAAAACAAACGTGCCCGGTTCGAATATGAACTCCATGACCGTTTTGAGGCGGGCATTGTACTGGCCGGTTGGGAAGTGAAATCCCTGCGGGAAGGCAAATGTCAGCTGACAGACACCTATGTGATTTTACAAAACGCAGAAGCCTACCTGGTCGGTTGCCACATCCCGCCGCTGAAAACTGCGCTGGCCCATATACTGGCTGAACCCGGCCGCAGCCGGAAATTGCTGCTTCATAAAAAGGAAATCGCCCGCCTTGTGGGCGCGACCCAGGCCAAGGGGCAAACCTGTGTGGCAACGTCGATTTATTGGAAAGGCAACAAGGTGAAAGTTGCCATCGCCCTCGGAACGGGCAAGAAACTACATGACAAGCGCGCCTCAATTAAGGAGCGCGACTGGAATCGCGATAAATCCAGGGTAATGAAGGCAGACAATCAATAGCACCAGTTAATGGTGCAAAACCAGATTGTACCCTGGTCCTAGTTCATCGCCTCTTCCATCGCTTTCTTCTTTCTGGCCGTATCAGCATCCACACGGGCCTGCAAACCCCGGGAAGCATTGAGTATTTCCTGCTGATTGGACAGCGGATTGTTCGCTTTTCGGGTTACCGTCGGTTTTTCGCCCTTTACGTCCTTGCTGGCATAATCACTCCCGCCACAGGCAGAAAGCACAAGACAAACACCGATCATCAACACCCCGGATGGAGCTTTTATCTTCATTTTCATATTCCTCGTTTCGTCCAGGAGCCCCTACAGGAGCCTCTAAAAGCGCCATTTAATACTATTTGTCGGATATTTAGCGTGATCGGTATCTCAAAAAGACATCGGGGAACAATTGCAGTAAAATAGCGGACTCACACTAGGTACAGTCTATAAGTACTGTCTAAAGTACTGGGGGCGATATGGATTCGACGCCGGTTACAAAACCTAAGGTGCATGCCGAGAGGGTAGTAACTCTCGTAAAACAATTACTGTAACTTTTATAGTTGCCAATGACGAAAACTACGCACTAGCTGCTTAAAAACCTCTCGCAAGAGAAAGACGTAAGTTAGCTTAACCCGGGGCGAATGTGCCCATGTATTCAAACCGGGTGCACGCCTCATGGGACCGCTGCCAAGCCCCGCTTGTGACGACCGCAGTTAAAATTAAAGCAAGCTCGCCTTTAAATCCCTGTTCGCCGGGCCAGTGAAAGGTTAAATAATAGACGAAATAAGCATGTAGAGCCGAAGGCAGAGAACTGACGGACTCGGGTTCAATTCCCGACGCCTCCACCAAATCCTCATTCAGAGACATACTCAGAAGCACCCGAGACCGTTTAGACACCCTAAAAAGACTGTGTTTTAAGCGGTTTTCTATTCTTTAGCGTTCGCTGACATCTTGTAACATTCGCGTTTTATTGCAATACTGATTGCAGTACCACTAACAATGGAAGCGAATCAGTACTGCAATGGCCAATACAACCAAGCCCCTCACAGCAACCGAAGTAAAGCAAGCGAAGGCGCACGAGAAGGTATACAACCTCTATGATGGGGGCGGCTTGTGTCTACGGGTAAAACCTAACGGGTCGAAACTATGGCTGTTCAACTACCAACGGCCATACACCAAGGCACGTACACTAATATCTTTAGGTGCCTACCCTACTATTACACTTGCAAAAGCCCGCGGTGAGTCTGAGCAGGCACGTAAGCTGGTAGCAGACAACATCGACCCGAAAGAGCACAAAGCTGAGCTGGAGCAGAGTTTTAAGCAAGCGCACCTGAACACCCTCGAAACAGTCGCGGCGCAGTGGCTGGAAGTAAAGAGATCCAAAGTCTCAGCCGACCACGCCAAAGATATATGGCGTTCACTTGAGCTTCACATATTCCCCAGCGTGGGCGCGATGCCCATTCATAAAATCAAAGCGCCCACCGTAATTGAGGTGCTAACCCCAATTGCCGCGAAGGGTAGTCTGGAGACAGTGAAGCGCCTCATCCAGCGTTTAAACGAAGTGATGGTCTTTGCGGTAAACACCGGCCTTATAGACGCCAACAGGCTATCCGGTATTGGACAGGCTTTTCAGGCACCGCCAAAAAGAAACATGCCTGCGCTACTGCCAGCCGAACTTCCCGAATTAATGAAAGCGTTAACCACGGCCAGCATCAAAATTACCACTCGCTGCGTGATCGAATGGCAGCTCCACACTATGACGCGCCCAAGCGAAGCCGCAGGTACACGATGGGATGAAATAGATTTTGAAAACAGCCTATGGCACATCCCAGGCGAAAGAATGAAAAAGAAACGCGCCCATTCAATCCCCTTAAGCCCACAGGCCATGTCACTACTCGAATTAATGCGCCCTATTAGTGGCGAAAAAGATTACATATTCCCATCCGATCGCATCCCAAGCCGCCATATAAATGAACAGACAGCGAACATGGCGATAAAGCGGATGGGCTTTGGTGGGCGGCTGGTCGCCCACGGGCTTCGCTCCATTGCCAGCACCACGCTAAATGAGCACGAGTTTGCCCCTGATGTAATTGAGGCAGCCCTAGCACACGTTGACGGCAACCAAGTCAGAGCCGCTTACAACCGCGCAGAATATTTAGAACGACGAAGAACCATGATGGTTTGGTGGAGCAATCACATCCAAGAAGCTGCAACTGGATACATGGGACTAGCAATCACATACAAACAGCTGAAAGTAGCCAATTGATGAAAGCCATTTGGAACGACCTTAAATCATTAACCTTTGAGCAAAAGAAAGAACTCGCTCAGATCCTCAAAACTAAGGTTGGTTCCGAGGTGTTTAATAAAGTAGAAGAAAAACTGATAGTTTGCTCGACCAACCAACAAACTTACGACTGGGTCTTCCAACAAAGCGAATTCGATCGAAAGAAATACCTGAAGTCATTAGACATAACACTTAAGAAGGCCATACGAATAGTCTCAGCTGATCTCGCCGAAACCAATATCGCCCACCTCAATCAGGACTGCTGGCAGGCCAACGATTGGGATAAAAGTTTTCTTACCCCGCCAAAAGATCCAACAAAGAGCATTGTTGAAGAAAGGTTGCTGGAGATAAAGAACGGTGTTTCTTTCAGTTTAGAAAATATGGGCAAGCCCTCCAAAAGCAGAGGTCCTTACAGTAACGCCATACGCGAATTTGGCGTTTTTTTCACAGACATTTTCCCTAAAAAGAGTGAGTCGATAGGAACCGAAAGTCTTTTCTCAAAACTAGTAACATTCTGGCTCAATAAACTTATCGGCTTACAAATTGAAGACCCTCAAAGGCACATTGAGAAGGCTCTTCCAGAAAAATACATAGGCAAATAAAAATAATAATATTTTATATTGCCTTTTTAAACCCAAACCTCGATGAACGAAGATGCACACACATATTTAACGTAAGTGGTCGTGCACATACATGATAACTCATACTCCAATCAAAATCGTAAGACGTCCCGAAGTTCTCAAACGCTTTGGATTTGGCAACACATGCCTTCACTCCCGTATTAAAGCTGGTCTCTTTCCACCTCCTTGTCAGCTAGGCGGGCGAGCCGTCGGCTGGCTCGATCATGAGCTGGACGCAGTCATTAGCGCTCTTGCCGCAGGTGAATCAGACAACGAGAAAAGGGAGCTGGTTCTTCAACTCGTCAATCGACGTATGGAAGTAGCTAAAGACATGAGATCTCTTTACGCCTTAACGGCAGAAAATTCATGAACTGCATCAAGCAAATTTCAAGTACCGGTAAATGCTCAACAAACAAACTGGGGAATAAACTTTACTTAGCTGGGCGAATTGAAAAACGCGATCAACAATTGAAAAAAGGCTATCGCTGGGGGCTTGTAAATGCTCGTAACCTTGATTATCCCGAGGCGAGCGACCCTGTGCTGGAATCGACCTACCACACGTCATTTAGCGTTGACGACATTGCACTCATATACACTGGCCCATACACACTTGGCGATGATCATGGAAGTTCCCATCAGCCGTTTAGCGTGAAACCTCGCGAAAATCATTGTTGGAATAATGGGTACGGCTCACGCAGCCACGGTAGTGCACCTATTGCATATATAGACTACGACACTGAAGAAGTAGACAGGAATGCCAGTTCTACTTTTAAGCGTGCTATGAATGGTATCGCTGCCTGTGATGTATTCTTCGTCTGGTTAGATGACATGGAAGCCTTCGGTACTCTTGTCGAGATTGGTTATGCAAAAGCAGCCGGCAAGCACATCGTATTGGCAGTACCACCAATGACTGAATTGACCGCTAACAATCCCGCGAACAGCCGCGGAGAGCTGTGGTTCGCACACCAAGCAGCAAATGAGATTGTTCCCGGTGATAGCGCCAAAGAATGTTTTGAACATTGGGTCCGCGTCAACTACACAACCGAATTGCGAAGCGCCAAACAATGAGCCCCGATAAGTTAAAGACAATAGTCGATTGGTACAACTTCGGCCTTAATGTAATCCCACTTGAGATTAACAGCAAAGTGCCTGCCAGAAGCTGGGCATCTTGGCTCAGAGAGTTAGCTGCTGCCAACGATGCCGAAAGAGCAGACGAGTTTATCACCAAGAATTGGCATAATACTGATCTAAATGTGGGTCATATTGTCGACCATTCCTTATTCGTTCTTGATGTCGACACTCCAGAGTCGTTAACTGCGCTAAAAAAGATTGAAAGAAAACACGGTGTCACTTGCAATTTAATCATCAAAACCAAAAAAGGTGAGCACCACTACTTCCAACGTGACCCTCACGAGACCTACGCAAAACAGCAAGGTTTTAGCTCGGTCAAGCACCCCGACGCCATCGACGTAAAAACAGGTAGGTCAAAATCCGATGGCTGCTCGATGGTCGTGTTGCCTCCATCACCTGACAAAGAAGTGTTGGTGAAAAAGTGTGAAGGCGTTGATGAATTGGTAAGAGTTGACCAAGAATTCGTAGATGCTGTGTTCGCTCATAACCATCGACCTGCGCCAAGAAAGCCCGAAGCAAAACTAAAAGGGGTTTCGTCTAAAAACGCAACCTCTATAGCCTCTGAAGTTCGTGCGATCTTAAAGTTCGTAGATCCTGATACTGATTACGACACATGGTTGGAGGTGCTCATGAGTATCCACGACAAGTTCAAGGGTAGTGATGAAGGTCTGGAGATTGCAGTTGAGTGGAGCTTGCAGACTAACCCAAACGCCGCACTCGAAGTTGAGGATAAATGGCCTAGCTTCACTGTTGGCTCTGGGAAGGGGTTTGGTTCCGTCTGCAACATGGCGGCTGAGAATGGCGCAAACTTATCCGAGATAGCTGGCAAATTCGGCTCCCCCTTCGCACTTGATCTGTTACCCATAGTTGACCCGAATAATCCGTTGGCCTGGGCGAGTGAATATATTCTAAGCGATGAGGCCGTTGCACAAATCGCGGACCCTAAGTGGATAATCAAAAATTTGGTTGTGCAGGGTCACTTGATTGTTTTTGCCGCCAAGCCGAATGCGGGCAAAACGGCCCTAATGACGGATATTGCAGCGTTAATGGTAAAGGAAGATAAGGAGGTGTTGTACTTCAACGCGGACACTAGCGGCAGCGATATGAAGGCGTATCACGCCCACGCCAAACTACATGGGTACGACGTTGCTTTCCCATCAATGGCGACAGGGGGCTCAATGGACAAAGTGGTCGACAACCTCCGTCGTATGGCTGCTACGGATGCAGACTTAACCAAGCATGTTTTTATCTTCGACACGTTAAAGAAAATGACCGATGTCATCCAGAAAAAGCAACTACGCGACTTACTGGATTTGTTACGGCGCTTGACGGCTATGGGCGCAACGGTGATTTGTCTGGGTCACTGCAACAAGTACCGTGACGCGGAAGGTGGACTGATCTTTGAAGGCACTGGTGATTTAGAATCAGATGTGGACGAGTTGATTTATCTGGAGTCCGGTACTGACCCTGCCACGGGCAAGCGCGTAATCAGCACCTACTTACAAAAAGTGCGCTCTGCCATGGAGCCCCTGAGCTTTGAGATGAGCAGAGACAGGACATGCACCCAACTGCCCAATTACATCGATATTAAGACCCACAACGTATCTGACGAGAAAGAGAAAAAGCTGGCTGAAAACAACCAATGGCTGTTTGCTGCGGTCAGAGAAGCGCTGGCTGGGGGTAGCTTATCGCTAACAGAACTCAAAGCAGCGCTGAGCGGTCAGGGTATGGGTGTCGGCAAAATAGTCAGACTGTTGAAGGAATGTGAGGGCTCGCTGCTGACGATAACGAAACATCCAGACCGCGACAATGTGTCGATCTACAGCCTAAAAAAGCCCTGAAGACCCCACTCCCCCGAAAAACCGAATAACCGAATAACCGGCTGATGGTTTTGGGGGCACCGACCCTCTGGAGGGCAGACGCCCACTGGGTTGGTCGGGCTATTCGGGTTATTCTATTTATTCTAGTTAAACGGTTATATGGGCTCTGTGGGGGTGGGGTCTATTTTTGGAAGTTAGGCCGAAATCATGTTTGAGGGTGTTTAAACAGGGTGGCCGGAATCCCCTGAGTGGGCCGTGGAGGTTATTCAAAGTTCCGCCTCACGGGTTGGAAATTGAGATTATTTAAGAATTGTCCCTCCTCGTGTGCGAAATCCAGAATTAGCTGTATGCGCTTCTCGTGCCATGCATCCAACTCAGCGAGGGCTAATCGGAATCGCTCTGCTGACACCCTCGCCTTCTCCCGCCGAGCGCGCCGCAGTTGATGCTTACCTGAACCCTTTGGACGCCCCTTTGGATTACCACTTTGGCCTTTCACAAACCTTGGCACACTGTTCTCCTGTTAAAACTGATAGAAGCAATCAAGAGTATCGTTTTGTTACTATTTTACATCTGTTATTCATTTAAGAACACTATGAACGGCTTGCTACAAAAGGTTTCAGAAACAGCCTCAATTAGCTCTGTGCGCGAGACAGTGAAAATATGACAGACAGGCGAATCCGCATGGCTGATCAACTTTTAGACATGTTCCTTTCCGTAACCCTCAACTGCTCCCGCTGATCCCGCATCAGGCTTGATAACTGTCTCAGCAGTAGCCAAGTTCCACCCTTGTATGCGTTGCGTGACGATGTCGATTTGCCTTCAGGGCTTTTTGGTCCCGTGGACTGCTTCCAAGGGTTGCCATTGCTGAATCAGCTTCGATTGTCGTTCCCGTCGTTGTGGTGCCCCCGCAGAAATAGTGGCGGCAGCTTTTTCCAACGGGAAATTGCGAGAGCCCCCTCCAAG
>DUAT01000061.1:0-22016 GCA_012960755.1 Gammaproteobacteria bacterium
AGTTCGGGGTTCGCTGTCAGATGCCAAGAAAGCGTGGCGGTATATCAAAGACGAAATTGTCGATAATTCGATCCCAATTAATTTAAACCTCGCTTCGGCGGGGTTTTTTTATGACTAGCTTTTGGCGCGGAATGACCATTTTATCAACGTGGCTAGGGCAAGATTCACTCAACCAAAACGGAAAACGCAATAAACAAAGGAGATAGCCATTATGGGAATGGAATATGTCTATAAGGTAATTGACGGCGCTGATAGCGCAGTAAGATCCGTCCTAATGGGCAAAGGCTGGATCGAAACCAAAGTACTGGCAGCGCACATCAACGCCGAAGACCTTGCTCGCGAGCAAGGAAACAAAGCTGCCGCAGGTGCTACCGGTGCAGTAGGTATATTGGTTGCCCTGTTAGGAGGCCAATAATGGAGATGTATCTTCTCGGTATTATCGTTTTTGTGGCACTGATCGTTTGCTTTGCTTTTCTGAAGCGGTTTCCCCCAGAACAAAAGATTACCGCACCTTACAAAAAACTGGACGCTCTTCTCACACCAGCAGAGCGTTCCTTCTTCGGCGTGTTACAACTCGCAATCAAAACGCGCTTGTTGGTTTTCGCAAAGGTACGGGTTGCCGATATTTTGACCACTGTTAAGGGGCTTTCTAACAGCGAAAGACAATCCGCGTTCAATCGAATTAGTGCGAAGCACTTTGATTTCGTCCTGTGTGACCCTGGAAATCTTGAGGTCGTTTGTGTCTTAGAACTGGACGATAAGTCACATAAAAAAGCTAGCAGAAAACAACGGGATGAGTTTTTGGATCGTGCTTGTAAAGCAGCCGGCGTTCCTCTCATTCACTTCCACGCGAAAGCCGACTATGCACGATCGGAAATAGAGAAAACACTTGAACCATACCTGCCACCGCTAGAGCAGGTGGCTATCGCGGTTAACCCTGGATCCGCGAAAGCGGCTACTACCGCGAAGCCTGAAGCCGAACAGGTCGCTGTTACTACGAATACACAATCCAGCAAGATCGCTATGGTGAGTGATGTTGAACCCAACGAGCCTCAAAGCTGTCCCAAATGCCAGTCAGACATGGTCAAGCGCGTTGCTAAGAAGGGCAAGAATGCCGGGAATAAATTCATAGCATGTAGCGCGTACCCCAAGTGTCGATTTGTACTCAAGGTGTAATATGATTTAGGGATTGATCCGCTCTGGAACAATTGGGGTCGGAGTAAAATTTACATTTTTATGACATGGCCTGGTGCGAAAGGCTAAAGGCTTCATCGTCGGAAGCATACAGCTGCTCGCTGTCGCCACGGTGATACTTGAACTTCACTAGTTCGGGGTTCGCTGTCAGATGCCAAGAAAGCGTGGCGGTATATCAAAGACGAAATTGTCGATAATTCGATCCCGGATTAGATTCAATCTTGCAGGGCAAAGGAGCAACCAATTGAAACATCTGAGTTTAGTAATAGCCGCGATACTTATTAGCAGTACGGCGTTGGCGAAAAAGAAAGAGCCGGTTGCGGTGGAAGACTTAACCGATCGACAAGTTTGCAAAGAAATCATCTTGCATGAGGCAGACCCGCCAGCATATTGGGAGGGCCACGGCTGGCTTGGGGCGCCGATTGCAGCGGCAAAAAACAAAGGCATAAAAAAGAAATTCGAGAGGTACAGTGAGGTAATAATCGAAGAGGCTCTACGAGGCCTGAGTTGCCCCCGACCAAATGCGATTATGATCAAGGGGTAACAATCCGTCCGTTATTGTTGCGCTACGCAGACTTACACTTTGGTATTTGTCTTTGATTCTGATCACCATTGGAATGAGTACGCTCATTCAGAAATTTCAAATATCTGCGTGTGGGTCTGGGCCATTGCAATGGGAGAAAGAGAGGATCGACCCCGGGGGTGGGGTCAAATTGACGTTAAGTGTTCGGCCCTTCAACCACGCAGCCTGTGAACTCTAGACATGCTATTCAAGTGAGGATCACGGAATTGAATAGAGTGACATCACCTAATTGCAGTACTGAATGCAGTACTTTACAATTCCGATAGGTCAAGTCCTCATATAAAAAGGGCTATAGCGTATAGTTCAATTCCCGACGCCTCCACCAAATTCAGATACTTGAGCTATAAAAATCAATAGCTTGGGTTTTCACAAATTGCCATGTTTGCAGGTGCGTGTTATGGGCCTGCTTAATCAGGTTCTGCCCTTGAACCACAGAAACGGAATGCCGTGTTTGTCTCCAAAACGCTCGTATAGCTTCTCTTTCTTATTAAGTGAGTACATGTCATTAATCAAGGGTTTAAGAGGATTGGCAACGGTTAAACCGAGAACGGATTTGGCCCGCTTTCTCCCGAATTCGTGTCGAAGTATGGGACTTCCCGGTTAACGGCTAACTCTAAAAACCTTGTCCCCCTTTATGATCATCAATGCCAGTCGAAGGACGACACTTCCTGCATGAAAGCAGTAGCGACGGGTGTCATTTTTCGACCCGGCATTCTCACCAGGTGAATTTCACGCTCTACTTCCGGATCGACCAGAGGACGTCCAAGCACGCAACCATCGCCTGAACCCAATCTTCGCGCTGACTCCGGAAGGTAGCATATAGGTTTATATTATATTGTTCGCACACGCCCAGCGTATGCTTCAGCCTACCAGGCTAACCAGATCAAGCCGAGAATGTTCATGACCACCCACATGAACTTCGATCCATTTCTTAATGAAGAAACCGTTGCAGAGGTTCGTGAACACTGGAAGGGTCCTTATCATTTCGGTGCGCCCGACGGGATTGTAGTGAATATGACTAAAGATCTGGTTTGGGTTAGAGAAGGTATTCTTCCCGACTACCCCAATAGCCGTGCTCCGCAGTTTGATTTCACCAATGGACAGCTGATTGTGCCGCATCCAACAACCAGTCGCGAAGAGATTCAGGAACCGTTTGTTCGTGAACAGCAAATTGACCCTGAGAAATACTATCCCGCGGGATATATGCCTCATCTGCTTGAAGAATGGCCAGTGAAAGGCGATATCGTCGTTCCGATGGAAGCCATGCCAGAAAAATTGATAAACAGCATGGGTGCTGCCTGGAGGCAAAAAATAAAGAATCAGACTATTCGTAAAGAGCAAAGCGAGCAATAGTTCGGTGAACGAAAGCGTCAATCCGGATTTGCAGGAGCTGCGTCGGAAAACTATGCAGCTCCCAGCTACCGACTACTCGTATGCTGGGTGGGATGAGCCTGTCGGCCTGATCCAGATCGATGACCAAATTCGCGTTCCACGTCCAAGCGAATGAAAAGAACGACTTAAACTTGATGCAGGAATTCATCTACCTCACTCACAAACGCATCGGGAAATGAGGCTTTGTTTTTATCCCACCACTCTTTTGAACCTGGCGTGCTCATCATCTGGCGAATGTAAGGCTTGGATTCTGCTTCCCAAGAATGAGCATCTACCAAATGTTCATTGACCCTCTCTCGCTGAGGTCGAAACAAGTGGAACAGGTCGCTCCTCATAAAGTTTCTGCTATTGCACCAATTGCTTCCCAGTTCACAACTCACCTCCACCGACCTTGATGTGATGTTACATCAGAATAGAATTGTCGGCTATCGGGCCGATCGTTCGCACTTGACAAAGTGAAATTGGTGAAATAATGATGCATGTCAGTTTCAGAAAATGGCTGTTATTTCGAAATACAGTTTAAACTCTCTATTTTGACCGACCTCAGGGCAAATAAGATGCTCTCGATAATATTGGTGAGTAAGTAAACAACAGTGCCTGAATGAAAAGGAGCCAATACAGATGAGCAATGCAGAACATCTTAGATACATTCAACAATACTTCGAAGACAATCGCGCAAACTACGCTTCGAAGGTTGCAGAGCTTACCGAAGATGTTGACGCATTCTTTGCAGAGGCAAAAGCAACATTCGAATCGATGCTACCGCACATGGGTTATCTGGATAAGGATAAGCGGGAGCATGTATTCGCCAGCGCCGTACTTACGTGTAGCCTGAATATGGCCCTGGCACTGGCCTGCCAAAAACGTGGAGTTAGTCTCCATGAATACGGCAAGGAAATGTTGAATGGACTGACTACTGCGTTGAAAACCCAGCAAACTCACGAAGGGCAAAGTGAAGCTGTTGACGAAGAAAATGCAGCAAATTTCGCTCGGTTCACTAACGCAGCTGAGCAATCACAGAAGCACCCCCACCCGGGGGAATTTGTTTTTGAAGCCGTCTCAGGGGAGGGAGAGGAATTCCAATGGGGCCAAAATATCAAATCTTGTGCGATCTGTTACATGGCGTCGAAATACGATCTCATGGAACTCGTGCCTTATTTTTGTGCTACCGATGATGTTATAAGCGACCATAGTGATCTGGGATTGTATCGAAGCGGGACGATTGCAGTGGGAGCAAGCCATTGTGACTTCCGATATGGCACAAGCGGTAAGTCACAGCATCTGTCCGGCCTTTACCCAAACCGAATCCGACTGTCAGAGTCCTGACTGTTAAATCGGTCGCTAACCCTCCCAAAACCCTCCTTTTAAGAGAATTGATAATGTTAGACACCATTACAGTCCGCCAGATGCCGTTTGAATTTCCGGACAAGATCGACCCGGTTTTCATCGAGGGCGACCATCAGCAGTCCTTCGCATTCATAGCTGGGTCACTGTTGCTCCCTTAAAGCACTATCGGGTGACTACAAGCGTTTCACCAGGACCAAGTCGCTTCGTTTCAACCTGGCGTACGCCGAAGGTTTCGAGGCTCTCACGATGAATGCGGTCAAGCACATGATGGAGCCAAATGGTTTTGGCGACGACCTACCCGTTTTCATGCAGATGGTTGATGGCACTTCGTCGAAGAACTCGAGCATCGTACCATCGCATTCGACGTTTACGATCACGTTTGCGGTGGCTACTTCTATCGACTGGTGGTAGGCGCCTGGGCACAGTGGCATTTTACGAGCTGGATCCGACGTGTCACTAAATACATGCTGAAGATGAACCCACCGCCGAGGCGACAAACCAACCGGGCGGCTGAAAAAACGGAGGCAGCTCCAATGATTCGACCTGCTTCGGCTCGCAATCTGCTACCGGGCCTGCTCCGTATCTATCTGCCGAATTACACTCCCAACGACATCAAGATTGCACCCGGCATTGAAGTTCTCGCCGACAAGTACACAAAAATGGCGATCAAGACCTCATGACACAAAGGAGTCTGCTAACATCAAAGCTTTTATGAGTCGGTGTTTAGGGCAGCGGCGATGGTGGAGTCGATGAACGGTTTACTGAATGATGCAGCGGTGGTCCAGCGGGTACTTGATCATGTGGACAACCAGACCTCTGACCTGGGCGACACCATCTGGCGTGAGCCAGTAGAGAACTACCATTCTGCGGAGCGATTCGCCGCCGAGTTAGCGCTACTGAAGCACCTGCCTGTACCGTTCTGCCCATCCGTCGCGATCCCGGACGCGGGCAGTTATGTTGCCCGTGTCGCCGCCGGTACTCCGCTGGTTGTCGTTCGCGACGAAAACGGCAAAGTGCGTGCATTCCGCAACGCCTGCCGCCACCGTGGCATGCAGGTGGCGCAAGGTACAGGTTGCACCAAGTATTTCGTCTGCAACTACCACGGTTGGGCGTATCGCCTGGATGGCAGCCTTCAATATATTCCCCACCGCCAGGGCTTCCCCGACATCAACGACGAAAACCACGGCCTCGTACCTGTGGAAGCCATTGAGCGACACGGTCTGGTGTTCGTAACCCAGGATCAAAAGATCGGAGCTGGGGCACTGGCTGGGTTGGACGACATCCCGGAACTGTTGACGCCGGACCAACGGATTTTTGCTTCCTCCGAGATTACCTCCGATGTCAACTGGAAGCTCAACATGGAAGCCACTCTTGAAGGCCTGCACATTAAGACCTTACATCCCGAATCTTTTTATCCCTACGGTTATGACAACCTCAATGTGGTGGAGAGCTTTGGCAACAACAATCGCGTGACCTTTCCATTCAGACGCATCGAAAAGCTCCGCGACACCCCTGCTGAGTCACGTAAGGCAGCCGGTAAGCTCACATACGTATATCACCTCTTTCCCAACGTCACGATTGCCGTACTCTCGAACCATACGGGCATCACCATCTCTGAGCCGATTTCCCCCACCAGAACCCGTTTCGTGAACTACCGTCTCACCAATTCGGGCGAGGGCGCCAAGGATGACAATCTGGCGCGTGCCAAGCGCGATGCAGGATTCGTGTCTGACAGCGGCGGCAAGGAGGATGCGGCGGCAGTGCAGGCTATTCAGGCTGGTCTCTCCAGCGGCGCCAACCAGCACTTCACGTTCGGCCGGTACGAGAAGGCCATCGTGCATTTCCATCAGGTGCTCAGCGCCTCGCTGCAGGGTTTACCGCGCAGCTGAGTCAAGGCGCTCTCTTACCTGGAAGGTGACAACCTCTTCTCGAATCTTAAGGAGAAAAGTAGAATATTAAAAATAGTCATGGACGATATTGCCTAAAGGTATTCCATGTTTCGAGGAATTCGAATAATTATCGGTTCTGGCCCCAAAGAACGAACGCCATTTTCATCCCCGCTATTTCGGATCTGTTAGTGACAATCGATGCGCTTTGCAGCAAGTTTCCTGGCTCTTATCCGGGTAGCGTTGCCCTTGATCATTATGTGATCTAAATAGTCTACGATGTTTTGTCGGTTACTTTCCGCGACAAAAAACTCCACCAGTACCCTGTCTAATATTACTCCATACGCTTCGTCACCAATGCTAAACGTTTTTCCGGCATTAACCTGTTCTTCCATATACAGCTCCTGCGGTTCTGCCAACGATTCTACATAGTCTTGCAGTAACGATGGTGGCGGTGACGCGGCTTTTGTAACTTTGATCATGGTTATTGAGTACCTTCAATGCCAGATGACCATCAAAGCGATTGATTATGACGATGACGAGATTGATCTTGAAACAGCATTAGCAGTTTTTCTGAAAGAGAAAAATCCACCACGTGGCGGATTTGAATCAAGCAAAGAACTCGACTCGCCACAAGTTAATTCGCCATTAGAGGACCGTTTTCGCCGCTAAGAAAGCTGCCTGCATGAAAGGCTCAAGCTTTGATTCAAATCTTGGTGAGCGCTAGATTTCGTATACGGCCACTGGTAATGCTGAATCCATTAATATTCAGATTTTCATCTCTATTGAATCGCAATGTCCCATTTTCGCTGATAAAGATGTCCTCACTATGGGGCTTTAATACCATTAGGTCTGATTTGAGGAATTCGAGATTCAATTCTCCATCTTCATTGATTGACAGATGGTATAAGACTTCCAACTCATCGGATCGGTAATTGCCTGCGACGTTCTGCAGGTGCAAGTGTCTTGTAAATAACCAGCGCCGTGGAAGTTTTGGATAAAAACACAGTTCAATCGTTCTTGCCTGGGCAACGGGGTCAATACCTGCATCTAAATACAAATCCAGAGAATGTTCTAACTCACGAAAGACCGCCGCTTCGCTCTCGTTTGCCGACATGGCTACTAAGGGGGTATCGATTCACCAAAAGACCGCAGTGTACCCGAAGCGGTCTTGCTTAGATGTTTATTTCGCAAGCATATACTGGTCACCACAACGAATGCTGAACGAACGCTTCTTGTGTCCACTGCGTAGAATTTATTCCTGTTTTGGCTTCTGCACTCTCGCTACCCTAAATTCTAGCTGGCCGTACCTTACTACTAAACCTGTAACTTTTCCGTCCGCCAGAACAAATTCGATTTGCACTTTCAGTTTCGAATCCTCAAACAGGGATGGTCCAACGGGAATCAAAACGCTATCTATCTCCATAAGGGATCATTGCTCATATTGACGAAGGGCAATACCGCTATACCTAACTGAACTTCGAGTTGGTTCGAGGAAAACAGTGTCGCCACATCAAGTGCCAGATTGATACCTGGACCGAAATAAGTCCGGTGGTAGATTCATTGACTGGCCTGATGGCATGACGGCGGAAAGACCCGCGGCGCTTCAGCGGGTCGAGGTGACTTTCTATATTGGTGAACCCGGTAAATTTGATGTTGCTCGGAAGTACGTTTTTGCTTATGAGATCGATACCGTAGAACGTGGCTATATTTACTTACCTAGATGGAAGAACAGTCATATCTCACATGGCGTCGAAGGGAACTGGTTTTACGCATCTGAGCGATGGAACGGATTGTTGATGCCAATTATTACGCAACACTCTGTGCGCTCATCTGTATCAGAAAAACGAAACAAGCTGAAGTGCAAAGTAGGTGATGGATCAATTGAAGCTGATGGCACTATAGAATTTGTCCTGTTGGACAAGTACGGAAACAAGAGCAGCCGTTGGCGATATGAACCCTCCATGCACCAATATCAAAGCGTCAAGGCACATATTGGAAATGTAGAGCCCGGCGAGCAAATTGAAATTTCGTGTTGGCCGGTGAGATCGTGAAGAAGTTCTCTGGCTGGGACACTACTGACGAGTTGCCACGCCGTACCACCTGACGCGTGGGCAATAGTCCGTAAGCGAGGTATTTCTTTGCTATAAATTTGCTATAAATTTGCTATAAATTCACAGAGAATCTATAGAACTCGTCCTGAATCCAGAGTATTATAAATATTTCTTCAATTTATAGGTTATATCTAAGAAGCAAATGAGAGTTCCTGTACTGCCTCCCTCATTACACGAAGTTTTCGCGAATGAGGAGAAAAATGAAGAAAAACAAGAAGTTATGATGAGAATATTCGAACTCATCTCTACTGATGTGGGAAAGGATCGAGGCTCTGAATACCTTCATTGGGATCGCATGAGGTACAAGGCCCTCCCGGAAATGGTTCGGGACCACAAAGAGTGGTGGTACATAACAAAATTCAGACGGGCGAGTAGTTATAGAAAACTACCTTTCGAAGCCAGATCTGGAGAAAACTTCGTCTACTGGATTCCAGATCCACTTCAACAAAGACTACATGAAGTGGACCAACAAGCATCAGGCCGCGTTCAGATCGCTGAACAGGTAACTAACCCCTCGACGAGAGACAGGTACCTGGTCAATTCATTGATCGAGGAGGCTATTACTTCGAGCCAGTTAGAGGGCGCATCCACAACGCACAAAGTCGCCAAAGCGATGCTTCGTGAGAGTCGGCATCCTCGAAGTAGAAGTGAAAAGATGATTTTCAACAATTACCAGGCGATGAGCTTTATTCGAGAAGTTACCGATGCACCACTTTCGAAGGAGTTGCTCCTGGAACTTCACAAAATAGTCACTGATCAGACGCTCGATGACCCCGGGGCAGTTGGCAGGTTCAGAACTTCGGAGGAAACTATCGCGGTTTATGATGAACGAGACAATACACTCCTTCATGATCCTCCCGCCGCAGAAGAACTAACTGATCGAATCGAGAAGTTATGTCAATTTGCCAACGCACCGGAAAAAGACGGGGAGTTCCTACATCCAGTAATTCGGTCGATCATTCTTCACTTTATGATCGGGTATGACCATCCATTCGTTGACGGAAATGGACGTACCGCCCGTGCTCTTTTTTATTGGTCAATGGCCAGACACGGTTATTGGATGATGGAGTACATATCCATATCATCAATTCTCAGGAATGGTCCCGCCAAGTACGCTCGCTCTTACCTCTATTCAGAAAATGACGCAAACGATACTACCTATTTTCTTGATTTCAACCTGAAAGTAATCTTACGCGCAATCAAGAAACTACAATCCTACCTTGGTAGAAAAACGACGGAAATCAGGAGGGTCGAGCAAATCTTGGGCTCAACACTGTTTTCTACGCACCTTAATCATCGTCAAATAGCCTTACTATCACATGCGCTGCGCAATCCTATTGGTACATATTCTATTGAGAGCCATAGAAAATCACACAGCATTTCATATCCCACAGCTCGCTCTGATCTTTTACATCTGATGGAAATTGAACTTCTGACGCAGAGAAAAATCGGTAAAGCATATATCTTTGCAGCTGTAGAACACTTCGAGGCAAAACTTGAAGAGATAGGAAAGCAGATCCACAGAAAAGATGTCTAATACCTATTCATAACCCACAAAATTAACAACCTCATCTACATCTCGCCGTCTGGACACAACGTCATTCGCCGAAAAATCTTCCGCAGGGTATCCCATGGCGACACAGGACATGATGGTCTGATCGTCAGGTATTTGTGCATGTTCGCGAACCACGGGTGACTGCATGATGCCCTGGCCGTTGATGACGGCGCCCAGGCCTCTGGACCAGGCGGCGTTGACGAGACAGTTCACAATAGCGCCGCAGTCGAATATGGCAATGTCGTTGTTGGTAAGAGACTTGTCAAACGTGACGACAATGGAAACCGGTGCATCAAACTGCCGAAAGCCTCGCATCACCCAGTCACGCCTGCGTTCCTTGTCCGACCATTCGATACCCATGGTTTCAAAAAGCTGGGCTGCTATCGCGATTTGACGCTTGCGATGTTCCCCCTCATAAGCACCATGCATCCGGATCTCACGGGAAGCAGGAACGCCCGCCAGGTTTCTTTCGGTATTTCCTTCACGAATTTTATCGAGTGGTTCACCTGTTACCACATGCAAGTGCCATGGCTGGGTGTTCATGGATGACGGCGCACGGATGGCAAGCCTGACGATGTCTCTGATAACGTCCTTTGGCACCGGGTCGGATTTATAACCCCGGATGCTGCGTCGTTCCATAATAACTTCATCAAATTTCACTTAACTGCTCCTGTGTTTTAAATACTGGCTGGTTCTCAGTAGTCGTACTACTGGGATGATTAACCCCTTTGATCTTGTGTTGGCCCAAAATACTTTGCGCCACGGGTGTTAAAAAAACCGAAATCTTTTGCTGGATAGGGATTATCGCGACCGATCAGATGTGCGAAGCGCTCGGGATTTCGTGCCAGGACCTCGTCGCTGATCACTGCGTTCAGATCCTCCTGGGGGCGAGCATACATTCGATTGAAGTAAACGGTCATTCCCACCCGTTCACCTGGAATGGTTCGCGCCCCCGCTGAGTGCCAGAGATTACCGCTGAATACCACCACTGATCCCTTTTTTGCTTCAAGCGGAATCGCCATCTTCATCGCGTTAGGCAGTGGGTGAACTTTGCGCTTGTGGGATCCGGGCACAACTAAAGTGCCTCCGGACGCCTGTGAAAACTCATCCGTGACCCACATCATATTGCTCGCCACCGGCGCATCGGGAATGGGTTCAGGCATCATCGGCGCATCCGTGTGCATGCCCTGGGGTGGGTCGCCCTGAACACGAACGTGACCATGGTTGGAACTGATCTGGCAACTTTCACCCATAAGATAAGTAATAAGCGCCAGTGGTTTCTCTGCCATCACGGCTTCTTCAAAAATGCGGCCGCGGGCGAGCAGCCAGGTCACAAGATAGCTCTTACCTTCCGGCCCCGCCAGGGGAATTCTTCGTCCGGCTTTTCTGTCTTCTTCACCTAGTCTGAGGATTGTTTCACGTAATTCATCGAAGAAAGACAGCGGCTTTACATCTTCGACGACGGTATAGCCATAAAGTTCGAGTTCGAGAATATTCCGCTCCAGGCCCAGGCGAATGATTTCATCACGCAATCGATCCAGACGTCGATGGGATTCGATCACCGCAGGATGACGTGAATCCTGTGGTTCCAGGGGTGAATCAAGCTTTTGTTGGATCTCTGACATTCCACGTTCCTTATTGACTGGCTTGCCGATTGGAAGTGCCTGCAACCGGTTTCCTGAAGTGTATCGCAGCCGACACACCTTTTGTATTCGGTGAATTCTGATTCAATGATAAAAAAATCACTCCTGACTGTTTCTTTGATCCAGATCAAGTCGTCGGCCCATCGAAATTCCTTACTATGGGCCGACACTCAATCAATATGGATTACTGTGGACAAGAAAACAGAACGGCAGCAGGGTGATGACCTTCGATCGAAAGGCACAAGCTATCAGCAACTTCTTGACGTTGAACAGGTGGATGTGCCGGATTCCCTCAGGGTAAACACGATGCGGCATATGGGTTCAGCGAACCTGTCTGTTGATCGTTACCTGTCACGGGAGTTTCACGAACTTGAAAAACAAAAAGTCTGGCCCAGGGTCTGGCAGATGGTCTGTCGTGAAGAGGACATCCCCAATGTTGGCGATCATATCGTTTACGACATTGTTGACTACTCTTTTATTATCGTCAGGAGCGCAGAGAACGAAACCAGGAGTTACTATAATTCTTGCCTGCACCGCGGCCGTACGCTGCGGGATGAAAACGGCAATGTAGACTATTTTCGCTGCCCCTATCATGCGTTTACCTGGGGTCTTGATGGCAAGCCAAAGTTCATTCCGAGCCAATGGGACTTTGGTCACTTTAAAGAGGGAAACTGTAACCTTGACGAAACGAAAGTCGACACCTGGGGCGGCTTTGTGTTTATCAATATGGACGACGACTGTATTTCACTCCAGCAGTACCTGGATGTTCTGCCGGAGCATTTCGAGCGCTGGCCGCTGGAGAAATACTACAAGGGCGCCCATGTAAAACGTATTGTTCGGTCAAACTGGAAGATTGCCCAGGAAGCGTTTCAGGAATCTTTTCATGTGATTGCGACGCATCCGCAGATCATGAATTTCACCGCAGACGAGAACTCCCAGTACGATTCATTCGGGGACCATATCAACCGGACGATCACCGCATCAGCCGTTGTCAGCCCACATATTAAGAACAAACTCGAAGAGAGTGAGATCGTTGCAGAACTTCTGACCCTGGGTGGTCGAAACAAAGACGCCACCGACAAGGTTGAAATACCAGAAGGAATGACAGCACGCCAGTTTATGGCGAACGTCACCCGTGACAATGTTTCACAAATTACTGGCGAGGATTACTCTGCCTACACCGACAGCGAGTGCATCGACAGCATTCTGTACAACGTCTTCCCGAATTTTGCTCCCTGGGCTGGTTTAAATCGCAATGTGGTTTACCGCTTTCTACCCAATGGTGACGATCATGAATCCTGCACCATGGAGGCGATGCTGCTGATGCAATATGACCCATCGGGACCCAGGCCCCCACCCTGTGAAATCCATGAATTGGAAGAACACGAGGCATTCAGCAGCGCTGAGGAATTAGGTGGCCTGGGTGCAGTGTTTGACCAGGACATGGCTAACATCCCGTTCATCATGAAGGGGATGAAAGCAGGAAAGCGCCGCAAAGTCGTGCTCGGTAATTACCAGGAAAGCCGAATCCGTCATATTCACCAGACACTCGATAAATACATCAACGACTGACCCAGGGAAAGCCACAAAAATGACAGACCTGTCTGCAATAAACCCGTTTGCCCCGGCGATTCTCGCCTGTCCCCATCCGTTTAATCGCCAGTTACGCGAGCAGGCGCCTGTGTACCACTGCCCCAAAACAGGCATCTATTTCGTTTCGAGTTACGACCTGGTGATGGATATCGCCAAGAACAATAAGGTATTTTCCAGCAAGTTCTCCTCCATGATGAGAAGTTTTGAACGTGACCGGAAAAAGGATAAAAACCCGGACGAAGAATTACTCGCCATACAGCGGCAGGGATTCCCTCGAATAGACACCATGTTGACCCAGGATCCTCCGGAACAGCGGCGCTACCGCGCCCTGTGCCAAAAGCCTTTCTCCGTCAGGAATGTAGCCAAACTAAAACCCTACCTGACGGCCTTGTCTAATGAGCTTATCGACAGCTTTATCGATGCTGGCAAGTGTAACTGGATGGAAACATTCTGCGTTCCCTTGCCGGTGAACATGATTGCCAAAATCCTCGGCGTGCCGCTTCTTGACATGGACCTGTTCAAAGCCTGGTCTGATGCTAACGTGTACCAGTTTGCTGCCGGTCAAACCCGCGAAGAGCTACTTCGCTCTGCCCAGCTGGTCGTGGATTTTCAACACTACTTCGCCGCGAAAATCGAAGACAGGCAGCGTCAACCCACTGACGACGTGCTATCTGACATTGTTAATTCGAGCGCAGATGGAGAACAACCCATGAACGTTGCGGAATGTATTTCTGTGATTTCGCAACTACTCGTCGCGGGCAATGAAACCACCACGGCAACCTTTGCCGAAGGCATGCACCTGCTGATCAACAACCCTGAGCAACTGGCTAAAGTACAGAATAATCCAGCCCTGATACCCAATATGGTCGAAGAAATGTTGCGCCTGAGCACACCGTCAGCACAAATGTGGCGGCTCGTTAAAAAAGACACAAACGTCGGCGGCGTTGATATACCAGCAGGCTCGACCGTGATGATCAAGTGGATCTCGGCTAATCGTGACGATGATCACTACCCGGACAGCGATCGTTTTGATGTTGAAAGACCTAATAGCAGGAAGCACCTGGCGTTCGGTCAGGGAGTGCATCACTGTCCGGGAGCACCATTGGCCCGGCAGGAACTGGAAATTGGCTGGCAGGTCATTTTGCAAAGGATGTGCAATTTCAGATCAGAGACTGATCTTACGTTTCACCCTTCTTTGCTGCTGCATGCGCCCGTCGAAATGGAAATCGAATTTGACAAGGTAACTTCTGTTTAAGTTATGAAAACGCGGAAATTTAACGGCCTTTGAAATCAGGTTTTCTTTTTTCGACAAAGGCTTTTATCCCTTCCTTACCGTCCGTGGTTCCTGACGATTCTGCGATGGCGCGAGATTCAAGTTCCATTTGAGTTTCCAGGCCATTGTCAAAGGACTGGTTCAGCAGGCTCTTAACTTTACCAAAAGCCAGGGTCGGACCACTGGCTAATGATGAGGCAAGCTCCATCACGGTCTTTTCCAGGTCTTGTGCCGCAACCACCTGATTAATCACACCCCAATCTGCCGCCTCGCTGGCACTTAATACCCGATTGGTCAGCATAAGCTCCCGTGCACGCCGGTCACCTATACGCCGGGGCAGGAAAAAGGTTGAGCTGCCGTCAGGTGATAAACCCGCATTGGTGTATGCCATCACGTATTTGGCTGAATCAGCCGATATAGCCATGTCGCAGGCTGCCACCAGGCTAAACCCGGCGCCTGCCGCGGTGCCGTTTACCATGGCAATGACCGGCGCACTCATTCGGCTCAATCGGGATATGCCAAGATGCAGGTCGCCCGCCATGCCTAAGATCATTTTCGAGACGCCATCACCAGCACCTGAAAACTCACCCAGATCACCCCCGGCACAAAACATCTTGCCTGCACCAGTGATCACAACAGCCCGAACCTCGGATGACTCGTCGCATTCGATCGCCACATCACTCAATTCACGCGCCATGGTGGGGTTCAGCGCGTTCGCAGAGTCGGGGCGATTTAATGTAATTGTCGCAACATTTTCATGGACGCTGAACAATAAAGTCTTGTAGCTCATGTCTCTAATTTCTGACGACGTGAAAGATACCATCACCACCCAGGTTTTCGATGGTGTACTGGATCTCCTCATTAATGTCCTTCAGGTCGCGACCATTCTCGACGTACAACTCAAGCAACTTCCAAACCAGTGCCTGTCCATACTTGTTCAGATCGATATTTTCCGCTGCAGCCGCAGCCACACCTTCATCGAGATGTTTTTTTGCAAGTGAGTATGCGTCCGCCATGTGTTTTCTCCTTTATCAACACGAAGCCCTTCCAGGCTTAATTCAGTCGCCTATCGTAATCGCTAAATCACAATATGCAAGCATTCTTACGGTTGATTATGCAGGGCTATTGCTACAGTAGCTGAAAGTAATTCGCTCCAGGGTAAGCTAATGACATTCATTATTTCATTCGTCATAATGAAATCAATCTCCTGGGTTGAGCTTTTTCCTGATGCCTTTTTATAATGAATAGACGAACAATACTCTGGGTCGCGCCTTTGCTCGCCTATCTGCTTTTTATATTCTGGTATACCAATACCGGTGGTCCGTTAACCGCAGAGGAAATCGAAGGTTATATTGAAAAACTACAAAGCAGCGGCTCAACACCGGAGCGGATCGCCAGGATACGAAAGTTTATGGAATCCGATACGGGCAACCAGTTCCTGATGCTTAATAATATCGATATGAACGAGACCCCGGGGGATGTCGACGGGGCTCAACCCGGCGAGTCCGCAGCGCAACTCATGGGGCGATACATGGAACATATGTATCCCGAACTCTTCAAGCGTGCCAGTCATCCCGTGTATTTCGGCGTGGCGGTCCATTCAGCCATGGATATTGTTGGCATCGAAGGGGCAGAGAACTGGGATCAGGCGGCATTGATGAGATATCGCAGTCGGCGTGACCTGTTCGAAATCGCAACCAACCCGGCGTTCCAGGGCAAACACCATTTCAAGATTGCGGCGCTGACAAAAACAATCGCCTATCCCCTGGAGAGCATGCTTAACTTTTCTGACCCGCGGTTTCTGCTGGCGATCATCCTGACGATGATTGTTGCATTAGTCGATATCGGGATCTACGGCAGAAGAAATTAGCAAACTGGCGTTTCTTTGACAAAAATTGCCAATACAAATGTCAATCCACGAGGTTACCCACATGCAAGTATCCAATGCCGTTACGCCGACTCAGGAACAATTCATGCAGTTTCTCTCGAGCGACTTTACCGGTCCCGTCTGTATGCTCAATTTACTGAAGTTCAAGCACAAGGCTGAATACGAAGACGGCCGTGAAACTGACCTGACTGGTGCGCAGGCGTATAACTTGTATGGCCAGCAAATGAAACCACATGTCATCTCAAAAGGTGGGCTGTTTCTATTCTCCGGTGTTATTGCGCAAATGATGATCGGGTCAGCCGAAGAACAATGGGACATGACTGCCATTGTCGAATATCCGTCCAAAGAGGCTTTCGTGGAAATAGCATCCTCGAAGGACGTGCAGGGATTCGCGGTACATCGCAGTGCCGGATTGAAAGGACAATTGCTGATAGCCACAAGCCAGACTGAATTAGGCTAAGAAGGCTCTCCTGGCGGCTTGCCAGCCTCTTGTTTTCTAGCCTCGGGCTCGTCTGACTTCAGCCATCATGGTAAACAATTCAATGATGTTCGGCGCTTCCTCAGTGCCACTGTACTCCCGGTACAAGGTATTGACATTGATCGCGATGCGTTCGCTGTCTAACCAGGACTCGTAGTCGGTTATCGCAATATCAAGTGCCGCATCCAGAACAGACATGCCGTCATCAAAGCGTTTTCTCGCCTCGGTATCAATATACGCCAGATACTCCTGAACCCGTTTAACACCGGCAATATCTGTGATTGGTCCATGCCCGGGTACGATCACGTCTGGCTTCATTTCAACAATCCGCTCGCAGGCCCTGATCCAGTTCGATACCGGCCCGTTCCACATCAGTGGCGTACCATTGATAAAGAGAATGTCACCGGTAAAAACCGTACTATCTCCCGGTACGTGAACCAGCACGTCTCCTGCCGTATGAGCAGGGCCAACCTCAATCAGCTCAACGGTTTTATCACCCACCGTCACTGTCATTTCGCCATTGAATGTTTTTGTCGGCATCTTCTCGGCCACATCGGCGAAGTCAAAAGAGCCAAAGGCGTCCAGAAAATATTGCCCAACTTCACCATAGTCAGCGGCACCTTGCATAAGCTGCTGAAGACCTGAGGCGGGTACCATTTCGTTCGCACTCGCTTCCGAGGCAATGATTTCGGCACTGGTACAGAGCCCATTACCGTGGGTATGGTCACCATTGGCATGGGTGTTTACAACGGTACCGATGTCTGCAGCCTTAACGTTCGCTGCATCCGCCATGGTCGAGAGCATTTCGCGGGTGAGTTTTGCATCGAACAGGGTATCTACCAATAGCGACTGATCACCATCGGTAACCAATCCTGCATTGGACCACCCCCAACCGCCATCCGGCTGAAGGTAGGCATAGATGCCGTTGCCGGTTTCGACCAGGCCCTTTTTAAATGTCCATTGTTCCGCCATCTTTAAACTCCTCTTATGGAACTCCTTTTATGGAACTCCTCTTACGGATAGTCCGTGTCGATACCAGTCTCACCGACACGCAACGTAAACCACATGTTGTCTTCGGTTAGGATGATGTTGCCAGGTAGATCCCGCTGGTAAAATTTTTCAATGATAAAATTCCGTGGTGGTGGTACCAGGTGATACAGGCCCGTGAGTTGTACCCCCGCTTTTTTTGATAGTTTAACGACGTTAATCTTGTGGGCGTGATAAGCCGTCACATCTTTGAGAATTTTCGCATTCCGATCCCTACCGCTTTCCCTGGCAGCAGCCGACAGAATCTCCATAACCGGTAACGACAGGGTATCACTCAATAACAGGTCAAGATTAACCACCATCTTCTCGAGCTCAGTCGACACGATGGTATCCCCGGTGACTACGGCGGATCTGCCTTTATAATCAATTCGATAGCCCACAGCGGGTGTAACTGGCCGATGATCCACCGCAAACGCGGTAATCTTAAGCTCACCTGTATCGACAATGACGCCCGGTACAATCAACTTCGCCATCAATTTACCCAACCGTGGGGGCAGCAATTCTTCGCCATGATGTTCAACCCGGTACACTACATCCTGACGGTAGACCAGATTCAAACCATCAACAATTTCATCAACACCGGCAGGGCCGTAAATCGTCAACGGGTCAGGTCTGCCCTGAACCCAGGAGTTCAGATTAACCTCATACAGCTCAGCAATATGGTCGGAATGGAAGTGGGTCAGTAAGACACCATCCAAACGGTTGAGAGGTAACCCTGCCGCCATCAAATTCCCGGTAGATCCGGCGCCTGAGTCAATCACAAAGAAATGTTGCGGGGTGATAACCGCAATACAAGCCTGGGCTCGTTCAGGGTCGGGCAAGGGTGACGAGCTGCCACAAACAAATATTCGCAATGCGTCGATCGGATTTTCGACAACAGTCGTAGACATTAGCAGAAGCGCCGCGCGCTTTAGCAGAAAATCCTGAACCCCGTGATTGTTAACCAGGATCAGAGAAAGCAACAACAACCCAA
The DNA here is from genome assembly GCA_012960755.1 of Gammaproteobacteria bacterium. The sequence goes on from DUAT01000061.1 coordinate 18,967, forward strand.
GGGCGATGCTTAATAGAATGACGGCCAGTTTTTTCATGCGCTGAATTGCAGACAAGCGTTACAAAGGATTGTCTTTGATAAATCCAATGATCACCGCAGCCAGTTCAGGACCGGCATCGTCCTGGAGGAAATGGCCAGCACCCTCAATGGTTGCGTGTTTTTGTCCCTGGGCACCAGGTACATCTTGCTGGAATCGCTTATGACCTCCCGCTGTCACCGGATCGGAGTCGCTGAATGCCGTTAACAAAGGTTTCTCGAACTTGCTGAAAAATGCCCATGCTTTACGATTTTTCGGGATTTCGGGACCATCGGGGTAAATTGGCACACAACTCGGGAACTTGCGCGCCCCTTGCATGTATTCGTCTGACGGAAACGGTGCATCATATGCGTGTTTTTGGGCATCGGTTAATGTTGCCCCCAGCGCACTCAAGGCGACGACATCGGAGACGACAATTTCAGGGTATTCAGCACAGTACTTTATCCAGTACATAAAGCCTGCGCCATTTTCATTTTCACGAAGCTTGGCCCCCATCTCAGCCGGGGGTAATGCAGGAATACTCTCGTACATCGCATGCATGGGTGCTGCCATTTCATCAGGTATTCCTTTGGCATCGGGCAACCCTGTATTTGCCACAACAATACGGGCGAATCGGTCCGGGTTTTCAGTGACCACTCGCAGGCCAATCAAACCACCCCAGTCCTGACACATTAATGTAATATCAGTCAAGTCGAGATTGCGGACAAACCCATTGACCCAATCCACATGATTCGAATAGGTGTAGTCATCGATGGAGGTTGGCTTGTCGGACTTTCCAAAACCCACCAGATCCGGTGCAATAACCCGATAGCCAGCATCAACAAGTATGGGAATCATCTTCCGGTAAAGGTACGACCAGGTTGGTTGACCATGCATGCACAGCACCAGTTCGCCTTCTCCTTCATCGACATAGTGAATCCGCAGTTCACCACCCTCACCATCATCGACATTGACGTAACTGGCTTCGTAGGGATAGTCAGCGAGATTATCGAATCGCGCATCCGGTGTTCTTAATATTTTCATCGGTTTGTCCTACTCGAATAAATTCATTTGATAGACTGGCTTTTGGCGCGAAAACGTCTTACCACAACCAGAAAAATCACCAGTATGGCAATGCCTGCTGCGATGGGTATGCTGTTTTCCAGTCTTTTCTTCAGGCCGTAGATAATGACCTGCCGTCGCTGATCATAATCTTCTGCGACGGGCAGGACACCATTTTTGATCTCATAATCCCGGTAATCCTGCATCAAACTCGCGAATATTTCAGCTTCAACATCTTTTAGGTCATTGGTTTCACCAGGGTCTTTTTCCAGATTAAATAAATGCCAGGCATCATCCCCTAAGGGTCCGCGATTTTTCAGTATCTTGTACTGACCTTTAAACAGAGCAGCATTACCACCCAGTTCATAACCAATGGCCTCGTCAGCGTCGTAAATTCTCGTTACCGCATTGTTTACCAGGGGCACCAGACTACGACCGATAATCGGCTCCACTGGTCTACCCTGATACTCCCCATTGGGCGCTTTAACATGCGCCAGTTGGAGAATGGTGGGCACAATATCGGTTACCCAGGAGAACGAGTTTATTACGCCACCTTTTAGCGTCGATTCTATCCCGGAGATTATCATCGGCACCCGTAACCCGCCTTCCCCGGCAAAAAACTTGTACCATGCAAAAGGGGAAGCCGCCGCACTGGCGAAACTGGGGCCGATCAGTGAAAAGCTGCCTTTCTCGCCCAGGGTTTCATAATCGGTGTTGTAGTTGTTGGTCATCATCCACAGATCAAACAAGGATGACACCATCGGGTCGGACGGTTCCGAACCATTGTCGGATACAAAGATGAATACTGTGTTGTCATATTGTCCCGCGTCTTTTAGGAAACTGATCAGTCGGCCAATATGAAAATCCATCGCATCAATCATGCCCGCATATACCGCCATGCGTTTTGACTGATACTTCTTCTCCTGCTCGGTGAGTGACTGCCAGTCCAGGGTTGTTGGAATTTCAGCCAATTGTATTCCTTCGTCAGCAACCCCTGAAGCGACCGCGCCTTCGTATCGTTGTTTCCTGAGTTCAGTCCAGCCCGCATCGTATTTGCCTATATACTTTTCAGTAAACTCCCTTGGTGCCTGCACAGGAAGATGAACCGCCTGAAACGCGACATAGGCAAAGAAGGGTTTTTGATCGGCGAGATTACTTTCGATATATTCGATGGTTTTATCAATAAAGTGACGCGACGAATAGAAGTCATCCGGCAGCGTCATTTCACGGCCATCTTCAAACCAGTTGGCCCTGGCATAAATCGGCAGGTAGGGTTTCTGCTCCCAGTTGTCAGCCCCGGTGTCCGCCATCGCCAGGGATCGCTCGAAGCCTCTGCCGCCTGGCAGCAGCTCCGCTGTCATTCCCAGGTGCCATTTCCCCGTCATATAGGTATGGTACCCAGCGCCCTGCAATAACGTCGCTACGGTGACAACACTCTTGTTCAAGGTCCCCTGGTAACCAGGTTTGCCTAACTGGTCTGCGGTCAGGGATTCCGGCATATTGGCGACGCCGTTGCGATGACTGTCGACACCGGTCATTAACATCGACCGCGTTGGCGCGCAGCTGGCTGCCGTATGGTAATTTGAAAACCTGACGCCCTGGCGTGCCAGTTCATCGAGATTCGGCGTGCTGACTTCACTGCCGTAGCTACCCAGGTCGCTAAACCCCAGATCGTCAGCCAACAACAAAACAATGTTGGGAGGCTGGCTCGCGTTGATCAGTGAAACCCACGAACCAAGAACAACACCAGTCATGAAACGCAACAAAACAGCTACTCGGTCGTTTTGTCCACAAAGAAAGCGCAGGCACACAACCAGGCCGTCATCACAAGCTCTGCCACAATAAACTGGGTCGCCATCTCTGCACCGGCAACCAGCGCCGCGAGAATTCTCATCATCGCAGCGCCACCGATCAACATCGCCCCGGCGTAAAGCCAACGCCCCTTAGACAGCACGGCACCCATAAATATGAA
>DUAT01000061.1:22026-65917 GCA_012960755.1 Gammaproteobacteria bacterium
CACTACCGATGAAGAATGCAGCCAAATCTCCTAACTGGGTACTTCGACCCACCCCATCCAATAACGTCATACCAAGGTTGCTAACCTGTTGTTCCGGATTGATCAGGAAACTTACCCCTCCCTGTAACATCACCAGGCCTGGTACAGCGGCAATTACCCTTATTATTTTGTTTTTCATTTTGGTTCCTTATGGCTGGTTGTTCTTCAAAAACAGACTCGAAAATAGATTCGAGCGTGCTATTTTGATAATAATGATTACCATTAACGGTGGCAATGCGTTTGGAGACCTGCTTTAGAATCATGCAAGAGTACAAATTTGGCTACCACTAACCCAGACTACATAGTTATCGGCGCCGGTTCCGCAGGCTCTGTACTGGCTAATCGACTCTCAAGGGACCATACAGTCACCGTCATCGAAGCCGGACCCATTGACCATCGCTGGGATTTTCGCCTTCATATGCCTGCTGCCCTATCCCATGTTCTCTCTGGTGACAGGTACAACTGGTTCTATCATTCTGAACCTGAGCAGGCGCTCAACAACCGGCAAATCTACTGCCCCCGAGGTCGAGTGCTCGGCGGCTCTTCTTCCATTAATGGCATGATCTATGTTCGAGGTCACCCGCAGGACTTTGATAATTGGGCCACTCAGCCGGGCCTGGAAAACTGGCGATTTCAGGATTGCCTGCCTTATTTTAAAAAAGCTGAATCGTTTTACGGGGGTGATCCGCAATTCAGAGGGCAGGACGGCCCGCTTTACATCAGCCGCAGTGCGCTCAGTAATCCTTTGTTCAATACATGGCTTACGGCAGGATCCGAAGCCGGATTCAGTCAAACAGCGGATTTTAATGGTGAACAACAGGAAGGTTTTGGTGAGTTTGACCGTACCATAAAAGCCGGTTGCAGATTTAGCGCCGCGCGGGCTTATCTTCATCCAATAAGACATCGGGCAAATCTAGTACTGGTCACCACCGCGCACGCCAGCAGGATCATTTTCGAGGGTTCCGTTGCAGTCGGGGTCGAGTATCGGGTTAACAACGGTAGACTCGCTACTATTCGGGCGAATCGCGAAGTGATCCTTTGCGGCGGAGCAATCAATTCGCCTCAATTGTTGATGCTCTCCGGTATTGGTAACGCGGGAGATCTGACAAAACTGGGCATCGATGTTCACTGCGATCTACCAGGCGTCGGTCAGAACCTGCAGGATCATCTGGAAACCTATGTACAATTCAGTTGCCAAAAACCAGTCTCAATTTACCCGGCGTTAAAGTGGTACAACCAGCTGAAAATTGGCCTTCAGTGGACGGCGTTGAGCACAGGGCCAGGCGCGACGAACCACTTTGAAGCAGGTGCGTTTCTAAAGAGCGACACTTCGAAGACCTACCCCGACCTGCAATGTCACTTTCTTCCTGTTGCCATGAATTATGACGGCAAGCAAACATATCAGGGCCATGGGTTTCAGGTCCATGTCGGACCAATGCGGCCAACCAGCCGGGGCTTTATAAAACTCAGATCCAGCGATCCAACGGCACCACCGTTAATATGCTTTAACTACAATACGACACCGGAAGATCAACGAGTGATGCAACGCGGAATAGAACTGGTAAGGGAAGTTATTGAACAGCCATCATTCAACGAGTTTCGCGGCCGGGAAATTCGCCCTGGCGTCGCTACAGTGAACCTGGATGAATTTGTCAGACAACACGCTGAAAGCGCCTACCATCCCAGTTGCAGCTGCAAAATGGGAACCGGCCCCCTGGCCGTTGTTGATCAGCATGCCCGGGTACACGGTGTTAGTGGTCTGCGGGTTATCGACGCGTCGATAATGCCAGATATCACTAATGGAAACTTAAACGCGCCAGTGATAATGATGGCGGAAAAGCTAGCCGACGCAATCCTGGACCGCAACCCTATGACCGTATCCCATTGATCACCTGGACGAGGTTAACCCAGGTTCTGCAATCGAAAATGCAGGTATAATGCAGATTATGCCTGACAAAGAATCAAACCCTCTGGGTGTTTTACTCGTTAATCTGGGCACACCCGATGCGCCAACCACCTCGGCAATACGCCGTTACCTGACAGAATTTCTTCTCGACTCGCGGGTGGTTAACATCCCGCGCATCGTCTGGATACCTATACTGTACGGATTCATATTACCTTTCAGACCACGGTCCCTGGTGAAGAAGTACCTGGCTATCTGGGGTGACGACGATTCACCGATTCGAGAACATTCCCTTAACCTTGCGGCACGGGTCCAGGCCGCGCTGGTGTCACAACAGGTAGGGCGGCAGATAGTTGTCAAATCCGCGATGACTTACGGTAACCCATCGATCAGCAACGTCCTGGGTGAACTCCGGGAAAAGGGAGTGACGGACCTTCTGGTCATCCCGATGTTCCCGCAGTATTCAGCATCCACGACTGCTGCGTTATTCGACAAGCTATCCCGTGTCATGAGAAAAACCAGGGTACTTCCCAGTCTTCGCTTCGTTACCGGCTATCACAATGAGCCGACGTATATTCATGCGATTACGAAATCCATCGAGCCCTTTGCAAGCCGCATCACACCGGACACCAAGGTAATATTTTCTTTTCATGGTTTGCCACAGGCACTGATTGCCATGGGCGATCCCTATGCTGCGCAATGTCAAGTCACTGCCAATCTGGTAGCGGGGAACCTGGTCCTGGAACCGTCTCAATGGGAGCTGACTTTTCAGTCCAGGCTCGGACCGGCAGAATGGCTCAAGCCTTACACCATCGATGCCATGTCAGAACTACCCGCCCAGGGGATCAAACATGTAATACTGGCTTGCCCGGGGTTTGCGGTCGACTGTCTGGAAACAATGGAAGAAATCGAGATATTGAACAGACAAGTGTTTCTGGACGCCGGAGGTGAGACATTCACCTACGTCCCAGCCCTGAACGCCGAGCCACCCCACGTGAATGTGATGCGAGATCTTATTTTAGATCGAATGTATCGTGCTGAAATCGGACCAGGGTAGTTGATGATCCGGCAGGCTAGTGTAGGGTCCTATACTAGGAGTTGGCTCCTGCATCACCCGGTTCGACATAGTCGTAGCCCGTAACCCGATCCTTGCCTTGCTGCACGGACTGCTGCAACGCCTGCTCTGCATGCTGTACCAGGTCCTCCGGCGTTTCGGTTCCGTGGAAGCTGGTGACACCACCCGACGCGGTGATCGCCATATCATGCTTGTCATTTACCGGAATCTGGCTAATCAACTGACTGACGCGATTGATCAGTATCAGGGCATTTTTTTCGGAGCAGCCTGACAATACCATGCCAAATTTGTCATTATTCAGCCTGGCAAAAACATCCACTTCCCTGAGCGCTACTTTTACGGTGTGGGCAAACAAACGAAGAATTTCATTCCCCCGGGCAAGGCCCTCTCTCTCAACAATTTCTGCAAACTGATCTACCTGGGTCACCACGACGGTAAATTTATACAGGCCACGTTCACTCATTGCCCTGTGTTGAGTGAGCAGTTCAATAAAATGGCGTCGATTAGAACTTCCTGTTAAATCATCTAAAGTAGTGATTTCGTTATACCTGGCCTTTAGCATCGACAACTCCTTCAGCGTTTTTTCTGTTCCTCGCTGATTCTTAGCCAATTCGTCGCTGTGTTGCCTGATCGTAATACTCAGAATGAAACCAGCCACCATTGTCAGCACAATCATCCCAATGGCCACCGTTACGCTATGCAACATCTCCAGGCCAGGCGACAACGCCATGATGGCACCAAAGCAAATTAGCGCTGCAGCGGCCAACATCAGGTAATTTCGTGATTTTTGCATAGACGGTGTCCATTTTACGATCAAGGATCTTTGAGAAGGGCAAATTTACGTCTTTTCGGCCAATCTGAAATCAGGTGATAATAATGCAATCATATTTCATCGCAAAACACCATTAATAAGCGCTGGGGTGACGTAAAGTGGTACTACTCGTAGCGAGGTTGCCATTGAGGGTCTAACATTGTAAAAAAGTGATCCAGCATTCTCAGGGTCAAACCCCACACCACTTGATCCCCGACACTATATCCGGGGAATGCCTGTTCGCGGCCAAATACGCTGAAATTGTGCCGGGTGACACTCTCGCCACTGTACATATCGTTAAGTGATCCCCACAGAACTTCAGCTACCTCGTAATTGAGCGCTATCGTTGGATTCGGGTTCTCCAATACGTAGATATACGGCGAAACGATCATTTCAATGTTCTGCCCCCTGGGGTTGGCTTTCACATCCGGAATCTTACCCAGATACTTTGCATCCCTGACTAAATCCAGACCAATCTCCTCCTGGGTCTCTCTTTCAGCGGTGACACGTAAACTGCCATCCCGAGGTTCATAGTGACCACCCGGGAATGCCATTTGCCCGGACCAGGGATCACCGTCTTTGGTAGCTCTGAGGATAAACAATGCCTCGGTACTTTCCGCGTTCGGGCGCAATATAGCTGCCACTGCAGCATGTCTGGCATTCGCAACCGGGCCCGTGTCATCTGGTTGAGCGGCGTTCAAAGAACGGTGAATATTTTCGATTCGTAACAAGTTCGTCGCTTCGCTATGTTGTGGAAAAGATGTTGTGGAGGTTCGCCGAAAACCGACGCTGAAAACGGTTAATATAGATCATACTATGTCGCCTCACTTATATTCACAAATCGGTTCACAAATCAGTGCCACTATGCGTCGCACATCTCGACCTGCTGTTTTGCTGGTTATCCTTATCGGCACGGTCATTGGCATGTCGGGTTGCGCAGTTAATCCGATTACTGGCAAGAGCGAGGTTTCCTGGATTTCCGAGGCAGAGGAAATTTCCATCGGCGACAAGCAATACTTACCTTCACGCCAGTCCCAGGGCGGCGATTATCTGGCAGACCCGGAAATCAATCGCTATATCAATGAAGTCGGCAATCGCGTAACCAGAGCGGGTGACCGCTACTTACCCTATGAATTTGTCGTGCTGAACAACTCTGTGCCAAACGCATGGGCACTACCCGGAGGCAAAATCGCCATCAATCGCGGTTTGCTGCTGGAGTTGAAGAATGAAGCAGAATTAGCTGCCGTACTGGGTCATGAAGCGGTCCATGCGGCTGCGAAGCACGGGGCCAATTCAATGCAACGCAGTCAGCTGATTCAGGGTATTGTGTTGGCAACTCAGCTCAGTACGGCAGACCTCGGCTACGGCAACTATATTGTCGAGGGGGCCCAACTTGGCGCGCAATTGATCAACCACCGATATAGCCGCGGCGCTGAGCTTGAAGCCGATTACTATGGCATCAAGTTTATGAGCAGAGCTGGCTATGAGCCCAGAGCCGCCGTGTCCCTGCAGGAAACATTTATGCGCCTATCCGAGAGTCCGCAGTCGAGTTGGGTTGGCGGCCTGTTCGCCAGCCATCCTCCCTCACAGGCACGAGTCCAGGCCAATATCGAAACCATCCGTGAACTGCAATTGCCCGCAGGTGACACATATCAGGATCACTACCAACAAAAAATCGCCTATCTGGTAGAAACAAAACCGGCTTACGACAAGTATGATCTGGCGCGAACACTCTCCCAGAACAATGAACTTGATTCTGCCCTGGAATCTGTTGACCAGGCCATTAAACTCGTCCCGGAAGAAGCGCTCTTTCATGGGCTACAGGGCAATATCCACTATCAGCAAACACACTATAAAAAAGCTACGGCTGCATATAACCGGGCGCTGAAGCTGGATGACAGTTATTTCGAGTACTATCTTGGCCGAGGCCTGACGAACAGGAAGCTCGGTAAATTGAAAGCCGCCAGGAAAGACTTCCAACGCAGCAATCAGCTGCTGCCCACTGCAGTTGCCAACCGCGCGCTCGACGAACTCTCGATAGCCAGCGAAGACTGACAAGCTGCGAAACAGCGTTTAGTCGTCGTGATAGCACGGCATCACACCCCGGAAACGTTATCATCGGGATTACGATCGATCAGTTTATGCATAGGGTCAATACCCACGGACACCGGTTTTTTGTCGACGATAATAGTGAAGATTTGTTCTGACTGGCTGAGCTCGTATTTTTCCAGGTGTATGACTTCCGGAACCTCGGCATCACCCTGTTTTTCGCCCATGATGCCAATATCGATCCAACTCGCGATTGGCACCTCAACTTCACGCCCGGCCCCATCCGCCTCGAACTTTCTGGCAGTAACCGTCAGCGTGACCTCATAGCTGCCACTGTCCAATGCATTGACGGTCGACTCCTTTACCTTCAGGTCATACAGAACGATCTTTTCAAACATGTCCGTGATTAGCCCCGCGTACTCCGACCCTGCGCTGCGACGAATAATAGTAATCAGGTCCCGGGTGGTAGGGTACGGCGGACCTTTAAACGCAAACTGCTCAATAAATTCAGCCAGTGCTGCATTGATAACATCCTTACCCACATAATCCTGCAACGCATACAGGACAACACTGCCTTTGTTGTAATGGATATACTGCTGATTTTCGACCAGATACAGGGGCATTTCGTCGATCAACTCACCTCCCCGGCCCTGTAAATATCTGTCAAGCTCGAACGCCAGGAATCGTTTCATCTGCTCTTTGCCATACTCCTCTTCCATCGCCATCAATGCAGAATATTGGGCCAGGGTTTCAACGATCATTGTCTGGCCTTGAACATCCGCCCCAAGGACCTGGTGCGCCCACCACTGATGGGCCAACTCGTGCGCCGTGACATAGTAGACATAATCTATTTCTTTGGGATCACGCAGGTCGGCAGTGAAACCAATCGATTCAGAGAAGGGGATCGTGTTCGGAAATGACTGGGCAAACCTGCCCTGGAAACGCGGGAACTCCAAAATACGGAACTGACGGTACTGATAAGGGGAAAAGTTTGTTGCGAAGTAATCAAGGGAGTTTTTCGTCGCCCTGATCATCGTATCAATATTGTAGTCGTGATGGTAATAAACCTCGATGGCAACATCGTTCCACTGATCACGTTTTACCTCGTAGTCGGCGGACATGAAGGAATAGAAATTCCAGATAGGCACATCCATTTTGTAATGGAAGTATCTCCTTTGTCCTTTTGTCCATTCTTTTTGCAGGTAACCCGGCGCAATCGCGATCTGGTCACTACGGGTCGATACCGTGGTTTCAAATTCTACCCTGTTCCCGGCGAATCCGGCTCTCATCCATGCGGACGGGTCATCTATTTTCGACATCCTCTGTATGGGTCCCAGATCCTGTTCCCGTCTGCTGTTGTTGTCCTGCAGCTCGCGTCCGGACTGGTACCCCGGCATCGGGAAGAAATCGGTATTGTTAACGAAAGTACCATTCACAACCAGCTTGCGACTATGTCCGCTGTTGGTGAAACCAGGGGTCAACCAGTCAACATCAAAACTCACCATAATCCTTTCACCAGGCTGCAAAGGTTTATCAAAAGTGTAGATACGATATCCCAGTTCAGCGTCATCATGGGTCAGGCTTGCGCCTGGCACCTCCAGCTTGTTCAGTGTCGTCTCGGATTGCAGGCTGAAATGAAGTTCTTCAAGCGCCTGTTCAGACAGATTTGCCATCTGGTACGAACCTTGTAAAGACAACTCCTGCCTGGCCGGGAACAGGTCAACATCGGCAGACACCTTTTCAATAACCGGCATGGTTTTGAATTCATATTGCTTGTAGGTGTTTTCGTAATCTGCCTGGAGTTTTTCAGCAGTACTGCGTGTGACGTATGGGTTCAGCACCACGGTGTTGTAATAGATGAACCCTCCCACTGCCAGCCAGCCAATCGACAAGGTCCACAGGGAGGCAACCACCGGCCGCGTCATTCGTTGACGCAACACTTGCACACGACTCGGCCAGTCATCTTCAGCGCCCCTGGGCCACAATAAATGAATGACCACCAGTAGCAGACCACCAAACAATGCTGCATACAGGGTTTGCCAGAGATAGGGAACCAGGTTTTGACTATAGCCGGAGAATGCCGAGTACAGCGGCGCGAGTTGACCAATACGGTAGAGCTGATGCTCAAACCCAAGCGCTGCCAAAGTCTGATTGAAAATAACGTAAGCCACCACAATAAACATGGTGATGTACTTGCTTCGGGTGAGTACATAGAAGAAAACTGAGACTACAGTCAGGAGATAAAAAGGTATCTGGAAAAAAAACAACAATCCCTTCAAGTAAAGTAACACATCGATCTCGTAGAATTCTTTCCATAACTGCACACCAATGGCGGCAACCATCGCGATAAACAGCATACTCGCAATCACCGTGATCAAACCTGTGAGTTTCGCCGCGATCATGACCCAATTCGGAAAAGGCATTGCATCCATGATTTCAAGCACTTTTACGGTTCTTTCCCTGACCATCAATTCAGCTGAATAATAGACCAGCACCAACAACAGTGAGATTGAGAACGTCCCATTGATAACGCGGATCAACGAGTGCGTTGTGGGGTAGAGGGAGGTGCCGGTAATGTTTCCGAGATCACCTAAAGAGGCAAACACCACCTGCAAAAGACCAAATAGTAGAAGCACCAGGAATGGCGCGCTACGCACAATCGTCCTGATCTCCAAACGAGTCTGGGAGAGGAACTGCTGCCACTGAGCATGCAAGTCAAAATTTTGATGAACGGTAACCACGACGGTTTTTTTGTTTTCAGCCGGTTCATCCTGCTCATGATTTTTCTTCTTAAGCTTACGACTTTTTTTCTGCCCCTTATCCAGCGAGAACGGAAATAACGGATAGGCAGCAACCAGGAACGCCACACCAATACCCAGCCAAAACAGCCGATTGGCGAGTATCGCGCCGTCAATATCCGGCAGATTGCTGTTTTTTTCAAAAACGGTCCAGTAGCGTGTCACTTCAGCCAGTGCCGTGGTACCGAAGGGATCAAGAATACTGGTCAGCTCTACGGTTTCCTTTTCGGTAAAGTTACCGAGTACCAGCGTCAACATGAACAGCACCATGGCACTGACATAGGTCGCCATCATGCTTCTTGTAACTGTCGCCACGCAAAAGAAGATACTGCACATGACAAATAGATTCGGCATTCCCAGCAAGGCAGTGCCATACAGATAGGGGGTGATGCTAAATGCCCCGATTCTTTCGGGATCCAGCCAGGGCATAAACCCGCCTACAAGTACGCCGAGTAAACCCGCCAGGTAAACCAGACATCCAAAAAGGAACGTTCCCAGGAAGCGGCCATAAACATAGTCAAACTTCGGGACGGGCCGGGAAAAAAACATTTCCACCGTATTGAGTTCGAAATCACGAACCACCGCATTGGCTGTAAAAGCGATCGCCCCGAACATCGCAAGAACACTCACCGCAGCGAGAGCATTCAAGATAGTGTCGGGGGAATTTAAGTTAACGTTGCCAGTACTGCCACCGATGCTGACATTGGGGCTGGCAGTCGCCAGAAAAAACATCAGAAAAAAAACACCGCACAGAACGTAAATTAAATATTGCCGCCGATGAAAATTCAGTTCGAACCTGAAGATATCTAAAAACATCGTCCGATTTCTATAATGATATTGGAATGCCATTACTCACCAGCGTGGCAAAGTAGACATCTTCCAGATCGGAACGTACTTCCTCAAAGCCCTCTGGCTGGTTGTCTGACAAGACGTGGATGACTGTTTCTCCTTCACTGAGGTGAGAAAGAATAATGCGAAAATTGTCGCTGTATTCCTTTATCGCCCCCCTGTCAATTCGTTTGCTCCATACATTACCCTGTATGTCACTGATCACGTCCTTTGGTTTACCGGAAAGGAGGATCTCACCATTACCCAATATGGCCATATTGGGACAGAGGTCCGTGACATCCTCAACAATATGGGTAGATAAAATCACCACCACGCTCTCACCTATCTCGGCTAACAGGTTGTGAAATCGGTTACGCTCTGAGGGATCCAAACCCGCAGTGGGTTCATCGACAATGATCAGGCGAGGATTGCCGATAAGTGCCTGGGCAACACCAAAGCGTTGCTTCATACCGCCGGAAAAGGTATCTATCGGCGTATTTCTAACCTCCCAGAGATTGGTCTGTTGCAATAGCCCTTCAACCATTTCTTTTCGTTCGCCCTTGTTGGTCACCCCTTTCAAAATAGTGAAATGATCCAACATACTCGCCGGTGTCATCTTTGGGTAAACGCCAAAATCCTGAGGCAGATAGCCCAGCACCTGCCGCAACTTGTCTTTCTCATTGATGATGTCAATTTCATCCAGGGTTGCAGTACCCTCGTCGGGTTCCTGTAAGGTAGCCAGGGTTCGCATCAAAGAAGATTTACCCGCACCGTTCGGGCCCAGCAAACCAAACATGCCTGACGGAATTTCCAGGCAAACCTTGTGCAATGCCCGCACCCCATTGCTGTAGGTTTTCGATAACTCATGAATCATTAACATCTAGTAGTCCCAAAATTTACAACTCCCTCTTTTTCAGTAAATGCTGTCCAGGGGAGTTTATCAGCAGAATCCAATCCATCTTTGTAAGTGTTTGATAGCAATGTGTTTAACAAGGCCAGGGTACCCGTAGTTTTCGACACCAGTGTAGATTTGATTGGTTTTTGGCTATTTCCTACCTGGAAGTCATGTTATTCGCCCTGGTCAATAAGAACCATAAAAACCCGGTCCATTTAAATAGACGATGATTCGATGGAAAAAGTTCTCTCCCTGGCAATTTTTCTGATTACGCGATCCCGAGCCGATCAAATTGTTCCTGTGGTGCCTCAACTTCCTCTAGCGCAGTACGCAGCATATCAATCATGTTTTTCTCAACGTCTTCTCCCGCCCGATTTTCATTCTCGTGCGGATCAATATCCAGACGATACAAATGATGCTCGCCTGTCGGTGGATTAAGTGACCAGTAGGGCAACATGTCGCCCTCCTCAAATGGCTGGCGTATAACGGGAATCTCGGTACCAGGCATAAAGTCCAGGTACGCTCGCTTGTCCGGATTTGGCAACCTCAGTCCCGGCACACTGGCAATCGGCATCGTTGACCATCGGTTCGACCACATGGATAACGGAAAACCGTTTCCCATCGGCGCACGTGCGTATTTGTTGCGACCGTCCTGAATTTGCACCCACTGACCGTAGATGCCTCCAATCGCCCATTCCCGAATACTGTTTTTCTCACCACTTAGCAGCGGCAGCAGGGACTTGCCATGAGTAATGTACTCGACATCGATTGAAAACAGGTCTGCCAGGGTGGCATGGATATCAACATTGGTTGTCAGGGCATTAATTTCCCCCGCCTGAATGCCGGGCCCGGCAACCATCAACGGCGTGTGACCGAGGGTTTCGTATTGCGGCACCCGGGGTTTGCCCCAGATGTCCTTCTCACCCAAATAATGCCCGTGATCGGTGCAGAGAATAAACACCGTGTCATCCCACAGCTTACCAGCATCCATCTGGTCGAGAATTCGCCCAAACCAGTGATCAATCATGCTGAGCTTTGAACCATAATTGGCCCTGATATGTTGCCCTTCGCGCTCGGTAATGACGCCCCTGGCAACACCCCCAACACTGTATGGAGGCCATATCATCAAGTCCTTATCCCAGTCAGGGTCATACTTGTTGGCCCATGGACTGGGTGTATCGAAAGGTTCATGGGGATCAAACTCATCCACAAAGACCATAAAGCTATCGAGTTCACTGCCATGTGCACCCAGCCAGTCAGCCGCAGCCTGCATTGTCTTTGGCCCCGGGAAGTCTGTTTCTTCCTTAAACCATGTTCTGGCAAAATCGTAGCCGTGGGTTTCAGTTTTTAATCGACGTTCGGCAGGTAAAGCCGGTGAGCCAACCCAACTGGGATCTTCAGCCAGCTTCCACGGGTCAGATTCGTGGCCACGGGTATAGTCCCAGGCAAAAAAATCCGTGTGGTAGTTCTCACCACCCACTTCAAACAAATGAGGATGATCGGTGAACAACTGTGTCGGGATCTCCTCGCGCCGTAAATAGTAGGTGATCGGTCTTTCCCAAAGCTCTATCGAACCCCAGGGACGCCAGAGAAAATCCATCACACCGACCAATATGTCATGGCGCGCAGGCATACACGGCAGGGAACCCGTGTAATGATTGGTGAATCTCATGGCCCGCCTGGCGAATCGGTCCAGGTTTGGTGTGTCAAACTCGCTTCCGCCGTAACATCCCAGCATATGGCGATTCAGGCTATCGAGAAGAACGACGACAACTTTCTTAGCTTTCATGAGTGACTACTTTTCTTGTTAGGGGAATTTGACGATAATTCCTGCGACATCTTTCATGCAACACAATTAAAAACAACCGGCCAAAATATTAAAAGGGAAAAAGATGAATGTCAGCAAACTTTTTTCAGCCTGCAACCGTCAATAGGGTAAATAACGGATAAAAAGTCTATGTTCGCACCTAAAAGTGACGACCAGCTAATCGAGAGAGCACTCTCTGGCTCGGAACGCGCATGGCTGTCGCTTGTGAAGCGCTATGAGAAGCGCCTCTACAATTATTCACTGCGCATGTGCGGCAACCGGGATGACGCGATGGATATTCTTCAGGATGTGTTGATATCTGTTTACAGGAACCTGAATTCCTATCGGGGCGATGGGGCCTTTGTCGCCTGGCTGTTTCGAATAGCGTCGTTTCGCTGTATCGACCACTTCAGGAAAAGGAATTTTCACACACCCATTGAAGATCTGGAAATCGCCGACGAAACCGAGAAAATCATGCCTGACATCAACCTCACCAATGCCCAATCGAATCGAGACATTGCCATGTTAATGACGCGACTGCCCCTGGATCAACGCCAGGTCATCGAATTGAAGTTCTTCCAGAGCTTTACCTTCGATGAAATCAGCGGCCAGTTGGGAATTTCATCCAATACAGCGAAGACACGACTGTATGCTGCCCTGGGAAAAATGCGTAAACAAACCGATATATCACTCGCGAGCTAAGGAGGAGTTATGCAACCGGAATTCTCTTGTGAACAATGCCAGAATCTCCTGCCGGAGTTCATTGAAAACACGATCAACACGTTGCAAAAACAGCGAGTTGATCAGCACCTGGAACAATGTGCCCAGTGCAGCGAGACGCTGCAACAACTCTGGGAACTGCAAGCCATGTCTACCCGCTGGCATGATGAGTCAGTACCGGGTTGGTCTCGTCGGAGGGCTTTCTTTGAGCCCCGTGACTGGTGGTCCAGCCTTCAGATGGTCAGCACCTTTGCATCCATCCTGGTTCTGGTTTTCGTGTTCAGCCAGGCACAGGTTTCCACCGACGATGGATTTTCCATCCGTTTTGGAGACGACCCTTCAGAAAAGGGCTTTCTTACAGAAGCCACTCTGGAAAAGCGGGTGGCACAACTGTTATCAGTACTGGAAGTTCAGCAGCAGGAACAACTTCAGTCGAACTCTAACAAACTCACCAGCCAGCAGGTTGCGACTAATCAGTTGCTACTCAAGGCAGCGCTCGATATGAGCCGGTCGGAACGTCGGGAAGATTTCGACACCATACTAAACGCCTGGGACCTGGCCCAGGGCCAGAGAGCCCGGCAAACAAGGGAGAGCTTGCGCCTGCTTCTGGTTAACCAGCTCGAGGACAGACGTAATATTGAACAACTGAACCGATTGTTTTCAGGAACAGTTTCAGAAACACTTTCAGAAGGTAAGACACTATGAAATTCAAACTAATGTTAGTTGGTATGACGGTATCCATTTCCCTGCTTGCAGCGGTGGCGATGGCGGCGAAGAACGACTACAGCAAGATCAGAAGGGATACTTCTGTGATGGCAGGTATCATCAACGGTGCATTTCAGGACAACGATTCCTGTAAAGGTTGCCGGGTCAAAGTCGAAACCACCTACCTGGCACAGCAGGGTGTCGTCTTTACGATCAAGAGCTACGCAGTCAGAGGATTTGCGATCGGGGGTGACCATGACAGCCATGGTTCATTTTATGATGTGCAATCCCTGGAATCCCTGGAATCTCTCGAACATATTCCCGAAATGGTCAACAGCATCCTGGTGAATGTCGGTGATTCTCTCGAAGACATCACTACGAGAATCGAAGTCGTAGAAGAATTCGAAGATGTAGATTTTAACAGAAGGCATGTTTTCATCGACCGCAGCTCTGTTCGTGAACTGTCACGAAGAACACGGGATCTTGAGTTTCAGATGCGTGATTACGAAATTGAACTTCTGCATGCAGAGGATGAGGTAGAACGTAAACGACTGGAAGCGAGTATCAATTCGCTCGAGAAGGACATTGAAGAGCTCGCGGCTGAAAGGGAAGGTGTGAACAAGAAATATGAAACCGCGCGTAAAGAGCGTGAAAAGGAACGCGAGGCACAAAGAGCTGAAAGAGACAGGAAAAGAACGGAGATATTGGCGAGCACGCAAGAGGTGATCATGCAAACCTTCTGCGACTATGGATCGACGCTCAAGAATCTACCCAATGATGAATATGTTTCCGTGGTTTTTGAGCGATCAAAGGATGACCATGATTCAATCTTCGTTCTGGACAAAGATCAGGTCACGAACTGTAAGTCTGACGGCAGCGGCTTGATCAAGCAGGCGTTGACATATCAATTCTGACCCCAGATTCAACCCTGGTAATTCGGGGTAGCATTGCCGCAATCTGATTGCGCGATCAGTTTGGGACATCCAGTTGTGTATACTTGCGTGTTCTCTAAAAAAATACGTAGTCGATAACAACAATGCCCACCGCAAATCTTGTTTGCCCGTACCGGTTAGTACTCCTGATCGTGGGGAGCTTGCTTTCATGCCAGCTTTTCGCTGCGGAAGTAAATTTGCCCCAGAAGATGACCTGGACTGCCTACAACCTTGGCACTACTGGCTACAACCAGTCGGTTGCCATCGGTAAAGTCCTTAAAGATCACTACGGCGTTACATTGCGGGTCATTCCCGGAAAGAATGATATATCCCGTTTGTTACCCCTGAAAAAAGGCAAGGTACAGTTCTCGGCTAATGGCGCGGCCACGTTTTTTGCATCAGAGGGCATGTTTCAATTCGCGAGCCCGAAATGGGGACCGATGCCCCTTCGAATGGTGATGATGTCCAATGGCAAGAACAATCAGGCCCTGGCAGTTGCGGCTGACTCGGGGATTAAGACACTCGCTGACTTGAAAGGTAAAAGAATACCCTGGGTACGCGGTGCACCCGCTTTAAACGTCAATACAGAAGCCATGCTAGCCTGCGGTGGATTGACCTGGGATGACGTGAAGCGCGTGGATTACCCCGGCTACAACGCAATGTGGAACGGCATCGTCAATGGCCAGATCGATTCTGCTTTTGCTGCCACGGTATCGGGTCCTACGCGGAAACTCGAAGCCTCACCCCAGGGAATTTTCTGGCCACCCGTACCCCACGATGATGCCGGTTGCTGGCAGCGGCTCAAAAAAATTGGCCCTCACTTTACACCCCATATGGCGACCCGTGGTGCCGCTATCTCGGAATCCAGTCCCCACGAAGGTGCCAGCTACCCATACCCCACGTTGATTACCCTGGACACCCAGAACGCAGCTATGGTGCATGATCTGGCCCGAGTGATCCATGTCCATTACGATGAATTCAAAAATGCCGATCCGGGCTCAATTGGCTGGGCCATGGATTTGCAGGCATTCAAATGGGTGGTTCCATTTCACGACGGCGCAGTCAGCTACTTTAAATCCATTGGTGTCTGGACAGAAGACTATGAGACCCATAATCAGCGAATGTTAGCCAGGCAAGGTGTGTTGGGCAAAGCATGGGAAAAAATGGGTGATGCAGCCGAGTACGCGACAGACCAGCATCATCAGGCCTGGATGAAATATCGCAGGGAATCCCTGGTCAATGCAGGGTTAGATCCCATTTGGGAATGAACAGTTCAAAACCCACACCATCTAGATCTTTAGATTCCTGGTTTAGTGCCTTGCTCGTTATCGCGACGTTGCTTGCAACGTTACTGGCACTTGATAGTCTGCGTATCTTCGGAGACCCGATCCTCGGTTCCATCATTCTGATCGAAACCCACTATTACTATGCCTTGTTCGGACTACTGCTGCCTTTTGCTTTTCTGTTAAATCCGGCAACAACGCGTTTCAATTTGATCCCGGTCGATATCACCCTTGCGTTGTTAGCAACAGGTGCCACATTGTGGCTGTTTGCTCACTCCGAAGACATTCTGGATGAAGGCTGGGAATTCGAAGCACCCGTCAATGCTACCTACGTTTCGTTTCTGCTCTGGGGTCTTGTGCTGGAAGCTTTGCGCCGGGTCGCGGGTATATCGCTATTCCTGCTCGCACTGATGTTTTCACTATATCCATTGATTGCTGACCTGGTACCCGATGCCGTTTCCGGCATGGCATCGAATATAAGTGAAACCGCTGCCTACCATGTAATGAGCAGCGAAAGTCTGCTCGGACTCCCTTTTCGCGCCTTCGCAAACCTGGTTATTGGATTTTTGGTTTTCGGGGTTGCATTGCAACACACCGGTGGTGGTCGTTTCTTTATTGACCTGGCGTTTTCCCTGCTGGGTAAAACCCGTGGAGGCCCGGCAAAAGTCGCCATCGTCGCCAGTGGTTTGATGGGCTCTATGAGTGGCAGTGTCATCACCAACGTACTGACCACCGGGCAGCTAACAATTCCGGCGATGCGAAACAGCGGGATTCACCCTAAAACGGCAGCGGCCGTTGAAGCATGCGCCTCAACAGGTGGCGTTTTGTTGCCGCCGATTATGGGGTCGACCGCTTTCGTTATGGCCACGTTCCTGGAAGTACCTTATTACCAGGTGGCGCTGGCAGCGGCTGTCCCGGCATTGCTCTACTTCTTTGCTCTTTTTGTTCAACTGGATATTTACGCCGCCCGTAACAATCTCAAGGGACTGACGGCAGACAAATTACCTTCGCTTATTGCTACATTGAAAGACGGCTGGTTTTATCTCGGCTCATTTATCGTCCTGGTGTTTTTACTACTGGTGATGCAACGCGAAGCTTTCGCGCCCTGGTTGGCAACGCTTTGCCTGCTTATTCTCAATCAGTTTTCAAAACAGCATCGCTGGCAATGGCCTCAGTTGTATGAATTTGTCCGGTCGGCAGGGGCGCTGCTCGTTGAACTACTGGTCATTCTAAGTGGCGTGGGTCTTATTGTCGGCGCCCTATCATTTACAGGCTTGTCCGGTACCCTGGTCAACGAATTACTTTTTCTTGCCGGGGGATCAACTGGCATCCTGCTCTTAATGGGCGCCGCAACAAGTTTTGTACTGGGTATCGGCATGACCGTCACGGCGGCCTACATTTTCCTCGCAATCATCCTGGCCCCGGCATTGATTCAGGGCGGCCTCGATCCAATGGGTGTTCATCTGTTTATTCTATACTGGGGAATGTTATCTTTTATCACTCCGCCAGTTGCACTGGGGGCCTTTGCAGCAGCTTCCATTGCAGAAACAAATCCCATGTCCACTGGTGTTACGGCGATGGCATTGGGCACAGTAACTTACTTTATCCCCTTTTTCTTCGTGTTGGATCCCGCGTTAGTGCTGGATGATGATGCACTGTCGATTTTTCGCTCGGTAATGGAAGTTCTCTTTGGCACAGTCATCATTGCCGCCGCTATTCAAAATTACCTGACTTATGTCCCGCAATTTCTCAATGGTCACTTACGAGGCGGGCTACCGGTGCGGATAGCGCTAGCCACATCAGGATTGCTGATTGCATTACCTTCACTTACAGGCATCGATTTGGATGTAAGCAATGTCAAAAGCCTGGCAATGGGAATTGCGTTGTTGATGCTGGTTCTTGCCTGGCAGGCGATTCAATTGAGGGAGCGTTAAAACTGGGCGATCCACCTCGATGATCCACTAGACAGGGGCTTTTTTTCACCCACCCGTGAGTCGAAACACCGCCGTGGTCAAAGCAGCCTCTTCCATTGCAGGGAATCCACCTACAATATCAGGGTAGTCCATTCGATACTTGTTTCCATATGCTTCAAGAACCGGCTCCCAATTAGTTGTCAACAAACTGGCAGCCAATGAGTAGGTCTTGTCGCCCATTCTCATTCGAACCGATCCACCGTCACCGAGCATCTGGACCCAACCACTGCTATTTGATCCTACAATGTGGAGGCTGCCGTCAACCTGGACCACCCAGATAATGACAACACGAGGCAAACTTCCCTGGACTTCAAGCTTGATCTCATGGATGTCCGCTGTACTACCCCAGGATTCAGGCAACTCGGAGGGCGTGCCTCCAATAAAAATTCCCGGCATCGGCCCCAACGGTGTGATCCACGCAAGCAAAACTAAACCAGCAAGCAGGATAAAGCACTTATCTTCATTACCTTCATCGTAAACTCTCTTTTTGCGATTCAAAGCTGTAGCACTACGACAGCTTAACGATACACTCTGTTTGAAATGTATGCTATTGGCCCAGTGGGAGCGGCCCTCTTTCAAGAATCCGTTCGGCAGTGTCAGCCACCAGCATGAGATTTTGTTCATCACCCGTCCAGGCGTACCAGCCGAGATGCGAGGTCGCGATATGGAGTTCGTAGCAGTGATGGCGAGCAGGCGCATCGACGAGATCATTCTCCCCCAGGTCTGGGGCTACCAGCGTTCGGTGCCACATATCGGTTGCCGCAATCACGGGATGCCAGGCACCCCAGAAAGTACACCATGCAACGTCGAACAAGAAGTCACCACGCACAGAACACTTCCAGGAGAATATTCCCGTCACTTTAGCGGTATTGTCAGAAACCAGAACGTTCTGATGGAGAAGATCGCCATGGATAAGATCGCGACGCTCTGGACATATGGTCAGAAGCTGCTCGATACGGGACTTACAGGTCTTGAATAAATCATCGAGACGCGAGCTCGACGCAAGCTTCTCTCTCCACCCGCTCACATGCTCGCTCGGATCATCAACAAGACCGGAACGCAACCAGCCATGCCAGCTCATATCCACTGAGGAAGTGGAGTCGTACCAGAGCACTGCATCATTGGTGTCTACAGGCACAGCACGCATTGCCATCAGGAGTGCTTGCAGGGCATCTCCGAGGACGTCTGCACGTTCCATGGACGTGGTCTCGACGAATCTTCCGTAGTGGCGTTGTGATATTGCGAAGTGAAGATCGAGCGCACTCCGGGTTTCAATGATAACTGGAACTGGCAGATCCGGTGCCGTGAACCGCATCGCGGCTGCATCGATCG
This sequence comes from Gammaproteobacteria bacterium, assembly GCA_012960755.1. The sequence continues at coordinate 41,177 of DUAT01000061.1, forward strand.
AAAAACCTTCGGACATGTCACTGAGACGCAGTACGAACTCATCTTCACCAACTCGATATGAAAATGCAGACGACCAGAATCCGCCTGACAGTGGTGCCACATCCAGTACTTTGTCGTGGTGTCGGGTAGCCAGCCAATTTGTTACCTGTGTCGTCGTTGGCTTTGGCTTGTGTGCATCGTCCATGCGCGATTTCCATAAGTAACTTAACAGCACATCTTACATCAGACAGAAAAACCCGCGCACTATCCTGCAGCAACCTAATGAGAATACAAACCGGTTAAGTCTTCAGTGATCATCTAATTATGATATAAAGTTTTTTTGTAAAACGCTCAAGGTCTGCTTTGCCACACAAACACTGGGAAAACCCCGAAACGATGGGTTATGGTCGGCTACCGGCCAGATCATCATTCAGCCGTAATGATTCCCTGACCCTGAACGGCACCTGGAAGTTCAAGCGATTTCCACATCCGGACAAGGTTGCCAGGCGCTGGTTTGATCCGGTGCTGAATGACAATCAGTGGCAATCCATGAAGGTGCCTTCGCTCTGGACAAGGCAAGAAAAACCGCTGCAAGACCTGCCCATTTACACCAATGTACAAATGCCTTTTGCCAGGGAGCCTCCCTACACGCCAGGGCACAATCCAACGGGCGTCTACAGGCGCAGTTTCACGCTGAAAAAAAACTGGCAAAACAAGCGCATCGTCATCTACCTCGGCGGCGTCGAGAACTGTTTTTACCTCTATTGTAACGGGCAGGAAGTAGGATTCTCGAAGGACTGTCGTTTGCCTTCCGAATTCGATCTGACTGATTTCCTGAAACCTGGTGAAAATCATATCGCCCTGAAGGTGCTTCACTATAGCGACTCTTCCTACATTGAAGATCAGGACCAATGGTGGCATGCAGGGATTCACCGGGAAGTCTATCTCTACGCAACTCACCCCGTCTACCTGCGTGACATATTTGCCAAACCTGTTTATGACCCGGATACGCATCAGGCTCAACTTGAGTTCGATGTACGATTGGGCGGTGAGGATCGGTCAACTATCAATCACACCCTGGAAGTTGATCTCGCAAAACCGAATGGTAAACCAGCTTTTCGTAAATCCCTGACGGCAACAATTGGCAAATCAAACTTTTACCCGGTCATCGGTAAAGGTGCCCGGCTCACACTTCAAAAACAACTCAACAAGGTTCTCCCCTGGTCCGCTGAAACGCCCCAACTCTATGTCGTTACCGTCAAACTCAAAGATCCCGAAGGGCAATTGCTGGAACAGATCCACTTCAGAATCGGTTTTCGTCATATTGAAATCAGCAACCGCGAATTCCTTATCAATAGCCAGGCGGTGCTGTTTCGCGGCGTGAACCGACATGATCATTGCGATACCACTGGCAAGATCATGACAGAGCAACTTCTGCGGCTCGATCTTGAGACCATGAAACAACACAACGTCAACGCAGTTCGCACCAGTCATTACCCCAACGACCCTCGCTTCTATGAACTATGCGATGAAATCGGCTTGTATGTCGTCGATGAGTGCAATCTCGAAGCCCACCATCATTACGCCCAGCTAGGCGATGATCCGTACTGGTCCAGCGCCTTTTTGTCCCGGGTCACAAGGATGATCGAAAGAGACAAGAATCATGCGTCGATTGTCATGTGGAGCATGGGTAACGAAACGGGGTTCGGGCCTAATCATGCTGCGATGGCAGCCTGGGCTCGTCAGTACGATCCCTCTCGTCCACTACACAACGAAAATGCTATTTGCGAGCAGGGTGTCAGACGGATGTGGGACGACAACCCTCACGGCACAGATGTCGTTTGCCCCATGTATCCGTCTGTCCAGGACATTATCGACCATGCCGTTAACTCCAATGATCCCCGGCCATTGATCATGTGTGAATATGCCCACGCGATGGGTAACAGCTGCGGAAACCTGAAGGAGTACTGGCAAGCCATAGAATCCAATCATGGCTTACAAGGAGGATTTGTATGGGAATGGCTGGATCACGGCTTAAAGGAGACGATTCAGGGTATTCCCTATTGGGCATACGGTGGAGACTTCGGAGAAGACAGGCATGACTTGAACTTTGTCTGTGATGGGTTGTGCTGGCCAGACAGAACCCCGCATTCGTCGCTGTTAGAATACAAGAAAATTATACAACCAGTTTCAGTGAGTCGCATTTCGAAAACCCGATTTCGGGTTGCCAACAAGGATTTTTTTACGGACCTGTCGAAGTACAGGATTACCTGGGTGCTGTTGAAAAATGGCGAACCGGTTTCCAGCGGTACAATCGCCAGGTTATCGACACCTCCACAAAGGTCCGAGAGTTTTAGCCTGGCCTATACCGCCCCTGATCTCTTTGCTGGAGATGAACTAGCCGTCATTTTTGAATTCAGGTTAAGACAAAAAACGTCATGGGCAGCAGAGAACCACCTGGTTGCCTGGGACCAGATGGCACTTGCCAAAAAGAAACCTGCAAAAACAAACGCCCGCCCCTTCAACTTAAACTCTGCTGACAACTCACTTGAGCTCACCGCCGGTAAACAGTCAGTCGAGTTCAACGATGAAGGTATCACTGCCTGGGTTGTGGGAGGTCAAAATTTGCTGTCCCAGGGCCCGCGTCTCAACGTATGGCGAGCCCCGATTGACAACGATGGCATAAAAGGACGGCAGGGCCAGCACAATAAACCACTGGGGCGCTGGTTAAGCGCGGGACTCGACAAATTAACCATACAATACAAACCGTTACGACTATCCAGCAAAGAGCTTGTTACAGAGGAGCTCGCAAGTTGTTCGGGCGGACTTATCGTTTGCACAACCCATTATCGAGTCGATGATCATGGCCTGTCTGTCATCCATCATTTTGATATCGATGAATCGCTACCCGATCTCCCCCGGATCGGTGTTCGGCTGGTTCTGGACCCCACATTTAAGAAATTGGATTGGTTTGGCCGGGGCCCTCATGAGACCTTTATTGATCGGCAAGAATCCGGTCGACTGATGGTTCACCACAGCAGCGTTGCAGATCAGTATGTGCCTTATATATTGCCCCAGGAACACGGCAACCTTACTGACATCCGCTGGATGAAATTGGGTAGCACGAGCAAAACGCTGAAGATCATTACTGAACATCCCTGTGATGCGAGCGCCAGCCTCTACCCCCATGAATCCCTGACACCTGCGTTGCATACCTATGAATTAACACCCTCTGAAGAAGTTTACCTCTGCCTTGATGTCCTGCAACGAGGTGTCGGTGGTGCAAGCTGTGGGCCAGATACACTACCGCAATACCAGGTAAAACCCGGCAAGTACTCACTAAAATACAAAATTCAAATTGACAATACTGTCATGCGACGCCGGAGGCACTCGTGGAAAAAAAACTGATCTGGACCATACCAGTTCGCCTGTTTCACTGGCTGTTGTTTGTGTTCGTCAGTATCTCACTCTATACCGGGTTCGAAGGTGGCATCACTGAAATGGACTACCACATGCTCAGCGGATACTGCGTGCTGACCCTGATTCTGTTCCGGGTCATCTGGGGGTTGATCGCAAAAGGCAGCGCAAGGTTCAGTCATTTCCTGAAGAGCCCCGGGATAATCTGGCGTTATATCAAAGGCCAGGAACCAAAGCCCATCGTTGGACATAATCCACTAGGTGCACTCAGTGTCGTCGCGATATTGATGGCGTTGTTACTCCAGACCTCGACAGGGTTGTTCGCCAATGATGACATCTTCCTTGAGGGGCCTTTGACGCATCTGGTGAGCTACGGAACAAGCCGACAACTGACCGCAATCCACAAGAACAACATGTGGCTAATCTGCTTTCTCGTTGGTCTACATCTGCTGGCAGTGTTGTACTACGAAATCATCAAAAAAGATCGACTGGTGCTCACAATGATCACCGGTAAGAAACAGTTAGCAGCAGCCACAGGAACAAACGAACAGCACCAATTGTTACTCGGACTGGTGCTGATCGTTATCTGTTCGGCGTCTACCTATTGCCTGGTAACCTATTTGTAGAGAGCCCGCTAATGGTCGTGTTCTTTCCGAAAATCATCATGGCAACCTTTGCACGCACCGCCGAGCTTTTTCAGGGTAGGCCCAAGACGTTCCATATTCTTGGATTCCATCACCTGGTTAATTTCCTTCGCTGCTTCAACAAACTCATCCATAGCGGACTGGAAGGCTTCAGGATTCTTCCAGATAGCCGGTAAGGCTCCAGTTTTGCCGTCACCGCTACCCTTGGGAAACACACTGGGCACAACCTCAGCGATATTGGCCATACCCCGGGCGTGTAATTTCAGGTCTGCCTGATGCACCCGACCCCGCATGATCGCAACCATCGATGACATATGACCACCAACGACCCCCATGACCCCCTGTCGATACTTAATCTCACCCGCTGCATCAGCCAGTGAACATTGACTGAAAAAAACCATCGCTAACATCAATACCACCTTTTGCATAACACTTCCCAGATTGTTAATTTTTACAGATCACAGCATAACTGGATTTTACCGGAATGGTAACATCACTAGTGCGGGCAAGCCGCTAAATGGCCAGCTGCGTTGTTGCACTTGCTCGACTTATGCCCCTATCTATTCACAAATCGGGTCTTCACAAGCGCGTCTACCATCTGACCATTCAGCGACTTGCTTAAAGTGCTATCTATACAGGACACTACACTAGCGTTGACGTTTTCGGGGTCGGCCAGTACAGTTGCAATCTGTAGTTGAACGCAGTCTTTTAGGGACCCAAATGCCAGACAAGAAGCGCTATCCTTTTGAAGAATCCCTGTCCAAACTTGAGAGTCTGGTAGAAAAGATGGAAGCGGGCGATTTATCACTCGAAGATTCCCTGAAAACCTTCGAAGAAGGCATTAAACTCACCAGAGAATGCCAGCAAGCGCTCAAGCAGGCTGAACAAAAAGTCAATTTACTGACCGAAAAAAGCGGTCAGGTCGAATCATTACCCTTTGATGAGCAAACTGATGACTGAAGTTTTTCAGTCTTATCGCGATAGAATAAATCAACAGCTTCAACGCCACCTGATTCAAACTACGGCACCGACCAGACTCCAGCAAGCCATGTATTACGGCGTATTCAATGGCGGTAAACGGATTCGACCCTTGCTCGTCTATCTGACTGGGGAAGCATTGGGCATACCATTGGAACAGGCGGACAACACTGCCAGCGCTATTGAATTAATCCACAACTACTCGTTGATTCACGACGACCTACCGGCAATGGATGATGATGATCTCCGTCGCGGTAACCCAACGGTGCACTTGAAATTCGATGACGCAACCGCGATTCTCACCGGTGACGCCATGCAAACACTGGCATTCGAGCTTATAGCCATTGATGCAAGACTTACTTCTGATGTCCGGGTCGAGCTAATTCAACTTATCGCCCGATCTGCCGGTGCTACAGGCATGGTTGCCGGTCAAGTCATAGATATAGAAGCAGAGACCCTGTCCATTAGTGCCAGCGAGCTTGAAAACATGCACCGCCGCAAAACCGGTGACCTGATTTCTGCCAGTGTTTTGGCTCCAGCCATCATCGCGCGAGCCGACTCTCCACTGACGCAATCTCTGCAAACCTTTGGCTATGCGCTGGGCCTGGCCTTTCAGGTTAAGGATGACATTCTCGATGAAGTAGGTGAAACGGAAGTCATGGGGAAACAACAGGGCAGCGACCATTCCCGGAACAAGACAACATTTGTCTCCGCTCACGGTCTCAATGCCGCAATTGCCTATTTAGATGAGTTACGGCAGGAGGCGATCAAAGCCCTTGAACCCCTCGGAGAGAATTCCAGATTGTTGCTTGAATTAACCGACTACGTGGCCAACAGAGACCATTAGTCGTCCTTCAAGGTGAAATTGCCATGTTCAGAGCGACCCAAATGATTCAAGTGCGTCAAGATCAACAATTAGTGTAAAATTCGCCGCCTATGTCTATACAAACATTTGATAAAATTCCCACTGAGCGCCCGAATACACCACTTCTGGATTCAATTGAATCACCAGCAGATATGCGCGCTTTTGAGAAAGACCAGCTGGAACAGCTCTCAGATGAGTTGCGTAATTTCCTGATCTACACTGTCGGTCGCACCGGTGGGCATTTTGGCGCCGGACTTGGGGTGATTGAACTCACCATCGCCCTGCATTACGTATTTGAAACCCCGCAGGATCACCTGGTCTGGGATGTAGGACATCAGACTTATCCACACAAGATCCTCACCGGTCGCCGTGAAGAAATGCAAAGCCTGCGTAAACCCAACGGTGTCGCGCCGTTCCCGGTTCGCACTGAAAGCCCCTACGACACATTTGGAGTCGGTCACTCCTCGACTTCCATCAGTGCAGCATTAGGTATGGCCATCGGTGCAAGAATGAAGAATGAACCGCAACGAACTGTCGCTATTATTGGAGACGGCGCCATGACAGCCGGTCTGGCCTTTGAAGCCCTGAACCATGTTGCAGACACCAAGGCAAACATCCTTGTTGTACTGAACGATAATGCCATGTCGATATCCCACAATGTCGGCGGTCTGGCCAAGTACTTCGCCCGCATCCTCGGTTCCCGATTGTATCTGTCGATGCGCGAAGGCAGCAAAAAGATCCTCAGTCGGATTCCCCACGCCTGGGAATTGGCTAAACGGACCGAGGAGCATATGAAAGGCATGGTGGTCCCCGGCACCCTGTTCGACGAGTTAGGTCTAAACTACATTGGCCCCATTGACGGTCACGACATTAATTCCATGATCCATATGCTGGAAAATATCAAAGATCTTGAAGGACCACAGTTTCTGCATGTCATTACCCAAAAAGGTAAGGGTTATATTCCAGCTGAAGCCTCACCGGTGGGTACGCACTCACTTTCAAAAATTGAACCGCAAAAAACCCGGGCTCTGAATCATAACAAACCAAGTTACTCGAATGTCTTCGGCACCTGGCTATGCGATATGGCGGAGAAAAATCCACATTTAGTGGGCATCACTCCCGCCATGAAAGAAGGCTCAGACCTTATTGCTTTCGCCGAAAACTATCCCGAGCGTTATTACGACGTCGCTATTTGCGAACAGCACGCCGTGACACTTGCAGCTGGTTTAGCTTGCCAGGGTGCAAAACCTGTGGTTGCTATTTATTCCACATTTTTGCAGAGAGCTTACGATCAGTTGATCCATGATGTAGCGATCCAGAACCTTGATGTCACCTTCGCCATTGATCGCGCAGGATTGCTGGAAGACGGACCCACCCATTCGGGCGTGTTCGATCTTTCTTACCTGAGATGTATCCCTAACATTATCATTATGGTGCCATCGGACGAAAACGAAACCAGGCAAATGCTTTACACAGGGTTTGAGTTCAAAGGCCCCGCCGCTATCCGATATCCACGCGGTAAGGGGCCCGGTGCGGAGATCACCAGCGATATGACTACGATCGAAATAGGCAAAGCGCGGACCCTGAGACAGGGAAGCAACATCGCGATCCTGGCATTTGGCTCCATGGTTAGGCCCGCAAGATCCACCGCTAACAAACTCAACGCTACGCTGGTGGATATGCGCTTTGTTAAACCCCTGGACAAGGAATTAATCACACAAATTGCACTAAGCCACAAGCTGGTGGTGACCATAGAAGAAAACAGCGTCGCGGCTGGTGCAGGATCTGCAGTGAACGAATTTCTAAACAGGGAAGCCTTTGTCATTGAGATCCTCAACCTGGGGGTCCCGGACACTTTTATTCATCAGGACACGCCCGGCAAGATGCTGGCAGCCTGTGGCCTGGATGAGAACGGGATTCTACAGTCAATACGTGACAGAGTTTCAAGCCTGGAATTAAAAAAGCTGGATCCTTCCCTGCGCTCCGGCTAGGTCTAGTCGGGCTTGCTGAACAGATGTCCCAGCTTGCCTGCCTTGGTCGCAAGATATCTGGCGTTATGATCGTTATGCCCCGTTTCGATAGGCAGGCGATCAACGATTTCGATACCCAGTTTCCTTAACGCGGTCACTTTGACCGGGTTATTGGTCATCAGCCGGACCTTATCAATTTCGAAGTACGAGAACATATTTTTGCAAATGGAGTAATCACGCAGATCGGCGTCGAAGCCAAGTCTTTCATTCGCCTCAACGGTATCAGCGCCCTGATCCTGCAACTCGTATGCCCGCACCTTGTTAAGGAGCCCAATACCGCGACCCTCCTGGCGCAAATACAGGATAATACCGCGACCTTCTTCTGAAACACGCTGCAGGGCCACTTGCAACTGGGCACCACAATCACATCGCATACTGAACAGGGCATCTCCTGTCAGACATTCCGAATGGACACGACAGAGCACAGGACCTTCGTTGCTGAAATCACCAAGGGTAATGGCAATATGCTCCTGACCTGTTTCTGAATCTTCGAAGCCATGTATCATAAACTCACCAAAGGGAGTGGGTAGCTTCGAGGAGGCGACATAGATAGCTGTCACTGTGGTCTCCTGTAAATTATTCGGCATTTTATCAGGAGTGAGCGGCTTCAAGCTAGTTCCCATCCGGAAACTGCCGGACCCGACGCATGCTCTCACGAATCCATGCCCGTACAAAGAACAACACGGGAGATCTGCGAATTCAGTACTTCACGGTCAACTGCATTATTCCTGCACTCTCGGTGAGATCCACTTTGCTCAGGAATGACATGCCGAGCAGGATTTCCTCCGGATAGTCTCCCTCGAGAACAGCCGCTTTAACATTATTGATCCGAATTCCACCAACCTCGACGCTAGCGAGATTTACCTCGCGGGATTCGACCACACCACCGGCGGTTGTCGCCCGAAGGGGCCGAGCCTTCGACAGGTCAAGACCTAACGCTTTGGCAGTAGGCGTATTAAGGGCAATGATTGTCGCACCCGTATCCACCAAAAATGAAACAGGTCGACCGTTGATATTACCGCTGGTTCGATACTGACCGGCATTGGACAGCAATATTGACACCGAAACACTCTCAGGCTTCTGGAAATCAGTGCTGATTCGGCTGCTGAGACCTAAACTGAATGTCCTGCCAGTATATTCAATACTAGCCATGTGACTGTCAGCACTCACCAGAAGAACACCTTCGGGTGAGCGTTCACCAACCTTCAACAATATATTCTTACCAGAAATATTTAGCATGGCTTTATTTTTAAACAAGCCGACAACGTCTATATCGAGGTCCAAAGCGAAACACGACGGCAAAAGCAGCAGAAAGAAAATAAACCCGGTGGTAGTTTTCATGGTTGGCTAATCACATAACTAATCACTTGGACTATGAACAAACTATAGAACCCCGCGGCAACATCATCAACCATGATACCGAGCCCTCCTTCCAGGTTTGTGTCCAACCAGCCAATGGGCCAGGGCTTGAGGATATCGAAAAACCTGAATAACCCGAAGGCAATAAGTAACCAGTACCAACCCTGTGGCAACATGAAAAGACTGATCCACATCCCGACAAATTCATCCCAGACGATACTTGCGGGATCTTTAACTTGCATATCACGGGACACCTTGTCACATAGCCACACTCCACATCCAAACGCCACCAGCACAAACACCCCATAGCCCCACGTACCCAGCTTCAGCAGGAGAAAGTAAACCGGGATTGCCGCCAGGGAGCCCATCGTCCCAGGCATATATCGAGACAATCCTGAACCGCCACCAAGGGCCAGAAAGTACCAGGGATTGGTAAACGTCTTCCTGACTTTTTCATCCATTAGAAGTGTCTATAACCAGTCGTATGGGGAACCCGGCGTCCATCCCTATCCAGGATATTGACAGATTTATCAGCGTTTATCGTGCCAATTCTGGTGATTGGACAGCCGATGGACTGCCCAATTTTAGTGACCCTTTCTGACCAGCGGTGTGGCACGGTGAAGCACAATTCATAGTCATCTCCACCCTGGATAGCCATTGTCCGTGCTTTCTCTGCTCCAAACGTCAATCTCAGTGCCTCCGAGACGGGCAAACTATCAACGATAATGCTGGAACCAACGCCACTGGCGCTGCACAAATGCGCCAGATCAGCTGCAAATCCATCGGATATGTCGATTGCGGCGCTGGCCAGACCCAGTAAGGCCTGTCCCACATCAAGACGGGCAACCGGGTGAGTGTACCGGGCGATCAGCTGACTGAAATGTCTGTTGTCTGTGTTTGTCGAAGGTACATTTTTTACCAGTTCCAGACCACCCGCCGCATCGCCCAGAAAGCCCGAGACGTATATGTCATCGCCCACCTGTGCACCAGAGCGTAGCAAGGCCTGGCCCGCAGGCACCATCCCCATGATATTGATCGTTATTGATAGCTGCCCCCTGGACAAATTACCGCCGATCAACGGCAGCCGGTAGTGCTCAACCATATGGTTCAATTGAGTAGAAAAGCAGGACAGCCATTGCTCGGAAAACCCTGGTAATGTTAGGGCAAGCGTAAAACCATGTGTCTGTGCACCCATCGCCGCCAAATCACTTAGATTAGCCCCCAGCGCGCGACTTACCACCACTTCGGCAGGGGCATCAGCAGTAAAATGGACACCCTCAACCAGGGTATCTGTTGATACGCAAAGCTCATAACCAGCAGGTAACCGCACCACGGCACAATCATCTCCGGGACCAATAACAACCTGATCATTCCTGAAAGTTATGGGTTCAACAAAAAACCGCCTGATTATCTCGAACTCATCCATCGATTCTTGCCTGGGCTCTTTATTCTGATTGAGTGTGTATTTTCGTCAGGTCAAGGAACCCAACCAATCTTTATCGTCGATTGTATTCGCTGGCCCGATGTTCCGCTGCAATGCTGTCCAGTACCGAATTCACCAGCTTGTGACTTTCGGCAGCACCGAATTGCTTCGCCAGTTCAATCGATTCATTAATGACAACCCGATAGGGGATATCTATTCTGTGGACCAATTCATAACAACCAATGTACAGAACAGCAGCTTCAACAGGGTCCAGTTCATCAAACTTGCGATCAATCTTTGGAATGATGACGTCGGTCAAGTCACCCCTGATTAGATTAATGTTCGACAGTATCTGGTGCAGATACTCTGTGTCCACGCGCTTCATATCGTGGTCCTGGCGAAATTGACGTTCTACTTCACCCGCACTCATCCCGGTTAGCTTCATCTGGTACAGGGCTTGTAAGACAAACCTGCGCGCCTTGCTACGCGCCGCCGGAGTATTCTTCTTAGGCAACTTTTTTGGCACCTTTTTTGGCACGTCTTTGCGACTCTTTTTTGGCACGCTCATAAATTTCGAAACAGGCTGACCATTTCCAGTGCTGACATGGCGACATCTGCACCCTTGTTTCCAGCCTTTGTACCAGAACGCTCGATTGCCTGCTCAATGGTATCCGTTGTCAGGACGCCAAACGCAACAGGAATTTCCTCTTCCAGGGCAATTCTCGCAAGCCCGCTGGCACACTCTCCTGCGACATAATCAAAATGGGGTGTCGCCCCCCGAATTACAGCACCAAGGGCAATCACAGCATCGAAGTCACCTGTTTTCACGACTTTCTGGGTTGCCACTGGCATCTCGAATGCTCCAGGAACCCGGACCACCGTGATATTGTTTTCGCTGATGCCGTGGCGTTTTAATGTATCAATTGCGCCGGATAACAGGCCCTCAACTACAAAGCTGTTGAACCGCGCAACCACGATCGCGAAATTCGCTGTGACCGTGGAAAAATCCCCTTCTACAATTTTTGTCATTACCTGTGTCCTGATTGTCTGTCTTGTTTACTGCTGGCTGAATCTAACAGGCCATGTGTGTTAAAAGTCGCGGTAATCCTCAAATCACCATCCAGGTTTCTCACATCGGTGAATTCTAACCCAGGCACATCCTGCATGTCCGTGAGCCCTTTGATATTCATCAACGACCTGGCGCCCTGCCCCATCAATTTTGGCGCCATATAGATGACAATTTCATCCACTAATCTGTCGTCGATCAAACTCCCCGCGAGATTGGCACCACATTCAAACAGCACTTCATTGCAGTCCATGGTAGCCAGCTTCAGCAGCAACGCCCGCAAATCAATTCTCCTGCTGCCGTCATCGGGCAACGTGATCTGGGTAACATCCAGCTTTTTTGTATTCGCCGGATCTTCCAGGGTTGCTAATATTGTGTTGGGGTTGCTCAACAATTTTGCCGAGGCAGGAATTCTTTTCTCGGGATCCAAGACGATAATATGCCGCTCAACTTCACTGGCAAGCCTCGACTCCTCAATATCCAGCTCACGGGCACGTACCGTGAGTGATGGATCATCATCAATGACGGTCTGAACACCGGTGACAATGGCTGAACTTCTTGCCCTTAGCCGTTGCACATCCCGTCTGGCAGACTCGCCGGTAATCCACTGACTCTTGCCATTGGCAAGGGCTGTTTTGCCATCCATTGACATGGCCAGCTTGAGCCTGACAAAAGGTAAACCCTTTTCAAACTTCCGCACATGACCAGGGTTAAGTAATCGTGCAGACGCTTCAAGCACTGGTCCGCTGACTTCGATTCCTGCTGTTCGCAGTTTGTTTAGACCGGCTCCACAATTTTGGGGATGTGGATCAGCCATGGCAAAGACCACCCGTTTAACACCCGCTTGAATGAGCGCATCCGCGCACGAGGGGGTTCTTCCGGTAAAACTGCAGGGTTCCAGCGTAACGTAGCATGTGCTGTTCTTAGCTCTGGCACCTGCCTCGAGCAATGCATTCGCCTCCGCATGCGCCGTGCCGGTTTTTAAATGGAAGCCGCGGCCGACGATGCGTTTGTTGTTAACCAGCAAACAACCGACCCTGGGATTGGGCTGCGCTGTGTACATTCCTTTTTCTGCCTCACGCAGCGCCAGGGCGATAAAATACTCGTCAGTCTTCATCGTTTCGAACACCTTCACGAAGCCGATCAATCTCTTCACGAAATTCATCCACATCCTGAAAGCTCCGGTAAACGGACGCGAATCGAACATACGCGACATCATCCAGTTGTCTTAACTCATCCATGACCAACTCACCAACGTCCCGTGTTTTAACCTCCCTTTCACCGGTTGCCCGTAGCTTATGTTTGATCCTGTTAAGCATTGATTCAACCGTTTCCATACTCAGGGGCCGTTTTTCTATCGCACGCACAACCCCACTACGAAGTTTATCTTCATCAAAAGGCTGGCGACTGCCATTGGATTTGATCACCCGTGGTAAAACCAGGTCTGCAGTTTCAAACGTGGTGTATCGTTCACCGCACTCCTGGCACTCACGGCGACGCCGCACCTGATCGCCTTCGGCCACCAGCCGGGAGTCGATCACCTTGGTTTCGCTGTTGCCGCAAAACGGACAATGCACAATTTTCTACCCTGACAATTTGCGCGTATTCTACTCCAAGCCGCATATCGGCTGATAGAGAGGTTTTTATACAATGCTTTGATTACAATGACCTCTTTTTAGGTCTTAGTCATGGCGCAATACGTATACACCATGTCACAGGTAGGTAAAGTCGTGCCACCTAACCGGACAATTCTTAAGGACATCTCCCTGTCCTTTTTCCCCGGTGCCAAAATCGGTGTCCTGGGTCTGAACGGCGCAGGAAAATCCACACTGCTGCGAATCATGGCGGGTATTGATACAGAATACCTCGGAGAAGCGCGTCCCCAGCCCGATTTACATGTTGGTTACCTTTCACAGGAGCCCGAATTGGACCCTAAAAAGGATGTGCGTGGTAATGTGGAAGATGGCGTTCGCAGTACCAGAAACCTGCTGAATGAATTCAATGCCATCAGCGACAAATTCGCCGAACCAATGTCCGATGATGAGATGACCACCCTGCTTGAACGCCAGGGAGAACTGCAACTTCAAATCGACGCCGTCGAGGGCTGGGACCTTGAACGCAAAATGGAAATAGCAGCCGATGCGCTCAGGCTTCCAAATTATGACGCTGATGTCACAACACTATCTGGCGGCGAACGCCGCCGAGTGGCGTTGTGCCGCTTACTCATTTCCAACCCGGATATGCTGTTACTGGATGAACCCACCAACCACCTGGACGCAGAGAGTGTCGCCTGGCTTGAACGCTTTCTAAAAGACTTCCCCGGCACGGTGGTTGCCATTACCCACGATCGTTACTTTCTTGACAATGCTGCAGGCTGGATTCTTGAACTCGACCGGGGCTACGGTATTCCATACGAGGGAAATTATTCCCACTGGCTCGAAGCCAAGCAAAAGCGCCTTGAAGTCGAGGAAAAAAAGGAAGCTTCTCGTCAGCGCTCGATCAAGACAGAACTTGAGTGGGTAAGAACACAGCCGAAAGCGAGGCATGCAAAAAACAGGGCGAGGCTCGCCCGTTTTGAAGAAATGAATTCCCAGGATTTCCAGCAACGCAACGAAACCCTCGAACTCTACATTCCGCCGGGCCCCAGACTCGGTGACCTGGTACTGGAATTACAAGACGTCAATAAAGGATTCGGTGATCAGCTATTGATCGACAACCTGAGCCTGTCTGTACCCAAGGGTGCCATCATAGGCATTATCGGCGGCAATGGGGCGGGTAAAACAACCTTGTTTAAGATGATCTGCGACATGGAACAACCTGATTCAGGCAGCATTCGGCTCGGAGAATCCGTCGAACTCGGCTACGTCGACCAGAGCCGGGAAACCTTGTCCAATGACAAGAATGTCTGGGAAGAGATATCTCAAGGCAACGAAATTCTTAAGATAGGCAAATACGAAACGTCCTCCCGGGGATATGTCAGCCGATTTAATTTCAAAGGTTCAGATCAGCAGAAACTGGTGAGGGATCTATCAGGCGGGGAAAGAAACAGGGTCCATCTCGCCAAATTACTCAAGAAGGGAGCGAATTTCTTACTCCTTGATGAACCGACAAACGATCTCGATGTTGAAACCCTCCGCGCCCTTGAAGATGCCATAGAAGCCTTCCCCGGGGCAATCATGGTGATCTCCCACGATCGCTGGTTCCTGGATCGCATTGCGACCCACATCCTGGCATTCGAAGGTGGCAGCCAGATAGTCTGGTTTGACGGGAATTACTCTGAGTATGAAGAGGATCGGAAGAAGCGACTGGGAGACCAGGGAATAACACCAACCCGGGTTCGCTATAAAAAATTAGCCTGATACACAAGACTTCAATAGGCTTCCTGGATCGCATCCAGGGCGTCGCTCAACTTGCCAACTCCAATCACCGCCATACCTTCGACAGGTTTTTTGGGTAGATTTCCTCTCGGTACAATAGCGCGGGTGAAACCATGCTTGGCGGCTTCCCGGATTCTTTCCTGGCCACTGGGTACGGGTCGAATTTCCCCGGATAAGCCGACTTCTCCGAAACAGACCAGGTCAGACGGCAGCGCCTTGTCGCGAAAACTAGAAACAACCGCTAACAATAATGCAAGGTCGCTACTGGTTTCCGTGACCCGGATACCGCCAACCGCATTAACAAACACATCCTGGTCCCCTACCTGTAAACCACCATGGCGATGCAGAACCGCCAATAGCATCGCCAGGCGATTCTGTTCAAATCCAACCGCCACTCTGCGAGGATTCCCCAGCGCACTGTCGTCTACCAGCGCCTGGGCTTCGACCAACAAGGGGCGGGTGCCCTCCCAGACAACCATCACAATCGAGCCAGGCGTAGGTGCTTGATCACGTGACAGGAAAATCGCTGAGGGATTGGAGACCTCAATCAGCCCCTTCTCAGTCATTGCGAATATTCCGAGTTCGTTTACCGCACCAAATCTATTCTTACTACTACGCAGTGTTCTGTAGCGGGAGTCGTTGTCTCCCTCCAACATAATAAAGCAGTCAATCATATGTTCCAGGACTCGCGGTCCCGCGAGATTCCCTTCCTTGGTGACGTGGCCCACCAGAAACAAAATGGACTCTGTTTTTTTTGCTTGCTGAATCAGAACCGAAGCACTTTCGCGAACCTGGGACACGCCCCCCGGCGAAGAATCAACTTCATCGAGTTGCATCACCTGAATCGAATCGATGACAATAAGTTTAGGCTTTAATTCGTCCCACACCGCCACGATTGCATCAACACTGGTTTGCGCCATTACATTGAGGTCAGACATGGGTAATTGCAGACGCCTGGCTCGCATCGCAATCTGCGCCAACGATTCTTCACCGGTGATATACAGCGCCGGGTATCCAGCCGCGAGGCGGCACATGATCTGAATCAGTAATGTACTTTTGCCTGCGCCCGGGTTACCGGAAACCAGCACCGCAGAACCTGCGACCAGGCCACCCCCGAGGACACGATCAAATTCTTTCATACCGGTGAGCACCCGCGGTACATCGGTGGCTGATACGTCTGCCAGGGAGCGGGCTTGCTCTAATTGTCCGGAATAACCTTTGCGCCGAGCACTTGCCTGACTGCTGTCAACACTCAATCGCGTTAAGGTGTTCCATTGTTCGCAATCGTTACACTGCCCCTGCCATTTGGCATGTTCAGATCCGCAATCACCACAAACGTAAACTGTCCTGCTTTTCGCCAAAACTATTTATTGCCTCTGATAAACCTTATCGACCCGTCGAGTCAACCCTGACATCAATGTGTAGCTAACCGTCCCGGCACACCGGGCGATTTCATCGATCGGTAATTCCTCACCCCAAAAAGTCACCTTGTCCCCAACTTGAACCTTGTCATTATCCTCCAGTTCAACAAAACACGTATCCATCGAGACGCGACCCACTAACTGGCGCCGCTGACCACCCAGCAATACGGGCGTACGCTGGGGCATCTCGCGAGGATATCCATCGGCGTACCCTAAACCCACCACGGCAATTCGGCAGTGTTTGTGCGCTGTCCAGAGACCGCCGTAACCAATCGAATCGCCCTTTTGTAACTCATTGATGCCAAGAACGGGAGCCGTCAAGGTCATACCAGCCTTTAAGCGAGTGTCCACTGACCCTGTAGGTGAACCACCATAAAGCATGATGCCGGGTCTGACCCAATCCATGGAGGACCCATCGATGCCAAGAATGCCGCCTGAGTTTGCGATGGCTGCACTAATATCAACATTTAGTATTTGCCTGATTTCATCGCTGATTTGACTGAATAATTTGATCTGGGAACTGTTGCTGCTATGTTCCGGATCATCCGCGTTGGCAAAATGGCTCATTATTCCAACAATATTTTTCTGGCTAATCTTACCGGCAAGGCCGGTAATATGATCCGGATTAAAGCCAAGACGATTCATTCCAGAGTTAATCTTTAGCCACGCCGGTTGCTCGTTATCCAGCAGGTGTAGTTGATATTCACTATGGATCACGGGTATCAGGTTCTGTTTCTGGCAGACTTTTTGCTCACCCGCATTAATAAAACCGCCAAGCACAACCACGGGGTGATCAAATCCTGCCTGCCTCAGTTCCAATCCTTCGGTGACCCGGGCGACCGCAAATGCATCTGCATCACTTAATTGTTGACTAACTTCAACAACACCATGGCCATAGGCATCTGCTTTGACCACTACCATGACTCGACAGCGCGGTGCCAGGGACCGAACCAGGTCGAAATTACTTTGAATGTTGTTCAGGTGAACAGTAGCAGTGGGAGAATTGGCAGGCTTCATCTAGTGTAGTGCCCTATACACTAGTCGATGCCAGACTACTCATACATATAGTCGTCGTAGCCCACTGCCAGATCTTCGAACTTGGTATATTGGCCTATAAATGCGAGTTTGCGGCGCCCAATAGGCCCGTTGCGCTGCTTCAGGAAGATGACCTCAGCGACACCTTTTTCCGCATCCTCGTGGTAAACCTCGTCACGATAGATTGCGATGATGACGTCCGCATCCTGCTCTATGGCGCCCGACTCCCTCAAGTCTGACATGATTGGTCGCTTGTCCGGACGTTGTTCCAGACCACGATTCAGCTGGGACAACGCCATCACGGGGCAGCTGAACTCTTTGGCAATACTTTTCAGCGAGCGGCTGATTTCAGATATTTCTGTCGTTCGGTTTTCTGTACTGCCAGTCACTTGCATCAGTTGAATGTAGTCGACGACGATCAATCCCAGATCACCGTGCTCCCGCACAACCCGACGCGCCCTGGAGCGAATCTCGTTCGGTGACAATGCCGGAGTGTCATCAACCAACAGGGGTTTGTCGTTGAGCAGTGTCACGGCAGAAGTCAATCGTGGCCAATCGTCATCCCCCAACTGGCCGCTTCGAATTTTGCTTTGGTCGATTCGTCCCAACGAGGACAGCATTCTCATAATAAGCGCGTCAGCGGGCATCTCCATACTGAATACCAATACCGCCTTATCGCCTGAAATAGCGGCACTCTCGGCGATATTCATTGCAAAGGAGGTTTTGCCCATCGAGGGACGCCCTGCAACAACGACCATATCACCCGGCTGCAAGCCCATGGTCATATCATCAACTTCCCGAAAACCCGTACTCAAACCGGTCAGGTTACCCTTGGTTTGAAACAGTTCATCAATCCGTTGAACGGCTTTTGTAAGCAAAGGACGAATGGCAACAGGGCCGCCGGAGCTGGGGCGATTGTCTCCAATCTTGAACACGCTGGATTCTGCGAGATCAATCAGAGTATCGGCATCTCGCCCCTGGGGGTTAAAGCCACTTTCAGCAATTTCATGAGCAACCGAAATAAGGTTCCTGACGGTGGCACGCTCCGCAACGATGTTAGCATAAGCTTTTACATTCGAGGCTGTCGGCGTACCGCTTGCCAACTCCGAGATGTACGGAATACCGCCTACATTCGCCAGTTCATTCACACTGTCTAACGATTCAGATATGGTGATAATGTCAAGCGGCTTATTTTGCTCTGCGAGCTCTGCCATACAACGATAAATAACTCGGTGGTCGTTACGATAAAAATCATTAGCGGTGATGATCATCGAAACATTATCCCAGGCATTGTCATCCAGCATCAGCCCGCCAAGCACAGAACGCTCTGCCTCGAGTGAGTGAGGTGGTATTTTTAGCGCCAGGGTACTGGCTTCGCTACTGGTATTGTCTGTCGCTATTGCCAAAAGATGGACGGCTCAAAATGAAAAAAAGGTCGAACCGATAGATTACTGTAAGGCAGCATTCTTGTCATCGGATAAGGTGTGAATAAGTCGAAAAATTTAGAGACAAAGTAGAGGCAGAAGCAACTGCCTCTTTTTAAAGTGCTATTTGAAGATGCTAGTTGAAGGTGCTATTCCTCAGCGATGACGCCGATTTTGAGCGTGGTGTTGACCTCTGGATGCAGATGGATGCTGATTTCAAATTCACCCAGTTCACGAATAGGTCCAGTTGGCATCTTTATCTCACCTTTCTCAATAGTCACACCTCGCGCTTCTGCAGCCTCAGCGATGTCACGAACGGTCACAGAGCCAAACAGCTTGCCTTCTTCTCCAGCTTTGGCGGTCAAAGTGATATCTAACGCTGAAATCTGTACGGCCCGTGAATTCGCTAATGTGAGCTTCTCATCTGCGATACCCTGCAAATCGGCACGGCGCGTCTCGAAACTCTCGATGTTACCGGCAGTGGCAGGCACGGCTTTATGCTGTGGTATAAGGAAGTTTCGACCATATCCCGATTTAACATTGACCTGCTCACCCAGTTCACCCAGGTTTGCAATGTGTTCCAATAATATGACTTGCATCGTCCTATACCTCTTGATCAGATCGAAATTGTTTTCTTAAATTCATCCAACTGTCCAGTAAGGCGACGGTCGCCAACATTGGCAGAACGAGTTGGAACATTAAAATCATCAATAAATAGAAACTGACCAACCAGCTTCTCGACATTTTCTTTTCTGCAATTATCCAATGCACAAAGCCTATACCAGCCATCAGCAAAGGAATGGCGAGCAGATTCGCCCAGCGGGCAAAACCACCCAGGCCATAACATGCTGCCAACACCACCACCAGGACCACTCCCAGTACAGGAGACAATCGTATATTGCGAAACTCCTGCCCAAACGCGCCTGGATTGTACAGCAGGCTCTGCCACCATCTGGCAAGTATCAGGAATGCCAGCATACTCAAGGCAAACCCCATGGCGATGAAGCCAAACAAGATGTTTCGTGCTTCAGCCTCTGTTGGCAGCATGACCCTGGTTGCCAACTCATTCGCATTGTTGGCCTGGGTCTGCACTTCCAACAGGAAGTCCAGGTAGCGATCAACCAGTTGTGCTATCAGGTCCGCCGCAGTTAACTCAAATATCAAACTACCCAACGCAGAAATGACCACTGCTGCGGACAAGGTCAATTCCCAGGAAACCGTTGTCCTTAAAATGTAGGCCAGACAAAATGTCCCAGCCAGGGCGACAATCGGAGTTACATCGCCATAAATGTAAAAGAACACGACCAGGGGCAAACAAGCCCACAGCAAAACAAACAGACCCTCGCCAATTCCCTTTCTCAGCACCACCAGACTCACAACTGCGGTGCATAACCAGTTGATGGGTGGCAAGGACGCACCTAGTAAACAAACACCAATGGCTTGGGCTCTACCCCGCATAACAAATTCAGCGATGCCGCGCACGGTTTTCCTGAATCAAAAATTGGTTAACTGTGGGCGTCGGTATAAGGGATAAGTGCCAGGTAACGAGCCCGTTTGATTGCCTTGGCAAGTTGCCTCTGATACTTGGCTTTAGTACCCGTAATCCGGCTTGGCACAATCTTGCCAGTCTCCGAGATGTACTGTTTTAATGTCTCAATGTCTTTGTAATCGATTTCGGTAACGCCTTCGGCGGTGAATCGACAATATTTTCGTCTGCGATAAAAACGTGACATAAATCCTCCGATTAACCTTCTTTGCCGGACGCTACATTAGCGTCATCTTTGTTTTCGCCTTCAGATGATGAATCCTCGGGCGCTGCTTCTATGCGGTTTTCAGCACTCAACGGTGCTGGCCTGTCATCAGATTTTCTCTCTCGGCTCTCTTTCTCGATTTTCATAATCGGAGAGTCGCCTTCTTCCGGACCCTTTCGGCCAAGAATCAGGTTTCGGATAACGGCATCGTTAAATCGAAAAGCTGTGTTGATTTCTTCCAGAATCTCTTTTGTACACTCGATGTTGAGCAAGATGTAATGGGCTTTGTGTATCTTGTTGATCGGATAAGCCAACTGGTGTCGGCCCCAATCTTCAACTCTGTGGACGTTGCCACCACCGTCTTTGATCAGTGATGAATAGCGATCAATCATTCCTGGCACCTGCTCACTTTGATCAGGATGTACCAGAAACACTACTTCGTAATGTCTCATTCAAGACTCCTCTTGGGTTATTGCTTCCTGTCCGGTTTAACCACGGCAGTAAAGCAAGGAGATATTTGGGACGCGCATTGTAGTGAAAGCCCCCGCGGGATGCAACCCCACTCAATTTAGTCAGGGGCCAGAGTTCTTTGTCTATTGGCCTCGTACAGGCAGATTCCCGCCGCGACAGAGACGTTGAATCCGAAATTCGTGCTCAACATGGGGATATTGGCCAGGAAATCACAGCATGTGATGGTCTTCTGTCGCAAACCTTTCTCTTCAGAGCCCATAACAATAGCAATGTTGCCGCTCATGTCCACATCGGCGATGGACTGCTCAGCCTCAAGCTGTGTCCCCACGACCCAGACATTTTCTTTCCGTAATTGATTTAGACACCGCGCCAGGTTCACCACCTGCACCAACGGCACATAGGATGCGCCACCACTGGCTGTTTTGATGGCTGCATCATTCAATGAAGCACTCTTGTCCCTGGGGACAACAACAGCATGCACCCCCAGGGTCGCGGCGCTCCTCAAACAAGCGCCGAGGTTTCTCGGGTCGGTAACCCCGTCCAGAACCAGCAGTAGCAGATCACCCTCCACACTGGCGACAATGTCGAACAAATCAGCTTCAGATTTCATCTTAAGCGGCGCGAGCATCATGCCCACACCTTGATGCACGACCCCGGTCATACCGTTCAGAACATCGTCTTCGACACGATCAACGCTGCACTGCAGTGAAGTTGCCAGATCCATAATCTCTTTTAACCGGGGAGACAGTTCACCACGACGAAGTATGACCTTTTCGATACCGGCACCACCCAATTGCAATCGGTTCTTAATGGCATTGATACCAAATATTTTCGAGCTACTCATTGTTATTCATCTTTGCCAACGGCTAATCACGCCCTCTCTTTTTGCGACCGGCTTTCTTTGAGACAGTGTTTGAGACAGTGTTTGGGGTTTTTCTCTTTGCGACAGAATCGCTGCTGGCAGTGTTTTTTGAAGCGGGTTTCCTATTCCTTGAACCCTTGCTCCTGGAATTTGAATTCTCGGCATTTGAGCCCTTGGCCGAAGGTTTCCCCGGCTTGCGCTTTGATTTAGGCTTACCCGGTTTCTTGCTTTTACCTTTTCGGCGACTGACCAGGGGTGAATGATAGATCAACTCAAAATCAATTTTTCGCTCATCAACATTAACCCGTGAAATCTGAACCTGGACAGTATCGCCCATGCCATAGACCAGTTGAGTACGTTCACCAATAAGACATTGACTACTTTGGTCAAAGTGATAGTAGTCTCCAACAAGTGTACTGATGTGTACCAGACCTTCGACAAATATGCGATTCAGTTCGACAAAAAATCCAAACTTCGTCACCCCGGTTATCACGCCATCGAGAATATCGCCGACACGATCACTGACGTAGTCACATTTGATCCATTCCAGGACCTCATAAACTGCCGAGTCAGCCCGACGTTCTGTAAAGGACGTTTGCTCCCCAAAAGTCATTACCTGTTCCAGTTCATAAGGATAGAACTTTGTTTTGTTTATCTTGCCGACACGCAGTGCCAGTTCGCTCTTCGTGCGACTGTGTATGACCGACTTGATGTAACGATGGGTCAACAGGTCCGGATAGCGACGAATAGGCGAGGTAAAATGGGTGTATTCAGGGTATCCAAGACCGAAATGGCCTTCGTTCTGCATCTGGTACACCGCCCGGTTCATTGATCGAAGCAGCGCCATTTGTAACACATGGCCATTCTTCTTATCCCTTAGTTGATTAGCCGCCCTTTGGTAATCAGCGGACTTGATCGTGTCCTCGACCTTTAAACTGACACCAAACCGGTTGAGAAATTCTGCCAGGTATTCAACCTTCTCCATTTCCGGTGGTTGGTGAACCCGATACAGTCCCGGTTTGTTGTGCTTGGATATGAACCTCGCGGCACTAACATTAGCGCACAACATGCACTCTTCAATAATCCTGTGGGCGGTGTTCCTCGCGCGTGGATCGATACTCTGAACCCGGCCATCGGCGCCAAACTGAAACTGCAACTCCGTCGTATCAAACTCAATCGCACCGCGTTGTTTTCTCAATGACACCAGTACTTTGTACAGCTTATGCAGTTCATCGAGATGGGGGACCAGGTCCTTCAATGCCCTGCGAGTTGGATCAGCCAGGTCCTGGCTGTTGATGACCCTGGCTACTTCCGTATAGGTCAATCGAGCATGGGAAAAGATCACACCCTCATAGAACTGGAAACTGCTGATTCTTCCGCGAGCGGATATTGTCATCTCACAAACCAGCACCAGGCGATCAACTTCAGGATTCAGCGAGCAAAGCCCATTCGACAATTTTTCAGGCAACATGGGTACGACGTACTGTGGAAAATAAACAGACGTACCCCGCTCGAACGCTGCATTGTCAAGATCCGAGCCAACAGAGACATAATGGGACACGTCGGCAATGGCCACGTAGAGACGCCAGCCACCATTCTCCTTAGCCTCACAATACACAGCATCGTCGAAGTCCCTTGCATCCTCACCATCGATGGTGACGAATGGCAATTCGGTCAGGTCGAATCGATTTCGTTTGTCTCCGGACTTAACTTCAAACGGCATGCGATCAACCGCTTCGATCACCTCGTCTGGCCATTCGACCGGAATATCATTGTTGCGAAGTGCAATATCAACTTCGATACCGGGTGTCAGGTGGTCACCAAGTACCTCCACTATCTCGGCAACCACTACGCCGTGCAGGCTGGGTTGTTCGATAATCTGTGCAACCACAATCTGTCCGGCAGTGATATTTTTACCCGGTTTATTGCGCAGCATGACCTCGTGATTGATTCGACGATTCAGTGGTTCAAGCAAATCGTGATTGTTTTCGACATAGTAGCGACCCACCAGTTGTTGTGTGTTGCGTTCCACGACCTCAACAATTTCACCTTCGCTCCTTCCCCGCCTGTCCTTACCGCGAATTCGAACCCTGGCAAAATCACCGTGAAATACCTGGCGCATCTGTCGATGGGCGAGGAATACATCTTCCTCCGAGCCTTCCTGCAGAAGAAACCCATAGCCATCCTGGTGTGCCGAGATTTTGCCGGTCAGCAGTTCCATTTTACTGGCAATCGCATAGATATTGCGCCGGTCAACCACCAGTTGACCGTCCCTAACCATGGCTCGCAATCTATTTCGTAATGCCTCGCGCTGGTTGGATTGATCCAATCCCAGGGTTTTCACAAGCCGTTTGAACCCAACAGGCTCACCCAGGCGTTTGAGGCAATCGAGGATATGCTCTCGACTGGCTATCGGGTCCTGGTATTTGCGCGCTTCCCTTGTAGCAAATGGGTCTTTTTTCAACGGTAGATTCCCTGGTCGTTTTGACAAAGTACTGATAACAGGCTCCACAATGGCATTGACAACAGCACGGCTGCCTTAGTAACCTGCGCCTCCCTTATGCCGAGGTGGTGAAATTGGTAGACACGCTAGCTTCAGGTGCTAGTGGGGGCAACCCCGTGGAGGTTCAAGTCCTCTC
>DUAT01000061.1:66124-128046 GCA_012960755.1 Gammaproteobacteria bacterium
CAAATTTCGGCTTTGCGCAGCAAAACGAAATCGCCATAAACCCAAACTCTCGAAATAACCAAATTTCGGCTTTGCGCTAGCAAAACGAAACGGGTCTCGACACAACCCTTGTTTTAGCCCAGACCAATTTCGGCTTGCGCAGCAAACGAAATAATTCTCGAGATAAACCCTCCTACTCAAAAAAATTCCGCCTTCGCATCAGCAAAACGAAACATTACCCGACACAATCCACTTTTAGCCCAAACCAATTTCGGCTTGCGCAGCAAAACGAAACAACGTTCGAGACAAACCCTCCGAAAGCTCCAACACCAAACCTGCCCCTACCCAAACAACCTCTCAAGCACAATTGTGTCTTCCCTGTCCGGTCCGGTAGAAACAATCGCAATGGGTACTTCGCAGACATCTTCGATCCTTTTCAGATAGGCACGCGCATTAGCTGGCAGGTCATCGACACTTTTTACACCCACCGTGGAGTCTTTCCATCCAGGTACCGTCTCGTAGACCGGTGTGGGATTTTCCGACCCCGGGTTCTCGTAATTGGTACAAATGGATACTGATTCCAGCCCATCCAGAACATCCAGTTTTGTGATACACAAACCGGAGATGCTGTTTATTTGTATTACCCGTTTCAACGCATAGGTATCAAACCAGCCGCAGCGCCTGGGTCGACCCGTTGTCGAGCCAAATTCCTTACCCTTGTCAGCCAGGTAGCTCCCGACGTTGTCGAACAATTCTGTCGGAAATGGCCCGGAGCCCACACGCGTCGTGTACGCCTTGGTTATTCCAAGAATATAGTCCAGTGCCATCGGACCCACGCCACAACCACTCACAATGGCGCCCGCGGTTGTGTTGGAAGAGGTCACAAACGGGTAGGTACCCTGGTCAATATCCAACAAGGAACCTTGCGCACCCTCAAACAGGATATTGGCGTTCTCTTTCTGAAGGACACTCAACCGGTCGACAACATCGCCTACCATCGGTTTTAGTTCATCTGCATACTCGAGCGAGGCATCGAGAGTTTCGTTCAGACTCACTCTTTTGCTATTGAAGTATTTCTCCAATACAAAATTGTGATAATCCATAATTTCTTCGAGAGAAGTTTTAAATTTCTCCGGATTATAGAGATCAACCACTCTCAATCCCCGACGAGAAACCTTGTCTTCATAGGCCGGACCGATACCACGCCCGGTCGTCCCTATTTTCTGGTTGCCGCGAACATTTTCCCGCATCAGATCCAAAGATACATGATGGGGGAGTATCAGCGGGCATCCAGAGCTCACCATCAACCGGTCCCGCACTGTCAGCCCTGCATCTTCCAATTTATGAATCTCTTCAAACAGGGCCGGTACGGACAGCACCACACCATTGCCAATCAGGCACTGAACATGGGAATGAAGAATGCCTGAGGGGATAAGATGCAATATCGTCTTTTCACCATTAACAACCAGGGTATGCCCCGCATTGTGGCCGCCCTGGAACCGGACAACGACCGCTGCCTTTTCGGTCAGCAGATCAACAACCTTGCCCTTACCTTCATCACCCCAGTGTGTACCAAGGATTACTACGTTGCGTCCCATTTAAAAAATTCCGTTACCATTCCGCTAAAAAAAATGGCGCCCAAAGAACCTAGGGAACCTAGATATCCACCAGTTGCCATTGACCATTTCGTTCAATAATCTGTTTCGTACAGCCTTCAACGCTATCCTCAACCACAATATACCCTTTGGCCCTAAGCTCACAGATCTTTTGCCAGCGTCCTACGACGACATGTGAAACATTGCGTGAAACATCACCAGACTCACCTTCGTTCAATACCGGCGCAGCTATTTTGTGAGTGGTTTGCGGGGCAATCTCGATCAGTGTGGCAAGGGTTTTTAAATCGATATCGAAGCCCGTAGCGCCACGCGCCCGGCCAAATACTTCGCCTACATCGTCGTATCGGCCCCCTTTTGCCACACGCCGTCCTGCTGATCTTAAAAATGCCGCAAAGACAATACCCGTATGGTAGTTGTAGCCACGCAGTTCACTCAGGTCGTAGTAGATGTCGAGACTCTTAAAACGCTCCGTGAGTCCTTTTGCGACTGCTTCGAGATTATCCAGTCTTTCCAGCAGCGCTGGATAATTCGAGAACAACTGTCTGGCTTTGACCAGCACCACTGCATCGCCACATAGGGTGGGTAAACTTGTCACCAGTTCCGCCATGTCCCTGGACAGTCCCAGGGACAATACCCTTTCACTCAAGTCCGGCAGTGCCTTACTCTGGATCAGATCAAACAGCGCCTCTTCGTCAACTTCAGACAGATCTGCCATTTGTACCAGTTGGCGAAAAATACCCACATCCCCCAGCTCAATATGTGGGCTTGTGTTTGAGATGGCGTTCACGGATTCGGTCATCAAGCTGACGATTTCCAGGTCACCTGCGCGACCCGTATCGCCGAATAACTCAGCACCGACACTAATAGGTGTGCGAGAAGCGAGCATATTGTCTGCCTTGGCATGCAGCACCGTCCCGGCGTAGCACAATCGAACATTGCCTGGCTGATTCAAACTGTGGGCATCAATCCGGGCCACCTGGGGTGTAATGTCTGCCCGAATACCCATCATTCGGCCCGACACCTGATCTGTCACCTTAAATGTCTTGAGATCAAGATCTGTCCCTGTGCCCGTTAACAGGGATTCCAGAAATTCCACCATTGGCGGAATAACCAACTGATAGCCCCATGTCTGAAACTGGTCCAGTAACTGCCGCCGGACAGCTTCAAGCTTCTGTGCCTCGGGAGGCAGTACCTCCTCCACACCGTCAGGAAGAAGCCATCGATCTACAATGCTCATTTCAATCTCTTTTTTTAACGATCCAGGGAACCACTAATTAATCAGGTACAGGCAGCCGGTACCAATCACCATACTGGAGAAACCAATAATACGCATCGTCCTGTCGTCAATCCCGGCCAATAACGCAACCATCTCTTTCCACCTGCGCGGATATAAAAAGGGGACAATCCCTTCAATGACAAGCACCAGACACAACGCGATCCCCAATTCATGCCACATTATTTATTCCCGCAAAGGCGCGGCAATGTATCCGTAATTGAATGGCCCCGGCGCCCGACTACATGCAAGCTCAAAAAAAAACCGGAAGCGAGCCCCGGTTTTTAGGTCTCTATCACGCTTCACTGGATGCTCTTGTTCAGATACCTGAAAAAATCACTATCAGGCTGGATCAACAGAACATCCCCTTTGCTGGAAAACGTTCTTCTGTACGCCTGCATACTCCGGTAGAACTTATAGAACTCCTTGTCCTTAGTGAACGCGGCGGCATAAATCCGGGCAGACTCTGCATCGCCTTCACCCCTGAGTACTTCGGCGTCTGAATACGCTTCAGCGAGAATAATCTGTCGCTGTTTCTCGGCATCGGCGCGAATGCCTTCTGCAAGCTCCTGACCCTGGGCACGATGCTCGCGAGCCTCAATATCGCGCTCGGTATTCATTCTTGCGTACACGGATTGGCTCACCTCCGGTGGAAGATCAATTTTCTTTACGCGCACATCAATCACTTCGACACCTAATCCTGTCTGGGCAACCACGTCCAGATTCTCTGTGAGAATCTTCATCAACAGATCTCGTTCACCGGAAATTACTTCATGCAAGCTCCGGGTAGCAATTTCGTTCCGCAGCCCATTGTTGATTCGCTGTCGTAACAGGGAGTCTATTCGTGTTCCATCGCCCGATGTTGATGTGTAAAAGGTCTCAGCATTGATCACACGAAATTTCGCGAAGGAGTCAACGACTACAAATTTCTTTTCCAGGGTAAGGAATCGCTCGGGTGCTGCGTCCAGCGTCTGGACCCGGGCGTCGAACTTTCGTACCTCGTTGATAAATGGTTTCTTGAAATGTAATCCGGGATCAACGTCACTGCGCACAACCCTGCCGAATTCGAGCAGAACCGCACGCTCCAATTCAGTCACCACAAAGACCGAATTGGAACCCAACACCGCCAGTAATAAAACAACAAAAGCTAAAACAAATCCTTTAGTAGACATTAGTTTCTATCCCTCCTGCTAAGGGCCCGACTACCGGAATCAACACTACTGGGCGAGCCGTTGGAAAAATTGGACCCCCTCCCAGAACTGGGGCCGGAACCCGAACTTTCCATAATTTTGTCCAGGGGCAGGTAAAGCAGATTATTACCCCCATCCACATCGATCATGATTTTGGTGCTGTTAGACATCACTGATTCAAGCGTATCGATGTATATCCTCTCCCGGGTAACTTCCGGTGCCAGTCGGTACTCGGCATATAGCTTGTTGAATCTTTCCGCTTCACCTTTCGCCTGGGCAATCGTGCTTTGTTTGTAACCTTCAGCTTCTTCGAGGAATCGTCGCGCTTCACCGCGTGCTTCCGGGACAATCTGGTTTGCGAAGGCGTCAGCCTCGTTTCTAACCCGGACCTCATCTTCCCGGGCCTTGATCACATCATCAAACGCAGCCTGGACTGCGTCCGGCGCAGCCGTTTCATCGATATTAACCTGACTGACTTCGATACCCGTGCCATACCTATTCATATAGGTTTGAATTCGACCCTTGACCCTCTGTCCAAGCTCAGCGCGACCTTCGGTCAGAACGTCATTCATCACTGCACTACCGACTTCGTGACGAAGCGCACTTTCAGTCGCATTACGCAGGCTATCCGCCGGGTTCTTAACAGCTAAGAGGTATTTTTTTACATCAGAAATAACGTACTGCACCGTCATGTTGACTTTGACGATGTTCTCGTCCTCGGTCAGCATTTCAGAACCAACGCGAAGATCCCTGACGCGAGTGACATTTGCCTTCAATACGTTGTCGATACCCGGTGCATTCCAGTGCAGGCCAGGGGTTACAACGTTTTCCAGGGCCTTGCCGAAACGCAGTACAACGCCACGTTCCTGCTCGTCAACCGTGTAGGTGCCCATGGCACCCCAGACGATAAGCAGGGCAACCGCGAGCAGGCCAAACATCTTCCAGCTAAACCCCATCGATGTACCAGCACCACCGCCCGAGCCACTTTTTTTGCTGCCAAACATTTGCGACAAATTATTCTGCAACTTTCGAAATGCCTCATCCAGGTCAGGGGGACCTTGATCATCCCGGTTACCCCAGGGATCTTTTCCACCCTGGTCGTTACCGCCCCCAGGTTCATTCCATGCCATAACAGTCTCCGTAAAAGTATTCTTGATAAAACAAAGGCGCCATTTTCCCACTTTTACTGGCAATAGTCATACCTTTGTCATCTGTTTCAATTGTCGTCAAGCAATCTGCTTACTCGTCTCAAGCCAATCCCTTGCCGGACTGCTGTCGAGACCGCTTTCGAGACCGCTTTCGAGACATAGGTAAGAGATATCCAACCCTGCCTTGTTAGCCAGACGCTTCAGGCTACTCGCCTCGATCCGGACGTGCATTTTTAACGTGCCGTCCTCTTCAACTTCTTCAGCGACCACGGCGCCCAGGGCAAATAACTGCGCTCTCATCCCGCCATGTTTCGGTGCCAGTCTCAACGTGGTATCCACAATCTGGCGCGAGACTAAGTCACTGATCGCAACCAGCAGAGCCTCCAGACCATCACCGTGTAAACCTGACAGCCAGACACGAACCGGCAGACCCTTACCGTCACGATCTACTCCCGGTTTTTTATCAATAAGATCAATTTTGCTGTAAATCAATAACTGGGGCACCTTTTCTGCCCCAATCTCTGCGAGTACTGTATTGACCTCCTGCATATGGAGTGCCCGATCATTCGCAGAGGCATCAACTACATGCAACAACAGGTCAGCCTGTTTAACCTCTTCGAGCGTTGCTTGAAAGGCATCGATTAGGCCATGGGGTAACTGTCGAATAAACCCCACCGTATCCGACAGTATCGCTTTTCCGATCACCGGCAGTTCCAGTTGTCGCATTGTCGGGTCGAGGGTCGCGAACAACTGATCGGCTGCGCGTACATCAGATTCGCACAGATTATTAAAGAGCGTGGACTTGCCCGCATTAGTATACCCCACCAGGGAAACAGTGCGGATATCTGCTTTTTGTCGGCCTCGCCGATTTTGCTTGCGTTGTTTACGTACTCTGTTCAAACGCTGGTTGATACTCTTGATGCGGTTCCCCAGCATCCTCTGGTCAGACTCGAGCTGGGTTTCACCAGCACCGGTCACGCCCATCGCTGCGCCCTGGCCCCGACCCGAACCACCACGTTGTCTGTCAAGGTGGGTCCAGCCCCGAACCAGGCGGGTTGAGGCATGTCGCAATTGAGCCAGTTCAACCTGCAACTTACCCTCATGGGTGCGGGCTCTCTGGGCGAATATATTGAGAATTAACCCGGTACGACCAAGAACCCGACACTGAAGAGACGCCTCCAGATTACGTTCCTGGGTTGGGCTCAATTCCTGATCAAACAAAATTAGTACGGCACCCACATCGTTGGCGAGTTGCCTGATTTCCTCGAGTTTGCCAGAGCCGACATAAGTCTTCGGGTCCGGGTATCTTTTCTTCGCAGTCAGCTCAGAAACAGGTTCCAGGCCCGCAGAAACAGCCAGTTCCCGCAATTCTTCGATTGTGGAACCCTCTACCTCGATATGAACGAGTAGCGTCTGTGTGCCAGCTTCCGGTCTTTCAAAGAACAAATAATTAACCTTGGCCGATTAAAGCGACCTTAATCTTCTGATTCGTCATCACCTGGCATGGCAGGCATTTTTACGTTTCTGGAAGGAACAACGGTTGAAATGGCTGATTTGTAAATCATTTGATTCACCGTGTTCCGAAGCAGGATTACAAACTGGTCAAACGATTCGATCTGCCCTTGTAGCTTGATACCACTGACCAAATAAATGGAAACTGGAACCCTGTCTTTCCTTAATTGGTTCAAGAAAGGGTCTTGTAGTGACTGCCCTTTTGACATGTGACTCTCCTTGTTCCCCAAAAACTTGGGGTTGCCGAATAAAATTTATCGACGATAATAAGTGCGCAGGTTTCTTTGTACTTTTAATACAGGGCATGGCTCAGACGCCTGAAAATCCAACCTACCCGCCTAATATGCTGCTTACATCGATGATTTTCAAGGCCTCCGAGGCATTCGGGGCTGCTATTTGCTGCAATCCTTGCCAACTCCTGAGCCAGGTGAACTGTCGCTTGGCTAACTGTCGTGTGGCGATAATCGCTTTTTCAGTCATCGTCTCATAGTCAACTTCACCAGCGAGGTACGACCACACCTGTCTGTAGCCTACCGCCTTGAGGCAAGGCAGCCCTGCCTGCAGATCTCCCCGGTCATACAACTGTTTAACTTCATCGACGAGGCCAGCTGCGAGCATCTGCTGAAACCGGGCCCTGATGGCCTCGTGAAGTTTCTGCCGATTGGTTGGAATCACCGCAATTTCCAGCAAATCAAAGGGACAGGCTACCATCTCCTCTTGCTGCCATTCGGTCATGGGTTTACCTGTAATTTCAAATACTTCCAGCGCACGCTGTAATCGTTGCGGATCATTAATATGAATCCTGAGTGCCGCTTCTGGATCAACTTCTGCGAGCCGTTGATGTACCGCATTCCATCCTTTTTCAGCGGCGAACTGGACGATCTCTGATCGTATGGCCTCGTTCGCCCTGGGGAGAACGGCCAGTCCTTCCTTCAACGCCTTAAAGTACAACATAGACCCTCCAACCAGAATCGGTATCCGGTTCCGTGCCATGATTTCACCTGCCAGCCGGATGGCATCGTGGCGAAAGTCAGCGGCGGAGTATGGATCGATGGGATCCCGTATATCAATCAGGTGGTGAGGTATTTCTGCCAATAGTCCGGGTTCGGGCTTCGCAGTGCCAATGTCCATGCCCTTGTAGACCAGTGCGGAGTCCACACTGATAATTTCATAGGGACCGGTTCGGGCCAATTCAACAGCCAGGGCAGACTTGCCACTGGCGGTTGGACCCATGATACATATGACCCCAGATGGCTTTTTCCCGAGTTGCTCTTTCACGATTTGTTCGTTCAAGATGTCGGAATTATCTGCCCCTAAGAAAGAGGCTATCCAGTTCGGCAATAGACTGCTCAGCCCAGGTCGGCCTGCCATGATTGCACTGTCCACTACGCTCGGTTTCTTCCATATCACGCAGCAGTGCGTTCATCTCGGGAATAGTGAGTCGCCGATTGGCCCTGACCGAGCCATGACATGCCATGGTCGACAGAATTTCATCCCGATGCTGCGTCACCCGCGCAGTGGAACCATATTCAATCAGATCTGCCAGCACATCACGGATCAGGGGTTCAGCACCGGTGCTATTCAGCATCGCCGGGATCGCCCGCACCATAATAGACTCGTCTGACGCCTGCTGCAGGTCCAAACCAAGCTTCAACAATTCTGATTGATGGTATTCGGCAGCGGCACACTCTTGTTCGCTGACGGAAATGGACAACGGTACCAGCAATGGCTGCATCTTAACGCCCTCACCATCACTGGCTCGTTTCATTCTTTCGTAGGTAATCCGCTCATGTGCTGCGTGCATATCAACGATCACCATCCCGCGTGAATTTTGCGCGAGAATGTAAATACCATGTAACTGCGCGACCGCATAACCCAGCGGAGGGACGTCCCCATCCACCATGGGGAGCGCAGGGTCAGATGTGATGTCTGAACCTTCCGGTGTCTGCAGTAGCTTGCCATACAATGCAGATTGTTCCCGAATACCGGTATTCATGCCGCGGCTCCAGCCACCGCTGCCGGTTCGGAAACTCATATTGGATTGCACCGGTGTTGCTTCTGACCCCGGCTGAACAACATCGGTTGACTCCGGCCTGACTTCAGCCAGAGCACGATGAATTGCACGAAACAGGAAATCATGTACCTGGCGGCTCTCCCGGAAACGAACCTCATTTTTTGTCGGGTGTACATTCACGTCAACGGTTCTAGGTTCTAGTTCAAAAAACAACGCAAACACTGGATGCCGTCCATGGTAAAGCACATCCTGGTAACCCTGCTTCACTGCATGGGTCACCAATTTGTCGCGAATCACCCGGCCATTTACATAGAAATACTGCTGATCTGCCTGGCTCCGGGAATAGGTTGGCAGACCAATCCAGCCTTTTAAACGCAT
This sequence comes from Gammaproteobacteria bacterium, assembly GCA_012960755.1. Next base: position 75,235 of record DUAT01000061.1, read on the forward strand.
ACCGTTTTCACTACTGCCCTGATCTTCTTCCAGGTAGATCGAATTCTCCAGGAAAGATTTCCCAAACACCGAGGCAACTCGCTGCAAAGTGTCAGCTTCTGATTTCGCCGCTATGTATTGACGAACTGACTTGCCATTGTGCTGCAGGGTAATCATCACATCCGTATGGCTCAGGCTGACCTTACGAATCACGTCTTCAATCTTCTGCATTTCCGTTTTGGTCGTTCTGAGGAACTTTCTGCGGGCTGGCGTGTTAAAGAACAGGTCCTTGACTTCGACCGTCGTTCCCCTGGGATGAGGTGCCGGTGAAACAGTCGCTTTCATATCGGACCCGCTCACCGTAATGCACCAGCCGTTCTCTGCTTCAGCTGTTACGTTACTGGTTAACGTCAGACGAGCAACCGATGCCATGGATGCAAGCGCTTCCCCCCTGAAACCCAGGGTTTTGACGGCTTCCAAATCACCGACATCAATAATTTTGCTGGTTGCATGTCGGCTTAGTGCAAGTGTTAGGTCATCCGGGTGAACACCGTTGCCATCGTCAGTAATGCGAATTAATTTTGTACCGCCAGCCTCAATATTAATACTGATTCTCTTACTGTTTGCATCCAGGCTGTTTTCCAGCAGTTCCTTAACCACGGATGCTGGTCGTTCTACCACCTCCCCTGCAGCAATCTGGTTGGACAAGCGAGCATTGAGTTGTAGGATTCTGTGGTTCATAGCTAGTGTAAGGAAATAGATTCGTGAGAGTCAGCTCGAGGGTATTTTCAGGACCTGACCGGTTCTTATCATTTCAGTGCGTAGTCCATTTACCTTCATCAGGCTTTTGGCTGAAACGCGATACTTAACAGCGATATCAGATAGTGTATCACCACTTTCTATTCTGTAGGTCGCAAGTTCGTTACCTCCGCCGCGTTTTTTCCAGTCCAGATAAGAACCCTCGGGTGGCTTGCTTTTGAAATAGCGGTTAACCCCTTGAAATATAGCCCTGGCCATTGCCGCCTGATGGCTTTTTGTTTTCAGTCGTCTGGCTTCTGCCGGATTTGATATATAACCTGTTTCAATTAGCAGGGAGGGAATATCCGGAGACTTCAGCACAGCAAACGAGGCCTGTTCGACTCGCTTCTTGTGCAGTCTGTTGACGGATTTGATTGCATTGAGAACCTGATCCCCCATTTCCAAACTGGCCGCCAGGCTATCGGTCATGAACAGGTCGAGCAGCACAAAGGCTAACAGGTCATCCTTGTCGTCAAGGCTGACTCCACCAACCCCACCAATGAGATCTGCCCGGTTTTCTTTCTCTGCAAGCCAGCGAGCTGTTTCACTGGTTGCACCGCGCTGGGAGATGGCATAAACGGACGCACCTTTGGCTTCTGCAGTCTTGAACGCATCCGCGTGAATCGAGAGAAACACATCAGCCTGATTGTTGCGCGCAATCTCGGTACGTTTACGCAGGCTGATAAAATAGTCACCTTTGCGGATCAATACCGCCTTGTAACCAGGCTCATTGGCAAAATAACCTGCAAGTTTTTCAGCAATACCGAGAACGATGTTCTTCTCATATAACCTGCCGCGAGCAATCGCCCCCGGATCATCACCGCCATGCCCCGCATCAATCGCAACAACCACATCACGCATTTGCTGAGAAATTCTGTCGGCTTGCTGAACAGGTACAATTTGCTGATCTGCAGTGTAAAGATCGACGACCAGTCGATCGCCATATTGCAGGATTGGTTTCAAAATAAAACTTCTCGGTTTGACCTGGTCGCTCAGGTCCAGCACAACCCGAAGATCATTTTTACCGCGGGCTGCGCTTCGCATTTTGAGAATAGGGGTATCACCCAGTTCAATTTGATCAAATACCGTATCCAGTTGCGCACCCTCGATATCGATAACCAGACGCAGGGGATTGGCAAGCGTTAAAATCTTGTGCTCAACCGGGGTGCTTAAATCGAAAACGATACGGGTTCTCTCCGGGGACTGGCGGACCCGGACACTATCAATAGAGGCAACATTGGCAAGACAAGTATCAATGAAGGTTAGCGACAAGAAGAGGGATAGGACTACCGCAATCTTGTGAACTGGCCGTTTGGCTATTGCCACATACCAATGAGCAATCATTTCGGTTTGTACGTTCTTTTTATTATCGGTTGCAGTCTCATATTTTTTTGTTAACGACCATCACAATCAGTCAGGGTCTGACAAATTTCGTGACCACGAGCTGATTTCCCTTCAACCCTTAGTCGTCTACCCATCCCCTCAGTTAACTTGACGGTGAGTTGAATGCTGAGATCGCAATCCGGTAAAAACCCTTGCCCACGTTCAGGCCATTCTACCAGACATAGCTCGTTAGCATCGAGATAGTCGTCGATTCCCAGGTATTCTAACTCTTCCGGATCATTAAGTCTGTACAGATCAAAATGATAAACATGACCCTTTTGCAGATTATAAGGCTCAACGAGGGTAAATGTCGGACTTTTGACCGCACCGGAGTATCCCATTGCACGCAACATCCCTCGACAGAAGGTTGTCTTACCCGCACCCAATTGTCCTTCGAGAAACACCACGCCACGACCATCCAGTAATTTCGACAGCCTGGAGGCTATTTCAAGCGTCGCATTTTCATCAGCAAGGTAGATTTCAAATGTCATTTAACAGTCTTCGGATTCCCGCTATTAGGTCAGTGGCCAGCAATCCTCGCTCACCTTCAATGGCGGTACACTGGTCAGCAGCGAAGGAATGCACGACAACCCCGAGCTGTGCCGCAATCTCCTGGCTACAACCCTGTGCCAGCAGGGCTCCGATAACCCCGCTTAACACATCACCCATTCCCGCCGATGACATACCCGGATTGCCGTACGCCGATAATGAGGTGCCTGTCGATTGAACGATGGAACCACAGCCTTTGAGCACAACATTACCGCCATATCGCTCTTGTACGGCTAATGCCGCGGCAAATCTATCTTTCTGTATTGACGGCACCTGGGTTTTGAGCAGATTCGCCGCTTCTCCGGGGTGCGGTGTGAGTATCCAATGCGGATTCTTGCGGGGGCTTTTCGCCAGAAGATTCAGCCCATCGGCGTCCACCACCATAGGTCTATCTGCCTCGTCACAGCTTGACTGCACATTTTTTGAGATCATATTCGACCAATCGCTCTGGCCCAGTCCTGGACCCAGCACAACCACTGAAGCTTTCGACAACAAGGTATCCAGCGCTGCTGAGTCAGCGATTCCCCGGACCATGAGCTCAGGTTGTTGCGCCATGATAAACCCAGCGTGGCTGGGATGGGTCGCCACCGTCACCAAACCAGCCCCGCTGCGCATGGCTGCGACGGCAGCCATGGCAACCGCACCCCCCATGCCCTGGTCACCACCGACTACCAGTAAATGTCCGAAGTGATTCTTGTGGGCATTCCTTTGGCGAGGAAGCAGGAATTTTATAAGTTCGGCATAGTCCAGTCGGACGCAGGAAGAATCTACTTCGGCATAAATGTCCCGGGGCACAGCAAGGTCCGCGAATACAAGCTCGCCAGTGTGATCGGGACCCTGGAATGTCAATAACCCGCGCTTCAGACCAATAAAGGTAACTGTCACTGCTGCAGTAACGGCGATACCCAACACTGCGCCTGTATCAGCGTCGAGACCTGAGGGGATATCAACAGCCAGCACATCAGCCGGACCTGTGTTGATAGCCTCTATGATTTGCCGATAGTACGACCGCACCTCGCCTTGTGCGCCTATTCCCAGCAGTGCATCGACGACGACATCGGTCTTCAGCAATTCCTCTACTTGAGTTTCCAGTGCTCCAGTGGCTGTGAAATCGAGCATCCTCGCCGATGTTGATTGGCAGTATTCATAGCCTGCTTTCGCATCAGCCGACAGTTTGCCAGCCATCCCTACAACCAGAACCATCACCTGAATATTCTGTTCGGCCAGCATGCCAGCAATAATGTACCCATCGCCTGCATTGTTGCCGCTACCACAGAAAACCGAAACTGACTGTGTATGCGGCCACTTCTGCAACAGGGTTTCGACACAGGCAGTGGCCGCTCTTCGCATAAGCGTCAGGCCAGGGACTCCCCTGGAATCGATAGCAATTCGATCCAGTTGTCGCACCTGTTCTGCTGTGTAGAGTAAACCTGGCAGATTCGCTGGTATCATATGTTTGGTACGCTTCCTGGGCAGTACAGATGGTGCAGAGCTTACCAGATGACCCAATACAAGGCGCGATTCCGCAAAGTCCTGGTATGTCCTTATTATAAAGAGTACCGAAAAGATCGAAAAAGGCACTTGAGTGGTTACAATTACACCCAATGAACCAGTCAATCTACCAACAGCTCAGCAAAAATATCCATGAATGGGGCATGACTTTGGGGTTTCAACAGGTCGGCATTACCGATACTGATCTTAAAATCCACGAACATCATCTGGAGAAATGGCTTGATCAAGGCTATCACGGCGAAATGCGGTACATGGCGAGTCACGGCCATAAACGCAGCCGACCCCCGAGCCTGGTTGAAAACACCACACGAATCATTGCTGTCCGTATGAACTACCTGCCAGAACAGACCGAACCTGTGCAGGTTCTGCATCGTAATCAATCTGCATACGTGGCCCGTTACACCATGGGTCGCGATTATCATAAAGTAATACGTAAACGGCTGGTTAAACTCTGGAACCAGATCCGGCAGCACCTGAAGGAACACAACCTGCCCGAATACTCCGGTCGGGTGTTTACTGACAGCGCCCCGGTGCTGGAAAAGGCTATCGCAGAAAAATCCGGCCTGGGTTGGATCGGTAAGAATACGCTGCTACTTAACCGCGAAGCCGGATCGTGGTTCTTTCTCGGTGAAATATTTACCGACATACCGCTTACAGTTGATGAGCACTATGGTGAGGAACACTGTGGCAGTTGTAGTGCATGTATTGATGTCTGCCCTACAGACGCAATTGTCGCACCCTATCAACTCGATGCGAGAAAATGCATTTCATACCTAACGATCGAACACAGGGGTAGCATAGACGAAAATCTGCGAGCCGCAATGGGCAACCGGATTTTTGGCTGCGATGATTGCCAACTGTTCTGCCCGTGGAACAAGTTCGCGAAATTCACGGACGAGGACGATTTCAATCCGAAGCATAATCTCGACCGTGCCGATTTGCTGACGCTGTTTAGCTGGACTGAGGATGAGTTCCTCAGCAGAACAGAGGGTTCGGCAATTCGGCGCACCGGCTACGAAGGCTGGCAGAGGAACATTGCGATATCAATGGGTAACGCCGACCCTGATGAAAAAATCATTGCTGCGCTGACGCTAAGAAAATCGACCGCGTCGCCGATGGTCAGGGAACATATCGATTGGGCGTTGGTTCAACAACAAAAGAGCCGGGAATCTAAGAATTTGTGAAGTTAACACGGAAGCCTTACCATCGATGTACGAAGAAGTCTGTTCGGGGCGGGGGCGCCGAGCCCGGGGGAATGCTTAAACCTGATAAGGGGTACTACGGCTTCAAATGAAAAAAGTTGTCACGATAGTGCTGTAGTTCCTCGATTGATTCCCGGATATCATCAATCGCGCGATGGTTTCCCTTCTTCTCAATTCCCCCAGCCACATCAGGCCGCCAGCGCATCGCGAGTTCCTTGATGGTACTCACATCAATACTGCGATAATGCAGATAACCTTCAAGCTCAGGAGTATATTTCACCAGGAATCTTCGATCCTGGCCGATGGTGTTGCCGCACAGGGGAGCTTGCTGATGTGCCACATGGCGTTTGATAAAATCCAGAGTTGCCTGTTCAGCTTCGGCCTCCGTAACCCCCTCAGCCTTGATGCGATCCAACAAACCGGAGGCTGTATGATGAGTTGTATTCCACTCGTCCATACTATCGAACAGCGCCTGATCCTGAGTGATAACGAATACCGGCCCTTCTTCGATAATGTTCAGCGAAGAATCAGTGATGATGGTCGCAATCTCGATGATGCGGTCAACTTCAGGATTCAGACCGGTCATCTCAAGGTCCATCCAAACGAGGTTTTCCGAATACGACACCTGTCCCCCTGCTGGCTTTAATCTGATAATTTTAACTATTATGCAGTAATTGTGTATTGAATCCATTCGCATCCAGTTCTGCACCCACCATCTGCATAACGTACAATAAGTGTTCCAATCGATCAGGATCCAACATTGATTCCTCTCATCCTAGAACCAGAAGCTTTGGCGAAGCTCATGTCGGAAGAAGATCTACTGTTAGTCGATCTTTCAAGCCCACAGACCTTTGAGCAGGCCCACCTGGCCAACGCAATTCAGGTACTGCCCAGGGAACTCATTTCAGGAACCAGGCCTGCTGTGGGAAAGTTACCAGGCATCGATCAGTTAAACGCATTGTTCTCCCGTATTGGCTATCGACCAGATCAACATATAGTCGCCTATGATGATGAGGGCGGTGGTTGGGCTGGCAGATTTATCTGGACCCTGGATGTCATCGGACACAAAAAGACCTCTTACCTTAATGGTGGTATCCATGCCTGGTTAGCCGCCAAATTACCAACAACCACCGAGTTACCCAAAATTTCCCCAAGTTCTGTCAATGTTTCGATCAATGGTAAATTTATTGCCAGCAAAGCAGATGTGTTGCACAGCCTTGACAACCCCAATGCCGTTATCTGGGATGCAAGAACCCCGGAAGAACATACCGGGGCCAAAGTTGTCGCCGCCCGGGGAGGACGTATCCCCGGTGCCGTGAACCTCGAATGGACCGAGGTAATGGACCGAGATCATCAGCTGCGGATTCACCCGGATGTTGTGGAACTGCTGGACTCACGCGGGATTTCCGCAGAAAAGGAGATTATCACCCACTGCCAAACCCATCACCGCTCCGGTTTCACCTACCTCGTCGGCAAAAGTCTTGGATACAAAATTCAGGCCTATGATGGTTCCTGGTCGGAATGGGGAAATGACCCTGATACACCCATTGAGGCAGGATAGTTGTTGGTACTATTGCAGCGGATCGTCCCCCATCACCTCATCTCCCGCATTGTTGGATGGGTTGCCAACAGCAGAATAAGCTGGATAAAAAACATCTTTATCAGAACCATAATCAAACGCTACCAGGTCGACACCAGCGAAGCTCTGAAGCAGGACATCCATGCTTATGACACATTCAATGATTTCTTCACGCGTCAGCTTAAACCCGAGGCTCGTCCTGTTGGCGGCAGGTTTTGTTCCCCCGCTGATGGCTCGGTATCTGCTGCTGGTGACATAACCTGCGGCCAACTGATACAGGCCAAGGGTATAGACTACTCGTTACAAAAACTGCTAGGCAGAGATGACGTTTCTGACTTTCAGCAAGGCAGCTTCATCACGATTTATCTCTCGCCCCGGGATTATCACCGGGTCCACTGCCCCGCCAACGCTGAGCTTTACCGCGCCCGCTACGTTCCGGGTCGCTTGTTCTCGGTAAACCAGGCAACAACAGACGGTGTTAAAGACCTGTTTGCAGTTAATGAACGGCTCGTCATGGATTTTAATACGGGTTCAGGCAAGATGACCGTTGTTATGGTCGGCGCCATGATCGTCGCTGCCATCAAACCGGCCTGGCGGCTAAAACCCTACCAGGCTCGAATAGCCATTGAAGAAACTTTCTCGCCAACAAAAACATTTGAAATCGGCGAGGAGTTGGGGCTTTTCCAGATGGGCTCGACGGCCATTGTGTTGCTGCAGGAACGCGTCAACTGGCTGAGAACGGCATCTACTTCAGTCAGGATGGGTGAAGCAATCGTTGTATGACGCGGTCGCATCTGTTTGACAGATTCAATGCGTGGTGTTTCAGCAATCCTCAATGCCGAAACTCAGGACCTCCTGAATTGATTCTTTATCGGTCAACAGCATCAACAGTCGATCCAGCCCTATTGCTACACCGGTGCAAGTCGGCATTTCTGCCATAGCTGCCAGTAATCGCTGATCACTGAGCATCATCGGCAAGCCCCGCGACTCACGGATACGGTTATCCCTGGCAATTCTGCGAGTAAGTTCAGTAGGGTCGGTGAGTTCATCATATCCATTAGCCAGTTCAAGACCCTGCCAGTACAACTCAAATCTCAGGGCAACCTGATCCCCGGCCACCTGACCCACCTTTGACAAGGACGCCTGTGTCGCCGGGAATTCAGTCACGAATTGAGGATCCAACAGCCCGGGTTCGATTCCCCTTGAGAACAGCAAACCTAACAGGTCATCAATGACGCCCTCGTCTTCATAATTCTCTTCATTATAGGCATTCCCGGCAAAACCAGGGAGTTTCGAATGGGTGATTTCTAACAACTGCTGGCTTGATACCCGATGCGGGTTTACCGAGTATTGATGCTCGAAAAGTGATCTGTAGGTTCCGGATTCGACAGGTTCGAAGACTTGTTCGAACTCGCGGCAAAGGCCTGTTATCAAGTCTTTAACCTCATCCATAAGCTCCACCAGCCCCATACCAGGCCGGTACCATTCCAGCATGGTAAATTCCGGATTGTGGTGTGCACCTGATTCGCCGCCCCGAAACGCCGGACAAATCTGAAAGATTGCACCAGACCCGTAAGCCAGGAGTCGTTTCATGGCAAACTCCGGCGAGGTCTGGAGAAAGTAAGCCTGATTCCCTTGTTTTACCCGCATACTTTCGATATGCGGATCTGTGGCTCCTCTGCTGCCCAGGGAAGGGGTGGTAACTTCCAGAACACTTCGGGCAGTAAAGAACGCCCTGACCAATCTCATGAGTCTGGCCCGGTCCTGCAGCAAACGAACTTGTGATTGCCCGGACATGGGATGCTCTGAAAAGGAATGTGGTTGCGCCATAGCTTGGGGGCTAGGATTTCGCCCGACTTTGATACTCACCCGTTCGTGTATCGATTCGCAGAGTTTCCCCAATGTTAATGAACAAAGGCACCTTAACAACTGCACCAGTGCTCAGGGTCGCGGGTTTTGTTCCGCCCTGGGCAGTATCTCCCTTTAGACCGGGATCAGTATCAACGACCTCCAGTTCGACAAAATTCGGAGCTGCCACAGCAATGGGATTGTCATTCCACAAGGTCACCGCATAAATTTCATTTTCCTTCAGCCACCGGACACATTCTGATACTGCTGCCTTATCCGCTCCAAGCTGCTCAAAACTACCGTCCGTCTTCATGAAATGCCAGTATTCACCATCGTTATAGACGTATTCCATATCGAGATCCAAGACATCTGCTCCTTCGAGTGACTCGCCCGACTTGAACGTACGCTCCCAGACTCGTCCCGAAGCCAGGTTGCGGAGTTTGACGCGATTAAAGGCCTGGCCTTTACCGGGTTTAACGAATTCATTCTCCAGAATTGAACAGGGGTCTCCTTCCAGCATAACTTTAAGACCTGATTTGAATTCGTTGGTAGAATAGGATGCCATCAACATTCTCTTTCATTCAAAACAAAAAAAGCATGATACCGTTAACTGATGTGAGTTGGCAGACTCTTTCCTGGCAAGATCTCGCAAAAGATGCTGTTACTGACATCGATGACTTGCTTCGTGAACGGGGTTACCGGCACAACCCCACTATTCGGACTTTCCGATCATGGTTCCCGCACCCTTTATTTCACGCATCGAAAAAGGCAACGCTTCTGATCCCTTGCTCTTGCAGGTCCTTTCATCAGTTCATGAAACCGAGAACAATCCCGGATTTACCCGTCAGCCTTTAGCAGAACACGATTATTCGCCCGTGAACGGATTAATACGAAAATACCAGGGCAGGGTGCTGGTAATCGTTTCAGGTGCTTGTGCTGTCAACTGGCGTTACGGCTTCCGACGTCATTTTCCTTGCCAGTCTATTCAACCCGATACATTGCAGTGGCAAAAAATAATGACTTGCCTGGAGGACGACCCAACGATTCATGAAATGATTTTTTCGGGCGGTGATCCCCTCATGTTGCAGACAGACGACTGAAGTCGCTGGTAAGTCAGGTCGAGAAAATCGGCCATATCAAAACGCTTAGAATTCATACCCGACTCCCTGTCTTCATTCCCCAACGAATCTGCGACCCGTTACTTGAATGGATCGACGCAAGCCGACTTGGAATTGTCCTCGTGAACCATATAAACCATACGAATGAAATAGATGCACAGGTCATCGAGGTCATGCACAGATTACACCGGCATGGCGTTGAACTGTTAAACCAGAGTGTGCTGTTGAAGGGTGTGAATGCTGGGGTGGAATCCCTCGCGAATGTGTCGCAACGTCTTATTACCGCCAGAATAATGCCCTACTATCTACATCTGCTGGATCCCGTTGCCGGTGCCGCTCACTTTGATATCGACAAAAACCGTGCCTTGTTGATTATGGAGCAACTCCGACGACAACTTCCTGGATATATGGTTCCGAAACTGGTCCGGGAATCTCCCGGAAAAGACTCCAAGACACCCATCGCCTAAAAACTCTATGTCAGGCTTATCTGATATAGTAGGTCAGTTAGGAGGAACGGAGTATAAATGAGCGCCAATGAACCCGTCAGATTGCTGATTTTGGAGCAATCTGACAATCGGGCTGAAGAATTAATCGTACTGCTAAGAAATGCTGGCCGTGCAACCCGTGCCCATCAAATAGTGTCAGAGGACGATCTGACAAAAAAACTCAATGCAAACAATTGGGACTTATTGCTGGGCGTTGAAGAAGCCCAGGGATTAAGTCTGCAACGCGTCATCGAAATCGTCGCAGAACTCGAAAAAGACGTCCCGATTGTAATGATTGCCGAAGGCCGTGATCCGGCTTCCATTACGGACGGATTGCGCATGGGGGCAATGGATGTCGCACTCGAAGATGATGACGAGCGGCTAACCATGATCGTCCAGCGTGAACTGATAAACCTGGAAAACCGGCGTCAGCGCCGAAGATCTGAAGTCGAAGCACGCGAGATAGATCGCCGAAATCAATTACTGCTGGCAAGCTCAACCGTGGCCATTGCCTATGTCCACGAAGGCATGCATATTTACACCAATGACAACTATGGTCAGTTATTTGGTTATGAAGACCTGGATGACTTTATCGGGATCCCTATTATCGACTTGATAGCAAGCGAAGATCAGGACAAGTTCAAGACCTTCTTAAAGTCCCATGATGGAAATGACTCAGACCGCGAAGACTTCACTTGTGTCACCAGCTCAGACGCAAAGATCCAAACCAGCCTCTCCCTTTCCCAGGCAACCTACGATGGAGAAGCTTGTACACAGGTTACGTTCAAGTCCATCGGCACAGAGAGTAGTGATGAGGTTCAAAGCACCCAACTGATCGCTGATACCCAGCCGGTCTCCAACGACGACCCGCTGACAGGGCTATACAATCGGGTCTATTTCCTTGAACAGCTCAATGCGTCGATTGATCAGGCCTGTGAAGGCTCGCAATCTTCTATTTTGTTCTATATCAGCGTTGACAACTTTCCTCGCTTACGGACCGAGGCGACCATTTCAGGAGCCGATCTTGTGTTCAGCAGCGTCGCTTCGGTTACGCGTGGGAAAGTCGATGAAAAGCATCTGATGGGGCGATTCGGCGATGACGTTATAACAATGATTTACGTTGGCGGCGACAAGGACGCGGCGACAGACCTGGCGGAAGAAATTCGTAATACGATCGATGGTTTTATGTCCGAGGTCAATGGTAAATCCTACCACGCCACAGTCAGCATAGGGTTAAGCCTGATTTCTGAAAACTCACCCCCTCTCGACGAGGTGATATCGCGCGCGCACCAGGCGGCAGCCCAGGATGAAGATGGCAACAGCGTTAACTTCTTTCAACCCGAAGTGCCAAATGTCGGCAAGGACGGTAAGGCGATCTCGCCCGACACAATGGTAGACCTTGTTCGCACAGCGATTGAGAAGAATGCGTTCAGAATCGTTTTTCAACCCATGATCAACTTGTATGGTGAAAATGATGAACAATTCGAGGTGTTGCTCAGGCTTGATGATGAGAATGAAAACGAACTCCTCCCAGGGGAGTTTCTTGGACCCGCGGAGGAAGCGGGACTGTTGGTGAAAATGGATCGCTGGGTCATCCTGCAATCCGTCAAGTTACTTTCCGAGCACAGATCTGGCGGCAGCAAAGCACGACTGTTTATCAACATTTCGCATAAGTCAATTTCCGACGATACTTTTTTGTCCTGGATGAGCGTCGCCCTGAAAGCAGCACGATTACCAAGTGATGCTATTATTTTTCAGATTCATGAAAACGATGCAACATCCTATATCAAACATGCCGCGAAATTTTCCAAAGGCCTGGCACAGCTGCACTGTAAAACCTCCATCAATCACTTTGGTTGTTCTCTAAAACCTCTGAACCTCCTCAAACACATCACTCCCGATTACGTCAAACTCGACGAGTCTTTCACCAAAGAACTGGAAAAAAGTAAAGAAAAGCAAGAGGAGTTGAAAGGAATGGTGAAGTCGCTTCAGACCCGTGGTGTGCAAACGGCGATTTCCGGCGTCGAGGATCCAATGGTGCTGGCCACCTTATTCGAAGCTGGTATTAATTTTATCCAGGGCTATTATGTTTCACCGCCAATGGACAATATGGATTACGATTTCGCGTCAGAGGATTTGTAACGCTGCGATCCTGGTGTGAGCTGTACAGCTAGCGAACCCTGCTCGCCTCTCGATCACGGATCCCCATTAAGTAAAGAATGCTATCCAATCCAAGGGTGGAAATTGACTGCTTGGCATTTTCCTTTACCAGGGGTTTCGCATGAAAAGCAATACCCAAACCTGCCGTTGCCAGCATAGCCAGATCGTTCGCACCATCACCCACCGCAATCACCTGCTCCAGCGAAATATTCTCCGCTTGCGCCAGCTCCTTGAGCAATCTGGCTTTTCCTGCAGAATCAACAATAGGTTCAAGAACGTTGCCTGTTAACTGGCCATGCTTGATTTCAAGCTTGTTGGCATGGACGTAATCAATCCCCAGCTTTTGTTGCAGGTGATCTGCAAAATAGGTGAATCCGCCAGACAGTATCGCAGTCTTGTAACCCAACATGTTAAGGGTTCGAAACAAATGCTCAACGCCTTCGGTCAGAGGCAAGTTCATGGCCACAGTTTTCAATCTGGACTCTGGCAAACCTTTCAGCAGGGAAACTCTCTCTCGCAGGCTCTCCTGAAAATCAAGTTCACCACGCATTGTCCTTTCGGTGACACTCGAGACACGCTCGTAGACACCGGCCAATTTCGCCAATTCATCAATGACCTCTGTAGTAATCAATGTTGAGTCCATATCAAACGCAACCAGACGTCGATTGCGGCGGAAGATGTTGTCCTCCTGAACGGCTATGTCAATATCCAGTTCACTGCTGACTTCCATTAACTGGGCACGGAATGTTGTGCTGTCTTGCGGCTCTCCTTTCAATGAGAACTCGACGCAAGCTTTGACGCTGGTATCTTCATCTGCCAGCGGGACTCTTCCGGACAGCCGGACTATGGCATCAATGTTCAAGCCATTATCCGCGACCACACCGCTCACCCTGGCAATGTGATTTGCCTTAATCTTTCTTGCCAGCAGTGTCAGGATGAACCTGGATCGACCTTGCAGCCCAACCCATTGTTCATAACTTTTTGCCGTCACGTCAGTGAATTTCACCTTGAAACCCATTTCTTGCGCCCGCGAATCGATTTGCCTGCGGATCGAATGCGATGCCGTCGGTATATTGATGAGAATACCCAGGGTCAGATGATTATGAATAACAGCCTGGCCAACATCGAGGATGTCAAAATCACCGAGGAGCTCAGTAATGGCAGCTGTTATCCCGAGTTTATCATCACCATACACATTCAGTAGTACAAGTTCAGTCACAAACGGAGTTCACCAAAAAGATTAGGTATCCATTATCCTATAATTCCCCGCTTTTATGAAAACCTAATATTCAAAATGCTTTGCCAGCCTTTTGTTGCAATCAGGTATACTGTCTCATTGAAACCAATTCTACTAAGTCGCCATGGGTTTGAGGGAAGCACGCAAATCTTCAATACGTGCATTGTCGATCATGTTGTCTCCCATTTTGTTAAGTGGCCTGATTTCAACCGGCTTGATCTATTCCGTTACACAATCGCAGCTACACAACCAGAGCGAACAGTTCAGCCAGGCAGTTGCAGACCACCTGGCCATTTCGGTAACAGATCACCTGGTGAGCAAGGACGGGTTGGGTCTCAATGTACTGTTAGCCGATCTGTTAAATAACAACAATTTTGATTTCGCCTCCGTGTCGAACGCCAGCAACAACCTGCTGGCCCAGGTGGGTAAAAGAAATGCCAGCTCCCGAATTTTCACTCAACAAGTTACTTTCCAGGACACAATAGCCGGTAGTGTCCAGATTGGTTTCAATCAGAACGTGATCCGGTCTCAGATCAACAAGGTTGTTATTTTGTCCCTGGCCTTTCACGGTCTGCTTGCCCTTATTCTCGCACTGGTGGGCTGGGTCTACGGCGATATGATCTATCTTTGGATTATGCAGTCGCGTTCCTCCGCACCGGTCGTTGGGGATAAAGGGCCAGAGGCGGCAAGCGTTGCGATGGATTTACAGCAAGTGACTTCCACCACGATACTGGTACTGAAAATACGGCCTGTTCGATTACTCCCTGAACATCAGCACCAGATTGATCAGGCACTGACATTGTATGCCGGTGAGCCGCAAGCTACGGGGAGCGATGATATAGAAATCCACTTCAACCACGCAGATCAGTTGTTTCAGGCGACTTGTTCAGGGTTGTTGATACTCGCATTGTTTCACCAGCTGGAGACACCGATTGTGATCAAGGCTGGCATGCACCAGATTGATCGAGGTAACACATCGGATTTCGAGAAGGGTAGAAAACATGCGAGTTACCTGGCATCTATCAGCGAGAATCAGTTGCTCACAAGTCGAATCATCAGGGAAGCAATCGCGTCTTCAGATCAGTACGACCTGAAACCGTTCCATAGTTCAATGACCCCGGATGGCGAGGTCTATTGCATTGATGGTTTGACTAACCAGGCGTTGATCGAAGGGCAGGCAAGGCAGCTAGTGTAGTGTAGTGTAGTGTAGACCCGTTCAAGCGTCTCGTTCCACATGCGCGGCGTCTACTTTCTGAAATCCCCGCGGAAGCTTAAGACCGCGCCTCGCCCGCTCACCTCGATAGTGCTCCAGGTCATTTATTTTGAGCTTCAGGTAGCGCTTACCCGAAGAGACAACGAGGGTATCCACTTCCGAGAAGACCAGTACGTAACTCATCATCTCTGCGCGGTCCACCACTCTTGCCTTGGGGATATTCATGATCTTCACGCCTTTGCCTCGACCCAACACCGGTAAATCAGCCAGGGGGAAGATTAACAGGCGTCCTTCATTGCTGATTGATGCAACAAACTCATGCCTGATGTCAGTTACCAGCGCCGGTTGATTGACAATGCCACCTTTTGGAACTGTTAGCAGGGACTTGCCTGCTTTGTTTTTGGTAACCATGTCACCGATGCTGGTTACAAAACCATATCCGGCATCACTCGACACCAGATATTGCTGATCTTTCTCGCCTGTCGCCAGGCCAGTAAAAAAAGCACCACCCGGCGGCTTGGTACGACCCGTCAACGGTTCGCCCTGCCCGCGGGCTGTTGGCAAGGTATGGCAAGCGATGCTATAAGCTCGCCCGGTGGAGTCCAGAAAAACCACATCCTGGTTCGATTTAGCGGGTAACGCATGTAAAAACGAATCTCCAGATCTATAGCTGAGCTCCATTGCATCAATTTCATGCCCCTTCGCAGCGCGTATCCATCCCTTCTCCGACAGAACGACGGTAACTGCCTCGGTGGATACAAGGTCCTTTTCCTTAAAAGCCTGGGCTTCCTGACGAACCACAACAGGAGATCTGCGAGCATCACCAAAGAGCTCCGCATCAGCGAGAATTTCATTCTTAATCAGTGTTTTTAACCTGGCCTTGGATTTGATGACTTTTTCAAGCCCGACCCGCTCGTTATTGAGTTCCTCTTGCTCAGCCGAGATTTTTACTTCTTCCAGCTTTGCCAGCTGACGCAATCGCAAATCGAGAATTGCATCCGCCTGTAGTTCACTGAGTTTGAACTTCTTTATCAGCGCCGCTTTAGGTTTATCTTCTGTTCGCACAATTTTGATGACCTCATCGATGTTGAGGTAGGCAATCATTAAGCCTTCGAGAAGATGCAGCCGATCAAGAATTTTCTGCAGGCGATACTTCAGTCTCCTTAACACCGTGTCTGATCTGAACGATAGCCATTCAGATAACATCTTGTTCAACGGCTTAACGGCCGGTCGACCATCAACACCGATCACATTAAAGTTAACTCGATGGCTTCGTTCCAGATCCGTCGATGCAAACAGGTGACCCATTAACCCTTCAATGTCAATTCGGTTGGAACGAGGTATCACAACAATTCGGGTGGGGTTTTCGTGATCTGATTCGTCCCTTAAGTCAACCACCATAGGGAGTTTTTTCGCCTGCATCTGTGCGGCAATTTGCTCGAGTATTTTCGTACCTGATACCTGGAAGGGTAAAGCTGTGATCACAACGTCCCCGTCTTCAACCGTATAAACTGCCCGGGTCCTGACCGATCCACGCCCCGTTTCATAAATTTGCTGGATATCATCAGGACTCGAAATTATTTCTGCTTCTGTGGGGAAATCCGGTCCTTTGATATGTTGCATTAAATCTTTAACTGTAGATTTGGGTTTATCCAACAACCTGATGCAGGCGCTGGCGACTTCATTAAGATTGTGAGATGGAATGTCGGTCGCCATACCCACGGCGATACCAGATCCGCCATTCAACAGAATATTAGGCAGCCGAGCGGGAAGATTGACAGGTTCTTCCCGGGTGCCATCGAAATTAGGTGCCCAGTCAACCGTACCCTGACCTAACTCACCCAGTAGGACTTCAGCATACCGGGTGAGTTTAGATTCGGTGTAACGCATGGCGGCAAAGGATTTAGGGTCATCCGGCGCACCCCAGTTCCCCTGGCCATCGACAAGGGGGTAGCGATAAGTAAAAGGTTGCGCCATTAAGACCATAGCCTCATAGCTGGCGGCATCTCCGTGGGGATGAAACTTACCGATCACATCTCCTACGGTGCGGGCAGACTTTGCGTACTTGGCATCCGCACTCAGCCGCAGCTCCGACATGGCATAGATAATTCGTCGTTGAACGGGTTTCATGCCATCACCTATAAACGGCAAGGCACGATCATTGATTACATACATGGCGTAATTGAGATACGCTTCTTCTGTGTACTTTTGCAGAGAGATTGTTTCAATATCACCAGAGTTAACTGATTCACTCATGGGTTGCCCTCTTGGACTGTTCTCATTGGCTTTTCTCAGGTGGTGTTCGTCGTTTGACTCTTCATTATTTACTTTCTATCGAAAGGCAGGTTTCACAATTATACAATTGGAGTCCTGAGTTGGAGCTATAACCGGGCCTGATTGCCTCTTTTTTCCAACCAGGCTTTTCGGTCCGGGCTGCGTTTTTTAGCCAGCAACATATCCAGCAGTTCCGTCGCCTTGGAGTTCGACTCAATAGTCAGCCGTACCAGGCGGCGGGTATCTTCTGCCATCGTGGTCTCACGCAGCTGCAAGGGATTCATTTCACCCAGACCTTTGAACCGCTGGATGGTGACCTTTCCCTTCTTCTTTTCGGCGGCAATCAGGTCAAGAATTCCCTGCCTTTCAGACTCATCCAACGCATAGTACACCTCCTTACCAACATCAATTCGATACAAAGGGGGCATGGCCACGTAAACATGACCTTCTTTGATGAGGGCCGAGAAATGGCGCACAAATAAAGCGATCAAAAGGGATGCAATATGCAACCCATCGCTGTCCGCATCCGCAAGAATGCAGACTTTTCCATAACGCAGACCTGAAAGGTCCGATGAACCGGGGTCAATTCCCAATGCAACGGATATGTCATGAACCTCTTGTGACGCCAGGATTTCACTTGAGTCGACTTCCCAGGTGTTAAGGATCTTACCCCGTAAGGGCATAATCGCCTGGGTCTCCCGGTTCCTGGCCTGTTTTGCAGAACCACCGGCCGAGTCTCCCTCGACCAGGAATAATTCTCCTCGCATGGCGTCCTGACAGGAACAATCTGCCAACTTGCCGGGCAGAGCTGGCCCGGCGGTAACCTTCTTGCGGACTACTTTTTTACCGGCTCGCAACCTCGACTGGGCATTGTTGATCGCCAGGTCAGCCAGGCGTTCCGCTTCAGCGATGTGCTGATTGAGCCACAAGCTGAAGCTGTCTTTAACAACGCCTGAAATAAATGTCACCGCCTGGCGTGAGCTTAGGCGTTCTTTGGTTTGACCGGAAAACTGGGGTTCGAGTAACTTCGCCGACAATACGTAACTACAACGATCCCAGATGTCATCGGCAATTAACTTGATGCCCCTTGGTACCAGGTTTCGGAATTCACAAAACTCACGCAACGCTTCCAGCAACCCACTACGCAAACCATTGACATGCGTACCTCCCTGGGTAGTCGGAATAAGATTAACGTAGCTTTCGGTGATGAGTTCACCGCCTTCAGGTAGCCATTGCACTGCCCAGTCTACGGCTTCGTCATTGCCCGTTATCGAGCCGACAAATGGATCCTCCGGTAACACCTCAAACCCCTCCAGCTCAACCGCCAGATAATCCCTGAGACCGCCTTCGAAAACCCACTCATACTGGCCTTCTTCGGTGCCAGACACTGTTTCGTCGGTAAAGAAAACCTTTAGCCCGGGACAAAGTACAGCCTTGGCTTTGAGCAGGTGCTTAAGACGGGAAACTGAAAACTTCGGAGAATCAAAGTAACTCGGGTTCGGTTTAAAGTTGATCAATGTACCGGTATTGCGTTTACCCACATTATCCTTGACCGTCAGCTTTTGGGTCTTCTTGCCATTTTTGAAAGACATATGGTGAAGCTTGCCTTCACGTTTGATATAAACCTCAAACTGTTCCGATAGTGCATTGACCACAGACACGCCAACACCGTGTAATCCGCCGGAGAATTTGTAGCTGTCTGAATTGAATTTTGCACCGGAGTGCAATTTTGTCAGGATTAGCTCCACACCAGACAATTTTTCTTTTCGATGAATATCCACTGGCATGCCACGACCATTGTCACCGACTGACATCGAACCGTCCTTGCGTAATGTCACTCGAATTTCAGTGGCAAACCCTTCCAGCGCTTCATCAACGCTGTTATCGATCACCTCCTGAGCCAGGTGATTTGGTCTGGTCGTATCCGTGTACATGCCGGGACGTTTTATAACAGGCTCGAGGCCTTCCAGGACTTCAATGGAATCAGCCCTATAGCTCTTACTCGCCATGACTTTCTACAGTAATTAATATGATTGCAACAGGCCTTTTATTTTTAGGGGCAGGATGGGTAAAGAAGTTTCGAGGTTAAGCGGAGTTACACCGCAATCGTTATTGGAAATTATAACCACAAGCACGACAAATTTCTCAGAATTATCCGTCAGAGAGATAATATTTCCGGACATTCCACTTGAATGACGAACCGGGGTTTACCGAATCATAACCTCATCAAGACTATGGCCGTGATCAAAGCAGAAGGTTAATAATTCACCGAAAAACCGATTTATTTGTGACTTCTCATCCGGCTGATACATCTGGTCGTTAGGCAGGGCGTAACGAAATTTGAAGTTCCGGTGACGCTCAAAACTGATCACCTCTGCAGACCGAATATCGTTGTACACTCTGACTTCTAGACGTGGCCATTTAACCCACGGGCTGTCTTCATCGCTCTCGACGGTGACTGTCAGCATCGTCGTATAAGGGCAACGACGATAAATTTTGATGGTCACGTTTGCCCCGTCAGAGGCCGTCCTAGACACAACGGCGGATGATTCAGAAGGGCGGCTGACAGGATCAATACCAAACTCCAGGCAGTCCTCTTCGTCAATCTGCGGAAACAGTCGACGCAAGCGAATGTAATTCGCATCACATTCCGCCATGTCAGCGACAAGATCTGGTACGTATCGGCGTTTCATCCCGACAGACTCATTTCCAAAAGTAACTTCAAAGTTTCAATTCCCCCGACGCGGGCCACCTGCAAGCAGCCTATGTGTTGTATTTTCAATACCAGCCTATCACACTGAGCAAAATCTTCACTCAAGTTCCTGTAGTATTTCCTTCTCGATTCGATCCAGCGAACCTTTGTTTTCCGTCATTACCTGCTTTGCCGCTGTTGACATCTTTTGACGAAGCAGATCGTCAGCCAGGAGTGTCTGCCATAGATCAGCCATCTGCCCCGCATTCGAAACAATCTGCATCGCCCCGGCACTGACGAACTGATCAGCGATATCATCAATATTTCTTCGGTACTCACCCATAAGAATCGGCGTACCCAGATTCGCCGGTTCCATTGGATTGTGTCCACCAACATCAACCAGGCTACCCCCCACAAACGCGATCTCTGCAACACCGTAGAAGTAAGTCAGCTCACCCATTGTATCTAACAGATAAACTGATGTTTCAATGGTACAGGGCAGGTTTTGACTATGCCGAATAACATTGAAACCCATTGATTGACAAACCTCATGAACACGATCAGCACGATGCGGGTGCCTGGGTGCAATAATCAATAAGTTCGAGGAATCTGCTTGGATGATTTTGTAGGCATGCAGTACCTCGCTCTCTTCGCCTTCGTGAGTACTTGCTGCCAGAAATACACGCCTGCCGACAAACTTATGCTGAAGCTCTGCAAGCCGGGCCGCCATATCATCAGGCAGGGTAATATCAAACTTTATACTGCCGGATACTGATAACTGGTTCTCTGAAACACCTATGTCCCTGAAACGTTGTCCCTGCTTTTGAGTCTGGGCAAATACTCTGGTGAGCTTTTCAACCATCGGTTTACTTAAGAAGGAGATCCTTTGATAGCCCCTTGCCGACTTTTCAGAGAGACGCCCATTCACCAGGTAAATCGGAACATTCATCAGCGCGGTGTAGTGAATGGTGTTCGGCCACAATTCTGTATCAATAATCACCAGTGCAAGGGGTCGGGCACGCACCAAAAACCTATTCACGGCACCCGGCAAATCATAGGGGGCATAATAATGTTCAACCTGATCGCCAAGCAGACTGTTGATGCGCTCCCGTCCCGTGGGAGTCATACTGGTGACAATCACCCTGTGACCCGCATTGATAAAACGTTTTATCAGAGGCACAGCGGCGATACTCTCCCCAGCTGATACCGCATGCACCCAAATGGGTGCTTTTTCTACCGACACAGTTTCACTCACCACAGCGTTATTTTTTGCCACCAAGCCAAACCGTTGCAATGGTGTCGCTCGATAAGCAGGTTCCCGAATCGAGCGCCAGCACAAACGCAACAGGATAAATGGCGTCACGCAATAAAACACCAGGCTGTAAACAATCCTTGTGAACATAATGAACTTTCATGTTTTCATACAGGAGTTGCTGCGGAGCATATAAGGATTCCGACTGCCAAACCAGTGAGCCAAAATTGATATACTCTGATTGTTACCGATTGTTACCGGCTTTATCTCAGATGATGAACTCTTTGAATGAGTAAACACACAACCCAAATCGCAATTATTGGCGGTGGCATCTGCGGGCTCTGGTTGCTGAACATCCTGCGTCAAAAGGGATACGACGCCTGGCTGTTTGAGAAAGATTCGCTGGGCGGCGTACAAACGCTGGCATCCCAGGGTATGATCCATGGCGGACTCAAGTACGCGCTTGGAGGATTCACCACTCCATCTTCTGAATCCATCGCCCAGATGCCTGAGGTCTGGCGATCCTGTCTGGCGGGTAGTGGTCCCATAGATTTATCCGGGCTTGACGTTCTGTCAGATGACTACTATCTGTTTTCTGACAATGCTCTGAGCTCAAAAGTGACGGCTTTTTTCGCCAGCAAATCCTTGCAGGGTCGAATTTCTGTGCTGGACAGAGCAGACTACCCCGGGGTTTTTCAAGCTGAGAAGTTCAAGGGTAAATTGTACCGGCTCGAAGACCTTGTTCTTGATACGCCACAACTGGTCAAAAAACTGTCGGACAAATATCAGGGTTATATATTTCAGGGAGCACCAGAAGTACTAACGGACGGTTCTGCGATTACCGGATTAGACTTCCCCGGAACAAATCAAACCATTGTCGCTGACCGATATATTCTTACCGCAGGCGCCGGAAACGAAGCGCTGATATCCGGTCTTCCCCGGCAGACCATTAGTATGCAGCAACGGCCATTGCAACAGGTCATGGTGCGAGGTGATCTGCCAAAACTATATGCCCACGCCGTCAGTCTCGCGTCGGCGAACAAGCCGCGTGTCACATTCACCTCACATGCAGTCAACGACAACAAGACCGTCTGGTACCTGGGTGGCAACCTGGCTGAACAGGGCGTTGGCGTGCCCGCTGACAAATTGATCGATATGGCCCGAAAAGAACTAAACCTTCTTCTACCATGGATCGATTTGGAGGATACCCAGTGGGCGACCCTTAACATCGATCGAGCCGAACCTGCCCAGGCGATGAAGAACAAGCCTGACTTCCCCTTTGTAAAGTCGGTGGCGAACTATACGGTCTGCTGGCCCACTAAACTCACGCTCACACCCATGCTCGGTGATGAGGTGCTGCAACAGCTGCCCATACAACCAAACAACAGCCAGTCAGCCTTACCGCAATTGCCACCACCACTCCAGGCAAGAACACCCTGGGAGATCGCCTTTGATTAATAATGACAGTTACCGTTCGTTGGGAAACACTTCCTTAAAGGTTTCACCCATTGGCCTGGGCACCGTGAAATTCGGCCGCACGACAGGCCTTCGTTATCCGACAGACTTTGATTTACCGGAAGAGAACTCACTTGCAGATCTGTTGTTCCTGGCAAAAGACCTGGGGATCAATTTTATTGATACAGCACCTGCTTATGGCATCTCTGAATCAAGACTTGGCAAGTTATTAAAACCCACCAGGGATCATTGGTGCCTTTGCACCAAGGTGGGTGAATATCACCAGGATGGGGTCTCACACTACGATTTTACTTCGAATTCAACCCGCAACAGTGTTGAGCTGAGTTTGCGAAGATTGCAGACCGATGTTCTGGACCTTGTCCTGGTACATTCTGACGGCAGCGATCAACATATCATCGAAGAAACGGATGTTTTACCAACGTTGGTCAAACTAAAAGAAGCCGGACTGATTAGATACATCGGTTTTTCTGGCAAGAACGTAACGGGTAGCCTGCTGGCATTGGAGCTGGTAGATGTGTTTATGATCGCCCTCAATGAGTCTGACCAGACTCAGGCAGAGCTTATTAAAGCAGCAACACGACACAACAAAGGGGTAGTTATTAAGAAGGCTTTTGATAGCGGTCATGCCAAAGACCCGGGCCGGTCTCTCAACTTTGCCGCTAATTTTCCCGGTGTGAGTAGCGTTATTGTAGGGACAATAAACCCCAGCCACTTGAGAGAGAATGTTGAATCTCTTTTTTCAACATAGAACTCTGATACCGGTGCTAGAGCTCCTTGATCTTCTGTGCCAGGGCAGTAGTTGATAACCCGTCTACCAATTGCAGCACCTTAACCTCTCCGCCATATTGCGTGACAATGTCTGAGCCAACCACCTTGTCAATCGTGTAGTCACCACCTTTCACCAGGACATCAGGCTTGATATGGCGCAACAGATCCTCGGGGGTATCGCCGCTGTACGAAACCACCCAATCCACCGCAGACAGTCCCGCCAACATTGTCACTCGCCGCACCAGACCATTGATGGGTCGCCCTTCACCCTTGAGCCGATAAACGCTGTCATCATCGTTAACCGCCACAATCAGGCGGTCCCCCTCTTTTTTTGCGTCGCTAAGGTAATCCACATGACCGGCGTGCAGAATATCAAAACAGCCGTTGGTAAAAACAATTTTCTCGTCGCGGTTCCTGGCCTCTTCCACCGCTATCAATAATTGCTCTTCCGACATGACACCCTGATTAAAGTTGTTGGCGCCTAATTCATTAGCAACTTCAAGTCGCAGCTCCGGACCGCTGATACTGACAGTACCCAGATGCCCAACCACGATGCCCGCCGCAATATTTGCCAGTCGAACGGCATCCAGGAGCGATTCCCCAGCCGCTAATCCTGCCGCTAACACGGCAATAACCGAATCCCCGGCACCGCTCACATCGTAGACTTCTCTATTTCGAGCAGGCAGATGCACCTCCTGCTGGCCTTTCACCACCAGGGTCATTCCGTCTGCCCCACGGGTAACCAACATGGATTCAACTCCCAGATTCGACATCATGGTCTGGCATTTTTGAACCATTTCTGCCTCTGACGACCAGGCGCCAGCTGCTGCTTGAAATTCAATCTGGTTGGGTTTGACGAGTGTCGCTCCGGCGTAAGAAGAAAAGTCCTTGAATTTAGGATCAACCAGGATGGGTTTGTCTTGCGCCCTAATGGTGTTTATAAAAGATTGCGGGTCAGACACAACACCCTTGTCGTAGTCCGATAAAATTACAACATCATTGTTCGCCAACCCATTTTTCAATTGAGAAGAAAAGTCCGCCGGGTTTAGCGCAACAAGCTTTTCGAAGTCAGCCCTTACCAGCTGTTGTTTGCGACTGACGATTCTAAGTTTGGTAATCGTCTGGTAGTTTTCCGGCTTGAGCAACAGGTCATCAATTCCAGCACTCTCAAGCTTGCTTTGTAGCGCCCGACCTGATTCATCATCACCTATCGCGCCGACCAGGCTGGCGCTGGCTCCAAGGGCCGCAATATTGAGCGCGACATTCGCAGCACCACCCAGTCGTTCTTCGATTTCCTCGATGTCAACGATCGGGATGGGAGCTTCTGCAGAGAGTCGATTCGTCGTTCCATGCCAATAGCGATCAAGCATCGCATCACCAATGGTGAGCACACGCGCTTTATCGAACCTTGGCAAACTCATAGGAACTCCATAAATAGTACTAGGGCGAATCATACCATAAGGCAAATTTCAGCCTTATGTACTTGCTCAGGTATGACCAACGAGTTAACAGCAGGGGACCTTTTCTCAGGGCAATTTTGTAAAGTCGATCAGCTTCAGCCCAGTCTTTACCAATAAAGCAGCTGCGAAACAGCGACAAGGCTCGCCGGGCAAGATATTGGTCTCGATAAACCATGAGATTTTCAGGGAGAATACCGGGATCAAATATGACATCAACCAGCTGCAGGCCTGCCTGTTTTACAAATCCAACCTGGTGACGAAGACTATCGTCATGTTTGTGGATTCGAACAAAGGGAACGTTCAGCGAGGCGCATTCATACAATGCCAGTGAATGAGCGAAAACCGGAATATCCTCCGTGGCTCGAAAGCTCTCCGGGTAGTGTATTTTTTCAAGTACGCGCCGATGGCTCACGGAGCTGCCATGGGACACTGTCAAATTACCGAACAGGTATTGTTTAAACCTGTCTTCATTGACAGCAGGCATAAGACTTACAGTGTGAATCCGCTCTGCGCCATCGGGCTGGACTGACACATGCCCACCCAGCAGGAAACTGACATCAGGGTTTTCGTCAAAATACGACCGGAGTCGCGGGAACAAATCAGCACACAATTCATCATCCGCATCCAGGAACAGGATATATTCCCCTTTCGCTAGCGCCATACCCCGATTTCTGGCAGCACCTGGACCTTGATTCTCTTGCCGGCTGTACAAAATGATGCGGGGGGAAACGTGCCATTAATGATTTTGCTACTGACTCAGTCTCGTCTGTGGATCCGTCATCAACGATAATAACCTCGAACCCTTCACCGGGTTGGTTAACAACGGACTCCACCGCGCGAGTAAGCAGCATGGCATAGTTATACACGGGGATTACAACGCTAATCTGGGTCATGACCTGCCATTGCAACATCAGTCGATTCAACAAGCTGATTCAATCCCGGTAGCTGCCACAGCGCTTCGCTGAATTTCTTATAACTATAGTTGGCCAGCACTCGTTGATAACCGGCCTCACCCAATCGTTGCCGTTCATTTTCTGGCTGGTTTATCAGATGTTCCATCTTCGCACTCAGGTCATTGCTGTCTCCACTTTCAAACTGCACTCCCGTGCCCGCCAGTACTTCACTGGGTCCTGGTGCATTACTGGAAATTACCGGTACTTTGCCTAGCATGGCTTCCAATAACACGATACCAAATGCCTCCTCATTGCCTGATGACAGGACGAAAATATCCAATGCCTTCACCAGGCGTTGAGCATTCTCATGGTGCCCTGCAAATACCACCCGGTCTTGTATGCCCAGGGTTTCAGCCAGGGATTGCAGGGCTTTTCTTCTGGGTCCGTCACCAATGAGC
The DNA here is from genome assembly GCA_012960755.1 of Gammaproteobacteria bacterium. Next base: position 101,571 of record DUAT01000061.1, read on the forward strand.
AACAGCCTGGCCTGGGGCTCGTGCAATTCTGCAAAAGCCTGGATCAGTACCTCATAGTTCTTTTTCGAAACCAGCCGACCGATGCTTCCTACAACAAACTCCTTATCCGCAAGGCCCAGTTGCTGTCTCGCCCGGGTCCTGTTCAGAAGTGACTGTTCTTGCTTCACATCAATGGCATTGGGCAGAGCATACAATCTGTGCTGTTGTCCCAGGGAGGGGCAATCACCTGCAATATCCTGGACGACAGAATCCGAGACCCCGGCCAGCAGGATGTTTTTCTGGCCCAGGATCAGCAGTAGTTTTCGACTGAAGCGCCTGAATACACCATGCTCATGTGCGACGCCAATGATGATCGGGGCGGTAAAAAAACGCCCCAGTACACCAGCAATATAGATGGACTTGTAACGATGGGCGACAACGATATCGATAGGACTTTCCCTCAAAATCCTCGCCATCCGCAGAATAGACTGGAGTTTGATACCCCTTAAGGTTCTTTTGTCTTGTTCAAGAAACCGGACTTCGTCACCACCCACGGCTTCAACCACATCAAGACGTGCTTCGCCCTTTAAAAAAACAGTAGTGATCCTGTGCCCAGCGAACGCACAAGCATACTGATTACATACCTTTACAAAAGGTCCACTGTATCCATGGCTGATCTGCAGGACATGTAAACGCTTCAAAAGGACTCCCTGCTACACCAATAAGCCTTTTTTAAAAAGATGTTGAACCGGCGAAACCTTTCCAGCGGAGGACCTTTTCAAGAGGCGCGTTGGTTTGAAGAAACCTAGCCTTGCGAGAGCTTTGATAACAATCCTTCGAATCGGCTTTCCAGTTCCGGGTGACCCTCCCAGTTCTGCATAAACCGTTCCAGGTCTTTTTCAAACGCCCGATCGAAGCTTTCTCTGCTCTTATGTTGCCTCATCGCATCAAGATCGATAATTATTGGACCTTCTTCAGCCATCAAAAAATTGGTCGCTTTCATATCTCCATGGGAAATTTTGCTCTCCGATAAATTGCTTAACAGCAATACCAACGCTTCAAGTTCACCATTGGGACATGTTGTCTTCCCTAAAAAGTCCAGCACATCGGGACCTTCGATATACTCGGTAATAAAATAAGCCGAGCTTCGTATCGGACCCAGGCGATTTTCGAGCATCGCGATGGGTCGCAATGATCTAATTCCGAGGAACTCCATATGAAATGCATTGGACCAGGACAACCACGCCCGGCTTTTTTGAAATGCCCTCAGCAATCCATGCCATGGGTTCTTAATGTTGTACCTCTTGACGACGAGTGTTCTACCGGAGACTTTGACCCGGGTGACCGTCGCCGAATTTCCATCCTTGAGCACCAACCCGTTCGCCATGAACTTATCAGGGTCCTTTAGCAGCGCAGCAAGATCATCGTTGTAAGCGGATCGCTCACATACCATGAATCGGCTGAGGCTCGACTGGCAGACAAAACGCGTACAGTCACGAAAGGCCTTGTCCAAATAGTGCTTTTTGCGCGCTTCACGGCTGAGGGTTACTTTCTCATGCAAGGAGATGACTCTGTCGGGGTCGGCACTCCAGCCACGAACCGTTTCATAGGCTGGGAAAACGATCTGCACGAATTCATCGAATTTCGGGAAAAACTGGGCGAAAAACCAGCTCAGGTTTTTCAGGCTCAGGTCTTCCCTGAGCGGCGGGACTGAATCACGAACAATGCCTCCACCGTCAATGGTGTAAATCTTGTTTTTACTCATCAAGAAATTTGCGAGATGAATATCGGTCTGAACCACACCCTGATTATGCAATTGAGCAATAATAATCATTGCCCGTGTTAATACATCAACGCGCTCATAATCTTCAGTCGCTCTATCCCACCTGTCCTGCAAGCTCAGGGAATTGTCAATGTACTGAAATGCCAGCATTTGCCCGGGACCATCGACAAGTTCAGCCTGCCAAAGCAAACGCGGCGTTCTAACACCGGCATCAATCATATGACTGACGCCAAAACGTTCCTGAGCTGCATATCGGTTGGCAGTTCTGCCAAGGAAGGTTTTTACGAGAATTCGCTGACCATCACAGTCTGCCATTGCCACAATCCGTTTACCCGGCAACAAACGCTCTATTTTCAAGAATTTAACGATGCTTTCGCGATCGTCGGATTGGCGTACACGCAACTCAAACGGCACTTGTACATCACGCTGAGCTCTAATCAATGTGTGTGAATCTAGAATCGTCACTAATACCCCTTCCTTTATACAGCCTTGACGTCGATTTTCCTTTTCGCGCCACTGTGCAGCTTACCTCAATGCTCTTCTCACTCCCATATTACGTAACGGGACGGGGATTATATAGAATTCTTAATTCTTTGCATATTCGCCCAGATTACATCCAGGTCAACAGATGCAACTCCATGATCCTGCACATATAGTTTTCGGGCCCTTTTCAAAACTTGGACCCAGAATTCGTTGTGTTTGGACAATGTCTCGCGAACAGATATGCCGGAGTAGGTTTGCATAAAGCGCAAGAGATCTGTTCGAGTCAAACCAGCATCAATCCCGGAAAACAACAGACCGCCGATATCCTTCTCTCGCCAACGTTGGGGGGTACGTTTGCGAATCTGGGCCCGATGCAGATCAATGAGGAAAACTTGTGGTTCTTCCGCCCTTTCATCGCCAAAATAGTCCATCGCAAAAAGAAAATGGCAGATATAGAAATCCCGGTGATTGATACCATGGTCGTGCATAATGCGGGCAATATCTGCGATCTTGAAGATTATTTTTCGTCGTAAACTCCATTTCACATTGCCGTCCAGGACCAGATCTTCAAGGCTTTTGGTGTTCTCGAGGGCCTGGGTAACGATGCATGATCGTATTTTTGCCGGGTTTGTACCTTCACTGACGTAGGCCATCGGCGTCATGGTGTCGACACCTAACTCCTGAAGTTTGTGAATCGCCCGTAGCTCATTTTCCGCACCCAGTACAGGTGCACGCAGCTGTACCAGGTTTTTGACTATCTCACCCCATCCAACACCATAGTGCAGCTTTACAAAGTATCGTTTCGAGCCGACTTCAAACCTCAATGTTCGCCGGGTCTTAACCTCCCGAAACACCTCGCCTTGCAATTTTGCAGCATCTTCAAAGAGATTCTCTTCCCGCAATGTTCCTGACAATTCCGGACTTACAAACCTCATGACTTATCCAATGGCATCGGCGATCACATCAGCCGCACGATCAGGCATGTTGTATATATCAGCATACTTGCCAAAATTTACGCCATTTTGTTGCCAGCTTGATTTTTCGTCCGACAACAACATTTCCAACAGCAGATCATCAAACATCGACTGTTGGTAAGGAGAAATAACAAGCTTACCCGCTCGCGCCTCTTTAACGTAATGTGCATAGCCGCATACATCAGTTGCCAGCACAGGTAAACCAGCAACCATCGCTTCCAGTAATGTGGTCCCCGTATTTTCGGTATAGGCAGGGTGAACAAGCAGGTCAGCAGCAAGCAGGAATCTTGGAATGTCGTCCCTGCCTTCACTCAGTATGATCACACGACTCTGCAGCCCCAGCTTTTTCGCCATACGCAGAAATACCTTGGGATTATCCTGCCCAACGGCGATCAACGTTGTTTTATTACGCACTTTGTCAGGCAGACTACTCATCCCCAGCAAAATTCTGTCCAGGCCTTTGGTGACGAATCCCGAACCAACCATCAGCAGTAGATAGTCGTCCGCTCCGATTTGAAATTCGGCCCTCAGAGATTGTTCGATACGATCGCTATTTTCAGGTGCCATGCGGTCCGGTGAAATGCCGGGGGGTAGTACGTGGAATCGATTCGTCGGGGTCAGGTAATGTTTTTGAAACAATGGTATCTGCAATTCTGCAATCATGAGAATTTTGGTCTCGGCTTCTACCTTAAACACCGCTTTTTCAAACGTTGAAAAATGCTTGTAACGAGAAATCAGTCGGTACAGGTAGCCTCTCTGTGTTTGGGCCTTCTCCAGATAACACGCATCGGCAGCATAGTATATGTCGAGACCCGGCATTTTATTGAATCCGATCACGCCTTTGACGGGATCTGACCGCAGGTGTTCTGCAACCCATGCAGCATATTTTTCATTTTTCTTATGATTAGTGAATGCTCTGATAGGTACCAGTACCACATCGAAGTCGTTGGGGCATTCTCCCTGCCACGAGAGTGTGTAAACCCGAATCTGATAACCACGCTCACGGCATTTTTCAGCGATGCGAACGAAATCCCTTTGCAGTCCTCCAAAGGGAAAGTAATTAAACAAGCAAAAAGCAAGTACACCCCTTGACTGAGCCATGTCGCCTTCAACCACGCCAACAGTTTCGATAACCCGCACTGCTTCCCTGGCAAGAGAGTAGATATCCGCAGAGCCAGAAAATCGCCGACCATTCTCGCGCCACTCTTGGCGTCGGTCTGCCAGTAGTAATCGGAGCAGCTTCTCGTTGAGTTGTTCCTGCCGAAAAGGACTCGGTACCAGTTCACCGACATCTGCTTCTTCGACGTAGTGTCCGTAACCACATACATCAGTTGCCAGTACAGGCAGTCCTGCAACAATCGCCTCAAGCAGCACGATACCTGCATTTTCATCGAGGGCAGGGTGTAGGAGTAAATCTGCGGCCAACATCAGTTCGGATACATCGTCCCTGCCTGACATAAAGACAATTCTATCCATGATTCTCAGTGTTCCTGCCTGGCGTCTGAAGGCACTTTCGTTATCTTCACCGGCGATGTAAAGGCGTGTGTTGTTCACGACTTCTTTCGGCAACGACTTGATGGCGTAAATAGCCCGTCTCAATCCCTTCTTGATGAAACCCGAACCCACCATAAGCACCATATGTTCATCGTTGGGAATAAGTAGTTCTTTACGCTTTTCGTTTCTGATTTCCAGGAAATTAGCCGGGGCTATCCTGTCCCGAGATATGCCAGGGGGCAGAAAGTGCAGACGCTTGTTCGGGGTGTCGTAATACTGCTTGAAAAACGGCTCCTGGATCTTTGAAATCATTAAAATTTCAACTTCACTATCTACGCTAAACACAGCCTTTTCATACTCGGCAAAATGTTTGTACCGCGGCAGCAGGCGGTAAGCCCAAACACGTTGGGAGCGAGCCTTTTTTTCATAGCAGGAGTCCGCCGCAAAATACACATCGAGACCGGGCATTTTATTGATACCCACGACACAATCTACGGGACTCTGGGTGATTGAATCTGCGACCCACCGGCTGTATTTCTCGTATCGGGTGTGATTCGTAATAGCTGTCACGGGAACAATGATGACGTCGAAACCTGCAGGTATATCTCCGGACCAGCTGAGTGTGTAAACGCGGATCTGATGTCCACGTTGCTGGCAATCCTGTGCAATGCGGAGGAAATCCCTTTGCAGTCCGCCATAAGGAAAATACTTATAAAGACAAAACGCCAGTTTCAAAATGTGCCGTCTTTTGCCGCTATTACCCGCGATAATCTCTCAAATACCATATCTGCTGTAATGTCCCGGTAGCAAGGTGGATAGATACTACTGCAATCATCCGATTTCTGAAACTTGCACTCCCTTTTAAGGCATGGAATGCAAGGTAAGTTATCACTAACTACAATTTCCTGCCTGGAACCGTATGGGCCGGTCAACAACGGATCTGTCGAGCCATAGATACCAATCATGGGTATGTTCATCGCAACCGCCAGGTGGCCAAGACCGGTATCGACGGCCACCACCCCGGTGCAAGATGAGATTTCCTGAATTAACCCGCCGAGGGAAACCGACGCCAGCACCTTCAGCACATTCCCGCCATCGGTGGCTTCTTTATTGCTGTCCCGGACTGAATCGGCGATGCGTCTGGCCCTTTGTTCTTCTATTGGGCTCCCCTGGGGTAACAGCACATCAAATCCATTATCAACTGCCTTTTTAGCCAGTTCGCACCACCGAGCCTCTGGCCAGTGCTTGGAAGGCCAGGTCGTGCCATGGAGAAACAGCAGACGGCGGTTTTTCCGGGATGCTCGAGTATTAACGCCGTAGTTCAGTGGCAGGTTCGCAACGCCGTAATCGAATACCTGCGCGAATAGATCCCGTATCCTCTCTACTGCATGCCGCCCGCGACTAACCTGATAGCGGTTGCTGTACAACAAGCTGGCGAGAGGTTCACGGGCAGAACTTCTGTCCAGACCATGGGACATTCCATTGGCGATTTTTGCGACCAGGGCACTTTTCATCAACCCCTGGGCATCGACAATCACATCGTAGTTGTTTGATTTCAATCGCCGGTAAAAGTCAGCCATTTCCTTTCTGCTGGATCGCAACGCTGACCGCCAGCGACGTTGGGCGATCGGGATAACCTGATTGATGCCGGGATGCAGCGCGGCTATGTCGACAAACGACTCCTCGACAACCCAATCAATCTCCACTTCAGGCAGTGATTTCGTTAAGTCGGTAACGGCCGGCAAGGTGTGAACAACATCCCCCATGGAAGACATTTTGACAATCAGGACTTTCACCGGGAACTAGTTTCCAACAACGGAATGAGTTCTTCGGGTAGCAATTTATTCAGACAATCCTTGTGCTTAAGGGGGCAGGTTCGTTTAAAGCATGGGCTGCAGGGAAGATCCAGGGAAACAATCTCGAGCTTGTCGGTTAATGGCGGGGTAAATCCCGGTGAAGTTGAGCCGTAGATCACTGCCACTGAACAATCCACCGCTGACGCGATATGCATGAGGCCCGAGTCGTTGGAAACTACCAGCCGACAACAACTGAGCAGATCCACCGCTTCCAGCAGGCTCGTTTTTCCCGTCAGGTCGATAACATCCCCAAGATTGTCCAGCCTCATCAGCGCTTTTAGTTGCTGGGCAGTTAACTGATCCCCGGGGCCACCGAAGATCCATACCTGCATGCCACGTTCGACTGCATCGTCCGCCAGCCTGGCGTAGTGCTGTTCCGGCCATTTTTTTGCATCACCGAATTCTGCGCCGGGACAAATGCCCAGAATCGGTTTATCCGACTGCAAGCCCAGCTTTTCTCGCAAAGCCTGCTTGCTGCCTTCGTTAATCATCAGTTTTGGGTATTGAAGTTCTGGCAGAGGTTGTCCGTTTTCAACCCCAAGAATTGCAAAGCGATCAATCATCCGGGGCAAGGCTCGTCTGTTTAGCAACCTCATGTCGTTGAGCAGAAAATACCGGTACTCTCCCCTGAAACCGGTACGCACCGGGATATCCGCACTAAACGGCACCAGTGCTGATTTCAGGGAGTTTGGCAATATAATGGCTTGTTGATATTGATTCTTTTTCAGCTCCCTGCCGAACGCCAGGCGCCTGCCAATTTGTAGCTCACCATGCTGAAATTCAAATCGAATACCCTTCGAAACCTCCGGCATACGTGAAACCAGAGACAATGTTGCCGGAGGTGCTAACACGTCTATTTCACAATGCGGATGCTTCTCCCGTAACACCTTGTATAGTGTCTGGGCCATAACCATGTCGCCAACCCAGGCAGGGCTAACCACAAGTATTCGATCTGACATCCCGCTCCCGCAAATTCCTGGTTGTGAACCAAATTATCTTACAGCTGTGGACCACTCCGGATATTCCTTGCGCCTTGCCATCACCTGATCAAAGTACATACTCTGCAACTTTTCTGTGATTGGGCCTCTGCCGTGGTTGCCGATCGCTCGACCATCCAGTTCCCGAATTGGCAGCACTTCAGCGGCGGTACCGGTAAAAAATGCTTCATCAGCAACGTAGACTTCATCCCGGGTGATGCGTCGCTCTTTGATCTCGATGCCGAGTTCCTCGGCAAACCAAAAAATAGTGTCCCGGGTGATCCCTTCAAGACAGGAAGTTAGCTCAGGGGTTACCAGTTTGCCATTTTGCACCAGAAAGATGTTTTCCCCGCTGCCTTCGGCCACATATCCCTCGTTGTCCAGCAAAAGCGCTTCCTCACAGCCACTTTCCAGGGCTTCTCTTAAAGCGAGCATGGAATTGATATAGTTTCCGTTAGCCTTGGCCTTGCACATGGTTATGTTCACATGATGACGTGTATAGGAGGATGTTCTTACCTTGATCCCATCGACGCGTGCCTCCTCAGTCATGTAAATAGGCCATTCCCAGGCTGCAATAATACAGTGAGACTTCAAACCTTCTGCACGCAAACCCATACCCTCGGAGCCGTAAAAGCACATGGGTCGTAGGTAGGCTTCTTTTAGATTGTTCTCACGAACAACCATGCGTTGCGCCTCGCTCACTTCCTCTTTCGTGAACGGCATGTCGAAGTTAAGTATGTGTGCCGAGCGAAACAAACGATCAGTGTGGTCGTGTAAACGGAAGATGATAGGTCCCTTATCTGTGGCATAGGCGCGAACCCCTTCAAACACGCCCAACCCATAGTGTAAGGTATGGGTAAGGACATGTACTTTTGCCTCCCTCCAGGGGACCAATTCACCATCAAACCAGATAACACCATCCCTATCTGCCAGTGATTCAGACATACGTCAAATACCTTTAATAAATTTCAGACGCGCCATTCTACACGCTCTTGTGGGCTTGCAGTGATTAGTTTAGCGCGGTAAAACTTCAGCCAAGGATCCGCTTCCAGATCTCCACAACCTGCTGCCGATAGCTGGTCAACTTTTCATCGGGTACGACAGCGCCACCCAGCCAGGTGTAGTGAACGGTGGAACGAAAAGCAACGTAAGCTTCCTGAAGGGTGGAAGCCTCGACAGCTTGCAACAAACCTATTGTCTCAAGGGATTCGATCAAACGTATCTTGTCGGTCCATCTTGCTAACGCCGGATATCGATGGCTGTTCGCCAATACAAGAAATTGCACCAGAAACTCGATATCCACGATGGCACCCGTGCCGTGTTTGAGATCTTCGGATTCCACATGGCTGCGTATTTTTGTGCGCATTTCTTTCACATCATGCATAAGCTCTGCCTCATCCCTTTCCTTGCAGAGAATGTGTGAACGAATACCATTGAATCTTTCTTCGTAGCTCATATCACCTGCCACGTATCGCGCCCTGACCAGAGCCTGGTGTTCCCAGGTCCACGCTTCCTGCTCCAGGTACCTTTCGTAGCCATTGAATGTGCCAATGAGCGCTCCTTTGTTGCCATCGGGGCGTAATCGCAGATCCACTTCATAGAGGATTCCAAATCGCGTGTAACTGGACAATATGTGGACGATTCTTTGACCCAGACGCGAAAAGAACATCGTATTTACTATCTTCTTCGCCCCGTTGGTTTCTCCGTGGATATCTGCATCGTGCAAAAAAACCACGTCCAGGTCTGAACCGTATGCCAACTCAAACCCACCCAGCTTGCCGTAAGCGACCACGGCAAAACATCTGCCTTGTGACTCTCCCGACCGATCGCAAGGTTCGCCGTGGCGATCTACCAGATGATCGAACGCCAGCTCGCTGACTTTACTGACAATAACTTCGGCAATCGCCGTTAGGCCATCTGAGGCAATCATGGTCGTGCTAATGTTCAACAATTCAGACACGGCCACCCTAAGCACCATTGCATGCTTGAACTGTCGCAAAGAGTCCATTTGTGCCTCGAGATCGTCCCGGTCAATTTGCGCCAGCATCTCTTCAAGCACATCCCGAAGCGAATCAGGATCAATTCGTTGGCGGGTGTTTCTGTCCGTGAGTTCATACAAAAGAATTGGATGCTGACTAATCTGTTCCGCCACCCAGGCACTTGAGCCACAAACATGGACCAATCGATTTGTGGCATCCGTGTTTTCAAGCAGAAACGCCAGGTAAGTGCTGCGCCGTACAATGTTGCTAACAATTGGCACCAACCGACGCAACGTCTCTGCCGGTTCTGATTCCCCCGCACTCAGTCTAAGCAGCACTGGAATCAGACGCTGAATTCTGTCAACTGCAACCTGCTGGACGTCATTCAGGCTGTCGCGAAAATCTACCAACAGTTGCGCAACATCCTGGCACTGATCATGGCTTGTACCAAAACCATGGTCGGCTAACTGCGAAAGGGATTCGCTCGATGTTGGATCCTGCCAGAGTGATACCCAGCGCTGTTGAGTTCCGCCCTCTGGATCCAATTCTGAGGTATTGGAACCCATCACCTTCGAGAAACAGGCGGTTACCTGATCGCGATAATCAGCCAGGGTCGTCAGGTAGTCGGGGTAGGATTCAAACCCCATTGCAGCGGCCAGGCGTTGCTGCGACAGTTCTCCAACAGGTAAGCGTTGACTCTGCCTGTCCTTTTCGGCTTGAATCACATGCTCGCTGTTACGAAGGAATATATAGGCCTGACGCAACACATGCGTGTCGCTGTAAGGTAAGTAGCCATCTTGTTCCAGCTTCGTTAACGCTTCCAGCAGGCGACGTTCCTGTAGAAAAGGTTTTTTTCCACCCCAGACGAGTTGTTGTGCCTGAACAATAAATTCAACTTCTCGAATACCTCCAGCACCAAGCTTGATATCATTGTGCAATTTTTTTCGCTCAACCTCACTATTGATCAGCTGCTTCATTTCCCGCAGCGCCTCAATCGCACCATAGTCAAGGTGCTTGCGATAAACAAAAGGTCGCAACCAGACAAGAAAGTCCCTGCCGAGGCCAAGATCGCCTGCCGCCGCGCGGGCTTTAACAAAGGCATATCTCTCCCAATCGCGGCCCTGTTCGATAAAGTATTTCTCCATCGAGGCTCGATTCAAAATCAATGCTCCGCTCTCGCCATAGGGCCGCAGGCGCATATCTACCCTAAAGACAAACCCGGTTGCCAGCACCGTATCAAGGCTCTTAATAATCTGGCGTGACGTTCGAATAAAAAATTCCTGGTTACTTAAACCCGAATCACCATCCACCGTGCCAGATTCATCGTAGAAAAAGACCAGGTCGACGTCGGAGGACACATTGAGCTCGTTCGCCCCTAGCTTTCCGAGAGCGAGAACACACATCTGCTGGGGTTTTCCTGAATGGCCGATGGGCCGCCCATGACGCAGAACATTCTTTTCGTAATGAAATTCCAGGGCGGTCTGGATACATACATCGGCCAGATTCGAGAGGTCACGGGTGGTTTCGACCAGATCGGCTCTACGAGTCAGATCACGAAATACAATCCGTGCCATCTCGCGGGTCCTTAGCCAGCGAAGCGCCTCGTCGACTAATTTGATATTGATGGGTTGAGCGCTGGTACCCTCCTCTGCATAGATCCGTGACATCAGTAGTTGCGCGACCTCATCGCCATCATAACCGCGAAATAAATCGCCACTGGCAACCAGTTCTTTAAAGTGATCGTTAGAGAGTGTCTGAAAAAGAAAATCACTAAGACTGCATGCCCTGGCAAGCTCATCAAGTTCAACGGGCGCAAGCTCAAAAGAGGGTTCGAGTCGGGTGACTATTTCACGCTGGAGTTTCTTCAGAGCAGACATCACAATTCCTGCTGTCTTGTAGCCCTTTTGAGTAGATCAGGGGGTTGGATCACGAGTTTGCGGTCACTCTACACCAGAGAAGGGCGCCACACGCAGTACTTCGCTAATAGTTGTCTTTCCACTGGCTATTTTCAAGGCCCCACTGAGCCGCAGTGTTTTCATCCCATCCTTCATTGCGTGAACACGCAATTTACCGATCTCCGTCGTCTCCGTTATTAATCTCTTCACATTGTCGTTTAAGGGCAGCAATTCATAGATACCCTCGCGACCCTTGTAGCCGGTATCCCTGCAATCGAGGCAACCCACTGGCTTGTACATTCTCCCGGGCATTTTCATTTTCCAGGGTGTTGTCAACGTCGCCCAGCCCTCTGCATCACCTTCGATCAACGTTTTACATTCCGGGCACAGAGTTCGGACCAGGCGTTGCGCCATAATTCCCAGCACCGTCGCTTTGATCAGGTAAGGCGCAACACCTAACTCCAGTAGCCGGGTCACCGCCGAGGGAGCATCGTTTGTGTGTAATGTTGAAATTACCAGGTGACCCGTTAACGCCGCCTGGATGGCCATTTCCGCTGTTTCAAGATCACGAATCTCACCCACCATGATAATGTCAGGGTCTTGCCGCAGCAATGCCCTGACGCCATCTGCAAACTGCAGATCGATATTATGCTGGACCTGCATCTGGTTAAACGCAGGTTCAACCATTTCGATTGGGTCTTCGATGGTGCAAACATTCACATCTTCCGTGGACAGGTGTTTCAGGCTGGAATAAAGCGTCGTCGTCTTTCCTGAGCCTGTCGGTCCTGTGACCAACACAATCCCACTTGGATTTCTTACCATCGATTCCCAGCGATCAAAGTCTTCGTTGGCAAGCCCCAGTTGTGCAAACGTCTTCAGCAGGATATCCGGGTCGAAAATCCGCATGACCATCTTCTCACCGAACGCCGTCGGCAGCGTTGACAATCGAAGTTCAATCTCATGCGCCTGCTGGGTCTTGGTTTTTAGTCGCCCATCCTGGGGGCGCCTCTTTTCCGCCACGTCCATACGCCCAAGGGTCTTGATTCTGCTAATCACAGCTGTCATCACAGGTGATGGCAATTCATAAACCAGGTGTAATACACCGTCGATTCGAAATCGTACCCGGCCCTTCTCTCTTCTTGGCTCAAGGTGAATATCACTGGCTCGCTGCGTGAATGCATACTGCAACAACCAATCCACAATATTAACGATATGGGCGTCGTTGGCTTCCATGGCATCGACCTGGCCAAGCTCCAGCATTTGCTCCAGATTCGAAAGCGAACTCCCATTGATTCCCTGGGCGTTAGCCTGACTCACTGACCGCGCCATGGTGTAAAATTCAGTGGTGTACTGGCGAATATCAGCTGGATTTGAAATCACCCGGGTAAGCACTTTACCTGGTTGGGATTGCATGATGGTTGCTTCCCAACCCGATACGTCAGGTTCTGCACTCGTGATGACAACTTCATCGTCTTTCACTTCGATGGCGAGCAGTTTGTGTCGCTTGGCAAACTCGTGAGACATCACCTTGGTCACGATCTGGGCATCGATTTTGAGCGGGTCGATTCGCCGATAGGGTTGATCAGATTTTTTACAAAGCCACAGTGTCAGGGCTTCTAAATCCAGAGCTTGCTTTGGATTCAATAGATCCAGATGTAGTTCCTCGGCAATCAGTTCCAGAGGATGCCAGTTGATTTGTTCCTTGGTTCGAATCTTAAGCGCCAGAGAATCTGCATCCTCTGTTGACAAACGACCATCTGCGATAAGATCGTTGATCACTGATCGAAAACTAAGTGTAATATCCGGTTTTTTCGAGCTGACTTCTTGGGAACTCACGCTGACCGACTGTCCTTTCTGGTAAGGCTGACTAGCCCCGATAGCGCCAAGCTTACACCCTTTTTATCCTCAAATTGATACACTGCTCACAACCCCAGCAGATATATCCCCAAATGCTATGAAAATTGCACCTGACCTGGCCGAAATGGTGACTTCACTGACAGCGACAGCCTCCGTGAGCAGCACATTGCCAGAGTATGACCAAAGCAACCTGGATGTCGTTCATCTGCTGGCAAACTGGCTCCAACCCATGGGATTTAGCGTCAAGATCAAGCCCATTCCACAGCATCCTGGCAAAGCCAATCTCATCGCGACACTGCTCCCCAGCAATGGCAACAACACTGGTGGACTCCTGTTATCAGGACATACGGACACCGTACCTTTTGATGCACATCTCTGGGATTCAGATCCATTTAAGCTTCTACAGCAAAATAACCGCTGGTATGGTCTGGGAGTCTGCGATATGAAGAGCTTTCTAGCCTTATGTATTGCTGCAGCAGAACCCTATGTCGATGCCAAATTGAGCCATCCGCTGACCATTCTTGGTACAGCGGATGAGGAGTCGTCAATGTCCGGCGCGCGTGACATTAACGCCGCCGACCTGAGCAACCCGGAGTATGCCTTGATTGGTGAGCCCACAAACCTGACCCCGGTTAGTCGCCACAAAGGAATTATGATGCTGGCGCTGAAGATTACGGGGCAGTCCGGTCATTCCTCCAATCCGGAATTAGGTGCCAATGCCCTTGACGCGACGGGGCTGGTGATTGAAGAACTTGGCAAGATTCGAGATTCATTGTCTCAACGGTACATCGATACCAGCTTTGACATCCCGACACCAACGTTGAACCTGGGATGTATCCACGGTGGTGACAACCCGAATCGAATTTGCGACCACGTTGAACTCTCGTTTGATCTACGCGTGTTGCCTGGCATGAACCACAATGCCGTGATGGACGAGATCCAGGAGCGCATCCAGCCCCGCTTGACAGATCAGGGTCTTGAGTTTGGCCTGCGTCTGCTTCACCCCGCACTGGCACCATTCCAAAGTTCCGGGGTTGAGCTGCTCGAAACCATACAACAAACCACCGGGCATAAGCCCGGCTCCGTTGCTTTTGCGACTGAAGCGCCATTTCTTGAAGATCTCGGGATTCAAACCATTGTCATGGGCCCAGGGTCCATCGACCAGGCTCACCAGCCCAACGAATTCCTGGAACTGGCACAACTCGAGCCAACAATTGATATAATCCGCGCCCTCATTGACAGGTACTGCTGTTCTTAAGCAAGCGAACAAAGCATGAACGACAATCACCAACATGTGAAATGGTTCAGGGATTCTACTCCCTATATTAATGCCCACAGAGGCAAAACCTTTGTGTTGTACATCAGTGGCGAGTCCATTCAACACGAGAACTTTGACAACATTGTTGCAGACATCGTCCTGCTGAATTCACTCGGCGTCCGGCTCGTGCTCGTTCACGGAGCCAAACCACAAATAGATGAACATCTCACCCAGAACGGGGCGAAAAGTGAAACCGTCGCCGGTGTTCGCATCACGACACCGACGGTACTGCCTTGCGTTCAACAAGTGGTCGGAAAGATCAGGATTGATCTTGAAGCCGCACTATCCAAAGGCATCGTAAACGCACCACAAACCGGTACAGAGATTGTCGTGAACTCAGGCAACTATATTAAGGCGAAACCGCTGGGCATCAACAACGGAGTCGATTTCCACAATACCGGTTCAGTGCGCAAGGTTAATGCTGAAGCAATTCACAAACAATTGGATCAAGGTGCGATAGTGGTGGTCTCGCCAACGGGGTTCTCACCCTCTGGTGAGATCTTCAATATTAATTCTGCCGAGGTTGCCGGGGCAGTGGCCAGTGCGGTACTGGCAGATAAATTCATCCTGTTCACGCCAGATAAAGGTGTCTATGACGAGAATAATAAGCTCCTCAACGAGTTGCAGGTCAACGATATCGATGAAGCTAAGCTGGCACCCTACCAACTGCTCCGCTTCGCGCGCCAGGCTTGTCTCAAAGGAGTTGCGCGTTGCCACATGATCAGTTTTGTGCAGGATGGCGCATTGCTTGAAGAGTTATTTACCCGCGACGGAGCTGGAACACAGATCACACGGTTCAGTTATGAACAGATTCGCATGGCCTCTGCCGATGATGTCGGCGGCATTATCGAACTGATCCAACCATTGGAAGCCGAAGGTGTTCTCGTCAAACGTTCGCGAGAACTCATAGAGTCAGAAATTAGTCAATTTACAGTCATTGAAAGGGACGGCATGATTGTCAGTTGCGCTGCCCTGTATCCGTACGGAGAACAAGGCGAATTGGCGTGCCTCGCCACCCACGTTGAGTACCGGGACAACAGCCGAGGAGAGACAATACTCAGGCATATCGAGCAAAATGCTCGTGAACTGAAACTAACCGGCATTTTTGTGCTGACCACCAATACCGCGCACTGGTTCAAGGAGCGAGGATTCGTCGAGGCATCGCCCGATGAGCTTCCGGAATCGAGGCAGTCACTCTACAATTACCAGCGAAATTCAAAGTTGTTCGTAAAATCGCTCATTTAGACCTTTGGAACCTCTGATTAAGTAGATATTTTCGTCATGGCAAAGAAGGGATGACTGGAGAAAAGTTGTTAACAGACTGTAAATTAATCAGAGCTTAATGGCACTTACTTAACGCCACAACGCGGATTATTCACGATATGCCTTAAGTCAGAGGTTCCTTAGTCGACGGAGTAGCAAGATGCCCAGATACAGATCAAAAACCTCCACCCATGGCCGTAACATGGCTGGTGCCCGCGCTTTGTGGCGCGCAACCGGGATGCAGGACGACGATTTCAACAAACCAATTATTGCCATCGCCAACTCTTTTACACAGTTCGTACCCGGCCATGTACATCTTCAGAATCTGGGCCAGTTGGTCGCCCGCGAGATAGAAAAATCCGGTGGTGTTGCCAAGGAATTCAACACGATCGCGGTGGATGATGGCATTGCGATGGGTCACGATGGCATGCTTTACAGTCTGCCCTCGAGGGATATTATTTCAGACTCGATCGAGTATATGGTTAACGCACACTGTGCTGATGCGCTCGTCTGTATCTCAAACTGCGACAAGATTACACCGGGAATGTTAAACGCGACGTTACGCTTGAATATCCCCACGATTTTTGTATCCGGCGGACCCATGGAAGCCGGGCGAACCAAACTTGCTAATCACAATACCAACCTTATTCATGCCATTGTTGTTGCCGCAGATGAACAGTTCAGCGACGAAGAGGTAGAAGAATACGAACGTTCCGCCTGCCCTACCTGTGGTTCCTGTTCAGGCATGTTCACCGCCAATTCAATGAATTGCCTGACAGAAGTGCTCGGACTGGCGCTACCCGGCAACGGTTCTTTGCTGGCCACCCATGCTGATCGAAAGGAACTTTTTCTTGAGGCCGGGCGGAAAATTGTCGACATTACCCGACGATACTATGAACAGGATGACGATTCATTGTTGCCAAGAAGTATCGCCAGTTTCGACGCTTTCAAGAATGCAATGTCCATGGACATTGCCATGGGGGGTTCTACCAACACTATTCTTCACCTGCTGGCAGCAGCACAGGAAGCCGAGCTGGATTTCACGCTGAAACACATTGACAAACTATCCCGAATGGTCCCGAACTTGTGTAAAGCTGCACCGGTAATTGATCGCTACCATATGGAAGACATTCACCGGGCAGGCGGCATGATGGGGATTTTAGGTGAGTTACATCGGGGAAATTTGCTTAATGTTGAGGTGAACAGCGTCCACAGTGATTCACTGGCAAGTACGTTGAAAACCTGGGATGTCGCTGTATCTGAAAGTGACGCGGTAAAAACGTTCTACCGCGCCGGACCAGCCGGGATCCCTACCCAGGTCGCTTTCAGCCAGGATACGCGTTACGACACACTGGATCTGGACCGAGAGTCCGGATGTATCCGTAACATCGAGAACGCTTATAGCAAAGAAGGCGGCCTGGCAGTGCTGTACGGCAATCTGGCAGAAGACGGCTGTATCGTAAAAACCGCCGGTGTGAACGAAAAACTCTGGCAATTTAGCGGCCCCGCCAGGGTATTTGAGTCACAGGATTCTGCAGTCGATGCCATCCTGAACAACAGGATTAACGAAGGTGACGTCATCGTAATCCGCTATGAAGGTCCCAAAGGTGGCCCCGGCATGCAGGAAATGCTCTACCCCACCAGTTACCTCAAATCCAAAGGCCTGGGAGCTGCATGTGCGCTGCTCACCGACGGTCGTTTCTCGGGTGGAACCT
Organism: Gammaproteobacteria bacterium; assembly: GCA_012960755.1. The sequence continues at coordinate 119,144 of DUAT01000061.1, forward strand.
CAGGACTTTCCCTGGGTCATGCGTCCCCTGAAGCAGCAGAAGGCGGCAATATTGGCCTGGTGGAAGAAAACGACCAGATTGAAATCGATATACCCAATCGAACTGTTCATCTCGATGTGCCTGATGAAGTGCTTGAAAACAGACGCGCCGCCATGGACGCCAAAGGCAAAACCGCATGGTTTCCAACAGAACAACGCAGCCGCGTCGTTACCACTGCGCTCAGAGCTTATGCTGCGCTGACAACAAGTGCAGACAAGGGTGCGGTACGAGACGTCGACCAATTAACAAGGGAACCTCTGAATAAGTAGATATTTTCGTAAATAGTGATGCGGCATACCGACCTTTGAAAACAGCAGTTAGAACTTGGATCCGGGTTGGGTCAGAAATTTTTCTTCATCCTGCGTAGATTTGCGCCCCAGTCTTTCGTTTCTATGCGGATAGCGCTTAAACCGTTCAATGATATTTTTGTGTTGTATTTCAAAATTGTAATTCGATTCAATACCATTTTCTTTGTATAGCTCTGCGGCGGCCTTAGGCATTTTGCCGCCAGTCAAAAAGTTCACAACGACAGGCCTGTTCATGTAACGTTGAAAACCTTTCGAAAACCAGCAGATCAAATTCATCATCTTTGGTCCACCACTTCGACTCTTCAATTTCTTCGAACCAAAATGTTAATACCTGTTGATACATGTCATACCTCATGAGAATTAGGCTGTAGACTATTAAACCTGTTGCCGCAACTCAAACCCGTTGCCATCCGGATCAGTAAAAGTGGCTACCCGCACTGGAACATTGGGCACTGGTTCTCGCAGGATGGTCATATGGCCGCCGTTTCTTTCAATTATTGATTGCATATCCTCAATAAGTTCTACCTCTAAGTTCAGTCCCGCATGGGGCATAGGGTTTTCATCATGACCCGGGCCAAGAACATGTAATGCAAGTTCGAACGATCCGAAATTGAGCGTCGACCAACCAGTTGACTCAAAGGAAGATTCAACATCAAAAACTGCCTTGTAGAAGTTTCGTGCTCGATTCATATCGTGAACATAATGAATAAAAATTGGGTTAGTTCCTTTCAATGGATTCCTCCTGATTCAATCTGTTGGACGACATCAGATAGATAGTATCCGGGTTAGGCTGCCGGTAAATCTTCTGGGTGTTTTCAAACCCCACAGTCGAATGCCTCAACCGGATACCGGCCTTTCAATATTGGTGCCAGCAAAGATGCGATTTTTGTTGGCGCAAAACTTTCACTGGATGCTGTCAGCTGAGACAACGACCACCACCGGTGACCAACTACATAGTCGTCCGGTTGTGCTGGAACCAGACCAGAGGCAACCACGTGCGATGCGAAAAATACTTCGAACTGATCGTGGTTCTTTCCCATCCACTGATAGACGTGATGCCGGGTCCATAGACAGGGTCCCAACTCAATCTCTATGCCGGTTTCTTCCATAACTTCCCGGATTGCCGCATCCTCGAAGGATTCCTGATGTTCCAGCCCGCCCCCCGGCAATACCCAGAACACTCTTCCAGAACTTTTCTCGCAAGCCTGCAGGTAGAGTACTCGATCACTTTCGTCGATCATTAACACCCTGGCTGCAGGACGCGAGCCTTCTGGTACTTTTATCGCCACGTCTTTGGCCGTGGTGTCTGGTTAAGTGTCTGATTAAAGACTGGTAACATAATCCTGCGATCTTTTTTCGTATTCATTGAGGCGCAACGACCAAACTGCATACAGCCAGAACATAAGTGGCGCTTCCCAATAGAAGATCATACGGCTCAGCCATCGCCTCGCGCCCGACTTGCCCCACGACTTCATCCCAACAGTCTCTCGCCCAACCTCCTAAAGCCGCCGATTGTATACAGTAGTGTCTTGAACTTCATGCTACGTGTTGATCCAACCTTTGCTAGCAACATATTTTGCGTACCATATTAAGAACGCAGCGACGACCACGGGCATAAAAATGATGCCTATGGTCTCGCCAAGTCCAAAGCTGAGACCAAGAGTCAGTGTGTGTGCCTGGGTTACGGCCACGCCTGCCAGAGAGAGTGTAAACACATAAAGGGCAGCATATTTTTTTGACAAAAGTAAGACACAACCCGTTGCGCCACCAAAAACAGCAATTACGAAAGCGACGGTAGCCCATACAGGTCTGTTTGTAATGATGGCTTGTTCATTCACTCCATATGAAGCAATCATCTCCGGATTCATTTGCATAAGAAAATTTATGCAGCCCATAAGATTCCATATCAGCATGAAAATAACTATTACCCAGAAGCTCCAATGAGCTGAACCAACACTACCACTATTCATAAAGTGCCTCCTGACACTTTCTCCACATAAATATTACACACCTACACTGTACTCGATGTGAGTATAACCAGACAATGCTGTACTGTTAGTTTGTTCGAGCAAAACAGGTGCAGGGAGCGGCTGGTTCGCTCCCTTCTTGCAGATTGCAACCGTCCATTACATCCAGCTGGCTGTGAGTGCACACATTGCATGTTACGCGTCACAACGGAAACACCTCGACCATCAGACTGTCCTCAACATTGAATATGCATGATATCCATATACCACGCCAGCCGTACTTCTCACGCATTCGGTTTCGAATTCCGTGGTGAGCGGCTTGATCATCAATCACTTTGAAACGAAACTCGCCATCGAGTCCGTAACCACGAATCTTGATCGTCTCATTTGTGAACAGATCCTTCACCCATGGATTCTCAGGATGTCCTGCTTCAAGCAGAATACTATCGGAACTTTGCACAAACCAAGTATGAGTCAGCCGAGTGTTCGATTCTATCGAACTCCATGTCTCAACTTCGATGACGCCTGCAGATTCTAAAGCTCCATAGGTAATTCCAGCGATACCAATCGTTACCGTGAGGACAATGAGAGTGAGTACCCTAGTCATGAAGATAGCGCCTGGTTTAAATAGCCGTTCTGGTTAGTCATAATTACTTTCTTTATTTATCGGCTAATGGCTTTATCAGCTAATGGCCAATTTTGGGTAAACCGTTAACAATATCGACGATCTCCTCCAGCAGTGCCATTCTTTCCTTCATCGTCTTTGCAGTATCCAGGCGCAGGTTTAGGCTAGTGATACCGGCCTGCTGGTAATTTATTAACCTCTCGCGCACCATCTCTGCTGTTCCCAGCGCCTGGAACTCGTTGACCATCACATCGGGTATGCGCTGGGCGGCCTCTCTCCTTTTTCCTGCCAGCCACAGTGCCTGTACCGCCTTGGTATCTTCCACATAACCTGCTCTGTTGAAGGCCTGATTGTAGAAATTGGTGTCAGCCGAACCCATCGCACCTATCTGGAAGGCCAGACCCGGTTTCCTGCTGGCAATCAGCCCTTCAACATCATCACTAATACCGATAGTCACCGCAGCGCTAAGGTCTACATGCGTCAGATCTCGACCAACCTCTTTCGCGCCCCGTTCGATATAGTCCAGATGTGCCTCGGCATGAATCGGCGAGAAACTTGTGCCCAGCCATCCATCGGCTGCAGCACCGGTGTATTCAAGCGAGCGAGGGCCTAGCGTTGCCAAATAGATAGGGATTACTGAGGGCTGAAAATCTAGCCGCAGAGCCTTACCCTCTCCCCCGCGACGAGGCAATACATAATGCCTGCCTTCGTAAATAAGTTTTTTACCAGCAAAGGCCATGCGACAGATTTCAACAGTTTCCTTAAGGCGCGTTAGCGGTGCGTCATAAGATACACCGGCCAGGCCTTCAATGACTTGCGGGCCACTGGCGCCCAGACCCAACAGAAAACGACCTTTTGACAACGCGTTTAGAGACAGGGCTGTCATCGCTATCATGCTCGGAGCACGGGGGCCGACCTGCATAATACCGCTGCCTAGCTTTATCTTGCTGGTACGCGCTGCAATAAACGCTAACGATGTCACCGCGTCGGTGGACCATGCCTCGGCAGACCACACACTGTCGATGCCCAGTTTTTCTGCAAACTGGATGTATCCTATCGTTTCTTCGATGCCTACTTGTCGATAATCACCAACACCAATAGTTAGTTTCATCAGGCTGTTCTCCTAAGTGCTGCGCTAAAAGTAGATATCCTGTAGTTTCACTGCTCAAGTTTCTGCACCACTCGCTGGCATTTGGGAATCACGAGAACTTAATCAGTGTTCCTCAAAACGAGAACAGACGAATTCATAGCTCGGGAAAAGGTGTTTATGCAACCGCCAACATTGGGGTCGAATGTATCAGCTAGCCGGGACACCGTACGAACCCCTAAAACCACATTAAGCAGGGCGGCATCTACCTCGCCCGTGTGACTGAAAGGTGCGACTTGTATTTTATGTTAGGCATCTTAATGTCAGTATAGACAAACCGGTATACCCTCCGCCTAGTCCTGGATCAAGCGTCATTGCACTATCCAAGTCTTGGAGCGAAGATAGATATCTCTGTTGATTTGATTCTGATTTTCAACCATTCGTTGCCGCATGTCGATTTTTGTAGTTTTATCGCTGATTCTCACTTGGACTGCAAGATAAATCAGAGTCGCAAATATGATCACTGAGCCTAGAACTTCACCTATAGCACCAATCGCTTCCCAATTCACGTCAGGCACCTAACACCTCTGCAACGACCACCGCACTGATAGCCACGACAACATTTTCTTGTTAGATAACAAACCGGCATAGCTAACAAATTCCTGATTAACAGCACAATCCACATTCACCTTCGCATCTGCGAAAGGCAGCAATTCAGGTGCAATTTCATACCCGTCAAAAAATACAGGCAGCTACAACGCACAGGCTAGAAAAGTTGAACCCGTAAGCACGATAAGTATAAGGCTCGCTGTAGCATGAACTGTAAAATTCTTTGGCTGAAAAACGAACATCGAGGAAAAAGATGTGGTTATTTCACAAAGGCGGTCCAAGTGGAGAATGGACCGATAGAAGTAACCCAAACCACGAAGAGCTCATATTAGGCATCGTAACTGATATTTGAATGAACAATCTCCTGCTCACCCCACCTGTTTATCCTAAACTCAGATATACTTGCTGTTGCGAATCGAAAGGAAATTTGGTTTGCAACCGGTATTCCAAGCCATGCGTTGGCTAGCGCTTGACCAGAGTTACCATGGCCTACAACCAGGACCGTATCAGCTCTTTTATCGAATATTGCCAGGGCTCTATCTACACGAGCAGACATCTCGCGCCAAGTCTCCGCTTTATCGTAAGGCCGCCAATCCAAGTCTGCAAGTTCTGGCTCATATGATTGAATCTGCTCGGCTTCTCGGAGGCTAAGATTCGCTGCCACACCATTACTTATCTCACGAAGTCCCGCCAGCGGAGTCGGAACGCATCCAATTGTTGAGCCGATGATATCTGCACTCTGTACTGCCCTTATTAAGTCGCTGCAGTAGAATGCGACTTTCTGAAGTTTCCATTCCAGTAATCGCGTGGCAGTGATTGTAATCTGGGCCCTCCCCCTTGGAGTGAGAGGAGTATCAGTCCACCCACCTGTAAGTCCCTTTACATAGTGCTCACTCTCGCCATGACGGACAAAAATCAGATGTTTGATGTTTTGGTACATGGCGAAACCCAAATGCCTAGCACCTGTCTAAACGACTGATAAAAGACGTATTGAAACTGCGTATGCAATTTGAGTAACACTTTCGGCAGTCCGGTGGAGTGACCGAAAAGCATGGAACAAAGTTAAACTTCATCTTATGCGCCGTCTATCAATTTGTGAGAGATTTACAAAGTACCTTTGATGCACCGTCACTCTCCTGAATTTGCCAGCCAAGTTTCTCATACATCTTAGGGAATTCACTATAAACGAACAACTCCTTCATTCCCTTGCGCGCCGCTTCCGGCTCAGCGGCCTGAACCAGCTTCGACGCTAGCCCCAGGCCACGGTAAGCAGGTGATATCAACACAGCATTTATCCAAATAACTGATTCTGCAGCATGCGGTTTTCGCGCCCAGCAAAAAGAAAGACCACCTACAAGTTTGTCATTATCCGTAGCAACTATGGGAGATGGCAACTTGACGCCTTTATTCGAACTGTTGAACGGGTCAACTTCACCCCATTCAGATACAAACCAATCCTTAAGTAGCGCGAGATGCTCAGGATTTAGATTAGAGTTTGATATTTTATGCACTTCGAAACGGCCAGGTACAGCTAAGCGGCACTGTCAACGACATTTTGTATTGGTACGAACATATGTCTTACTTTGTTCCAAACTTCAGCTGATCCTAGATAGCTAAAAAACCATACTATTACTCCATTGATATTTTCAATTTGGGTATCCCTAAATTCGCTTTCTTTCAATGTTTGGGTGGTTTGATGATGCCAGCTTTCTACAAGATTCAGCACTCTAACATGAAGAAGCTCAAAAATTAGTTGTTCGTCAGGGTCAAGATTTTGGAACGATTCTCGACCCCGATTTACAATGGATGCTATTTCAATTGATGCAGAAAACGCGTTTATCAGCTCGTTGCCCGAGTCCCATGTATGACGGAGTGAATCAGATTCGGTCTGCCTGTTAGAGTGTCTCACTTGAATTGCTAGATAAAGGAGCGTTATAACAACTGCCGCCGCTCCGACAATTTCTGCGAGTGCTCCTAAAGCTTCCCAATTCATTATTCTTCTTTCCGGTGGCAGTTTGTCAAATTAGGAACATAACACCAGGTTTTGCAGCGTGACTCGAAGAGGCACGTCCGAACGACCGAAGGGAGTGACAACAACCCCATGCTAGGCAGATTACCTCGTTTAACTGGACTCACTCTGCGACCCCTTCTAGCATGAGAATCCGACTATTCGTGCTTTGTTCCCAGATCTCGTGAAGATCTGTGGCAGCCCTTTCTTCTAGAAAGGAAACTGCTGATTTTTTGTCAGGGAACTCGAGCACGACACTTCGTTGTGGTATCCCACCGTCTCCTTGGACTACTGTAGGTTCAACCCCTTGGACAATGTAGCGGCCACCGTGTTTGTGAATAAGATCGGGAATTCGTTGAACGTACTCCATGAAAACTTCTAAATCCAAAATATCTAAGTCGATTTGAAGGTAAGACTTCATCTGCTTAACACCCAGTTAAGCGGCGCCACACGCAGTGCGGCGTCCGAAGGAGGAATGAAGTGACGACTGGCTTCAACTGCATGTTAGGTTCTGTCCCTCAGTATGATTAGGAACGTTGCACATATTGCAGGATTTCATCTACTACCTGTGCTTTTGTTTTCCCTGATGTGTCGATCTTCGGAAAAAGTAGGTTTTCAATCAATTCTAGCCTGCTTTTTGCGTATTCTAGTCGATCTAGGTCACCACGTGATGACAATCGTTCCTCAAGGCACTTAGGCGTAGCTACCAGATAAATTTGCAGGATTTCTTCTGTACATCCACCCAGGCCGCTAATGATCGGTTCGTATAGTTCTGGTCTTGCAAAAACCCAAGACAAAATACCTACCTCACAACCAGCGTCATAATAACCATGCATTACATCAATCACGTTGCCTATCGCTATGTGGCGAGTACCCGCTACAGCGAGATCTTCTGAGATGCGCCAAACATCATCCGCATCAAGGATCGCCGATTTAGCAATGCGCTCTTTGAGCCCGTTCAGCGCAGATGTTTTCCCAACGCCCGTTGGACCACCTATTAGCACGAGCTTTGGCATGGGCACCTAACACCTAGTTGAGCGGCGTGGTCGTTCTGGCGCGCAGATTGCGAAAGCAATTTGCGTGACAGGTTGCCACGTTCGAGTGACCGAAGGGAACGACTTCAACTGCATGTTATGTGTTCGCCCCTTTAAGTGAGGAAACAAAGTTAGGCACTTCGTCTATACAAGAAAGCACGCATACTGGATCCCATTTAACAAGTTCTAAACGCGTCGTCTCTCCACTGAGCAGACCGATAAATCGAGAACCAGCTCTAGACGCACACTCTCCATCAGATATAGAGTCTCCCACATACAGCGTTTCACCAATCGGCAAACCCAGCTCTTTTATCGCGCGCTCCAACCCCTCAGGATGCGGTTTGTTGTTCTTCACGCATCCTCCGCCAATCACAATATCGATGAGCTCAGACAACCCATCACGACCAACTGCCTCCTCAATTCTCTCCTTTTTCTTTGTTGATACGATTGAAATATGGTGACCATCGCGACGCAGCGACTTAAGAGCTTGTGCTGTACCTGAATAGAGATGAATGTGACACAGCATCACCTGTTCTGCATGCTCGAGGAACAACCTCTTAAAGTCTTCAGCAATTGGCGAATCAGCGCTTCCGTAACCGAGCGCCTCAAACGTCCTTTCCAAACTAAGTCCGATGGTTCTCCGAATATCCGATTCACCGGAGTCCTTAAAGCCGAGTTCGCGCAACGCAAAGTTCGCACAGGCAATGGATCCGCCAGACGAGTCTGCAAGGGTATAGTCGAAGTCAAAGGAGATATGCATCTCAATCTCCTGCTAGTTGCGCTTCGATATTTTTGGTTTTATCAGTAGTTAGATCGCCAGTGTGTTGTGTGGTTACTGTTTCAATCAAAGCGATTAAGCATTCTTCTTCACATACCGGGTTGTGCATAGTACCTCTTGGAACAATATGGAAGTCACCTTCAGCAAGGTCAACTGAATGAGATTCATACTCAATTCGAAGATTACCGGACAAGATAAGAAATAGTTCGTCTTCCAAGTCATGTTTATGCCAAACAAAATCACCTTTCAGTTTTGCGACTTTTACATACTGATCGTTAACCCGGCCTAGTACTCGCGGGGACCAGTACTCCTCTAGTAATTCTGCTTCCATTTTGAGATTTCGTGATGAGTTTTCCATGCAAATTGGTGCCTAACACCAAGTTAAGCGGCCACCGAAGGTGGTCCGAACGACTGAAAGGAGTGACTTAAGCTTCATGTTAGGCGATTC
>DUAT01000062.1 GCA_012960755.1 Gammaproteobacteria bacterium
ACAGATTTCCACCGGGAGTTCCATTCAAACCCCTATTTCAGGGACAGACCTGCTTGGCTACCTACACAAAAACGGGCCTAATTCTACTTATACTCCAGGTGTCTGTTTGCGATTCAGAAAAAAGTTAAAAGCAATATCGCTGAAAGCCTGCCGCGCCTTTTATCTGTAAAGAGTCCGATTCTAGAAATAGTTGCTGCGAGTTCGAGGAATACCTTTTGGTACGATATAAGGCGTTGTTCTTCCGACTAGTGTTTCGATCAGCAGCAGTTCCTGGTCGTCGTGGTTTTTAAAGGGCGCGGGCACAATACGTTTCGTCGCGCTTTTGTCGGCGAGGATATAGCGAGGTGCAGAGTGGTGTTCCGACACAATGGTTTCTAAATTACCAGGATCATCGGCCGTTGAAAGATCAGAGATGCCATAGCAGACGCAGACATACGATTCCACTGGGTCGGTCTCAACGTAGACGCCTGTGCCGCGAACGCAAATGATGGCGTTGGGGGTTGAGATATTAGTGCGGCGAGAAGCGAGTACTGAGAGTGCCTTGCCACGTTCAAGCGAGAACGCGGTAGTCACTACGCCGGGCGCGACTTTTCTTCCGGGCAGCGTCATTTTGCTGACACTACGTAAGACAAAAGCATCTTTTTCAACCACAAAAATAACGTAGCTTTTTAAACCTGTCTCTACGACATCGCCGGGATTGATGGGCGTCGCGACCGTGGCGCCAACACCATTAACCCGCACGTCACCAGCTATCTTATGAATAGAGCGTCCTGGTACGAGCTCAGCGGCCATATCTGAGCCACCCGTCGTACCGCCAGTGCTGCATCCCGGTAGCATGGCTGAGGTACCCGTCGCCAATAGAAACAGCAGAAACTGCCTGCGTGATGCTTCGATATCAGATATCCTTGACAAATTCTTTTCGTCCCTTGAAATTTCAGCTATGAGAAAGTCGTTGTATCAACTCATCATCAGCGTGCTTGTGTTAGCGACCCTGTCATCTACCGCACGCGCCGAGGCATACGGGTCCGGCTGGTATGGTGAAATTCAAGCCTCATATGGTCATGAGGATAACATAAGTCGTACTTACAAAAGTGATGGGATCAGCGAGGAAACTGCCTCGTTCAGCGTTGGCGGCGGCTACTCAACTAAGCTAGCTAATAATCAACAACTCATCTTTTCCGGTTATCTGATCTACAACAAGCACAAAGACTGGGAGGCACTGGACACTTTCGCTCTCTCCGTCGGGCTGGATTATACAGTGCAGCCAAAGCTTGCCTATAACGCTTCCTGGTACAACTTCAAACTCAATGTCACTAATCTGGAGTATAAGGACAGCGACCCACGCGAAGGACTGCTGATTGATGTAGACCTGTCGGCTAACAAGCGATTAAGTACGTCGCTGACCGGACGTCTTGGATATCGCTATATCGATAAGGTGTTCATTAATAAATCTAAGGCGGAAAAAGAAAATGATGCTGCCTTTGATACTGATTCTCATGAGCTTTACTTTGGTCTTGATTATGCCTTCACCCCGTCGTTTCTTGTCTTCGGCGAGTATGCCTACCGCCATGGCGATATCAGATCAACGGTAACTGGAGGTATAAGTACCGGTGCTAAATACGATGCAGAGACTACTGATGAAGTTTTCGACCCGCCGTGTACCAGGCGATGCACGCCCAGTTACGCCTATCGGACTAGGGGCAATACCCATCTTGTTACGCTTGGTTTCACCTTTCCATTGATGGCGGTTAACATGGATATTGCCGGTAGTTACTATGATGCTAAAGGCGACAACGACAAAACGTATCAAGACTGGATGCTTAAGCTGGGCCTTCTGTGGAATTTTTGACGATGACCAGGTGTTTTTACTACATGCACCGGATTTTGTTTTTAATGATACTGTCGGCTTCAGCCTTGGCATCGCATCACGGTTGGGCGCCGATTGAGGCGTTCAGTAATGCTGATGGAACCCTGCAGTTCATTGAGATGTATACCAGTCGCAACAATGAAAACAATCTGACCGGTAGAACCCTGGAAGCAGCCGATACTGGTACAGGCGCCTACCAGGAATATAGTTTTCCCAATAACCCGAGTTCGTCTGCGACAACTGATAAATCTCTGCTCTTGGCTACCTCAGGTTTTGAAGCAGAGTTTGGCATCACGCCTGACTACATTATTCCAGATAATTTTCTCACGATGACGCCAGGCGATGTCTGGTTCAACACGGTTTTAACTTGGACCAGTTTGCCAACAGATGGATGGCAATCCTTTAACTCGGGTGGATCGATAAGAGCAGGCACACCGAAGAATTTTTCCGGCACAGAAATTACCCTAACTGAACCTGTAGCATCAACAACTGCAACCCAGTACCTGATGACCAACTCGAACAGCGACAACATCACAACATTACATATAATCAACACTGCAGACGAGACTCAATCCTTTGCGGGTACGCTATATAATGGCGCCGGGGATCAACAGGGTAGCGCTAAGGTAGCTTTGCATACCAATCCGATTGCCAGCAAAGGGCGGCGTATCCTGACATCAGCGGAACTGGAATCCTTGTTCAATGTAGAAGCCTGGAGTGGTCCAGCTATGCTGGAAGTGCAGGGCACGAGCAGCTTTTCCCTGATGAGTAAACTGGTCAGCCCCAGCGGTCTGATCAGCAATACGAATTGTGTTCGTGAAACACGAGTGCTGAATATCGAAGGCGATTCTCCTGACATGACCTACGTTAGATTTATCAATACGTCATCGTCGGCCATGACCAGTATCAGAGGAACACTCTATGATTTGGCTGGTAATGTTATCGGTAGTGCAAACACAGAGGTGATCGCGTCTCTGGCGCCGAAGCAACAAACTTGGGTTAACCGAAACACTTTTCAAATTATTTTTGGCGGTTGGACAGGTGAAGCCATGCTCGAAGTAGATGATGTGCCCGGGCTGAAATTACTAAATCTGAATTTCGTCAATGACGAAACATTTTTTAACTTCTCCTGTTTTGAAACCTCTGAATCGTCGGGTGTCTATTTAATGACGACCTCTAACAGCATGAACATCTCTAATCTGCATATCGTAAACACATCAACATCTTCGCAAGCTTTTACGGGCACGTTGTACAACCGTGATGGTAAACAGCAAGGTACATCAGCCGTTGCACTGCACGATGGGACCGTTGATTCAAAAGGTCGAGTTGTGCTGAATGCTCTCGAACTCCAAGGCCTCTTTGATGTTGATGCCTGGGACGGTCCGGCGTTTCTTGACGTGTCCGGCAGTAATGACTTTGAATTAATGATCAAGCTTGAGAGCCCAAGCGGACTCATCAGCAATACAAATTGCGTGAGACAGAATGAAGTGCATAATATTGAAGGTTTTGATTCCCAAGACATGACTTACGTCCGTTTCATCAATGCAGGCAGCTCATCGATGGGCAGCATTACCGGTACGCTGTATGATTCGAATGGCAGCATCATCGGAACCGCCAATACTGAATTGCTACCGGGCCTCGCGGCCAAAGAGGCGGTTTGGTTAAACAGGGATAGTCTGTCGGGACTTTTTAATAATGAGATCTGGGATGGTGAGGCATTGTTGACTGTTAATGGGTCGACAGACTTAAAGCTACTAAACCTAAACTTTGCCAACGGCGAAACCTTCTTTAACTTCTCATGTTACGAATCCTCTAACTAAGAAGTAGCGATATGGATATTGGTTTTGTGTGTCTATCTGCGTCGGAGACATCGACTATGTGACCCGTGCTGAAGGATTCTATATCCTTGACAGCAAGATCGAAGCAGAAACAGTCAGACGCTAATATCAGCTCAATTCTGATCATGATTCTGTCAAAAGCGGTGTAACCTCTCTGCTGATTCCCCACTTTACTGTAGAAAATCGTCATCAAACCTTACTTGATGATTTCTCTGAAAAGGCCGTTAATCCATCCTTCACTCTCCTGCCAGATTGAGATGGGTCAGCTAAAATTGATGCCGAAATTTTAGATACAATTTACCTGTCGGTGAAGGGGTTATAACCAACTCGTGTTTGGGCGGCTTCTATATTCAGGCAGAAATGATTAATTTCGCTAAAGACCTCAAGGAAGTCCTGGGTTTGCAGACTTAGGTCAATATCACCTGTCTTCGGATCAGGCTGACTGAGCATTAGTTTGATCAGCAAATTATTAAGAATATGTTGGATCTCCGCATCTGAACTCAAGGGCAGTTGCTTAAAATGTGAAATGTCACCTGGTAAAATATTTTGGAACTCGATATAAAAGCTTTGGTCATGTTTTTTAATCGGTAACATAACCAACCGATTCATGAAGGTGGAGCCATCACTTCGATAATTTGCAATATCAATGCAGATGGCTTCTTCTGCACTCAAAGATGAGCGCATACAGTCAACCGCTTTCGAATCCGTGGCTTCGCCTTGCAGGAAAGACAGATTTCTGCCGAGCACTTCATCACTGGTATAGCCGACGATGCGCTGCACAGGATTATCGGTGCATCCATCACCTACCGATTGGCTTTAGGTTCAAATGCTGGAAAGAAGGCATTGACGTTGCAGGCTGTTCCTGTGAACAGTGATCGAAAGAAGGCGAGTGAATTGGTCAGTAAGCAATCAGGCTTTTCGCTCCATGCTGGTGTGGCCTGTAAGTCCAACCAGCGGAAGAAGCTCGAGCGTCTTTGTCGATATATAACAAGGCTGGCCATCGCTGAACAACGGTTGTCGCTGGCCAGCAATGGAAACGTGATTGTCGCCCTTAAGACCCCCTATGATCAGGGGACCTCCCATGTGGTTCTAGGCCCCATGGAGTTTATGGGGCGGCTTGCAGCACTTATTCCAAAACCTCGAGTAAACCTAACAAGGTTTCTTGGGGTTTTCTCCCCGCGGAGCAAGTTGAGAGTGCATGTCGTGCCGAAAAAGCCAGAAGATGAGTCGGAACAGGTCTCGCAATCCGCCAGGGACAAAGTCTATTCGATGACGCGCTGTTCATTTGGGGGCTCAGCGATTGAAGCGGGTCTTTGGTATAGAAATAGAGAAGTGTGAAAAATGTGGCGGCAGAGTAAAGATCATCGCGTGTATCGAGGACACGGATGTCATTGAGAAAATACTGAAGCATCTGGGTCTGGATGAGGCATCACAGGCGAGAAACCGCTC
>DUAT01000063.1 GCA_012960755.1 Gammaproteobacteria bacterium
TCATCTCTGCCCGACCTTTAAATCGCCTAAGTGATCAACCCCACCGCATGCAAGCCAGCAGATCCAGTCCATTGCAGTGATTGACCATCCAAAGGATCATTACGTCACAGTGTCCAAAATTTCGATGAATATCAGCAATTACCATACTTAGCTGATATTCAAATAATGCGGTTTATTTTCCCTATCCTCCGCTCGTCAATTTTTACCGTATGCAGGTTACGTGCCCTTGATGGCGGACCATGGGATAATTACGACTTTTCTGCCTGGTTCCAAGATAGATTCTACTGGAGGGGGCTCTCGCCATTTTCCTTCGGAAAATGGCGCCGCCGCGAATGCTGCGGGTTCTGATTGCGTGTTAGCAGAGATGTTGTGAATGGCTGATGGTGGAAATGTCGAGATTTACACCCACTCCTCCCACTTTTTGGATCTGGAAATTCATACCATGGATACCGCAGTATTCTGGATTGAAGACACTTCATCAGACGATTGAAGTGAGATTAACCAGAAATACCATCGTATCGTCGGTATGGTCAGATTTTGACCAAGAGCAGAACAGTTAGGTGGATTTCACCATCGTTTTTTTTGCGAGAAGCAGTTTGAATCTTCCCAGATCAATATTTGCGAAGGACAGGTTTATAATGCCTACAACATTTACACTCACTCAGACCTCACGACTTTGCCGTTCGGCGGCTTACTGAAATGTCATTTTTCACGACAATGAAATTTTCAAATCATACTCGGCACAGCCAGCATGGGGGTGCTAGGAACCCCGCGGATCTTAGGGTACGACAAACAGCCTGGTTGGATTGGATCCTGATTATCTGATCAACTGTAAGCTATGTCTCGGGTACTACAGGCAACAACCCTCGCTAGGTGCAAATGGATTTTATTATCCCGATTCAAAATGATCAACAGTATAGTGAGCAGACTGATACCTTCCCCCCAAAAGTTAATCAGTTTACATACCAATAACTAACCATACTCTGATAGAGTGTGGCTCAAAAGCGCTGTCGTTAAGCCTAACTAACTTTCTCTGGAGAAATAGCTCATATGAAATCAGTTTTGACCAAGCATTTAGTCCTTTTAATATGTGTGCTATTCAGCAACCCAGCCACTTATGCTGCAAGCAGTGGATCGGCTAAGGAAGCAGAGCCACTTGGAACTGAAAATGAGGCAACCCCGATTACAGCAAAGGTTAATGAGGACCTGCTTAAACTTCTCCCGTTCAGAGATATGGAAGATTTTAAAAATGCCCAGAAGGGTTTTATTGATCGAGGCGAAGAAGAGATTGTGGACGCCAACGGTAAAATTGTGTGGAGCACAAAGAAATTTGCTTTCATGCAGGACCTGAAGACAAAATCACCCGCAACTGTCAATCCCAGTTTGTGGCGTCAAATGCTCTTGGTAAACATGACTGGTCTTTACAAGGTTAATGAACATATATACCAAGTTCGGAATTATGATTTAGCCAACTTTACTATTATCGAAGGTAAATCCGGTTTGATCATTATGGATCCCCTCGTATCGGCAGAACCCGCCAAGGCAGCATTAGAACTTTATTATAAACATCGCCCAAGAAAACCTGTAGTTGCAGTTATTTTCACCCACTCCCATATAGACCATTTTGGAGGGGTTCGAGGCATTGTCGAAGAAGCTGATATACAGTCAGGAAAAGTCAAGGTTTATGCACCACTCGGCTTCGTTGAGAATGCGATTGCAGAAAATGTGATGGCGGGAAATGCCATGAGCAGGCGAGCGTCATACATGTATGGAAATGTGTTACCTAAAAATGAAAAGGGTAATATAGGTGCTGGCCTCGGCTCTTCAACCTCTTCAGGCAATGTGACGATGGTTGTACCGACAAACATCATCAGTGAGGCCTGGGAAGATCATGTCATCGATGGCCTGCATTTTGAGTTTCAGTTGACACTCAACACAGAAGCGCCATCAGAAATGCACTATTACATAAAAGATTATAAAGCATTGTGCCCAGCCGAGAATGTGAACCACACCATGCATAATCTTTATACGTTGCGAGGCGCAAAGGTGCGAGATTCCAAAGCATGGTCAAAGCACATTGATAATATGCTGCTTCGGTGGGGAGATGAGGCCCAGGTTCTTTTCGCGCCCCACCATTGGCCGTCATGGGGAAATGATGAAATTAACAAGCATGTTGCGAAGCAGCGAGACACCTACAAATTTATGCATGATCAAGTGCTGAGGCTCGCCAATCATGGCTACACGATTGATGAAGTCGGCGACATGGTTGAACTGCCACAAGCCTTGGACGACACATGGGCAAGTCACGGCTACTATGGCAGCATCAGTCACAATGCTCGCGCAATCTATAATTTCTACCTTGGTTACTTCGATGGCAATCCATCACATCTCCACAAATTGTCGCCAGAACCTGGTTCGGTAAAGTACGTTGAATATATGGGCGGTTCTAAAAATGTCATTAAGATGGCAAGGAAGGACTATGCCAACGGCGAGTATCGCTGGGTTGCTGAAGCGCTGGATCATGTTGTTTTTGCAGAACCAAACAATAAAGTGGCGAAAGACTTGTTGGCAGACACTCTCGAGCAATTGGGCTACGTCGCTGAATCAGGTCCTTGGCGAAACTTCTACCTTTCAGGAGCAAGAGAATTGCGTGAAGGCGTAAAAGCTGCGCCAACACCAAATACAGCAAGTCCAGATGTTGTAAAAAACATGCCCATTGTGATGATATTTGATTACATGGCGGTCAGACTTAATCCTGAGAAAGCAGCGGGTAAGAAGTTAAAGATCAATTTCGTTTTTACAGATACCAATGAGCTATACACAGTCTTTCTGGAAAATTCCACTTTGAACAATCGAGAAGGGAATGCAGATGATGCTGATTCAACGATAACCACCACACGTGCATCACTCGATAGCATTATGCTTGGTCAATTATCCGTTAAGAAAGGACTGCAGAGTGGAGCTATCATAGTTCAAGGCGCCAAAGGTAGGTTTCAAGAACTTCAGGGGATGCTTGATGACTTTGAATTCTGGTTCAATATCGTAACCCCTTAATCTATCTAACGATCACATTCAGTGCCTACACTGGATGTGATCGCTCAGGTCGCAAGACCCCTATCATTCTGGCATCTTTGAAGTTTGTAGCGCCCACCAGTCATAGAGTCATGAAGTGCCGCGACTCTTTCCGGAGTCGTTTGCTTTTGCCCATAAAGCTGAAGCATTTTATGAACCGCATTTTGCCGCTCACGCTGTCATTGCTAAGTCCTGTCCTCCAGACCAAACCCATTGATTGCTGCCATTTTGGGGTCTGTTGTAACAGCCTCAGGCGGCCACATTGCTTTTCGGTACAAATGATTACACGCGGATTTACCCCGATTCCGAATAGGTAAACTGATCTTCCCCCAGATTTCAACGATGTAATTGTCCAGACGATCAGGGAATAAGGTGATTTGTTTTCGGCATGTGCCTGCAATGAAACCGCTCATTGGATAGCCCATCTTTTGAAAGTATGATTATACCCCCCAACAGAGTTTTCACACAGTCTGGACCCATAAGAGACATTCCGCCGTTTAAGCAGCAGCCGGGTAGTGTGACTCTCAAGCGAGGCTGGCCCAATATCTAGCCATGCGCTGAACACCCCAATTTGTATTCAAGTCAAACACACAATTGACAGCAATTACACCGGCATTTCACGGCAGTCCTGAAATTCGCTCTTCGTACAAAGCCGACCTCTGGGGCTAGCAGTTACTGCTGAAACTTCGGCTCAAAGGCCTTTTCTCAGCCTTAAACAAGGACTGCTAACGATTTCCTATATTGAGATCATTTTCGTCGATAGTTTTTACAATTTTTGCAGACTAGAAAATGAGCAGTCTATAACCTCTTGAAATATCAGTGTTTACTATTCTGGCGTGAATATTGCGCTGATGTCACTTGATTGCCCTGCCACAGACTGGGGTGTGCGCAAGAAAAGAGTACTGCAAAATCAGAATGAGGTCATTCATATGAAATTATTACACATAATTACCATTGGAATGTTCTTATCCATGCTGGCAGTGGGTTTGGCTCAAGCCGTGATGATCACCGGTGAAGCAACTGGAATTGGGCTATACCCGTTTCTAAGGAGATAACGAAAATGAAAGGAAAAATAGCAGCAATCATAGCTATGTCAATACTAGCGATGGCAACCAGGAAACCATAGCAGGTGTAATAACATTCACAGATACGGCAGGAGTAGACCAACTAGGGTCAGAATTAGCATTCGATTCCCTACACAGCCCGTACACTCGATTATGACAATAGTGGGATGCAGCATGCAGGGTTCATATTCAGCTCTGGAAATAATCCACATCCCACCAGTACTTCATCCACCCAGGGACAATTCTTCGAACCAATTCAAGGAACGATGTATGCATTAAATTCAGGCGCAGGTGATTTCTTTTTAGCGAGGGCAATCCACGGCATAGTTGTCACGTCGGTAGGCAATATCCCGTTTACTCTTAACTCGATAGATCTAGGAGAAACGAGCAACCAACCCAACCTATGGGAATGGACCATCATAGGCTCGAACGGCGAAACAACAACACTTACCGCGGCAGACACCGAAACAAATTTCGTCGATACTGACGATTTTGACACCTTCGCCCTCACAGGGTACACGGACATCACGTCATTTACAGTATATTCAAGGTTAAACACGTATCAGTCAAGTGCGAGCAGGATTGCCATAGACAACATAGTTTATAACGAAGAACCAGTCCCTGAACCAGCTACCACTTGTGCAGTAACTTCCCTAAGACAGGACAGAATTCGGCGATTCTCTGCCACCCTTGATACCAGCAGACGCTCATTACCGAGCAGATTTTTTGCTGCCGTCCAGCCCTGGTTTTCGTCACCAAGGCGGTGGTTCCTGGGAACCCGGACATCATCAAAGAACACCTGGTTCCAGAGTATAGGTCAAATTAGATACGCTTTTCTAGAAACAGCCAAGCGCAAGTCTGCCGAGAAACTAGCTTTGAATATCTTTTCGCGGGGAATTCGCCGCTACCGGCGAAATTTCATGGCTGGACCTTGTTAAGAATGGTGCTTTGCTGACTGCACCTGGATCACGCAGCCAAAACCGTCCCCATCCGTCCGGAT
>DUAT01000064.1:0-388 GCA_012960755.1 Gammaproteobacteria bacterium
GTGGGGCAGAGGTGATTTGGCTTGTTTGTCCGAGCATGTTTCATGATTGGATTGCTGTCGCAGGTCTGATCGGTGGTGGTTGCGACCTAGGCGGCCCCCTTGTGTGATCCAGGATCTTCTGAATTATGTCTGGGTCAGTAATGTCGGCGATAACGCGCATGGAGCCACCACACAATGGACACACGGTAATGTCAATCCGAAGGCGGCTCCATCAAAGACTCGTTTGAGTCGCCGT
Organism: Gammaproteobacteria bacterium; assembly: GCA_012960755.1. The sequence continues at coordinate 236 of DUAT01000064.1, forward strand.
GCCCAGGTCAGGGGAGCGATCAATTCATCTGCCACGTCGGATTCTGTGACCGATTTGCGTTTACTTCGATCGATTTTTGCCTTGTTTTTTTTTACATTTTGTGGGAACAACGAGTTTCCTCATTCGTGCATTTGGGGCGAATACGCCGTGATA
>DUAT01000064.1:431-4933 GCA_012960755.1 Gammaproteobacteria bacterium
TACCAGCGCTGCAAGCTTGCTAAGAAAATCCAGGGGTGAAAACAAAATATGTGTGGGCCTGATTTGCCATGGGCCTGATTTGCCAGATCAGCAATGATTTCGACCGTGTAGACTTCCTTAACGATTTCAGCCAGCATGGCTGCCTGGTAGGCGGAGCCAGTGCCTATCTCCAGTATGATCGAATCCTGCCCAACCTCCAGCAATTCTGTCATGAGTGCGACGATGAAGGGCTGGGAGATCGTCTGGTCATTTCCGATCGGCAGTGGGTAGTTGTCATAGGCCTGGTCCCTTAGCTCCTCGGGTATAAATTCATGCCGCTCAACCCTGGCAAGGGCTGCCAATACCGGGTCTGAGAGTGCTTCTTTTCCGGTGTAGGACCGGGTCGCAACCATATCCTGCTTGATTTCCTCGATCATTTCTTTACGCATACTTTGCCACTCGTCATCCCTGGCGATAGCTGCCACTGCAGCACATAACAGCAGGGCTATCGCCAATAAAGCTTCCAACTTTATCATCTGTGCTCTCACCGTTTTCTCTGGTCAGAACCGCGCACTCTAAGGCAGCAGTAACCGTTTCAGACTAGGGTGTTCTTTTGAGTCCGTCAGTTTATGTCGAATAGCATGTTTAATTGGCGGGAAATTGTTCGCCAACCGCAGGGCGATCTTCCTGGCGACCTTTACCGGTGCCCGGTCATCGGTGAAAAACTTCACCAGGTTATTCGTTCCATGATACATGGGAAGTGTTGTGCGCATATGCCTGGATTCAAATCTCTGGAGCAGTTCATGAGCACCAATATCAGACCCGTTATTAACTGCATTAATAACTTCTTTTGCCAGTATTTGTTGCCCACTGAGTCCGAGATTGAATCCATGAGCGGTGACCGGATGCATGCCCACCGCCGCATCTCCAATCAATGCAAATCTGGTGGCGTAAAATTTACGCGCGTGGACTCCAACCAGTGGATAGGCGAATCGTTCACTGGCCAGCCGCATTTCGCCGTATAAACCACCGAATCGCCGCTGGACATCCTGATTGAAGTCGTCTTCAGTCATATTCATGATCTTATCCCGATCTGACATTGGGGCCGTAATGACGATCGAAGATTGATTGCCGTTGAGGGGTAGCACTGCCAGGGTCCTGCCATAGTGAAAACACTCACGAGCAATGTTGTTGTGGGGCAGGTCGTGATCCATTCGACAGACCACACATACCCGGCCGAAGTCAAACATTGATGCCGATATACCCATCATTCGGCGGGTTTCCGAAAAACGGCTGTCTGCTGCAACCACCAGGGAAGCCTCAAGATTTCTGCCATCGCCTGTTACTACCGAGACACCATCAATGTTGGATGAGACAGAGGTGACTGAAGTATGGGCGACAATATCCAGGTTATCTATTCTTCGAGCTACCTCATAGACAGCTTTACGGATGTGGTGGTTTGATACGAGGTAACCCAGTGCCTCAATTGAATCGTTTTTACGATCGAAGTTGAGGCTGTAGGGAGATTGCCCGTCCAGCACTTTTGCTTCGAGAATCGGCGTAATGTCATCATCAGCCAACCGTGTCCAGACGCCCAGTTCCTTTAAGATTTGAACTGAGAGGTGGGTGAGTGCGATATCCCGACCATCAAAAACGGGTTCAGCAATGGATTCCAGCGATTGCTTTTCCACGATAGCAATACGAAGACCCGTTGAGGCCAGGGATGATGCGAAGCTTAAGCCAGCAGGTCCCGCGCCGACGATGACGATGTCGTAGTCCATAATAGTTTCAGCCTGTTGTGATCCATGTAGGTAGAAGAGTCCGGAAATGCTTAAAACCCATTCGGGGATTAAGATTAAGGCTGCTGCAGTTAAGCTGCTATGACATGGGTCAACTCGGCGACAATGACGATGCCACTTACATTTTATCTGTATCAGAATAAGATGGAGGATGAATGCTAGGCTGGTTAGTTAATGTGCAAATCTGGACAGCGAAATGAGTGAAACAATACCATTACGGCAAGAACCTCCACACTTTGGAGATGGCGACTTCCCGGCAGCACTGGTTCTTGTGACGAATGCCTGTAACCTCAGATGCAAGACCTGTTTTGTTTATCGAGAGGATACGCCGAATGAGTCAAGGGACAAGATGAGTGAGGCGAACATGTTGTATCAACTGCGAAAGCTCAGGGATAAACATCACATTAAATCGATGTTGTTCATGGGCGGAGAACCCATGATCAAATCCAGGCTGGTGTTTGCAGCAATGGACCTGTTTGAGCAGAGTTCAATTGTGACAAATGGTACCTACGGTATTCCCTCTGTGCCTGGTCATCTCGTGACCGTTTCACTCGATGGACCGAGGGAACGGAACGATCAGATCAGGGGTGAGGGCGTATTTGATAAAGTGAAGCAATCGATCTTCGAGCACAACCTCCGTGATAAGACGACAGTGATGTTGCAAATGACGGTCACTAAGAAGAATTCAGATTGCATTGAAGCATTCGTTGATGAAGTCGAACAGTGGCCGATTCACGGGATCGCCTTTACATTTTACGTGCCGGATAGGGGTGAGATAAGTGAATATGCATGGGAAAATCTCGAAGAACGTGACCATGTCATCGAAAGCGTGATTGAATTAAAGGCTGCCCATCCCATGATCAGGTCCAATGTTGGTACGCTGCGATTGATGATGTCTGATAAATCGATTAGTGCAACCGGTATTTCCGGCGAAAATTGCAGGCTCAAGAATATGCTTCCGCTATATGTTGGTGAAGGCGGCGTATTTGAGCGAACCTTCTGTTGTTACGGAAACAACGCGGACTGTTCGCGTTGCGGGGCCTATGCTGTATTCAATAGTGCTTACCATCGTGGTACAGGGATTGAATATGGATCTTGAGGATTCGAGGCGAGAATATGACTTTGGGCATCTCAGTAGAGCGAGCCTGGAGGATTCTCCTTTTGATCAATTTCAGAAATGGATGCGGGACGCAATTGATGCGGGTATTAAAGACCCAACGGCCATGTGTATTGCGACGGTTGGACAGGATGGCAATCCCTCACAAAGAATCGTTCTACTCAAGCATTTTGACAGCAAGGGACTCGTCTTTTACACCAACCTGGAAAGTAGAAAGGCCAGGGAACTCGCGGACAATACAGCCGTCAGCCTGCACTTTCCCTGGATGAGCAGTTTTACATTATCAAGTGTCCTGCCATCAAAACGATCGTTCAGGACGTTGACACCCCAGGCAGAAAACCCCCGATTATTGTGCAGCAGGACTTCTCCACTATCACCGACTACACTCCCAATAAGTTCGCTGTAGTATCCACCACTTGCAAAAACATCCACGACGCGATCACCGGGTTAGGAATAATTGCCTGTGGCCTGCTGCGCTTGTCTCTCTCAATATCTGATTGAATACGGCCCGGTTTCAACATTTGTCCTTCGCAAATATTCGTACACGTTGATACCATTGTGTTTCAGGCGTTTCCAGATTAGTGTTTGGTGATGTTGTGTTTCATCCAAATATTCCACAATTGGCTTACAGGCAAGCTTGATGTCGTCGCTTATCTGACTGCTGAGAATCTTGCGCTGCGCCAGCAGCTAATTGTATTGAAGCGAACTCAGGGTCGCCCGAGTTTGAAAGTACGTGATCGAGTATTTTGGAAAGCCCTATCGCAGTTTTGGCCAAGCTGGCGAGATTCCCTGGTCATTGTTCAGCCTGCGACCGTGATTGGGTGGCAAAGAAGAGCCTTCAGGTTTTATTAGCGACGCAAATGCAGAGGCGCTAACCGGGGAAGGCCCAAACTGAGTCCAGAAATAAAGTCACTTGTACTTAAACTATGACCTTTATCAAGAATCACATGTTCGAAATGGTTGCTGTTGATTTTCTGTTCGTGCCGACGATCCGTTTTAAGATGCTATTTGTATTTGTCGTTCTAAGCCATGACCGCAGGAAAGTGATTCGCTTCAATGTCACAGCAAATCCCACAGCCCAATGGACCGCACAACAGATTACCGAAGCTTTTCCATGGGATGGGGCTGCCGAGGTACGGCACCAAAGTATTTACTCAGGGACCGAGACCAGATCTTTGGAGAGCTTTTTCAGCAACGAGTTTTATCAATGGGTATTGAGGAAGTGTTAACGGCTTACCGCAGTCCTCGGCAAAATGTTTATGTCGAACGACTTAATGGCAGTATTCGAAGAGGACTGGTCAACCGCAGTTTTACCGGAGACGAGGTCCAAAAGGCCAAGCGTCGAATGTAAATTTTACACTGACCCCAATTATCTTGGCTAATCGCAGAGGATTAGTTATTTGTGCTTAGTCCTTTAGTACCACTCTTATAGCCAATAGACCACCTATTCCTTGTGAGTTATAGTCTATCTGAACCTTGTCATAACACGATTCCTTGTTTTTTTCAGCATCTGAATCGCGGAGCAACTACTAGTGAGAAGCAAAACCAATCGGGCAGTCTTCAGAGAGTCGATCTTTCTTCTCCTGATACTCTCGCTTTGTGTTCGC
>DUAT01000065.1 GCA_012960755.1 Gammaproteobacteria bacterium
CATGTCACGGTGTCTTAAATTTGAACGATCATCAGCAATTACCATACATGACCGTTCTTCGGAAAATGTGGGTTATAAGGCCTATCCTCCATACCCGTGTAGAGTGTTTTTTCGGGACCCACGATCGAGTCTTTGAGCTACTGCCGATGCAAGGATTGGTTGTGACCAATCTGCTTTTTGCCGTTTCAGCTAAAGGTGGATCAATTTACATCATCCGTTTCAAAGCGAAGGTTGAACAAGCAAGAAGAAAGTGAAATGGAGGTTCCTCGAGCATAGTGGATGTGCAGCATCTTGGGAAAGCCAATTTAGCAAACAGTTATTCAGCGAAATGACAAAATCGCTGTTGGTACCAGGCAATTAGACACTGATACGACGTCGTATATACATTCTAGCTAGTATTGTACATTCTGAAAATAGTGCCCCCCAAAAAAACAATGTTTCCCGGTTGATCTTGAGCTGCTCTGCTAATCAGATGCAGTCACTAAATTCATACGCGCTGCTTCAGTAATTTGGTAAAACGCGGCATTCGAATCCCAAATTGCGTTGCAAAGTGAATCCGCACGCCAGAATGTAACTAGGTAAAAGTAACTAGTCGAACTGGTTAAATTCCCTTGGATACTGCGCTTCAGCGGCTCGGCATGACTATTGCTCTAAGGATCTTAAACACAATGGTTGCCATCAGACTCAGTGATAAGAAAGTCACTTTGGCAGACATATACAACAGGAAACCAAAGCAATTTGCCATTAGTAGGTACTAAAAATGAAAATTAGATCAAGGCTTTTTTCTAACACAATTGGGACGCTTCTAATTGTTAGCGCTACTGGTTGGGTTGGAAATACCAACGCAGCCCCAGCCCCCTCCGCAAATCAAGACCTTGCCTTCGATGTCGAAGACATGGATTTTATCTTGAAGCAAATTAAGTTTGCTGAGCGGCATGCAGATGGCGAAAAGCTATCAGAGATCCTCCCGAACGCAAGTGTCCCCTGGGGCCTTCGGACGGTGGACGGTTCATTCAACAGTCTGCTACCCGGACAAAGCAAATTTGGCGCAGCTGACGAGTTTTTTCCGTCAGATTTAACAACCACGTTTCGCGACGCGCAACCTAATCCAGCAGGAGCGCCAACGTCGTATGCTAGTGACACCAATGTTACGGACTCGACGCCGCGACTGATCAGTCACCTGATTACTAACCAATCGACCTCGAATCCAGCGGCGGCGATCGCTTCGGCTCGGGAGGGTGGGGTGAATATTGGACCGGGTTTCAGTGGTATTGATCAGTATTTTATACCCAATACGGCACCGGACGAGGGTCTCTCGGCTCCAATCAATGGCTTCCTGACCTTCTTTGGACAGTTCTTTGACCACGGTCTCGACCTTGTGAATAAAGGTAATAACGGCTTTGTTATGATACCTTTACAATCGGATGACCCGTTGTATGATGATAGTCCTGGTGCCATGAACTTCATGGCTATGCCTAGAGCGACGCAGGAGATTGGTCCCGAAGGCACCAGAGTGTTCCAAAACGCTACAACGCCCCATGTCGACCAGCAACAGACCTACGGTTCTCATTCTTCGTCGCAGATATTGCTTCGTCAATACGAGCTCAGACCTTGTCTGACCCGACCCTTAACTGGGTGTCTGCAGTCCACCGGTCAACTCCTTAACGGATACGGTACGGACACTACGCTTGATACCGGTGACGACGGTGGAATGGCGACCTGGGATACTGCGCAGGCACAGGCGGAGTTGAAGCTCGGTATAAGCCTTGATGACTTTGATGGTGCCAATATCCCCATGATCATGTCCGACGAATATGGCAACTTCATGCCGGGACCTGTTAGTGGCTTACCACAAATTGTATTGGCCAACCCCATGGGGGAATTGTTAGAAGGCAATCTGGAAAACCCTATTGATGCCAGTCGCGCTGCGCGCGTCAATCACAGCTTCTTTCTTGATGTTGCGCATTCTGCGGCGCCGAAGGGAACTGCCGACTCGAACACCATAATAAATCCCCGCACGGATATGCTCAGCGGCCAGCACACGCGTGGTATCCGCGCATCAGGTGTGGACGGTTATGATGATGAGTTGCTAGGCGTACACTTTGTCTGTGGTGATGGTCGGTGTAATGAGAATATTGCACTCACCACCATCCATACCATTTTCCATTCCGAGCACAATCGACTCAGTTACGTGGCCAAACGTGTGCTGCTTGATGATGGTAATTTAGCAAAACTGAATCAATGGCTCGATACTGACCTGGGCAGCTTGCCTGCCGCATGGACTACTCCTCTATTCTCCGTTTCGGACGCTTCGCTTGAAAACCAGCGGGCGGTCAGGGATGCTATTGATGCGTTGGGCCTGGATTGGAACGGTGAGCGCATCTTCCAGGCAGCAAGGTTTGGAACAGAGATGCAGTACAATCGTATCGTTTTTGATGAATTCGCGCCAACCCTCGCGGGGCTGAAAGATGTCTTCGAGGGTTTTCATCCTAAAGTGGACCCCACAATCATGCTTGGCTTCGCACAGTCAGTATATCGCTTCGGACACTCCCTGCTGACCCAGACAGTCGATCGTTTTGACGCTGATTTTAATCGCATTACAGATACTCATACAAACGACGACTCACAGCTGGGATTGTTCGAGGCTTTTCTCAATCCACTGGCACTCTATAACGCAGGGGAAGATGGTGTCGCCGTGCTAACGCCTGAGGAAGCAACGGGTGCCGTTATCCGTGGACTCACGCGTACGACCGCCAATGAGATCGACGAGTTTATGACCGGTGCATTGCAGAATAACCTTGTTGGCCTGCCCCTCGATCTGGGTGCCATCAACATCGCCCGGGGCCGGGATGTAGGTTTACCCTCACTGAATGCAGCACGTCGGACTTTTTTTGATGCTACCCAGGATACACGGCTCACGCCTTATAAGAGCTGGGTTGACTATGCCGACAATCTTCGTCACGAGGAATCGCTTGTTAACTTCATTGCGGCCTACGGAACTCACTCGACGCTGGCGGGTCCCGACGCCGACAACACCTATTCAGGCCGACGCGCGGCGGCTTGCGCAATAGTCAGTGCCCTGAGCACTGATGCAGCAACATATTGCCGGCGCCTTGGCTTTACGGACGGTCCTGCTCCAGCAACGGACGTAACACAAGAAGACCTGAATGCTGCAATCGCGAATGCAGCGGTTGCACAAGCAGCAGCAGCAGAGGCAGTTCAAGTAGCGACGGATGCGGGGGCGACACTGATAGCCATTACGGCACTGGCGAACGCACCAGCAGCTGCGGCGGCTCAAGCCGTTGAAGATACAGCAGCTCAGGCCACAGCTCAGGCAGCGGTAGCAGCAGCTGCACAGGCAAGCGCTGATACGGCAGCTCAAACTGCGGCAGATGCGCAGGCAACAGCCGAGGCACTTCAAGTAACTGCAGATGCGATAACAATTGTTCCAGGAGATCTTTTGAGTTTTGAAAGTGTCGTAAATAACCGTGGTCGATTGACTATTAACGCTAGTTGTCCTGCAGGCACTGACCAAATTGTGGTAGACGATCCAAAGGTGACCTGCACCTTAGGTAGGTCAGGGACCTTTCGTTGCCGTGGCATTGGAAGGCTGGAACCAGGTTTAGTCATCACAGCGACTTGTCTGTCAGAAGGTGTAGATGCAACAGCAACGGCAGCTGTGGTTGCAGCAGCATCAGCAGCAGCCGAAGCACAAGCAATAGCCTTAGAGGCTGTTGCAGTCGCAAATGATACACAAGCCATAGCAGATGCTGCAGCGCTAACGGCCACAGTTGCGCAGACTAACGCAGATGCGGCAGCAGCTGCAGCGATCATTCTGGCGACAGGCGGTGGGGCAGATTCAACTGCCGCCGCACAAGCTACAAGTGATGCTGTAGCAGCCGTCTTAGCCGCAGATGCAGAGGCAGCCGCCGCCCTTAATGCGGCGGCCACAGCACAAACAATAGCGGCAGATTTGAGTGCGGCTTTTGCAATAAAAACACCGGATCAGACAACGCCAGTAGATTCGCTGGACTTCCTTTACAGTAGAGGTGAATGGACAAGCGATGCTGGTGGAGTAACGACGACGGGTCTTGACGATGTCGACTTCTGGATCGGCGGTCTGGCCGAAAAACGCATGCCCTTTGGCGGCTATCTTGGGTCGACGCATAATTTCGTCTTCGAAACCCAAATGGAAAGTCTTCAAAATGGTGATCGACTCTATTACGTCGCACGAACTGGCACGATACACTTATTCAGCGAATTGGAGTCCAACTCGTTTACGGCGTTGGTGATGCGCAATACCAATCTGGGTGAGAACGGTGGCGGTAGTCTGCCAATTAATATTTTCGTCACCCAGAACCATATTTTAGAGGTCAACCCAAGCCAGCAGTTTCAGCAGCTTAATGCTGCAGGCGATGGTACTACGGCTGATCCCATGGACGGGACGGAACTGATTCCGCTCGTGATCCGCGACGCAGCCTTCTTAACAACCAACATTGATGTACCCGATACGACGCGTGTTCTCCAATACACAGGCGGAGATCATGTCACGGTGGGTGGTACGGTTGGTAGCGATACCATAATTGGAGGTATCGGTGACGATTCGCTCTACGGTCGAGCGGGTGCTGATCGCATTGAGGGCGGCGATGGTGCTGACCTGATCGAAGGCGGATCGGGTGATGATATCATCACGGATCTCTCCGGCCCCGACGTCATCGAAGGCGGCGCCGGCAATGACGCTATCTCAAGCGGCAACGAAGAAGACGTCATTTTTGGTGATAGTGGTAATGACTTTATTGTTAATTCAAGCGAGTTTGGCGAGATCTTCGGCGGCCTGGGTGACGACTTCATCTTTGATGGCTTCCATAATGGCCATATCAGAGGTGGTGCCGGTGACGACTGGATGGAAAATCTTGGTGGCGGTGAGGATCTGTTCCAGGGTGATAACGGCGCTGCGCCTGAGGCGGGCGAACCTGCGATCATTGGCAATGATGTCGGAGTCTCCTATGACGGTAACAACGACTGGGATATGGAAAATGGTGATGACATCGTCATTGACGGACCCGGAATCGATCGCGTGGAAGGCCAGCTTGGATTCGACTGGGTCAGCTTTGTGAACGACGAGTCCGGTGTCGACGTCGATTTGGATCTCACTATTTTCAACAAACCGATATTACCCCCATCGAACGATACGGTGAACAACCGTTACGACCGCGTCGAGGGGATAAGTGGTTCATCACTTGCAGATATCCTTTCCGGTACAGCGAATGCTGGGGGCGACGACCGGGGTAATGAACTCGTGAACATTGACCTGATTGCCGGTTTGGCTGTGCTTGTGCCACTTTCGGAGCAAAGACAACTTCAACCTGATGTGATTACGGGCGAGCTACAGTTCGGCTGGGCCGGTGGTGAGATCATCCTTGGTGGTGGTGGCAGTGACCTCCTGATTGGTGAGGGAGGCAACGATATCATCGATGGTGACGCGTCATTAAGAGTGGCTATCAGTACGCCGAATCCGGCGGTCAGATCGGGCTCATTGGGCCAGGCACTTCGAACGGCCAAGGTCGCCGCCAGTTCAGCTGGATCGCAGGCAGACCTGGATCAAGATGCTGTGGAGGGATTCGGTGCCGCTCTTGCAGCCGCACAGGCCGCGACTGAAGCAGCGGTAAATGCCGCAGCCGAAGCCCGGTTAGCTGCCGATTTGCTAGAAGCGTCAAAAGTAGGCATAAGCGAAATGACTGTCACGGGTGCCCTCGGCAATTTAATTGCCGCGGCCACGGGAGATAATGGGCAGCCATTTACCGAAGCATTGTTTAGCTTCCTTGACCTTTGTGCCAGTACTCTGGCTGAAGTTGCGGGCTTCGACGTAGATGCTACGGCTGCAAAAACAGCGCAGGAGGCAGCTGTTGCGGCGTCGGAAGCTATGGCAGCACAAGCAGCCTTGACGCTGGCATCCGTTCAAGCAACAAGGGATCTGTCAGCAGCAGCTGTGGTAGGTTTTCAGATGGCTGAGTCGGATGCGCAGGCGGCACTTGATCTGGTGGAAGGCGAGAACATACTGGTTCCCAGCATGCGGGATATCATGGGTGCTGTGTTCGCTGGTGACATCAATCCTGGTGAGCTCTCTATTTTCAGGGGAATCATTTATGATTCAGACAATACCTCTGTGGATAGCGCCGTATATTCCGGCGTGATGGCGGACTACACCATCGAATCGGCATTTACCACGGCTGATGGAACATCTGTTACGCGTGTTACTGACAGTCGCCTCCTTAGCGACGGAAGTGATCTGGTATCAAATGTTGAGAGATTGGTGTTCAGCGATATAACCCATGTACTCATCCCCAACACTAATAGTGTGGCAATGGGCGTGCCTACCATTTCTGGCATGCTGGAAGCTGGTTCGACCCTTGTGGCCTCGATGGCTGACGTTACAGATGAAGACAATATCAATCCTGGCAACCTCGCAGGTGCAATCAACGGTACGGTCGATTTCACTTGGGCGGTCGAACTGGAGCCTGGCTCGGGTGTCTTCGAACCGTTACTTGCCGATGATAACGGCAATGGCGATTTTGCAGAGGTCCATGGTCAAAACCTGACCTTGACAAACGCCGAAGCGGGATTGCGGATCAGAGTCGAAGCTATCTTCCTGGACGACGCGAAAGTGTGGGAAATAGTAAGGTCGGTACCGTAGACCAGGGAAAGGAAAGCAGCCTGACGATCTTTTGATCGTCAGGCTTTTTTCTTACCACCTTCGTACCAATCTCGACGCACACAATGCAATGGTAAATCGATCATTTGCCTGGTGCGACGATCAAAGGTATACGAGATGATTCAGACTTGACTCTTTTGCCTGGTAGAGGTGTTGTCGGCAACTCCCAGTAAGACTTCTGTTGCGACTCCAACACAGATGATGAGAATGTAATGACCAGAGTGAGTTCTCCGTCAATCAGATAACTGGGAAAATCAGTCTTGTGATTTCTTTAGGAGACGTTGTTGCAAAGTTCAACTCACCTGGTTAAAACGCCGTGTCTTCGGTAACAAGTCAGAGAAACTCCGCTACCTCGATAACCCCAACCAGGTGGAGTTGGATATGAATGCCGGTGCCAAGGTTGATCCGATTACCGAAGTCGAACAGATCAAGCCCTATAAGCGTCGAAAAAAGAAACCTAAAGCCGGTACACCCGCAGACCGCGGCATCCGCTTTGATGAGAAAGATGTTGAGGTTAAGGTCATTGAAGTGCCTTGCCCGGAACTGGAAGGTCCCAACGCTGATGAGTATGAAGTGATCGGCAATCTGGTTGACTTGGTAAAGCATCGTCAAACCCAGCAAGTCAGTACAACACCCGCTGCGGCAGGCGTCTTTACGCGGAACCAGTTTGATGTCAGCTACATTGTTGGTTTTGCTGATTGACAAGTTTCTGTATCACCAACCCCTGTATCGCCAGCATCAGCGATTAACGCGCAATGGTATTAAACTCAGCCGTGCCACATTGACCAATTTAACTCATCGAGCGATTGAACTTTGTACGCTGATTGTCGACGCGTAGTTGGGCAATGTGCTTCAAAGTCATGTTTTGGCCATCGATGAAACGTCGATCAAAGCGAGTAACAAGAAAAAAGGCAAGCTGCACCAGGGTTACTATATACCGGTTTACGGTGATCAGGATGAGATGGTGTTTAACTACTCGCCGTCGAAGAGCCGACAGCATATTGAAGCGGTGTTATCCGGCTATCAGGGTGTGATCCTGAGTGACGGCAACAGTGCTTATGAAGAATATGCGAAGAAGATGGACGAGGTTGTTCATGCCCAATGCTGGTCGCATAGCAGGCGTTACTTTGAACGAGCACATGACCAGGAGCCGGTTGAAAGTAAGCAGGCGCTGGATATGATTGCGAAACTGTACTCGGCTGACAACAAAATTGAAGATGACTGGCGGGCAGAGAAAAAGATCGAGCATCGTGCTAATCACTGCCAGCCCATTGTCGCGGATTTTTTAGCTGGTGTTATCAGCAACGGCAGCGTGTGGATCTATTACCCAACAATCCGTTGGCAAAGGCACTGGCTTATGGCAGTCATCGGGAGCAATCATTAAAGGAGTTTCTTGTTGATCCGGCGATCGCGCTGGACACAAACCATCTTGAAAGAGGCTTGAGGGTCATTCCAATGGGACGCCGTAACTGGCTATTTTGTTGGAGCGAAGTAGGTGCAAAATATGTTGGCATCATACAGAGCCTGATCGTGACCTGTATTTTGCAGGAGATAAACCCCAACATCTATCTGACTGATATCTTACAACGCGTCAAAACACACCCGGCAGACGCCATGATTGAATTGACGCCGCGAGTTTTTGGAAACAGAAATTTACTGACAATCCGTTATTGTCAGATTTGGAGAATTTATAGGTGCGTCCTTACATGTCCGGTTACGCTCCGTTTACTCGGCTGATGGTTAGAGAAAATGCTAATCAAAACGGTTTGATACCAAGCATACCTCGAATACCACGGTATTCCGGGTTGAGAAACGGAATCAGGATTCGTTTGTGATGATGTAATTGAAAATACTGCGGTATGTCTGCCATGCAGAAAAGCGATTAGAACAGGTGTTGTGGATGGTTGATGATCAAAGTGACGCGACACTTAGTCTGACACATAGGAAGAACAAGCAAATGCTATTGCCAGGCAGACAATGTCAGCCAGGTAGTCGTGTAAACCAATGCGGCTAAAACAGTGATAATGCCCAACAGGGTAGTGATCTGACTAAAGGCGCCCGGATTAAAAATCTGGCTCTGGTTTCGGCTTCTACCTATTTGTTCAGAAGTTTTCTCTTTAACAGGACTTGTCTGTGTTCTACTCATAATTTTTTTCATTAGGTTAATTTAGCAACGCCCGCAAAGAGCAGCACTCCACTTTTTACGGGCAATGATTAGTTTTCCATCACCGGTCGCGTATTGTCTTATTTGCTGACTAAGTCGAATCTTTCTAATACTAGAGCTGAGACTGCTGACTCTTAGCAACGAGCTAATTTAATAACCCAATTAAACCCTACTCTGGCGTTGTAGCTGAAATCAAAATTATTATCGATATCATGATATACATCACAGACATGACCAACAGTGGAGTCCCACCCACAATTTCTATTTCACCCAGGTAGTTCAATTTGCCTGATATGTTAAATTTACCGGATCGAATGGTAGGATTGATTTGGTTACTCTGTGCGGCACCAAGGACCCCGTCTAAAAGATGCAGCACAAAAAGCCAATAGGGCCTAAGTATTTCAATTTCATATGTGTGTCCTCTCGAAATAATCTGGCAACGTGCGAGTCTCAAAACGCGCGAGGTCTCAAAATGAAGAGCTATTCGTCGGTCATCTCTCTGATTTTTTTAATAACTATCGAAACCCATCCTCAGTATCCCGTCCAAGAAGCGATTCTGAGTCCAGATTCCGTCATGAAGCCAAGCACATTTCACGACTAACGATATGTTGCATTTGCCGTTCTTGTCATCCTGGCTTTCTCTTCTCTTCTCTTCTCTTCTCTTCTATAAGAGCAATGATTGCGCCAACAATGTAAAAACATACAAATCAACTACATACGAATTCCCTACATTGAAAAGAACGTTAAAAAGTATCAAAACGCGAAGCATTTGGAGAAGCTGGTTGCAACTATGACTGAAGGCCGACAATGGTGACTCTGCCCGAGCAGGGCAAAGGCATCGTGATACTCACTCACCACCGATCAGACCTGCGACAGCAATCCAATCATGAAACATGCTCGGACAAACAAGCCAAATCACCCCTGCCCCACCTTTAAATCTTGTCCCTCGCAAATAATGATCCGAAGAAAATTCAAGCAGCTTCACGCCATTCGTATCGATGGTGAAGTCCACTCTGGTAAAGTCGATGGTGGCTGACAAAATCGCAGCGACGGCAAATGCTCAGGCAATCACCGCAGCGCTTGTCCAACGGGGAAGAACAGGCGAGGGAATGTATATCGAAACCAGCATGCTGGAATCCAACATTGCCTTCAACTGGCCAGATATTATGATGCACTGTACGCTGCTGGATGAAGATGCAACACATCTCCCCAATCTTCTCGCCAGTTACCGTTTGTATCAATGTGCCGACGGTCACGTCAGTATGGCAGTCGGCAATGATGTTCAATGGCAATCATTCTGTTCAGCTTTCGATCTGCAAGATCTGAAGTCAGACCCCCGCTACCTGACGGCAGCAGTACGCGCATTACGCATGTCAGAATTTTTAGTCTGCTCGCTTCAAGCCTGATCGGCTTCAATGTGGCAGAAGTTGTAAACAAGCTTCGTTCAGCAGACGTGCCAGTGGCGCCTGTGTTATCCCCCGAGATGGTTCGTGACACTGAACAGGTTGCGGCCACTGAATTGATCAGAAAGGTTGCGCACCCTGATATGGGGGAATTCCTCCAACCCCGTGCCGGAACCAATATTTTTGGCGTTGATCTTAAATTGACACCAGCACCGGCCCATGGAGAACATTCCAAAGAGATCCTGAAGGCGCTGGGGCACTCGACTGGAGAGATTAACCGTTTGGTCCAAAGCGGTATCGTAATTTGTCGCTAATTGTATACTGGCAGGTGTTGCCGATCACTAACAGATGTGGATTGTTCACGTCTGGCCTCAGAGGTGCATGCAGAGAGCTTTCAGGCTTAGAAGTCCGGATCACGCTGAAACGCCGGCCAGTTCCTGATCAGCACAACAACAGCTGGTTCGAGATAAGTGAAGTCCGTATAAACAACTCGACTCTCGTCAGTTGCCACGTCGTACAGATCGGACCCGAGGCCCGGAGGACTTCCCAGCTTAAGGATGAGCCTGGGCTCACCGGCAAAGGAGATACCATTTTTCTCGACTACCGCCTGACGCATCAGGCGATCATATGATATGAAATACAAGGCAGCACCGTCTGCCGACCACTTTGGCCAGATGCCATTGGCGACTTCAAGGCGTAATCTCTGCCCACCCTCAGGCGGAAAGGCTTCCACGTAATTCTGAGATCCACCTGCAGCCATCTCTACCCAGGCCAGCCATTTACCATTGGGAGAGATATGCGCCATTCCCTCAGCTTTCTTGCCAGCGATTAGGACGTTCTCCTCACCGTTATTCAATCTATAGTAAAGGTCACCCGCTGTGAGTTCATTGACGGGGTTCAATAGGATTCCATATCAACATCATTAATACGCACCGGCACCAGAATGTTGCGCTGCAAACCCTCGTTGGCCTCATTCTTGACCCATTCTGACCCTATCGAACTGACCACCACGACACATCTGGCATTATTTAGGGCGACTTCAATGGCAGATGGCAGGTACACAAGGGAATCGTTTCATTGCTGTAACTACTCCGTTCGGGGAAGACGAACTGCTCTTCCGTCGTATGACTGTGAATGAGTCTCTGGGTCGTTTGTTAGAGGTTCATCTCGAGTTGCTTTGCACTCACGAAGATATAGACCTGGAGAAAGTCGTCGGTGAGAATTTTACCGTGAGGATGTAAATACAGGATGGCAGTGATCGTTATTTCAATGGTTTCTGCAGTGAATTCGCCCAAACGGGACGGCTCGGCGGCTATGCCACCTATCAGGCCGTATTGCGGCCCTGGTTGTGGTTCCTGACTAGTGATGGCCAGGTCCTGGTTAACGGTGAGGTTGAAACCAGAAAACGAAAAAAAATAGTGTCTGGAGACATGGTCGAATTTATGGACCAGAAACTCAGGATATTGCTTAAGTCAAAGTTGGCGGCAACATCATTCTCATCGGTGTGTTGTCAGGGTTTTCAATGGAGATTCCCATCGGCGTAATTTTTGGCAGCAACATCCATATGACAGGTATTTCTGTCGGCAGCAGAGCGATGATGGACGATATGATTGCTGCCATGTCTGCAAAAGAAATGAAACCCGTGATTGATCGCACATTTGGATTTGACGACGCGAGAGAAGCCTTCCGTACCATGCAGGCAGCCACTCATTTCGGGAAAATCTGTATTGAGTTCTAGCCCCGTTTACATTGCTTATTGTTTCCCTAAAACTCCTCTGCTTGTGTTGTAAATCCTGTATCGCCCGCGTCATCATACTCTTCCGGCTCTTCTGGTTCGATCTCTGCCAGTTGTTCCAGGAGGTTGATTCTGGGCATGATCGTCATCATGAATCGACAAATGTCCGCCATATTCCTGTTCTGCCAGCATCTGTACCGGGAAGCGGAACGGCCCGTTGATTACCCCTTCGTTCTCTTCTATGGCTGTGTCGAATGTGGCTTGAGTCATGATATAAATCCATATGGTGGTATTGATTGCGTCATGATAATGAGATATTGCCTGCAGGATATCAACACCCGGTTAAGTATCGGCACCGCTAAGTTTGATATTGTATAGATATCTTTTAAAAAGTAGTCCGACGTAATATTTTCCCCGGCCTTTCACCGGTATGTTTGTCGTTCTCCAAAATAACTTCGCCATTACAAATGGTAGCGCGAAATCCGCAGCCTGGCTGGGTAAACCGGCCTGCATTGTTGGGAAAGTCATAAACAAATTCAGGATGGAGCTGACCGACCTTTGCGTAATCGATAACGTTGATGTCTGCCCGCATGCCAACTTCGAGCTTACCGCGGTCTTTGATACCTATCACCCGCGCAGGCTCGGAGGTCATCCTGCGGATACCTTCTGCTAAACTGTAAACACCTGTGTCCCGTGTCCAATATGCCAGGACGTGAGTTGCCCAGGTCGCGTCCATCACCTGTCCGACGTGGGCACCGGCATCACCAAGCCCGGGAAGACAGTATTCGCTGCGCATCCAATCAGTCAACGCACCCAGATTGCCGTTGAATACCCGAAGCACAAAGATGGCTTTGCCATCCATTTCCTTTGAAATTCTCAGGTAAGCCTCAACCACATGTTCACCCGAAGCCTGCGCCTGATCATAGAGGCAAGCTTCCGGTTCGGCACTCCAATCAGGGTGATCGCCATCACCGAGCCAGAACATGGACTTCGCTCGATTCAGAACACCGCCCTGGCGCATCCCGTTATTGACAGCCTCTATGCCTTCAACCCGCAATTGCTCGTAAGTTGCAGGATTTTTAAGTGCGACTACCCGGTCCGAGAAGCTTAGTTTACGCAATGCTTTCCAGGCAGGCGTATGACAAGGCAATTCATTGCAAAAACCGGTCAGGAAACCAGAACCTCTTGGAATGCAACCGCCAAAGACCTCGAAGCCTTCCGCAGCCAGCGCTGCGAATCTCTCATGCATTATCTTTCCATCTTCGTCGCCTGGTCGTTCTGGCCAGCCAAAAGATACTGAGGTATTGGTCAGTAGTCGATTACCACCGACAGCGGCAATTTTGCCAAGCAGCTTACAAACCTTGTCCGCGTTACCCTCAATGCCCAACACCAGTTGCATTAAACCCCCGCCATTATCGCGAACCACCTCAGCCATTCTGCAAAGTTCTTCTTCTGAAGAGAAGGTCCCCGGTACAGCACGACCATCGGGAATCTTGTGAGTGCCAACTCTTGAAGTCGAAAAACCTACTGCACCTGCTTTCATGGCTTTATCCACCATTTCAGCCATTTTCTCGATTTCGTCTTCGGTGGCCAGTTCTTCCACCGCACGGTCACCCATCACGTAATATCGAACAGCACAATGCCCCACCAGGCCCGTAACATTAATTGCCGGTTTGCTACGCTCAATCGAATCAAGGTAGTCACCATACTGGTCCCAGTCCCAGCGCAAGCCCGACATAATGGCGTGACTCGGGATATCCTCGACCGTCTCCATCATGCCTGCCAACAATTCTCGATGTTCCGGTCTACAAGGTGCAAATGTGACGCCGCAATTACCCAGCAAGACTGTCGTCACACCATGTTGACTGGAGGGTGTTACCATGGGATCCCAGGCGATTTGAGCATCAAGGTGCGTATGGGCATCAACAAAACCGGGAGTAACAAGATAGCCAACCGCATTAATTTCTTTTTTCCCGGCCCCATCAATCTTGCCAATCCGGGTGATACGATCACCATCAATCGCGACATCACCGATATAGGGTTGGGCTCCCGTGCCATCGACAATATTGCCACCTCTGATGACTAGATCATGACTCATTTAACGACTCCTGCCTGGTGGCTCACCATGCTTTTAAGAAAGGATTCGAAGACGAAAAACCATACAGTCCGTCAGCAACACTACTTTACATACTACATTAACAGGATACTGGATGCTGATAGCGATGTTCGCGTACCGTATAATTATTGTTGACCAGGACTAGACCAGGGAATTGCTTGGAATGAAAAAGCGAATGATCTTTTTGTTAACTCTTTTTACAACTATCGTGACTGCAATGTCACAAGCCAGAGCAGAAGTGGTTCCTGATGTGTCCCCCTACTTTCACCAGAGCAGGGAAGCAGTAAAAGTGCTTGGCACAACGTTGAAGAATAAACTGATGTTGGCAATGAAAAACTCGGGGCCTGAAGCAGCCATTGCCGTCTGCAATACCGAGGCATTATCGCTGACGCATCAGGTTTCTCGCGAGAAGGGGCTCACTGTAAGTCGCACCAGTCTGAAGTATCGCAATCCGGTTAATGCTCCTGGTCGCTGGGAACAGCGTGTGTTAACCCAGTTTCAGGAACGAGCAGACAAAGGGGAGTCGTTACAAGACATGGAGTTCGGCGAGCTGGTATCGAAGAATAACGAGCTGCAGTTCCGGTACATGAAAGCAATCCCGACGGGAAAACCTTGCCTGACCTGTCACGGAACTACAATCGCGACAGAGTTGAAAGATCTGATTTCTGCTATTTATCCTGATGATGAGGCCACTGATTATCGTGCCGGTGAGCTCCGGGGAGCGTTTTCAGTCATAGTGCCAGTCAGTTCGGAATAAAGCCGGTTCATTTTCAGACACCGCAACATGAATCCTTAGTTCAAATAAAATAACTCTTGTCAGGATGTCAGTTAGTCTACCAGGCGGGTTTCAACTGCCTCCCTGGAGTAAAGAGCAGACATCTGCACATGACTTTCAGGAATCTCAAGTTTGGCAGGGTTGTACCAGGGCAGGTAGGTTTTCAGGACTTTACCCAGCAGCGAGAATAAGGCAGCCCGTTCCAGGTCTTTTTGACCTTTACTCCTTTTAACGACATTTTCTGAAATGGCAAGAGTAGGTGGGCTTCACCATAGATATGAATGGCGTAAAGCTACTTGAATTTTCTCCGGATCATTATTTGCGAGGGACAGACGATATTGGCTCTCCCAACCCGAATGCGGTAGCCTCGGGGTTTTGCACGCTCGGAGGGAAGATAATGAGCCTTGATCAAATGGTGAAGGAGATGGGCCGGCAAGCATCACTGTGCCTGCCCCACCAGTGCGAATTTCTCTCAGACACCTGGCTCGAGGGAGCGCGTGAACATCTGCAGGATGCGGTTGCAGTCCGCAACGGACTGCCTGCGTTTTCGATTAGTGAACGGTTTGTGAATGCACCGGGTCACCTTCAATTTCCTGATAACGTGGTCGAGTGGTCCGTTGCGTTTGATGGCACCAAACTAAGTATTGGCCGGGAACTGTTAGCTGAGCCGGATGTATACGTCGAGGGCGAGTACCAGGCTGGTCTAATGAGCGCCCAGATAGTTGGCGGCCTGTCCAGTAAAGTGATGGCGGAAGGTTCGCGCGAAATGCGCCACCTGTTTGGGACCGAGGCGATGAAGGTGCGGGGCAGAATATCCGACCCACAGGTGGCTGAGCTTGTGGGGCTGTTTCACGATCACATGGCCCGAATGACTGTCGAGAATCCGGACATCCACCATCGAGCCAGGGCGCTTGGTGTAGACAGGCATGTCCGTGAAGTTGAAGAACAGGGTTACACGGTGATTGAGCACGCGATCAGCCCTGAGTTTGCCGATGAGGTCAGGCTCGCGACGCTCCGTGCGCTGCTACCTCACAATGCACATCAACTGCAATGGATGTTGTATCACGGCAGCGAATTCGAACGGCTGGTACAGAATGCGCCACTCATGACATTAATGGATGCGTCGCTAGGTCGCGGCGCTGTCATCGCCTCCATCAGTTCTATCAGGCGAGGCCCGGGGCCTGGCAGCATTCCACTCCACAATGACTATTCCATGGTGCCTGAGCCCTATCCTTCCTTTGCCATGACCGGGGTCGGTGTCTGGGCACTGGAAGACTGGATTGAGGCATCCGGACCCACCTGGATCGTGCCGGGCTCACACAAGGAACGACGAGCCCCGCACAAGGGCGAAGGCATGGACCGGGGTATAGCCATCGAAATGCCGAAGGGTTCGGTCGTATACTTTACCCATGGCGTCTGGCACTGGCAGGGTGATCGAGAAGAACCGGGCGAACGGGTCACGATTCATTCGCACTTCAACCGGGGTATCCTGCGCGGCCTTGAACCCAAAAAAATTGACCCGCAAATGATCCATCGCAACCCGCCAAGACTTGGGGAAATGCTTGGTGAGGACGACTGGTTTGACAAATTGAACGCCAGCGGCAGGGATTATCTTCGTGCCGGGCATATGGCCAGGTTGCAGGCTTTTACAGACAAAAAGAAGGCGGCATTACTTGCGGAATAGGCCAGCCAGAATCCTGGTGACTTAAAGTACGTGCCAGTGTTTCTCTCAAAAAAACTCAAAGGATAAACAGGGACCGCTGCTATGACCGCACCGCTGGAAGGAATACGAGTACTTGAAGTTGCCAGTTGGCTGGCCGCGCCCAGTTGTGCGGCACTACTGGCGGATATGGGCGCTGAGGTGATCAAGGTTGAACCGCCGGGCGGCGACAGCTATCGAAAACTCTATGACTCACTGCTGGGTGCTGACTCAGTGCATCCCTGTTTTCAGTTCGACAATCGTGGCAAGCGGGGGGTCTGTGTCAATCTTGAAGATCCGGAAGGCTTGGAAATGGTCCGCACGCTCGCCAAAGACGTGGACATCTTCCTCACCAATCTCACCCAGGCCCGCCTTGAACGCTACCAGCTGACTGACACTGACATCAAGGTGCTGTCCCCTGGCGCAATCTATGCTGTGTTGTCGGGATATGGTACAAAGGGACCCGACAGCGAACGGCAGGCATTCGACCAGACAGCCTTCTGGGCACGCAGCGGCGCCATGGCCATGTTTGGCGACCGCGATGATGGTCCCCTCCTATCTCGCGGCGGCTATGGTGATCGAATCACTGCGCTCAACCTATTGTCCGCTATCCTGGCCGCCATGCGTATCAAGGATAAAACGGGCGAAGGCCAGTATGTTGAAGTGACACTGCAACGCACTGGCGTCTGGGCAATGGCAAGCGACGTGACCACGGCGCTGTATGATCGCGTTGATGCTGACAAAACCAGCCAGAAGGCACCGGGTAATCCCATCTGGAATTACTATCGCGCCTCTGATGATCGCTGGTTCGCTATGGTCATGCCTTTCGCCGTACACTATTGGCCAAAGTTCTGCACCATGCTCGGCCGGGATGACTGGGCAACCGATGAGCGTTTCCTGACCACACTCGGCCTGGCGGAGCATGGTCCTTCGCTCATACCCGAGCTGAATGACCTGTTTGCCAGCCAGGACCTTGAATACTGGCGCGAGCAACTGGATAACGCCGGGTTGATCTGGGAACCCATCGCCCTCGTGACCGAGGTGATTGAAGACCCTGCGCTTCGGGAGCGCGGCGCCTTCTCTGTCGTCGTTCACGAGAAAGCGGGCGCCCTGGAGATCGTATCAGCGCCCTTTGATATCAGAAATGCTGACATTGAAGTCAGGGGCCCGGCACCGGATATTGGGCAGCATACACGGGAGGTGTTCGAGGAATTTGGGGTTGATGCGGGGGAAATCGAGTCGATGATCGAACGGGGGGTGCTACAGTGAATATATCTTATCGCCGAAAATCGGATTCTCAAGACCCAACTCAAAACTCCCTTGTTGCTCACTGATTCGCAGCGAATTACGCTGGTAGAAATCGGTCATCGACTTGACCTTAACGCGCTCGAAGATGTTGCCTGTGCTTATCTACCCGGCTTGTCAGTCGACTTCAAATCCCTCGTAACTATTGGCGGCAACATCCGCCAGACGCTGACGATAATTCGGGGCACCACCGTTGTAAATCAAGTAACGAATCTTGTCGTGATCTTCAACGTTGGAGTTGTAACCCGTGAACCAGGACTTGGCCTTACGCAACAGCAGCTTGCTGTA
This sequence comes from Gammaproteobacteria bacterium, assembly GCA_012960755.1. The sequence continues at coordinate 18,198 of DUAT01000065.1, forward strand.
TAGATGCTTAACGTTCGCCGTCCATTCTTCCTCTGCCTCCGTTGTAGCCTCGACGCGTGTAATGTTATTAGCCAGGATATGGCCTAAGAGATCTGTCGCCCAATTAACTCCGGCTTCGATTCCACGCGGGAAATTAGTCGAGTTCGATCCGGCCGTCGGACCTGCCAGTGTGAACAGGTTCGGGAATCCTGATATCTGAACGCCAAGGTAGGTAATTGGATTATCGATCCACTTGTCGCGCAGCTTCAGTCCATCGACACCCTCGATGTCAATGCGATCAAACGAACCAGTAATGGCATCAAAACCAGTCGCATATACGATGATATCGAACTCATATTCCCCTGCCGACGTCTTGATACCTTCTGGTGTAATCCGCTCGATGGGGGTCTTTTCAATATTCACAAGGTGCACATTGTCTCGATTGTATGCCTCATAATAATTGGTCTCCATAGGGACCCTTTGCACACCAAACCCATGATCTGTGGGGATCATCTGCTCGGCCACTTCGGGGTCGTTGACACGCCCACGAATCTTGTCGGCAATGAACCTGGAGAATTCCGCGTTAGCTTTCTCGTCTGTGAGAACATTGTAGTAGTTGCCCAGCCAGATACCGAAGCCGGGGGAGTTATATAAGTTTTCCCAGAATTCCAAACGCTCTTCCTCGGGCACATCGAATAGTTCACGTCGAACAGCCCCGTGAATAAAACCTCCGTTTGTTTCGGCACACCTCGTAAAAACCTCATCATAAGAAGCTTTGATCTCAGTCATCTCATCATCATTGATCTTGCTATTGTTTAGGGGGGCACACCAATTCGGGCGACGCTGGAACACTGTCAATTGATCGACCTTATCCTGGAGTTCGGCGATTACCTGGACGCCAGTGGCACCCGTGCCAATTACTGCGACTTTCTTGCCTTTCACCTCTACCGGTTCGTGCGGCCAGTAGTAGGTGTGAAAGGACTCGCCCTTGAAGGATTCCATGCCCTCAATTTTAGGTTCCGTAGCCGCCGATAGCAGCCCAATTGCTGTCATCAGGAATCGGCATGTGTGTGAACGACCATTCTCGAGAAAGACCGTCCAAATTCGGGCGTCCTCATCCCAGGTGGCTCGCTCGACCTTGCAGCCAAACTGCATGTATTGGAGAAGGTCGAACTTCTCGACCACGTGCTCAAGATAGCGCAACGTCTCCGGCTGACCGGAAAAATTCTCGCTCCAGTTCCATTCTTCGAGTAACTCTTTCGAGAAGGAGTAACCGTAGCTCCAACTCTCTGAGTCGAAGCGACAACCCGGGTACCGGTTCCAGTACCAGGTACCACCAGGACCTGTGCCGGTTTCCAACACAGTCACATTCAGACCGAGTTCGAGCAGTTTGTAGAGTTGATAGATACCACACACTCCTGCCCCGATAATGATAATGTCTCGTTCAGGTTTGGGCTGATTGCGGGTTTGGAATTGATCCTGCGTTTCACTGGCACTCATAGTTTCTGCATCCGCTTCTTGCCTTGATTGTCACATTGACATGTTGCTACTGCCTGGTGTTGTGATTTATATCAATAAAAATGGTTAAACCATAATTAATTGTGTCGTCACAAACCGACCATTCTGTTCCAGGGTGGCTAATCAATGTGGTCATATCTGCAGGGTCTTATCGGACGGCCGCATTCTTTCTTCTTCTCGTAACTGTTCTTCACGGTTCTAGCCAGAGGGGATCAGACTGTGATTCAGGTCTGCTCTTCTACAGCTCGGAAGGCTGCATCAAACGCGGCATCCATATAAGCGCGGGCCTCAGAATCCGAATTAGCAATGGAGATACGCCCGAACTTCGCACGTCCTATTTCATGGGGAGCCTGTCCTTCCTCCCACTCAGGATCATCGAGGCCCAGATACGGATAGGTGTAGCCATGAGGAATCCTGTTAACCGTGATGGCCAGTATATCGGTCTCGTGGTTGAAACCATGCTTGCCGAGCATTGCCTGCAGCTGATCGCGAATCTCTTTCTCGTACTGCTCGAATGTTGTCGCATAGATTTTGTGGCGACCGATACGGAGCAGATCACGCCCGGTTCCTTCCTCATGAAACATCATGACAACTGCTCTTGACCACCAGATCAACCGGATTGAATTCTGATCCGCGGTTATATATTTTTTCGATCTGAGCCGTAGCCTTGCAACGCTTTAGCTCTGGCTGATGTCAAATACCTTAAAAGTGGTCAAACCTGACTAAAAAGATGCAGGACCTATATGTTTAAAAATTACGTCACAGTTGCCTTGCGCCGCATCCTCAGAAACAAACTCTATTCTGCCATTAACATTCTAGGTCTGGTTGTGGGGTTGTCAGTATTTCTGTTTGGTTCACTGCTGGCGAACTACGAGAAGATTCATGACATCTTTTTTGAGAATTCGGCACGTATTTTTACTGTTGGCACCTTGTTCTCACCAAAGGCGGATATTGGCATCCCAATTTCTGCGTCGTGTTTCGTAGCCGCTCTGATTTGATCGTTAGCAATCAAGAGAAAAACCGTCAGTAGCAGGATCAGGGTTTTTTGAATGAACACATTCACTCTCCTTTAAGTGTATTTACGTTAATCGTTCGCGCATTTGAGAACGGTCAAGTACGGTATTTGCAAGGCTACGCCGCCCCCACTACCGTCGCCTGCTCTTCCTTCACCTTTAACAACATCACGGCACCAATAATCATCAATGAGGCTAGCGAGGCAAAACCAATACGCTGTGATTCAAATAAGTCGGTAACTGTGGCGACCAATAAAGGCGCTAGAAATGCGGTGACTGTCGATGACAAAGCAAACAGCCCAAAAAATTGCGTCACCATTTCTGGTGGAGAAATGCGTGCCATCAGGGTTCTGGATGCTGACAGCCCTGTGACAAAGAATATGGCGAACACCTGGTTTGTCGCAAAGTAAAATAGTTCAGGTAATGATGCAAAGTAAGGTGCGTCCCACACCGGCTCGGACCCCACCTCCAACACATACAAGATTGTATCTGGCTGCACTGACACGAGTGTTAGCAACACAAGGGCGCTGGTGCCAATCGCAATCTGCAGGGCAAGAATGGAACCAATGCGATCGTCAAGGCGCCCACCCAAGTACGCGCCGAACATTGCCGACGCGCTCGTGCACAAGCCAAAAATAAGCAGAGTGGTTGTGTCCCATCCAAAGGTGCCAGATGCATAGATTCCGCCAAATGTAAGCACCCCCACCATGCCGTCAATAAAGAACATCCTGGCGAGAAGGTAGCGCGCAATATTGGAGTAGTGCCTGACATGTTTCAGTGTTTGGAATACGTCCTGCACACCTTCTTTGGCCAGCTGCCACATGGGCAAATGTGAAGCTTTGCCATCGGGTGTAAACAACAAAATAGGCAGTGTCATCACCAACATCCATGCACCTGCAATGGGGCCAACAATACGGTTATGTTCATGTGCTGCCTGGTCAATGCCAAACAAGGGGGCTTCTGGCAAAAACGCCCATGGCTGGGTGCCTGGCAGTGAAAATGCAATTAGCACAAATAGCATCAACATTAATCCACCCACGTTACCTAACGAAAAAGCCAGGCCGGAGATCACCCCAATCCGGTTCATCGGTGCGATGGAGGGTAACATGGCATTGTGGAATACCTCCGAGATGGTGAAACAGATTTTGATGGTGAACAAAATGGTCAGTGACAGGCCAAGACTCAAACCCTGACCCTCTGGCTTGATAAACCACAGGCAAAAGGCGCCCATCGTCATAACCAGTACCGTACCCGCTACCCAGGGTTTGCGTCGACCATCCTTGTCGGCAATTGCGCCCAAAAAAGGGGCGGTCAGCGCCAGTACAAAGCCCGCGCCTGCCGTGATGTAACCGATCAGCGCCTGGCCTTTTACCGGATCACCGACCACGGTGTTGCTAAAATAGGGGTAGAACACGTAGATGATGACCATGATGTAATATGGGTCACGTGCACCCTGGCCGAATGTCCAACTAAAGTAACCAAGGGGACTCGCCGCAGGGGTGCCGGCCAGGGATAAGACGTTACTATTCATACTTGTTGTGTCCCGGATATCAAAATGACGCATTGTGTCTGCGTCTTGTTGGGTTGAGTCCTAACTGCGCAACCTGGCACAAGCGTTAGCGCGTGAATACACCGACTATACTAGAAACTACCTGGCCGTCAGTTGTTTTTGCTCGAGCAGCCTGGCGCCCCGCATGACGTTTCCCAGGGCGTAATTACCCTCATGACAAGCGTACTCAAATACGCGCTCGTCAGAATTCGCCAGGACGAAATCACCACTCCAGTTTTTGGTCCACACGGTGGGGTCATCGACGGTGAAACTATACTGAAGGTCGCCTTCATCGAGCACCGTAAGGCGCTCGGTCAACTTCAGGTTTCGGGATGCCCCAACAAGACCTGTCACATCGCGAAAGTTGGTTGTTTCGATGACAAGCGAATCTGCTTCCCACCAGCCGATTGAATCACCCAGCCATTTACGGATGTTGTCATTAATGTGTTCTGAATCCATGCGAACAATTCGGACATCGTGGATCATCTCATTCAAGATCATCATATGCTGAGGTGTTTGTACCAGGCGTACAAAGTTGTTGTAGAGGCCGGGAACAATGGGCGGGCCTTCAACAAAGCCAATAAGACAACGTTCTGCTGCCGGGCGCAGTTCGTGATCATCGTAAGGACCAGGGCCTTCCTCGTTTAGCCACCAGGCAGTGCCATCGTTACGGAAGAAGTTCGAGAACCACTTTGTAAAGGTTGCTTCAACCTCAGGGTGCATGGCAGGTCGTCGACCATTGGCAGGATCGGTGATTATTGACGTACGATATTGTCCCTTGATTGCGAGCGCTCCCTCTCCCCGGTCAAACCAAAAGGTGTTGTATGCGCCAACGTTACCAGCGCCGAACAATTCGGCTTCCTGACGCCGGTCTTCAAAGCCCACGAGCGCTGCGCCACCGGCTTCGGGCGCGCCGCGATCACCGTCAGTGGGAGCATTTCCCCTGGCCATAAGTGCCCGTTCTTCCTCGGCAATATCTTTGACTTCTTTCGGAGTTAGAAATAATCGATCGCCAAATTGAACCGGTCGTTCAAGTGGCGTCAGGGTCGACGCGTCATAAACACCGGAAAAATCTGGTTTACCTCCTAATGTTCGCCTGGTTTCAGAATCACTGGCCAAAAGTGAAGAACTGGCAAGCAGCGTCAAGCTAAGAACGAAAACAACAACAGTGTGGATTCTCATTGCATCTAGTCCTGTGACGGAGAGAACAGTCTACACCTTTTGTACCCTTTGCCGTGATTGCCTTTCAGACATTTATCATGCATGGAATCGCCGCTCACCTGGATGGTGCAGGTAGACGTTAAGTACTTTTGACCCCTGGGAACTTAAATACTATTTCTTACGGGAAGGTTGAGGTCAGAGTATAATGCTACTAGCCAGGTGTGAATTTGGGATGAGTAGACAGCAATTAAAGGAGAAGAACTGTGACCGATGTAAAGATTAAGAGACGTTCACTGCTGCAGAGTTTATCAATGCTGGTAGTTGGCGGTGGCGTGTTGGTAAAGACGCGTAGTTTGCAGGCTGCCGTTGATGAGGCCACTCATTCGGTAAATAGCTGGCCGGAAATGGAATACAGGGAACTGGGCAATACCGGGTTCAAAGGTAGTCGCCTCGTCTTCGGTTGTGGTGCTGCTCTTATGTTTGGCCAGGCTAATGACTTACTGGAACCCGCACTGGAATCTGGTATCAATGTATTCGACGTCGGCTATCGAGATTATTATCGCAATGCTGAAGAAAATCTCGCCCCCTTCCTCAAAAAACACCGGGATAAAATCTTCCTGATTTCGAAAGCCCCGGCGGGGGATACTGCCGCCAACGAAGTCGTTGGTGTCGCGAAGGCGAAACAGACTGCGAAGATCTGGCAGAATTTCATGGATGCCAGCTTGAAAGAATTGCAGGTTGAGCACGTAGACGCATACTATTTGATGGCTGCAAATAATACGACGATTATTCAAAGCGAAGAAATGTACTCGGCATTCAATACGGCAAAACAGGCTGGAAAGGTAAGTCACTGGGGACTAAGCACCCACGAAAATGCGCAGAATGTCTTGCTCGCCGCAGCTGAAACTGGTTGGTACGACCTGGCTCAGATCGCGATCACTCCCGGTGGCTGGTATGATTGGGAAAGTAAGCAGGTTCTTCAGGGATCAAAAGACATGATCGGCTTGAAGCCTGTGCTCGATACTGCACGAGAAGCGGGCATCGGGTTGATCGGCATGAAAGCAGGTCGGCATCTGGCAGGAAAATTCTGGCTCCCGTGGGGGAACCCGGATACCTTCGACAAGTACTATAGTAGTATAGTCATGAAATCCAGTCTCAGCGAATTTCAGCGGAGTTATGCCTATGTGCTTGCACATGGCCTGGACGCGGTGAATGCTGATATGTGGCATTGGCAGCACATGCGCGAGAACTTTATCGCAGCCACGACAGCGCAAACTTACTTTGTCTGAACTTACGCCGTTCTCTAGAGCCATAAACCGATATCATGACGAAAAAAACACTATCTTTGAAGGTGAAAAGAAGTAAAGACGCCAAACCAGTAGATGAGGTGGTCAAGGATGTATCTCATGATGACCCACAAAAGCGTTTTTTAAATGGCGTAGCCGTCAATCCTTGTTCGTGCATTCGCCTGGAATTAGGTTCTCAGCAACTCACCACGCGAGCGATAGATTTGATCGCGCCAATCGGAATGGGGCAGCGAGGTTTGATTGTTGCTCCACCGGGCTCCGGGAAAACGACCATTTTAAAACATATTTGCCAGGCGGTTGGGGAAGCTTATCCTGAGATAAAGCTTTATGCGTTACTCATTGATGAGCGGCCGGAAGAAGTGACTGATTTTAAGCGCAGCGTACCGGCGCAAGTACACGCCTCATCCTCGGATGAAAGCTATGACCAACACGTCCGAGTGGCCAATGACCTCCTCAATACCGCCCGCCAGGAAGCTGGCGAAGGTCACGATGTAATGATTGTTATTGATTCTCTCACGAGGCTCTCACGAGTACATAATGCAGGGCGAAAGAGCAGCGGTCGTACCATGTCGGGCGGACTTGACGCTAGAGCCATGGAAATACCACGAAAACTGTTTGGCGCAGCTAGAAAGATTGAGGATGGTGGGTCGCTTACCATTCTAGCAACCATACTCGTTGATACCGGAAGCCGGATGGACCAGGTGATTTTTGAGGAGTTCAAGGGCACGGGTAATATGGAAATCGTTTTATCACGGGAGATTGCGAATCAACGGATATTTCCGGCACTGGATATTGCTAAAAGTAGCACGCGCCGTGAGGAGCTTCTTCTAGATTCGAAAGATATCGAAAATGTAAGAGTTTTGCGGAGGGCACTTACCAATCTAAAACCTGTAGAAGGCGCCAGGAAACTTGTTGAGCTACTTGAGAAATACCCAACGAATGCAGAGCTGCTAAACGGTTAGTTGCCTAAGTGGCTCCAGGATTACCCTATTTCCCTCTCGATAAATCTTGACTTCCTTGCCAGATATTCGGAATTCTTTAGGAAGACGCACGGCTTGCGATCGGCCCGTTTGGAACAATTTCGCCGTGTCCATTCTTGATCTCCATTTTCTCGGTATATACCAATAAAATATATCATTCTGTTCCGCCCAGCAACTCCTCACAAACAAATCGTGTGCCGTGCGATTTTGTAATTTTACAAGTGGAAACAATAGGTTAGCTTTCTTACGTCTGTTCAAGTTGCTCGATGCTTGAGGTCACCTTATGGGGGTGTGAGGCGATATGCCTGTGCAGTAGTACCACTAAAGACGTCGGTTTTTTCCGTTTCACTGAGTCCAAGCGTTGCCGCAATCCGTTTGAACAGATTCCAGCATGCCCTGTAGGAAAGACATTCACGGTCTACTGGAAAATTACTCTCAAACATACAACGTTCAGGACCGAATGCCTCGATCGCATACTGGTACCAGGGCAGTAGCGTTTCGCAGAAGAACTGCGAGTTCATTGGTCGCTCTGTTTGTTGCATATGGTACGCTGGTTCCCAGTCACCAATTCTCATCTGGGCACCACCTAACTTCATGACCGCGTTGGGACATGCTGCAATCGCATGTCCCATAAATGATGATGTGGATCGATGATTGGGCGCCCAGGTCGGTAATGTGCTGCGGATCACCAAATTTTATCCGCGGAGCCGTATCTATCGGGACTGCCCACAACTGCCTCAGATCCATGGTGTAGTACAGCAGTTTGTCATCTTTGCCCCAGACCGTCAGATCCTGACTGAACAGCCCCAGTTTTCGCTTCGAAAAAAGCGATAGTGTTGCCATCCGGACTCCAGACCGGGAATTCACCAAAGTCAGTAAATCGAAAAGAACTGCCCGAGTCGGTGTCGTAAATCAGGATTGCCGGTTTATTTTTGTCATAACGGATACCGACTGCGACCGACTTGCCGTCACTTGAAAAACGGGGTGAAGCAAACGCATGTCCTTGGGCCAGCATATGCTGTGAACCGTCAGGGTTCATCAGAACCAGATTGATCTCTGGTTCGCCCGGGAAAGGCTTATAGAGAAGTGGACCTGTATCGGCTGTTGCGAAAAACGAGCCATAGTAGCCGGTAATTGCACCTTGGATCTGTCTGTGACGCCCGGTAACTGACATCGACGTTGCGTCAAATGGTACAACCCACAACGAACCGAGCTCGTGTGTCTCTTTTTTAGCGTAGAGGACATGACCTTTGGCGAAGCCTGGCGCACTACCATCAAACAGAAATCGCTGCTCCCCGGTAGATTAGATTCAAAGCCCAACCCGAGTCATTAGAACTCGTTGTTGAGACGTATACGGAATACAACAATATTTGTGTTCCCGAAATATGATGCGGTAAGCGATGGCTGGCGTGACCTTCTTTGAGCGTTGTAAGCGCGCTTACTTTTTTGTCTGCGATCGTGAGTATCTTCAATTCTGAATAACCGGAACTGAAGATAATCTGGTCATTCGTTACCCAACAGGCGCCAAAGAATGTATCTGACGATATTGTTGCCATTGTGCTTGTATCGCTACCATCAACCGTAACCCGTTTCAGCCGCCCACCTGCATGGTATACAAGATAGCTAAACTGCTATTTCTATTAGAAAAATAACAATTCGCACAGGACACGATAGACAAAGTGCCAACCTCATCACATTTTCGGTGTTCTCTTGGAAGTACAATCCAACTAATTGGTGTTGTGTCACGTTCGGAGTTTGAAGTCGTGAAAGCCTTAACTTAAGGAGTTAGTATGGAATATAGAATAGAAAAGCGATCCAGTATGCGGATCCCTGTCATGGTATCCACGCTCTGCCTGTTCCTGGTGAGTGGTTGTGGCGGTGGAGGGGGTGGAGGTTCATCCGAACCAGCAACAACGCCAACACCTGTATCGTCCACCCCGACAACAGTCACATCAAGAGGCATACTAACGGGCTTTGGCAGCATATTCGTCAACGGCGTGGAGTTTGAAACAGATTCTGCCGAGATTGAATCAGACGACAATGTTGCGAGCGAAAGCGATTTAAGAATCGGGATGGTTATCACGTTGGAGGGCACCGTTGATGAAGGTGGCAGCACGGGTACCGCAACCAGCGTTGAGTATAACGATAAAGTCGAGGGACCAATCACCAGCATTACAGATAATGTGCTCATCGTGCTGGGGCAGTCCATCGTTGTGGATGACGGCACCGTATTCGACGATGGGATTCAAATGTTGTCAGATCTGACTGCAGGTGATGTGATTGAAGTGAGTGGCTTTTTAAATGCCAATGGTGAGATCGTTGCGACCTACGTGGAATTGAACGACCCAGGTGGAGAATTCGAGTTGGTGGGCACCGTTACTAATTTGGATACCGACACTTCAACATTCGATATCCAAAACCAGACCATCGAATTCTCAGTTGCAGTGTTCGAAGATTTTGATAGCGCTCTGCTCGCTGATGGTGATCAGGTAGAGGTTAAGGGAAGCACTTTTGATTCAAATGGTGCGCTGGTAGCCACCAAAGTAGAACTTGAAGAAGACGATTTGGGTGAAAGCGATGAAGTCGAGTTCGAGGGTCTGGTCACCAGGTTTCAATCGGAAACCGACTTCGATGTATCTGGTGTGACAGTCACCACGAGCGCTGCCACCACCTATGAGGGTGGTTCCGCTGCTGACCTGACATTGAACATCAAGGTAGAAGTCGAAGGCCAGATTGGTGCCGATGGCGTCTTGCTCGCAGAAAAAGTGAAAATTAGAAAGCTGGAAGATACCCGCGTCGAAGGTGTTGTCGACAGTGTGGATACAAACGCGGGTCAGGTTGTTGTGCTGGATATTACTTTTATGGTGACGGGTAGTACCCAGCTTGAGGACGACAGCGATCTGAATGTGATATTTTTTGGACTCGATGACATCGTTGTCGGTAACTACCTGGAAATAAGGGGTAAGTTGGAAACAGACGCCACCGTCACGGCGATAAGACTGGAGCGTGATGACCTGGATGGGGAAACGTCAGTCCGCGGCGCGGTACAGTCCAATAACGGGAGCGTACTGGTCATTGCCGGGGTCACGATTCAAACCACCAGTGGGACCGAATATCTTGATGCGGCAGGTCTGGCTATGAACCAGGCTGACTTTTTTACGAGTGCGGTGATTGATGTTGAGGTAAAAGCAAAGGGTGAAGAAACTAACACATCCGAGATCACAGCCACAGAACTCGAGCTGGAGGATGATAACTAGGGAACCTCTGATTAAAGTCTATTTCCGCCAAGTCGGCGTCAGGGCGGA
>DUAT01000066.1:0-17495 GCA_012960755.1 Gammaproteobacteria bacterium
CTGTAGTCTATCACGATCTTAATCGAATCAACCCCTCCTGCATGCAACTTGCTACTAATTTTCCTTCCGCTGAGAAAATTGAGCCTCGAGTATAACCCCTTGCTGCAGCAGCAGCAGGGCTATCCAGACGATACAGCAGCCAGTCATTGACGTTCACGGCCTCATGGAACCAGATGCTGTGGTCGAGACTGGCGACCTGCATATTACTGCGCTCGAACTTGCCCCGATGCGGCATGCGTGCTGTGCCAAGCAAGGCTTCATCAGATTCATAAGCCAGCAAAGCCAGGTGGATTCTGGGCTCCAAGGGCGCAAGCCCATTAGCCTTTATCCAGATCTGCTGTTCAGGCTCCTGTGGAACCTGCTCCAGCAACTGTTTGTGATTTTCCCGGTAACTCAGGAAAGGTCGCTGCCGGAGGCCGTCAACCAGTTGATTTTCACTGGGAGGAGACAGTTCGGGCATGGGCTCCTGGTGCGACAATCCTTCCTCAGTTATATGAAAGGAGGCATCCATGGTAAAGATAGCAAGGCCATTTTGAACCACCACCACGCGCCGTGTAGTGAAGCTTTTGCCATCGCGAATACGTTCTACTTCAAATAGCGCGGGTAGTCCTGGGTCACCTGCTCGTAAGAAATAGGCATGCAGTGAATGGGGTGATCGATCCATAGGCACGGTGTTCATAGCTGCAACCAGCGCCTGGGCTATAACCTGGCCCCCGAACAAGCGTTTCTTGCGATCTGGAGGATGGTAGCCCCGGAACAGATTCTCCTCAATAGGCTCAAGATCCAACAGGCAGAGTAGCCTTTCAAGTGGATTCTTGCTGGCATATAGATCCAAGGCCGGAGGCCAATAAGTTTTGTTCATCGGGATTACTTGACGCCCTTATAAATACCTGGCCACGTTGGCATGAGTGCTGACGATATGCCAATCTCCTGCTGACTGCGTTAGCCTGGCCTGGAAACACTGCTACCGTGCTGAGGTTCCGCCATCCGCCATGTAAACGCCGCCGGTGAGAAATTCGCTTTCATCGGAAGCCAGAAAGAGCATGATATTAGCGATATCAGAGGGCTCCGCGTATCGGCCCAATGGAATATTCGCGCTCATCATATCATGAGCGGCCTCGGTATCGTCAGGGCTTATTCCTGCCTCAAGGCTCCGCATCATGCGAGTTTCAACCGGCGAAGGGTTCACTGTATTCACTCGAATCTTGTCTTCAGCACCCGCCAGCGCAGCTGAGCGCATCAGGCCAATGACTGCGTGCTTACTGGTGGAGTATGGCGCAAGCATGCTGGCACCTTTAATGCCTGCCACGGAAGATGTGATCACGATGCTGCCGCCCCCTCGAGCCTGCATGATGGGGAATACTGCTCGGGTACCCAACCAGACACCTTTTACGTTTACATTCAATACCTTATCAAACATTTCTTCCGAGCATTCGAGAAATGGAGCAACCTCGCCCTCAATACCAGCATTGGCCAGTAAGATATCCACGCCACCGAATTCATCGACTACCTGGGCTATAAACCGGTCTGTATCAGCTTTACTACTGACATCGGCCACGCAATACGAGCACACATTACTACCCAGCCTTTCTGCAGCAGCGGCCAGGGCAGTTTCATCAAGATCTACCAGGAAAACTTTTGCACCTTCTGTTATAAATCGCTCAGCGGCTGCCACGCCGATGCCACCGGACCCGCCGGTAATGACCGCCACCTTGCCTTCCAATCTGTTCATTGTTGTCTCCTAGTTTTGCCCCAGCCTAGCAAAGAAAGCCTGCAGCTTCAGCAATTATTCACTCAGGGTCAGATGTGATTACTTTCGGTACATCAAAGATGCGAACCGTTATAAATTAGAGTAAACTGCGTCCTCCGCGAGGCTGGGTGGCAGAGTGGTCATGCAGCGGTCTGCAACACCGTTTACGCCGGTTCGATTCCGACCCCAGCCTCCACTTCACTTTTCTGCAGGCTCCGTTATATCGTTGCCAATCGCTATTTTATACCAGTATTTTCAATAAGTTATAATAGATTCATGCTGATCGGATTCACCGTGACACAGTGTGGATATTCATTGAGAATCAACCGATTTAGGGATAAAACTAGGGATATTTCAGGAGAAATATTTTATAAATTATTGATTTATAAGTAATTAATTAGAAGTTATAGGACCGACCCCAGGCCAAGATGTTTCAGAATAAAATGGTCCGACACATCGGCAATGACCACCTGGCCTTCAATGCAGACTATGATCTTTACCTTGCCGCCGCACTCCTCACACTTCTCTATGTTGATGGCGAAAGGCCGCCCCGCAAAGACACGCTTTGGTCGCTGGGCCTACGTCATCGAACAAGCCTTTTTACCAAGTTAACCAACCTGCGCATGATCGTCTCAATTTTTGCGTGAGCTGAGCGATATGTGTTCCTAAGGTGGCCAGTGGAAAGTTCTCTGCGGTGATTTCTCCAACATTCAAGCCGGGGCTTTGAAGAAAATGACCCGCGGCGGCTTCAAGATCGCTAATACCTTGCTCGCCCAATTGGTACAGCCAGAGGTCTTCAGCCAGCGCCATTTCTTTGCCGAGCCATGCTGAAGGCCCAGTAAACATACCCGGAAGCCTATCCACGCTGCGAGTGATTGGCTTTGACAGTTTTGGCACCGTTTGGTCCTTGCTTTCTTCTTTACGTTTTAAATTTTTCAACCAATGATGGGTGCAATTTGGTCGCGATCGAAGTTCGCTCCGCACAAAACAATTGCACTGACCTTCCCTTTATGATGCTCTTCGTCCGCTTGCCAGGCTGCAAGGGCCAAACCAGCAGACCCCTCAACCAACATCTTTTCAGTCCATGCTATATGACGCAAACCCTCCGCAATCTGATCTTCGGAGCAATCGATAAGCTCATCTATAACTTCGGTCCCAAGAGGCAAGGTCATAGAGTCGCTATCCACGCCTCCCGCGCAGCCGTCTGCCAACGTATCCAAATGTGTGACCTCAACCATGTGACCTGCACGTATACTTGCCGCTAGTGCCATGGAGTTTTTTGCACTGACGCCAACGACACGGGTTTGTGGTGAAAATGCTTTTAGAACTGAACCAATGCCAGAAATCAGCCCCCCACCGCCGATTGAAACGTAGACGGAGTCAATGTGAGGAAGCTGCTCGAGCAATTCAAGTGCGAGGGTCCCTTGCCCCGCGATGATCTGCTGATCGTTGTAAGGAGAGACATAGATTTTTCCCTGCTCTTTGGCCAAAGCCTGTGCGTGTTGTTCGGCCAGTCCTGAATCGTTTGAATGCAGGATTGTTTCCACACCGAGTGCTCTGATTTTAGAAAGCTTTTCGCGCGCTACTGTTTCAGGCAAAACGACTGTCAGATCGTGGCCTGTCATTCTTGCTGCAGTGGCGAGGCCCAATCCATGATTGCCAGATGAGGCCGTAATAGCAGGAGCATCTGTGGACAGAGAGGTAAGTTTTGCCAAAGCACCCCGAAATTTGAATGATCCTGTTTGTTGAAAATTTTCAGCTTTAAAGAAAAGACCCGTGTCGTCCTCAAAGGAGTGCCGTGAGGCGATGCACGGCGTCGGCGTCAACCAGCGTTTGATCCGCTTATGTGCTGCGATGGAAAGTGCGGCTTGCGCGAGTACTGCGGAGGATGCGGTCATACTGTGTTCCTTGAATATTGCTTAGACAGTGTCTTTCGACGCGGTGGTTCAATGATGGCTTGTGTGATTACGATATCTTGTGCGGCTATACCTGTCAGGTCAACCACAGTGCCTTCATCATCACATGTGCGTCCAACATGCGCTCCAGATAAAACCTGTGCAAGCTCTGTAACATCCAATGATGGGCGGTTGCGCTGGCGGTTTGAAATCCGCCGTGCATCAAGCATTGCCGGGACATGTCACAAACACGCAATGACGCCGATGTGACAATGGCCGGTCGGGTGATAGGAAGAATAAACCCCATTTCCGCCTTGTCAGCCAAGTACTCAGCAGCCTGAATTATGGCTTTGTGCACAGTTCTCGCTGAAAATTTCCGTCCTGCACTGTAGGATCTTAATCCTACGGCCTTCTTTCTTGGAGTTTCCGGGGTCACTATACATGACAGTCCCCACCAGCGCGTGCTGATGTCAGAAAAGTTGAGTCGGATGATCGAAAAGACCCGTTGGTGGTGAACGGTTTCTCGCTTGCTATGCCTGATCCAGGCCAAGATGTTTCAAAATCAAATGGTCCGACACATCGGCAATGACCACCTGGTCTTCAATGCAGGCTATGATCTACCGGGCGGCGTTTCGTCTTGCCCGTCTTGCTGCCGCGTGTATAGACCTATAGACTTTAGAGTGTTCTAGAAGCCCAGATTCAAGAATCAAGAAATGCGAGAGATACTTTGAGTTCCTCTTCCGCCTCTGCACTTAGCGGACGTAATGGCCGTCGTACGCCGCCGCCTTCAAACCCTCGTATCCGACATGCAGATTTGACTGCCGGGTTGTAATCACCATGCCAGATAAAAAGCAATGACGGTATCATGCGCGCCCAGAGTTCCAGCGCAGCCGTATGATCCCCCGCAACCACCAATTGATAGAGTCGAACCGCTTCGCGAGGCATATAGTTAGCACCGCCCCAAATTGCACCAGCTGCCCCAGCCATGAGGGCAAACACCGTAGTGGTATCGCATCCATTGAGGACCTGGCCACCGGTCTGGAGGAATGCCTGGTGGACCGACAAGTCACCCGCACTGTCTTTGATGTAATTGAAGTGTTCCAGTGTGTTCAGTCGTTTATACAGCGACACCGAAACAGACAGTCCCGTTGTCTGGGGAATATTGTATCCAACAATATCAATTCCAATTTGACGATCGATATCGGCATAGAATTCAAAAAGTCCTTCATCGTCGGCTGGGCCTTCAAGGTAAGGTGGCAAGATCATCAGTGCATCAGCACCAGCGCCCTCTGAATGTTTCGATCTCCGAATAACTTCATTAACATTCAAAGCGGAAGTTTGGCAGATGCTGTGACACCGTCCGTCAATACGGCGAATGCCGGTTTCATAAAGCTTATTGCATTCGTCTTCTGTCAGATAGGGGTGCTGACCCGTCCCTGAACCAAGAACCAGACCATGAACGCCTGCATCGATATAAATATCGATTAATTCTTCCCATCGCCCGTAATCAATAGCGCCCGTATCATCAAAGGGCGTCTGCATTGCCAGATTAATACCTTTTAGCTCAGCCATAGTGTTTCTCTCTCTTAACCCTGTTCCATTATAGACCCATTAGTGTCTCTCGCACCCCACCCGCCTTGCTTTTGATCCGCTCATTGGTGGTCACAATAACCCTCACGAGGTTCTTCATGTTTCAGTTCTTCCATGGGGACGTCCACCTGGCCCAAGGCGCACACCGGGACGCAGATTGTGGTAGGTGATATTGTCAAGGCGACATGGGTGCGCTCCGGGCGCTTCGGCCACTAGGACCCTGCCCGCGATGGGTTCAAAATCGGCGCGGAAATGGACGCTGCTTTTGACGACAACAATGCGCTGCTCCGCTGGATCAATGCCTATATGCCTAAAGATCGCCTGATCTAGACACTGACACCGCACAGAGCCGATGACAATGCGAACATCGGCAGGTGTATCCAGTACGCGCAGCACCGCCATGGGACCCAAGTTAGCGCTGAAACCGTTGAACATGGCACCGGTAAAAGGAAATTCACCATTACTGAGAGCCTCGACGCAGAAGCGGCCATCAAAGGAATACTGATTATCCTGACCGGACTTACCACCTAAGGAAGCCGTGAACTCTGCTCCCATACCTAATTCATGGGATTTGGCCGCTACTTCGGCATCATCTAGCAGTGCCAAAACGGCACCCTGAGCGTTGCCCCGTACCAGCGCATTCAAGAGTCCCGTGGTGTCCGAGGACGCACCTGCACCCGAATTGTCCTGGGCATCAGCGATAACTACGGGCTTGGGGCCCGTATAGGCCATTGCCTCTGCAACCGCGGACTCTGGTGATTGAAGCCCATCATTAAAGATGTCTTCTGCGTCCACAAAAGACTGAAGTAACGCGTCAGCCACTTTATCAACTTCTTCCTGCGACCCCGCATAGGCAACCACGGAGGGCCCAGAATGAAAGATATCGGCCGGGGGAAAGCCCATCGCGATATCAGCTGAAAACAAAGTCTCACTAACCAGTTGATGCAAGCCCGCGTAGAGCGATTGGCAGGGCTCTGATCCCGTGTACTGGGCGGTTAATGGAACCAGAAACGGTACCTGCCGAAAGGCCTTGAACAATGGTCCCACTGTAATCAATCGCTCTAGGGACGTGAAAGCATTTGCACCGGTTTCCACCAAATCGATATGCGGATAGGTGCGAAAAATGTTGATTGAGGACGCATGTTCCATAATCTCAGGAGTCACGTTCGCGTGTAAATCAAAACTCACAGCTATAGGTAGATCGGGACCCATCAGTTCACGTATGCGACGAAGAAGTTCGCCTTCACCATCTTCGTGCTTCTCTGTAACCATAGCCCCGTGCAGTTCCAAATAGATGCCATCCAGATCACCGGTGCACTCTATATCGTTCACAATCATGCCGGCGATCCGCTCAAATGCATCGGTCGTAACATAGGACGACGGTTCTGCCGCACACCAGAGCACTGGAATAATCTCATAACCACCCGCTGCCATCGCTGCATCCACAAAACCAGTGAGAGAAGCATGGACTCCCGACAAAGCGCGTATTACCTCGTCGCCACGAATCATTCCGGGCCAAGCATCCGCCTTTTCAAATTCCTCGTAGGTGGCGAGAGTCGATGCGAATGTATTTGTTTCGTGTTGAAATCCGGCAACGGCAATACGATTCATAGACCGACTTCTCCGAATCTATTTAACTGATTGTTTGTTATGGCCGCATGCTCGCTCGCTGATCCCTCCCTCTCGCGCAAAAGCGGGACGACAACCATGTCTTCGGAATAGCGAAAAAACCCATCTTCGATGGCCTGAATCATTTGTGGAACATTGATCTGACTTTTGATTTCGTCAAGTCTGAGTCCTTTAGGTATTGATACACCCCTCTTATTTTTCTTATTCAATTCGGTAACAGTCGACATCCTTTGATGTAACCCTGATACGTCTGAGAAACACCTAAATGTTCTTTCCTACGAAGGTCTTATCTCCCAGCAGTCGTACCGCCGTCGGTCGCCAGAGAAGCCCCCGTTATATTCCGCGCTTTGTCTGACGCGAGGTAGAGGACAGCGTAGGCGATCTCCTCCGTTGAAGCGATGCGCTGCAAGGGCGAGTAGTCGATCATTTTTTGCCAAGCCGCATCTGGATCCGCTTTCTTTTTTACGCTGAGGCGGATCATGTCGGTATCGACGTAACCCGGGCAAACGCAATTAACCCGCACATCTGGTGCAATCTCCAGCGCCATTGCACGAGACATGTTGATAACGCCTCCCTTTGTCCCGCAGTAAACGGTAATCCCTGGGCAACCCTGCAATCCGGCATCCGAACCGATATTGACGATATTGCCATTCGACTTCGTCAGCTCAGGTATAGCCGCTCGACAACAAAAGAACAGGCCCTTCAGATTGACGTCACAATGCGCGTCCCACATTTCTTCGTCACAATCGGCGATGGGCCTTCCCGCGCCGACACCTGCGTTGTTTACGAGAATGTCGAGCCCTCCAAATGCGTCAATCGACGTCTGTACCGCTGACTCGCAGCCAGCGACGGTCCCGATATTTCCCGGTGCAGCGACGGTCTGCTCGTACTCGCCCAATCTGTCCATCGCGGCGCCGACGGACTGTTCGGTACTGCCGTTAATTGCGACTCGGGCTCCAGCATCAAGAAAGTTCCTGGCGATTTCAAAGCCAATACCACGACTGGCGCCAGTTACAAGAACGCGTTTATCTGTGAATTCCAAGTTTGTCCCCACTTTTTATTTCGCCTTATATTGTGGTGCATTTTTTGGAGCAACGATTTGTTTACCTAGACGATACGCCTGCCAGTACTGCGTCTCGCAACTCTTCCCTGGCACGCAACAAGCTAGTCATATTGTTCCGCGCGTGATCGATATGGATGGCTAGCTTTCTGGCTGCTTCATCAGAATCATGCTCTTTAATACTGATGATCAGTTCCGTGTGCTCTCGGTGAGCGATCGCAATTTCCTCAGGATGGGCGCTGGACGCGTCTACCCAGTCAACCCAGAAGAAGCACATCACCTTGTCCATTAAATTCTGAATCGCCTGATATAACGAAGCGTTCCCGCTCGCCTTGCCGATCTGGTTATGGATCTCCAGATCCAGCTCGACGTATTTCACGAGATTCGCCGGTTTGGTATCCAGCTTTCCCAGGTCAGACAATATGCGGTCGAACACTCGAATATCCTCAGGCCGGGCATTCTTTGCAGCCAGTCTGGCCGCATTGACTTCGAGGATCTTCCGAAAATCGTAAATATCGGACACTTGTTCGACCGTATACTGACGCACGTAGTAGCCTCGACGACTACGTGCCTCGACCAGTCCCATCATCGCCAGTCGTCCGAGTGCCTCACGCACTGGCGTGCGACTAATTCCCAGTTCCTCTGCCAGATCCCTGTCAATGAGTTTCTGTCCGGGACTCAGAACGTTGGCGAGAATCATGTCGCGCAAGCGGCGGTAGACGGTATCGAAAAGAAGTTCAGATTTGTGAGATTGCATAGGGGCGTCGGTTCCAGCACTATAATCGCTGCCATTTTGCATTCCAACGTTTCTTTGTCAAATAATTTTTTCCGCCAAATTAATAGGCCGCCTGCTTATTGCATCACGGCTGTTAATCTTCCTTGTATCCGACCAGACGCTTACATACACAGGTCTGGTTGGGGCTAGCCGTATCAATAACCTATCCGTGTTACCAGAACCTGTGTGCGTATCTCAGTCCGACAGTCCGTGGTCGGTTCGTGGTGATAATTGATTGCCAGGTCAGAACACCGTACGGATCCCAATAGTTATCATCGTATACTGTGAGGTCCGCCCTTTCATCAAATGCATTGTCAATAAACAGATCCAACGACCAGTCATCGTTTTGTATCCCAGTTGCAAAATTCACGATCGCGTACGAGGCCTGCGACTCCCGGCCTGACAATTTGAGTTCGTTCCATGAAGAACCGGTATAAGTTAGAGCAGCCTGAATATACCCCGGCATTGTGCCATAATTGACATTCAGGCGGCCGGTTGCGCTGTACTTTAATTCAGGCACATAAGGCATGTCCGCACCCTGCTCAGCGTCCGGCGGGTCCCCTGCCTCTTTGTCTTCAAGGTCTGTCCAGAAACTCTCCCCTAACTCAGCTTTGTTATAGGAAGCGGAAAGTGTCAGACGCAACTTTTCAGTCGGGGCGAACTCCAGGTCAAATTCGGCGCCGTTGTTTTCCGCATTACCAACATTCTGGATGATCGTGAGAATCGAGACGTCATAATCGTGGTAGGAAAGCTGGAAATCGTCCCATTCCATCCGATAGACTGCCCCATTGAAACGCAGGCGACCATCCAGCCATGTCGTTTTCCAACCGAATTCGTAATTATCGACAAAGTCCGGGCCGTATTTCGGGACAAACTGTCCCGCGCTCTTTGCTCTATTGACCCCACCGGCTCTGAAACCCTCGGAATACGTGGCGTACACCATCTTGTCAGCGTTCAACTGGTAGTTTACGCTGGCCTTGAAAATATTGCCGTCACCCTCAGATACATCGTCGATATTCGGAGCATTCTCGGAGCAAGGCGCTAGCAATACACCGTCTACAAAACAACCACGGCTGGCATGACCGTTGTATCCTAATAATGAGTTCTCATAGTTAAAGCGACGGTATCCGCCCACCACAGTCAGGTCATCCGTAAGGTTGTATTCGATTTCACCGAAAAATGCCGTGTCGCGGTCGACGCGATTCTGATCCGTCTGCCATACGACTTTGTCGCCCGGGACCAATGATGGCGGCCTTATGGGCCAAATGTCGCTGCCCATCGGATCCATGCCCGGCACGTTCCAGCGCAGATCGAAGTCATGTTCCTGACGCTGATAGAAAAAGCCCGCCGTCCAGCGGAATTTTTCATCTTGGTCCGACTGCAATCTAACTTCATGGCTCTGGCGCTTGAAGGTTTCATCCCGCGAAACAAACTGATCCGAGTCCGTACAAACATAATTCGCGTAGGTGGATGTCGTCGCATGATGGTAGCAGCCTCCGGAATCGTAGTAGTAGTAATTCTGCAGGTACTGCGCATAGCCGATGTAATCTTCTGTTCTTTCCGCATCACGATCCAATAAGCTGCCCGCATAAACTATATTGAGGCCATCAATGTCACCCTCGACGGTCATCGAGGCTTGGTACCATTGATCCTCATAGACATCAGGCGAGAATCGTTGGACCTGCAAGTCACCGACTTCATCGGGATCATGCTGCCATACGCCGCTCGAGTCCTGTTGCTGGTAAATGATGCCGGGTGTAATCGTCCAGTTTTCGTTCAGATCGACTTTCAGTGAGGCTCGCATGCCGCTGATCTCTGCAACGTTAAAATCTTCCTCAACCAGCTCCGCGTTATCGTGCACGAACTCGGGGGTCCCGCGTAGGGTTATGGTTCCAGGAACATTATCGATGTAGCCAGGACTTTCCTTAGTCCAGCCCACAAGCCGAATCGCAGCATTATCAGAAATTGGGATATTTGCGAAGCCCTCTACTGTATAACCAGTTGAGCCTTCCTTGACAACACTACCACTTACATCAACACCTGCTTCGAACTCGCCAATTACCGGTTTATTCGTGATGATGCGTATCGTGCCAGCCTGGCTGCTGGCGCCAAAGAACGATCCCTGTGGTCCAGCTAGGGTTTCGATGCGTGCAACATCATAGACATGCATATCGAGAACGTGATTGATCGTCGTGATCGGTTGTTCATCGAGATAAATACCAACACTGGGCATCGAGGCGGAGTGATTGCCATCACCGCCACTGGCTATGCCGCGCATGTAAACTTGAGCTATACCCGGACGATCATATATAAATGAGACCGCCGGCAGGAAGGCAACATAGTCCTCGAATCCGTTGAGATTAAGATCTTCGATCTGCTGGTTTCCGAGCACTTGCACCGATATGGGTACGTCCTGAAGGTTCTGTGTTCGTTTCTGTGCCGTTACGATGATTTCCTCTAACGCTGATTCCTGCGCTAGCATCGGTGCAGCCGGGTACATTGCTGCAACAACAGCGGCTGCAAGTGGCGTCAGCGCGAAACGTTTTCCTGAACGGGCTTTAGCTTTCTCTTTAGGCTTAACCATTTCAAATCCTCCTTAATCCTTTAATCCTTTCCTTGATATTTCCCCTTAATTCCTTGCTTAATATTAACGATACGACAGTAAAGGGCCAGGAAGCCAAACCCAGCATTTTAACCGGCCTTATCATCAAGTATCCTATTTGGTATACAATACTGTATACCGACCAATGGGCCTGTCAAGTAAAAGCTGAGTAATATAATTATTATGACAAATTTAACAAGTTAAACTGCACCGTTCTGCACCTGCGAGATATTATGGTTTCAACAACCTCACAGCCCAGCGGCGACCTGAAGACCGCATTAGCACACGCATCCAGCCTGCTGCGGCAAAATCCGCACTTGGCCGAACAGCAGGCCAGAGAAATTCTCAAGGTCCACCCAAACGTAGAACCCGCTAAGAGAATTCTAGCCGTCGCGTACCGCCTACAAGGAGAGCCGGATAAAGGCCTGGCAATACTCGAACTACTGGCGAAAAAGAATGCGGATTCGGCGGATTTATTGCATGAATTGGGGCTTTGCTTGGGCGCTACCGGGCGGGGCAAAGAGGCGATAAAGTGCCTGAGACAAGCTGTTCACCTAAATCCGAAACATGCAGGCGCATGGCGTACGCTCGGCGATCAACTCAGCGCCTACGGCGACGAAGACGAAAGCCGGCAAGCGTACGAAATGCACCTGCAGGCATCCACACGTCATCCTGAACTCGTCGATGCTGCATATCATCTTCGTACGGGTACCCTCGGTATATCTGAACGCTTAATTCGAGACGTCCTTAAGAACGACCCGGGCGACGTTATAGCAATACGGATGTTGGCCGATATTGGAATCAAGGTCGGCCAACTCGATGATGCTCAAAATCTTCTGGAGCGCTGTCTCGAATTGGCTCCAGACTTTCATCTTGCACGCCACGCATACGCCACTCTTCTTATGCAACGCAATCAACTCGAACAATCCCTGAGTGAGATCAACAGACTGTTGACGTCGGAGCCCAAGAACCCTGCCTTCATGATAGTTAAAGGTGCTGTACTTGCGCAAAAGGGAGAACATCTCCCAGCATTACAGATCTACGAAAAAGTACTCAAAAACTACCCGCGTCACGCCACAGCGCAGATGTACCATGGTCATACGCTAAAAACAGTTGGCAAATTGGCCGAGTCGATCGACGCGTATCGAAAATCTATTGAATTGAGCCCAACGAAGATCGGCGAAGCCTACTGGAGCCTGGCGAATCTCAAAACATTTCGCTTTACTGACGAAGACATCGCCAACATGCGCGAACAGTTTCTGCCGGATACCGGCGACCCCGATGACCAGGGACACCTCGCATTTGCGCTTGGCAAGGCATTTGAAGATCTCGAAGACTTCGACCAGTCCTTTGAATATTACGAGCAGGGCAACTCGATCCGCGCACGACGTCATCGGCACGATATAAAAACAAATATTATGGACACCGCACGCCAGATGAAGACCCTCGACGCCGCATTTTTTGCGGAGCGCAAGAATTTTGGCTGTACTGCAGCAGATCCGATATTCGTAATAGGCCTACCTCGATCTGGATCAACGCTCGTTGAGCAGATACTGGCCAGTCATTCGCAAGTCCAAGGAACCTCTGAATTACCGGACATAATCGCAATCTCCCGCAAGCTTGGCAGCGTTTCTCGAAAAGGCCCTGCAGGAAAGTACCCGGAGATACTTCCCGAACTGACTCAGGAAAGGTGCAAGGAACTCGGGGAAAGTTATCTCGATACCACCCGCGTACAACGCACTAATTCACCGTATTTTATTGACAAAATGCCGAATAATTTTCGCCACATTGGCTTAATTCATCTGATTCTACCCAACGCCAAAATTGTTGACGCTCGGCGTCATCCGATGGCTGCGTGTTTTTCTGGTTTCAAGCAGCTCTTCGCGAGCGGGCAAACGTTCACCTACGACCTTACAGGCATCGGATATTACTATCGCGACTATATGAAGCTCATGGACCACTGGGACGAGGTTTTGCCAGGGCGGGTGCATCGTGTTCAATATGAGGATATGGTCATTAATACTGAAACCCAGATTCAACGCCTACTTGAGCATTGCGGACTCGAGTTTGAGGAGCAGTGCCTGCGCTTTTATGAGACAGAACGCGCTGTGCGCACACCGAGCTCGGAGCAGGTGCGGCAGCCCGTGTATACACAAGGACTGGAACAATGGCGAAACTTTGAAACACATCTTGAGCCGTTGAAAGAAGCACTCGGGCCGCTTCTTGAGCGCTACCCAATCGACTAATATGAAAATTATTATCGTCGGCGCTTCGGGCGCTGTTGGCAAAACAGCGGTTGGTCCCCTTTCCCCACTTCATGAAATCATTCGCGTTGGCAAGAGTACCAGCGACGTGCAAATGGATATCGAGATTATCGGCAGCATCCGCGTGATGTACAGCCAAGTTGGCAAAGTCGATGCCGTGTGAGCGCGATTAGCCAGGTTCATTTTGGAGCGGTAGATGAGATGAGCAGTCAACAGTTCATGACGAGCATCAACCACAAGGTCTTACCGCAGGTCAATCTCGTACTGGAGGGATTCGATTACGTGAATCACGGTGGGTCCTTCACGGTCGCCAGCGGTGTGATAAACCGTGACCCAATCCTAGGCGGCTCCTGCGCTGCCGCCGCCAACGGTGCACTCGATGATTTTGTTGCGGGCGCTGCGACTAATATGCCTCACGGCATTCGCATCCACACTGTCAGTCCTGAAGTATTGGAATCGTGCCGAGAAGCCTACGATGGTTTCTTTCCGTTTCACGTACATTTATCGAACGAAGCGGTTGGACTGGACTATAGAAAGGCAGTAGAAGGCTGCCTGAAGGGACAAATTATTGTTGAGGAGTATTGGCGGCAGAAATGACCCAAATTTTGAACCAGCAGAGCGAATTCTCGGAGCCCCGTACCGCCAGGAAGTCTTGCACACACGCAGGCTACATCGATAGAATTTCTTGTCCTTTAATACAACGTCAAAACAGGGACGCCCGATGATGCGCGTCTTATTAGCGAACAAAAGACTCATTATTTTCTCGATCGGACTGATTACGTTGGTTGCGAGCTTCTGGATGGGCTCGCGATATCCAGAACTCGATATGAAATCTGCGATGGCTGGTTCGATCAGCCCGTCCAGCAGTTTGAATTTTGAGGAAGTTTTCCGGGTAGGAGATCATTTCCCCTACTGGAAAAAAGTTACTTATTCAACCGGCAACTGGTTGAACACAAACAAGCGGGGGATGACTTTCGGCATTCTGTTCGCGGCCCTCATCGTGTCCTTTTTGCAACTGATGCACTTCAGAAGCGTTAAAAATCCGTTCCTAGCTACGCTAGCAGGCATTTCGATCGGCAGCCCACTGGGTGTCTGTGTCAATTGTGCAGCCCCTATTTCTAAGGGAATTTATGACTCTGGGGCACGGGTCGAGGCGGCATTGAGCGCATTGATCAGTTCGCCAACGTTGAATGTGATTGTTTTGACCATGCTGTTCTCAATCTTCCCGCTGCCCCTGGCTCTGATGAAGCTGGCGCTGGTCATTCTGACAATATTTATCATTATTCCTTTCCTGGGGAAAAGTCATCACCACGCCTATTTAGAACCAGGATTCACATGCCCTCTTCCACCTCAGGAAATCCCGGACAAGGAAGAGACCTGGGCCGGAGCCTTCATCGAATGCTTCCGGAATTTTGCCAGCAGTCTGACCTACATTGTCATCCGAACGGTTCCTCTCATGTTTGTTGCCGGGTTTATCGGGTCAGCAGTCATTTACTTATTCCCGTTGGAATTGCTGACGGATGCGGAGCCGACGATACTGCTTCTTTTCGGAACAGCTATAGTCGGCGTATTGCTGCCAGTCCCGATTGCTCTGGATATTGTCTTTTCCCAGACCCTTTTGATCGCCGGAATACCACTGCCCTTCGTGATGACACTTCTCTTTACACTGGGCATCTTCAGCGTTTATGCATTTCTTATAGTGTGGGGTTCGATTTCGAAGCGAATTGCAATCATATTAACTGTCACCTTTATTTTAATGGGCGTCGGATCCGGACTCTTTATTGATTTCTATTACGACCGAGCTTATGCGGAAGGATTACAAGTATTGGAACGGCTCGAGAGTGACCACGACGACCCGGTAGATAAGAACACGTCATCATCTCGCGCATACGAATCCGGCGGTACAACAACAGAAGATACGAAGGACCCGTCGAAGTATATACTAGTAGACACCGAGAACCGGGTGGAACTGCACTCCCTCGCTCACATCGAAAGAGAGCGGAGTGACAGCAAAAATTTCGAGTATGTCGAAGGCCCGGAGATCGGCCTAGACTCTTTCCATGAGTTTGATTTAGTTGACTTTTTACCGCCGTTCTTTAACGGCAGGAGTATATCCGCCGGCGATTACAATCAGGACAATTTTGTGGATCTCGTTATTGGCGGGAAAGGCAAAATTTCCTTATTCAAAAACATAAATGGCAAATCCTTTTTACGTCAGGATTTGATTGTCGGCGTCGACCCTGAAACGCGATTTGTGAACGTGGCATTGGTTGACCTCAATAGCGACTCTGTTCTGGACATTTATGCCTCTACTTTTGAAGAAGGGGATTTCATTCTTTTCGGCAACAAAGACTTGTCAGGATTCTCTTATCCGTCCGAGGCTGTTCCGGCAACTCCAGGCGTGACCAATGCCGTCGCATTTGCCGACTTTGATAAAGATGGGGACATGGACATCCTCCAGGGCAAATTCTACATCGGTGCTGCGACTGAATTTCCGCACTCCCGATCGTTCAATTGGCTCCTATTGAACCAAAATGGGACCTTCCAAACCAACCGGTTCAAAGAAAGGGTTCACGGTGAAACGCAATCGTTGCTGGCTGCAGATATCGACGACGACAATATTACGGACTTGATCGTAGGCAATGATTTTGCTCCTAGCAGCAGTTTTTTCCTTGGAGGTGATGGTGGAACGTTTAAGGAATTAAACGCTCGGGATATACCGGTTAGCACGAGATTTACGATGAGCCTTGATACGGCCGACATCAACAACGATTTACGGATGGATTTATTCATCGTCAATATTTCCGGATCCTTTGTACCGACGAATAGCGCGGACTTTCCAGAGCCCCGACCGTTTGGAGAATATTGTGCCGGTATGTCTCGAGAATCCGACAGGGAAATATGCCAGCACAACGTCGAGATGAAGAAATTCATTTCGGTGCGAACGGTAAATTCGCAAGGCCTTATGCGTTGCGACTCCGAGTTGGATCAACGCAGCACAAAAGAAAAGCTGGATTGCACGTCGATGACACTAATGTTGCTCGGTCTTCAATCCAGAGATATTGGGTATTGTGAAGAAATTCCCGATGCGAACAGTAGAGAACGCGGGATCTGTAAAACAGCATTGGCACTATATAACGAGTCGCGGGTTCCAATAGCGTCGGAATCGGCCGGAGAAAGGATCCCGTTAGTTCGAAGGAAAAACATCCTCTTTATTCGCCAAAGCAATGGAACGATGGTTGATTTCGCAGAGAAATACAAACTGGATGTGAGCGGGTGGGCCTGGAATACGAAGTTTGCAGACTTAGATAATGACGGTTGGCAGGACGTCTATGTCGCTAACGGAACATGGAAAAGAGATAACACTATTGAAAGTAATCTGTTTTTTCGCAACGTGCAGGGAAAGATATTCGCACCGGATAACACCATTGGTTTAGTCGATAATCTGGTGGTCAATTCATATGTCTACATCGATATAGAAAATGATGGAGATCTGGACATTATTTCCTTACCCTTGAATTCGCAACCCAAAGTATTTGTCAACCATTATGCTGGTGAGAACAGCTCGATCACGTTTGAAGTTCTCGATCGAGATGGCAACGACTTCGGCATTGGTTCGAAAGTCTTTGTTTCCACCATTCCGACTGGCCCATACGATCAGATGAGGGAGATAAAGGCCAGTGGTGGATTTCACTCATTCGCTATGCCGAGAGCCCACTTTGGACTGGGAACGTCGGACTCTGTTTCGCGCATCAAGCTAGTCACATTACAAGGCAGAGCGGTCGAGTTCCAAGGCACATTTCCTGCCAACACGCATTACCGATTTATTGTCCAACAGGACATGTGAGTATGGACCACGTCGATCCGGAGCTGGGATCTCGCCCTGTTGTAGATGTCGATCTTTGGTGTAGGTCGACTTGATGCGCCTTT
>DUAT01000066.1:17521-28847 GCA_012960755.1 Gammaproteobacteria bacterium
ATTAACTAGCCAACATCGCGCTGACACAGGATTTTGATCGCCCTCTGGAACCATGACCCGACACATGACAACAAACTCCTTTACCCGGCGGCAACTCAAGATGACTACCGTGTACGCGGGCGCCGCAAGCGTAATCGGCGTGCATCCAGGAATTTCATTTGCAGCCAGTGGCCACGCCTTAAACTTGCGAACCTATGGCACACTCAGCTGCCTGGGTAGGAATTCGCACCATATACAGTTATTGAGGAGATTCGTTGCATCAATGACGTCGATGCTACCACTATCAAAACTCTTTGAAATCAACATCTAATAATCCATTTCATAAAGGGTCTGTATCGCCTAGCCATCATCAGACGCGATCTTGAGTTTCACAGGACCTGCAAGGACGTCATAATCGTCACAACACAAGAAATAGACATCGTAATCGCCATCAGCCAGCGGCCAGTCAACCTCTTCGTTTTCCGGATTGTCTGAAGCGCTATCCAACACCAAACTGCCATCGCTGGCGCCACTTTCCCCGGCAACGCGCTTGCCATTGCTGAAGTACCACAACTCCGTGAAGATGCCGCTCCCGGGAACTACACCCTTGGCATAGACCGCAATCCAATCTTCTTTATTGCCCGGCCCGTTGGAAAAATTAACGACAATATTTTCGCCTGAGGCATACGTTGATTTTTCCAGAGTAACCGTCGGTGCCTCATCACCAGGTTGGTCGCTGGAACAAGCTGAAAGCATGCCGATGGCGACACTTATAACGAAAACTAAAACAGATTTAGCAATTCTAATTTGAAACATTGTTGACACCCTCTTTCAGTTAGTCATATCCAATCAAGACAGCCACGACCAAAGCTAGCGAGCCTACGATCGCAACCTTCACCATGAACGGCCATATGAATCTCAACCAGCGATCGTAGGGAATGCCCGCCATCGCCAAAATGCCTATTAGCACATATTGCGTCGGAATCAGGATGTTGCTGAAACCGTCACCGAACTGGAATGCGAGCACCGCTGTCTGCCGGGTCACTCCGACGATATCAGCAAGAGGCGCCATGATCGGCATGGTTACGTAGGCCTGACCACTTCCCGATGGGATAAAAAAGTTAAAGACACTTTGTACGAAAAACATTCCGACAGCAGAAACGGTGCTCGGCAGCTCCTGGATTGGAACGCTAATGCCGTAGACCATGGTATCCACAACGCCGCCCTCGTCCAGAACAACCTGAATTGCGCGGGCCACTCCGATCAAAATAGCCACGCTCGTAAGGCTGCCGGCGCCAATGCTGAATTCGGTCGCCGTCTTGTCCGGACTCATGCGGGCAAGGATGGCGATGACAAGAACCAGGCCGGCAAATAAGCCCTGCATCTCAAACAAGCCCCATTTCCAGACGATCATCCCGTAAATAAGGAGGACCATGGCAGCGCCCACCGCGGTCATGATCCGTTTTTGTACACCGGTCATTGGTGCCAGGTTTCTCAAGGCCGTTGGATCCTGAACGTTGGGTATCGCTGCGCCGGTCGGAACATCGATTCCAGCGACCAGACTCGCCGACGGATCTTTCTTGATTTTATTAGCATAAGACCAGACGTGATGAATGCCGATAGCGACGAAGATGATTAAGCAGATCAGGCGATACCATAGTCCGGAGGCCGGCTCCAATCCCGCTATGTCCTGCGCGATCAGCGTCGTGAACGGATTAATGATGGCGGGCCCGTAACCGGCACCGTAGCCAACCATGATGATGCCGATAGCTGTCATCCTGTCGTATCCCAGTGCCAGGCACAGGCTGACGAGGATCGGCACGAAGGGGAAATACTCTTCACCAAAACCAACTGTGCTGGAACCGAAAGCAAACACAGTGATGCAGCCGGCGATCAACCAGAAGGGTTGATTTCCCCAACGCCTCAAGAGTGACGCCATGCCCGCTTCGAGAGATCCCGTTTCCCGGAGAACCGCGAACAGACCGCCGATAATAAAAACGAAAAATATGATCTCGTGCGCCCCGCTGAAGCCCTTGGGAATGGCCGTCAGGCTCGCAAAAGGCGATACCGCGGGAGCATCCGGGGTCAGGTGGAAGCTACCCGGCACGACCTGCATACGCCCAGATTCGGTCTCTGTGCGGTCGAAGGATCCAGCAGGAATGACGTAAGTCAGCAGCTGCGCCAACACCACCATCGAGAAGAGAATCACCAGCGTATGTGGAACCTTGAACTTGCGTTTCGTCATCGATCAGTTCCTTTTCACATACTTGTCGAACCAGTCAACAAATCGCCGTAGCAGATCTTTTTGGTAGACCGGGCGCCTGATACCGTGATGCGCGTCCGGGTATACCACCAACGAAACCTCGCGGCCCAGGTGCTTCATCGCCTGGTACATTTGCTCGGAGTGGATGATCGGCTGATTCCAGTCTTTCTCCCCGCCGATGAAGAGCGTCGGCGTAGTGATGTTCTCCACATCCATAAACGGTGAGACGCTGTCCCAGAGATCGCGATTCTTCCACGGCGGGCCCAATTCCGTATGCCACCACCGCACGTAGGGATCGTGACCGTAGGTGCTCGTATACAATCCAACGCTGGCGCCACTGACGGCGCCTGCAAATCGATCCGTCTTGGTTATCACTACATTCGTCAGCGTCCCGCCAGACGACCAGCCGCCGACGCCGAGCCGGTCGGGATCGACATAACCCTGTTCGATGACGTAGTCGGTAGCCACGATCACATCTTCGACATCGTGTGTGCCATATGCTTTGTTGAGGGAGAGTGCGAAGTCGAGCCCCCGTCCACCTGAACCCCGAACATTTGGCATCACCACGACGTAGCCGTTGGCGGCGAAAAGCTGAACACGGAAGTTGAAACCATAGTCGTACTGGGACTCCTGACCACCGTGAAGCCAAAGAATGGTCGGGTAGCGGCGTTTCGGGTTGAAGGGCTCTGGCTTGTATACGAAAGTCTGGATCTCGGTTCCGTCGACGGTATCGAAACGCAGCTCCTCCGCGTTTGCCAGCCATATCGAACTCAACAACTCGCCATTGACGTCCGTGAGGCGGCGGGGCACCGGTTCAGACGGCCCTGCATCAAGGACAAACAGATCGCCAGGCAGGCGCGGCTTGCTGATAGCGGCGACAATACTACCATCCGGTGCTACCGCGGTGCCCCCCACCTGAACCTGCCCTGTGACCAGCCGACGCAACTCGCCGTCGGCGACAGAGACGACAGCGAGTTGCACCTGGCCGTCATCCTCGAGCAGAACATAGATGTGACTTCCGTCTGGAGAAAAAGCGGGTTGGTAAGCTTTGCGATCGAGATCCTCCTTGGTAAGAAGCACGGGCTCGTCCTCTCCAATACGAATGATCGCGACTTTTGTCTGCAGGTAGGAATCAGGTACGTCGGTCCGGTCCGTGTACGTCATGATGTAGCCGATTCTCTCGCCATCAGGGTGCCAGATCGGCGAGCCGTCCGAACCAGAATTCGTGGTCACCTGCACCAGCTCCTGCTCGTCGTATGGCATGCCCGGATTCACCAGCCAGATGTCGTAATTAGAATTGGCGTCCGGTTCGGCAGTGCGATTACTGACAAAAGCGATCGAGCTGCCATCAGGTGACCATGCCGGCGAATAGTCCTCGTAATCTCCCGACGTGATCTGCGTAACGGATTCCGTGCCGATGTCGTACACGTAAAGATGGGCACGTAGCCGGTCCAGGTATCCGACGTAGTCGTCCTTAAACTTCAAGCGATCGATAACCCAGGGCCCTGGTCCTGTCTCCGGACCTTGATCACGGATGACGAGCACGAATCGCTTCCCGTCAGGCGACCATTCATACCCTTCGACACCCTGCTCAATACTGGTGAGTTGCACGCCCTCGCCGCCGCGCATGTCCAGTGTGTAAACCTGTGTGCCCGTGTCACGGCGAGATGACAGGAACGACAACCGCTTACCATCCGGGCTCCACCGGGGAGCCCACGCCGAGGTTCCTTCGGCCGTCATCGGAAGCGGGTCGCCACCTGCAACAGGAGCCATCCACACCCTGGTCCCACGGCTGTCTTTCTCAAGATCCTGGCCATTGACCGTGTAAGCAACCCAGGTTCCGTCCGGGCTTACCACCGGACTACCTACCCACTTGAGTGCAAAGTAGTCGTCTATCTCGATGGGACGAGGGTCGCCGGTTTCTTTTGCGATTAACGGCGTAAGCGATCCGGCCAGCAACAGCGCGACCAGTGGAAATACCCGCAAATTTGGACTCTTCTTCATCTCCGATTATTCTTCCTGTCCGCTGGACAGTGAAAGCGCGAGTTCCTTATCGACGATCTGGTTGAAGCGGTCGCGCTGACGCTCGAAGCGCTCGGTAAGGTTGGCGAATACCGCGTACATCGATATTGTGGGACGGGCATCACCGCTATTTACGGCGTTCGAGAGTGAACTCAGCTTTTCTGTCAAACCCGGCGGACTCCACATCATCGGGTGGGCCTCTGAACCCATCCAGATCATCAAAGTGCCTTCAATCTGCCGCAGCTCCCCGAGGATTGCATCGGCGTCGGATCCTGCCGGCAGGTCAGCGCGCCGCTCGTTAAGCGCCGTGCGAACCTTTCTGATCTCGAGCACAGTGTCGGACACTGCGGTGAATCGGTCACGAATATCAACCATCAACTCAAACTGGGCCCTGAGGTCGTCGTTGCTCGCTTTGATTCTCGGGTCCTTGCGAATCTCGAAGTCTCGCTCAATCGTTTGGTCGGCCGCGGTGAGTTTGACTTTGTACTGACCCGGCGGCGCAACAGGGGACGTCGGCGGCGAGTAGTCGACACTTATGAAGCCATCTAGTGCACCATTGGGGGGAGGCATTACGGTACCCGGATACTGCATGTCCCAGACAAAACGATTCATACCCTTGTCAGCCGTCAGGCCGTCCTCTGCGCCGCCGGTGAGTTCCCTTATTACGTCGCCGTCCGGCTCGGTAATGGTGACGGTCACAGGATCGGTTGTTGCTTCGGCGAGGTAGTATTCGAAGGTCACGCCCCGCGCCGGGTTAGCGGCACCGCTGTAGAGTTTGGTCCATCCGCGCCCGCCGCGCAGATGCCGGTACACCGGCGCAACCCCGAACAGATAGACCGGTGCAACGGCAACCTCATGAGTAATGGCACGCAACGACGATATGTTATCGAGAATCCAGAGTCCTCGGCCGTGGGTCGCTATCACCAGGTCGTCATCCTTTATCTGCATGTGCATGACCAGCACCGGCGGCAGGTTGCCCTGTAGTGATTGCCAGTTGTCCCCATCGTCGAATGAGACATAGGCGCCGGTTTCAGCGCCGGCGAAAAGCAGCCCTGGTCTCTCTGGGTCTTCCCGAATCACCCACGTGAAGTCGTTCTCTTGAATGCCGTCGGTTATCCGCTGCCATGTTTCACCATAGTTAGTAGTCTTGTAGAGGTACGGCGTGCGGTCACTGACCCGGTGACCTTCACCAGATATATAGACAGTTCCGGGACGGTGATGCGATACATCGATCGCCGTGATTGTCGTCCATTCGGGAAGGTCCGGCGGCGAGACATCCTGCCAGCTCTCGCCATCATTTCTTGATACCTGGACATTGCTGTCGTCGGTGCCCACCCAGAGTTCGCCGGCCTGCAGCGGCGATTCGGCGATGGTGCGAATCACGCTCGTATGAAACAGCGAAGACGCGTTCGAACTGATGGGTCCGCCGGATATTTCTCCCATATCCGCCTGGCGATTTCGCGTGAGATCAGGGCTGATGGTTTGCCACGTCTGACCTTCGTCCGTGGATCGAAACAGGAACTGCGCAGCGGTGTAGAGTGCATTCGGCTCATGTGCTGAGAGGAGAATCGGGAACGAATAGTAGAACCGGTAGGGAATGTATTTTGCCGGCGTTCCGAATACCCATTCGGGCCATACGCTGACTTGCGGCGCCTCGCCGGATTCCATGTCAATGCGGACGGTCCGCGAGCGGTCGTTGGCGTAGATCACGCTGCCGTCGGGCGTAACGGCCGTCTTGCCACCCTCGCCGACGGGAAGCGGAACGTAATGCTCCCGGCTGATTGTTGGATCGTCGGTCTGACTGGGTATCGCGATGTGGCCATTGTCGTTCTGTGAGGCATACACCCAGTACGGCTCCTGATCGTCCACCGCGAGGCTGAGAAGATCAGCCGTCGGCTGGTTGATGAGGCTCGACCAGGACTCTCCGCCGTTCAACGTCACCGACGCACCGCCGTCGCCACCCTCGATGATGCGACGCGAGTCGTTGGGATCGATCCACAACGCATGCGGATCCCAATTTTGCATGGGGACTTCCTCGAACGTGTTGCCCGCGTCCACGGATTTCAGCAAACCGATGAGCGGCTGGATATACACGACGTCGGCGTCTTGTGAATCCGCAGTAATGTAGTTGTACGAGTTGGGAATCTCCATTTTGCCGGGATCGGTATGAGTCCTTTGCCATGTGGCACCGCCATCATCGGAGCGATAGATTCCACCCTCGCCTTGGTCGGCCTCTATGAATGCATAGACACGGCTCGAGTCTGCCGGCGAAATGGATACGCAAATCTTGCCAATCAATCCTGTTGGCATGCCGGGATTGCGGCTGATATCCGTCCAGGAATCGCCGCCGTCCGTTGTCCTGAAAAGACCTGAAGTGGGACCACCGCTTTCCTCGTCCCAGGGAAGTGTTACGTGGTGGTTCATGGAAGCGAGGATTACGTCAGGATTGTCGGGGTCGAAGGTCAGGTCCACGCCGCCGGTCGTATCACCCTTATAAAGAACCTGTTCCCAGTTCTCGCCGCCGTCCTTGGTCCGATAAATGCCGCGCTCCGGATTGGGGCCGAACATGTCGCCCATCGCGGCGACGTAAACGATTTTTGGATCGGTCGGGTGAATGCGAAGCCTGGCAATGTGCCGAGTGTCCTTCAGGCCAACATTGGTCCATGTATCGCCTCCATCCATCGACCTGTAGACCCCGTCGCCGGGCGAAATAAACTGCCGTTGAACACCCTCACCTGTTCCAACGTAGATCACCTTGGGGTGCGAAAACGACACATCGAGAGCGCCGACGGCCGGGAATTCAAAGTATTCGTCCGATACATTGCGCCAGTTCAACCCGGCATCGGTGGTCTTCCAGACGCCGCCATGTGCCGCACCAAAGTAGTAAACAAGCGGGTTGTCTATGGTCCCCGCGACCGCGAGAACTCGTCCTCCCCGGTACGGCCCGATGAACCGCCAGTCGATCGCAGAGAGAAAGCTGTCATCGACGCTCGGGTAGAGGGCGGGCTCGTTGCTTTGCGTATCGACCGTCGAGTTTTCTTTTGTACCGCAAGCGGTCAACAAAATTCCGGCAAGCACGACAGCAACCCTGATTGTGAACTTCATCAATACTCTCCCGTTACATTGTTTGCTGGCCGTCGCATCGGTTGCACCGCATTGCTTCTAGCCCTCTACTCGCGATCACGCGCTGTATGCAGGAAATAGTCTACCACCTCGCCGGCGGCATCGATAACGTGGATGCCCGGGTAGCGAATGGTTGTGGGACAGATGTGGCCCGGTACCGCAAGCAAGTAATCGCCGACCTCTGGCAATTCGCCAGCCATTCGAAAGACACCGTGCTCTTCGCTGTGCAAAACGAGCTTCGCCGATTCGTAGCCCAATAAGACGGCCCGCTCTTCCTCGGGCAGATCTGAACTGATGGCCTTGCAGCCGAGGTCGGTTGTGAATAAGCCCTCATCCGGGAAGCAGTCCACAACTTGGGTCAGGACCAAAGCCGCGCATTGAAACGGCAAGTCGGGCATATCCGACGCATAGCCTGCGTCCCAGTACGCGAATGTGCCGGGCGAGCCTTGCATGCCTTCTGCGCGCGCATAGTAAGAGAACGACCAACTTCCTCCGGCGACAATGTGCGGCACCGGCAGATCTTCCGCCTCGAGCTGTTGCTGGTATTTTCTGAGAGACTCGATATGGCCTTCCGCTTGCGCCCGGCGCTGCTGTTCATCGCTGAAGTTGTCATGCCCGTCGTACCAGTGAATGCCGGCAGGCTGTAAGAACGGATGTTTACCGACACCCCGATACAGCTTTGTCGCGTCATCCCCGAAACTGATTCCCGTGCGATGCATCCCGGCATCAAGATCCAACATTACTTGCAATGATTGCTGGTGATCGTCGGCAGCATTCGAAAGCAACTCCAGGTGCAACGGCGAACTAACAAGGGCAGCGATCCACGCATCCGAGTATCTAGAAACCAGGTTGCACAATCGCTCGATCTTGCGCTTCTGTACTTGTGGATAAGCCAGGATCGCTTTGCTGGCGCCAGCCTGTAGAACCATTTCCAGCTCTTTCAACGTGGCACATTTGAATCCGTCGATGCCATGCTCGAGCTGTCGCCGTACAACCGCCTCCGACTTGTGCGTCTTTACATGAGCTATCAGGTTCTGGCCGCCACCAACCATCTCGCAAACGCTTCGAATATTGTGATCCATCAGGTCCTGGAACAACACCATGGCGGGTGTTTCCAGGCTTTCCGGATCAGCGATACTATATTGTTGAGGATTGATCATCCTGCATTCCGGACATAATCCCAGGTCTCATCGCCATTCGACGAGACTGGCTGATCATCCAAAACCGGTAATCTGAAGAACCTGCTCATAGTGTGCCTCTCAAAGTATTGACGCCAGGCGAAAGTGTGCGGTGTTATGCCTAAGGCCTTTTGATATTCCAAATAGCATGCTAGCTAAATTGCCTTGTCAATGCCAACTCTCTCAAATGCAACGGTAAAAAATCCATCACAAACCCGAGCAGGCCACCTATATTGAATTTCGCACGGACAGGGAAGAATGATGAGAATCGTCGTCGTTGAACTGCGGATAAAGCTAACGCGACCCACATGTCGAACAGTCAATTCTCGGTCCGTATATTGAACTAATCCGACATCAATATGGCGCTAACGAACAGAGACTCGCATTTGATGAGCTGCGTGCGACTTATCACCAAAGACTGGAGACTATGGACGACGCGTTACACCACCACTTCGACGGCCTCACAACGTAGACGCGGCCAGACGGTGGTTATTTCTTCTAGGTACAGTTCATTGAGGTGGTCGACACAACCCTGTTCCGCGACAGGGCGCGTGACCGCTTAAGACTGGATTCCAGCACGACGCATTCTTCTCAACCCAAGGCCGATTGAAACACTGCCATCGGCTCTGTTTTGCACATTACAACGAAGTTGATGTTCGCGAGGGAATTGACTGGATGAGACCTCTCTTCGAATAGGGACAGTCAGTCGTCAGCTTTATATCTGAATATCGAAACCTAGCATTCCAATATTTCGCCTGTCACATCGGAAATTTTTTCGCCGGGCAGAACAAAATCCATGATCATGTGAACTCGGCCTTCGGTTCCATTGTTCCTCACTGAATGTTTGTGACGATTGTTGATTTCCCATAGTTCACCCGGGGGTAAATGTTGAGTAGAGTCGCCTACACTAAATTTAACTCCATCATTGGTTATTAGGGGTAGGTGAATTCTATGGGAGATGCGCAGGGATCGTCCCTTATCATAATGGGGTGGTATAGATCCCCCTGGCAATAATTTTACAAATAGCATACGCACAAAATATCCTGAGTTATTGCTCTCATTCAAATCCGGGAGATCTATTGTCTGTCCAAATTGTCTATGTACATAGTCCAACAAGGGTTGAAGAATATCCTGGTTTTCTAACAGAGCAGGCCGCACGGTAGGGTCCGTGTGCCTGCCATCTTCATCCATAATTAGATAAATAGACTGTGTACTTTTATGCATTTGAAAATTTTCTCTGCGCCAGGATTCTTTTAACCACTGCTCTTCAGTAAAGGATTTAACTCGTTCTTGAATATCGGATACGTCATACATCCCAATTTTTTTGAAATAGCCATCAAAGTTCATGTGAATGTCTACCCATAATTTCGATATTTCTATTCTATTGGGTCAAAATGTTCATTTCAATATTCGCATGTATATGGCGCATCTTGGCAACAAACTTATGGCCTACCATCTCAAAGACATAGAAGCTCAGCATTAGGCAGCCTTTACAGTTAATGTTAATTGTATGTTTAGCACACCAAATTATTGTTATCACTAACTTTTATATAATATATAGTGGAGTTGACAGATGGTTTTAGAAATTCCTAGGCCGTGCAATAACGTCCTTAGCGGGACAGCGTGAAACAAACGTATCGCGCCTTATTGACATCCAGATGGATCAAACGTTGGATACATAAGGAGCATTAGCCATGTCACGCATATTGAAACTTGCCGAAGTCCAACAGACGACCAGTCTGGCAAAAACCATTTATTGCGGTTAATTACGCCGAAATGGCTGCTTGCCGAGTGCCTGTAATTAACCTCAAAACTTGAGAGTAGGTGCTTTTTAGATTTAAGGATATTTCAGGGGTATATTTTTGATTAATTTTTTAATTTATTGATTTATAAGTAATTAATTAGAAGTTATGGGGCCGACCCCAGCCTCCACTTCACCCCATTTTTACTGGCCCCACAGCCTCCCCTGCTTGCAAACCCTTTGTTCACGGTGTTATGTGAGCTTTTATGGTTTGTCATGTTTTTGTGTGTAGATCGCCCTCAGCCCGAAAACGGGGTAATAACGGGGTATCTCTAAATTAGCGGATTAGGCGATGAAAGGATACTGCAAGAGGACTCCTGGTCGGTACAGTCACGGATCCGGGCTTGGACTCTGGATTGGTAAGACTGTTGTGTCTACTTAGAAGTTAAGAACCCGTTCTGACGACAAAGACACCACGGTCAAGATCGGGTCAGCTAACGCGCAACACAACGAGAGATGGGCCAGATCACGCATGGCCGACATAAAAACCGGCAATGCCATTGAAGCAGACAATCTGGGGTCTGGCGTCCCACAGTCGCTAGTGATCATAGGCTCCTTTGACATAAACCTAAAATAGTTTTAAGTTCATAAAGATAAATCGCGTAATCTCAAATTATAAGACCAATTTAGGAGATAAACTGATGGGATTAATGAAATTTAGTATCGCTATACTTATTACGATGGCACTTAGTCACGTTGCGCAATTTGCAGACGCAGCGGTTCCTCCCACGTGGACCCCAGGGACACCTTGTACTGGGGGATGTATAGTTGAAATTGTTGACCATAATGGAATAGCCCCAACTTCTTCGGGGAGTTTTGTCTTCAGGGTTAGGCGCCCTAGAACAATCCCTGGTGGACCCGCCCCTTATTTGGATTTATACAACCCTACTCTCACTAAGATCGAAAAGTGTGCTCGGATGGTCAGATCTATACGGAAACCGCATCCGGGATCAGTCCGAC
>DUAT01000067.1 GCA_012960755.1 Gammaproteobacteria bacterium
TACATTTTCTGTTCATCCAGAGTTCACGCTACGTGGCGAGCGCCGAGATCATGCTCATCGTCCTCATCGAGTTCGCTCTGGGGCCGATATGGGTCTGGCTGGGCTTTGGCGAGCGTCCAAGCGCCACCGCCCTTGCCGGGGGCTCACTGGTACTCGCAGCCGTCG
Source organism: Gammaproteobacteria bacterium (assembly GCA_012960755.1). The sequence goes on from DUAT01000067.1 coordinate 166, forward strand.
CCGGTCGTGCGCTAGTGATGTTGCGGCAATAACTTGAAAACGCGCCACGCAACCAGTTCAGTCACACTAGTCGCTATAATTGCAATTCACTTAGTCTGAAAGTCCGCAGAAACTCCCAAATGGTCGCTCACTGGCCAGTCATAGGATAGCCTAACCGATAGAACCATGACGGTTTATCAAAACATACTGATAACCGGCGGCGCCGGGTTCGTCGGGTCAAACACTGCGATATCATTTAAAAAAGATCTCGAGAATACCCGCATTACTGTGCTGGACAATCTCAAACGCCGAGGATCCGAGCTGGCCTTGACGAGACTTGCAGATCATGGTGTTGAGTTTTTCCACGGCGATATCCGTAACCCTGAAGATATCTCCCAGGCAGGAGCTTTTGATCTGCTCGTTGAATGCTCGGCCGAGCCATCGGTACACGCCGGCTATGATTCAAGTCCGGCATACCTGGTCAACACTAACCTGACGGGTACCACACACTGTCTTGAAATGGCGCGCAAAAACAATGCCGATATTGTTTTTCTCTCGACCAGCCGGGTGTACCCCATTCAGCCCCTGCGAGATTTGCCGTTGACAGAGCAAAATGGCCGACTTGAAATCGGTCAGGACCAGTCGGGTACCGGCTGGAGCCCTGCTGGTATTTCCGAGGCGTTTCCACTTAACGGGCCGCGATCGCTTTATGGCGCCACCAAACTTGCGTCTGAACTTCTACTGACCGAGTACACACAGATGTACGGCATTCGTAGCATTATCAACCGCTGTGGCGTGTTAACGGGCCCCTGGCAGATGGGCAAGGTCGACCAGGGGTTCATGGTATTGTGGGCGGCACGACACCTTTATGGAGGGTCGCTCGCCTACCTGGGTTTTGGAGGAACTGGATGTCAGGTTCGCGATATCCTCCATGTCGCGGACTTGTATCGCCTGCTGAAGTTGCAACTTTCGCAAATTTCCAGCCTATCTGGCCAGGTTTTCAATGTAGGTGGTGGACGGAAGATATCGGTCTCATTAAACGAGTTAACACAAATGTGTAAACAGCACTCATCCTCACACCTAAATATTGCCTGTAAGCCCGAGACTCGAGATGCTGATATCCCCTGGTATATCACCGACACACAAGCGGTGAGCGATGCCACTGCCTGGCAGCCACAGCATTCGGTTGAAGCTACTGTAGAAGAAATTTTCGCCTGGCTTACCGATCACCGAAATCAGCTCGAACCTATTTTAGGCTCCTAATAACCACCTTCTAGGAGACACGACGTGGTAGTACTGGTAACCGGCTCAGCTGGGTTAATTGGCGCGGAAGCCGTTCGCTTCTTCGCAGACAAGGGTATGGATGTTGTTGGTATTGATAACGACATGCGAGCCTATTTCTTCGGCGCCAGTGCCAGTACAAACTGGAGCCGAGAACAATTGCAAGCAGATTTACCGGCGTATCATCATGAAAGTATCGACATTCGTGATATTGAGGCGCTGCGCACCGTTTTTCGGCGTTACGGCAAAGATATAAAGCTCGTGTTGCACACGGCAGCCCAGCCCTCACATGACTGGGCTGCCCGCGAGCCACTCACCGATTTCAGTGTGAATGCCACTGGAACTTTGAACCTATTGGAATTGACGCGCGAGAGTTGCCCTGATGCGCCCTTCATTTTCACCAGCACCAATAAGGTCTATGGCGACACGCCTAACCGGCTGCCGCTGGAGGAGCTTGAGACACGCTGGGAACTCTCCCGGGGTCATCAGTTCTTTGACAAGGGAATCGATGAATCAATGAGCATTGACAGCACCCTGCACAGCCTTTTTGGTGCCTCCAAAGTGGCTGCTGATATCCTGGTACAGGAATATGGCCAGTATTTCCAGATGAAAACCGCCTGTTTTCGAGGAGGCTGCCTGACCGGCCCCGGACACTCGGGCGCGGAGTTACATGGTTTTTTGGCTTACCTCGCGAAATGCGCACTAACTGGTGATAACTACACGGTTTTCGGATACAAAGGCAAACAGGTGCGTGACAATATCCATTCAAATGATCTTGTTAATGCCTTCTGGCACTTCTTTGAAGAGCCTCGCGTTGCTGAGATTTACAACATTGGTGGTGGCCGCTATGCCAATTGCTCAATGCTTGAAGCGATCACTATGGCTGAGGAGATGACAGGCAGAAATTTTAACTGGACTTATTCTGACACTCACCGAGTCGGCGATCACATGTGGTGGGTGAGCGATACCTCTCGATTCGAGAACCACTACCCCAAATGGCAGATAAAACATGGCATTAAAGAAATAATGCGTGCCGTAATTGATGGGCAATCCGAACGCCTGTTCGACTGACTCATGCCGATTACTGTTCAGTCCCTGGCAGAATGGCAGGCATCAGGCATTGACAACCTGCTGTCGGTGGTTATCCCGGCACATAATGAGGAGGGACACATTGAGGAGACAATCAAGTCCTTGTCGTCAGTGCTGGAAGGTGAATCAATCGACTATGAGATTTTGGTTATTAATGACAATTCCACAGACCAGACTAAAGCGATACTGGAGAAGCTGTCCAGTAACCGGGTTCGCCACATCGATAACGAGCCACCGAATGGTTTTGGTTACGCAGTACGACTTGGTTTGACCGCCTTTCGTGGAGACTGCGTCGCCGTTGTAATGGCTGATGGCTCCGATGATCCGGTTGATCTGGTGCGCTTCTATCGTGCCTTCAGGGAGGGCGCGGACTGCGTGTTTGGGACTCGCTTTTCAAGATCCAGCACTGTTGTCGACTATCCCCTGGTTAAGCGAATACTGAATCGTCTAGGCAATCAGTTGATTCGAATTTTATTCCTTACACGCTATAACGATACAACCAATGCATTCAAACTTTATGGGCGCCATGTGATTGCCGGCCTGCAACCCCTGCTCTCTTATGGCTTTAACCTCACGGTTGAACTGCCGCTGAAGGCAATGGTCCGTGGTTACAGCTTCAAGATTCTTCCCAACAACTGGTACAACCGCAAGGAAGGGATATCCAAGTTCAAGGTTGATGAAGTATCCAGTGGATATCTTTTTATCATCTTTTACTGCTGGCTGGAGGGTCGCTTAGCCCGGCATGGCCAGATCGACCGTGGCCAGCATCAAGACACACACCTGCAGGTGTGGCACCGCTAAGTAGTGCTTTAAATTCCCGGATGAGTAATCAGCAGCCTGAGAATCCAGCACTGCGGCTTCTTGCACTTGCTGCCATTACAGCGGCAATCGCAACAATCTTCACCTCGCTGCATATTACCGCCCACCACTACGTTCCTCTGTTATTCCAAGATGAATGGGACATGGTGGCGGGTTGGAGCAAAGTTCAGGAAGGTACAAGTTCTTTCTTGGAAGCATTGTTCTCTCAGCATAATGAACATCGAATTGCTCTGCCTCGGTTGGTGTTCTATGTAGATCTCAGCTGGTTTCAGGGCAGAGGAATTCTTACCCTGGCTTGCCTGATCGCGGTGCACCTTTTTCACGCACTATTCTTGTGTGTGCTGGTCTTTAGGGCACTGAAATTAGATTTCTGGGTTAGGATCGTTGTGGGCAGCCTGATCATTATTATGATGTTTTCGGCCTTGCAGATTCGTAATCTGGTGTGGGGTTTTCAACTTCAATTCGTTGGAGTGTTTGCGCTCTCGACGCTTGCTTTTTACTGCCTCTTCAAACGCTCCGATACTCAAACCGGGATTGACACCCCTGCTACGAGGCTGCCTTTCGTTGGAGGCATTTTGCTCAGCGTAGGCGCTACTTTCACGATGGCAAATGGTCTTTTGACATGGCCGGTGGGGCTTCTTATTGGACTACAACAAAGATGGAGTTTTGCAAAACTCCTGCTGTTCATAGCATTTGGCTGCGCAACTTGGTTTGGTTACTTCCATGATTTTGAATTCAACACAGGACACACCCGCCCCGAAGAGGCGCTCGAGAATATCTGGCTTCTCGCTGAATACATGGCGATCTATATAGGTCATCCTCTCTCTCCACAATGGCCAGATTACGCCCTAGCGCTTGGGATGACCGGCATAAGCGCGACCGCAGTAATGACCATTGTTTCGTTGCTTGATAAATCTAATCTGATTTTTGACTCTCAGGCATCACGCACACTTCTGACTGTTTCTATCTTTGTTCTATTAACAGCGTTTATTACAAGCCTGGGACGTATTGGCTTTGGTCTCGAACAAGCAACCTCCAGTCGTTACGCCACCCCGGCAATAATTTTCTGGATATCGACTCTCGCGTGTCTTTTTACTCTAAATACGACAAAGTTAGCTAGTAAAAAAGTTGTACCCTATTTTGGCGCGTTTCTAATTCTGCTTGCCGTGACCAGCGCTTTAACTTTTCAGACTAGCGCCCCTGTAATCTCAAAACAATGGTCGCTTCTTAGGCTGGCATCCGCCTCAGCGTTGTTATCTCGCGTCTACGATGAGGGACTTCTTTCACAAATCCACCCACACCCTTGGGATCTTGATAAAAAAACAGAAGCCCTACAAAACCGTGGACTGAATTTTTTCTCCATCAAGTCCGCGGACTTGATCGGAAAACCTTTGCTAAAGCGCCTTGAACTCGCACCTCGAAATCATTGCACTGGCCATATTGATGAGGTCAAAATGGTGAAGTCGGATAAAAATGGCATCCGTTTGACAGGGTG
>DUAT01000068.1:0-93873 GCA_012960755.1 Gammaproteobacteria bacterium
AGCCGTACACGAATTGCAACGCACCGGTGGCCAATACGGATTGATCTCCATGTGCTGTGGTGGCGGTCTGGGAACCGGGACGCTGATCGAAAACCTGGCCTGAAATTCGCTGCCCTACTTACGAACAGGCGCTAACGGTGGCTCTGTGTCGGTTGGGTATCCGGCAAAATGGCGAAAGATGGCAACTGCACGATTGATCAACGATTCGTCAGGCAGAAATGCCAGGGCCAGACCACCCCCAACCAACCGCGAGACATTATAAAAACGCCAGGTTGATTCATCCTCACGTTCCAAAAGGTAATAAAACTCGTAGTCGCCTGGGTCTATGACACGTGTCAACATCCAACGAACGGGCTCGGTGTTCGCCATTGTGATGACGAGTCTCTCCGGGGTTCGCTCCAGTACCTGCATCTCCATCACCAGCGCCGAAGGCAGGTATGCCTCTTTCTGCCACAGATAAACTTCCGAGCCGGTGGTTAACTCACCGATGCTGAAATCATCACGCCGAGTCTCAGTACCAGGTTCAACAGCATAGGCGGCTTTGAATAGTGGTTTCCAGGCCTGGCGAGTCACTGACCAGTAGCGGATATCAGTCAAACTTGATGCGGCAGCAAAACGGGATAGCAGCGTCGTAGCGTCACCGCTGTGGTAAAAACGTCCTCCAGTCGATACCAGAAATCGTGCTGGCTTTTTCACCCAGGGAATACAGTCAGGCGGCTGCCATTGTTTACTCTCTTTATCTTGTATGAGGTTAACCCATGGATTTGCACCCGAGAGGGCAAATCCAGGGAAGGCGTCACCCACGCAGGAAGGCCGGTCAGACTCGCCGAAGGTACTTGCGCAACACAACAAGGAAACAAGAAACACACAACAACGAACCATTACATCCACGCCCTTTCATACACAAGGTTTTGCGTGTCATTCATCTGATACTAGGACGCTGACCGAGAATAGAAACCGTAGCGAGGGGAAGCTGATTTGAGTCAGATTTTTTCATAATTTGAGGAGAATATAGAGCATATTTGACTAAAATTAGGGGGAATCTGGCCAAATCAGCTTTTCCGCAATAGGTTCTCTATTCTCGGTCAGCCTCCTAGTCTTCACGGTCGACAACTTCGAACAGCCAGAAGTCTCCTGCGGAGAGTGAATCATTCAGCTGCTCAGCTGTAAAAGTTGGATTTGCACCATCTCCATATTTCTTGATGTTAATCGTCATGAGGTCAAGTAGCTGGGGATGTTCCATCATTCGCACCATGCGCTGTTCATACAATTTTTCGTCGATTCGCAGCACTACTCTGTCATCAGCAACCAGATGATGAGGCCATTGTTTCCATATCTTGCCGTATCCGGTATTCATATAGCCACTGATCACGTACAAGCGCTTGTCTAACACCACCAACCAGACAATGCGCGACGAATCAGGCTCCATGGTTTGGAACTCTATTTCCATTCGACCCGTCAGGAAGCTCCAGTCATCCGGCGCGGTAGCCAGTTCACCAGTTTTGAAAGGACCACCAGTAATGATCTCCATCGGGCCATCATGGAATCGCATACCAAAGAGAAAAATAGCAACACTCAATGCCAGAATACCTACAATAATCCCAACCCACTTCAAAAATCCCAGCATGTTAGTTGCCTCCAATCTGTTTCTTTGAAGCATAACGCCTTTTATACCGTCCCTGCATCTGCTTAATTCAGCCGGGGAGAAAAGGTACTGGGCGTTGATCGCTACGAGTTCTGCGTCCTGGACCGATGAAACTGCCCAACTCGTGGAGTGTGCGGCAGGTCCAAATGCGTTGGGTTGTCTGGTAGTAGTCAGAGCATGGTTGGCTTAGAATGATTACACATCCTCGACGCAAAACAATCCATGTTCAAGTTCAAACATATCACTCTGTTACTAGCTGTTCTCCTGACCTTTCAGGTTTACGCCGACATCCCACGTACCGCATCGGGCAAACCGGATCTTAGTGGTATATACGATACAGGTACCCTGACCCCAACCCAGAGACCCGAATGGCTGGGCGAGACCGAGTATCTTTACCCGTTTGTCGCCAGCGTTGTTAACTGGGCACTCAACGTCGGCTTTGAATGGGCGATAGGAAGCGATAGTGATCCTGCATGAGATGGTGCACGATGCTCGAATCATTCGAATCGACTCCGAGCATGCGCCGTTGACAAACGGGCAATGGCTGGGGGATTCGGTCGGTCACTGGGAAGGAGATGTGCTGATTGTTGAAGCCAGGCACTTCAAGAAGACCAACGGTCTGCCGGGTGCCGATGAGAACCTGCACGTGACTGAGCGATTTCGCATGCGGGAGGACGGTAGCCTGAACTACGACTTTACCGTGGTAGATGAAACTGTGTGGACAGCACCCTGGAGTGGTCGCTACGTATGGCAGTCTAAACCCGACAGCCAGGTTTATGAATACGCCTGCCATGAGGGCAACTACGCGATGGGCAACATCCTGCGAGGTGCTCGCTTGTTGGAGAAGGAATGGCTCGAGCAGCAAGCGGCCAACTAATATGTTTAGGGTCAGAGTAAAAACTACCGCCATCTTAATCTGAAACATTTGGCTAAATTCTAATCTGGTCACCACTGTCGAGGTTTCTTGCTGGGTGTACAGCGACAAACTCCTGCTCCTTCCTTAACAATGTCGGGCAAGCTCTGATATGTCGATGTAATTCGTCAGAACTTTCCCGCTATTCCCTGATGTTTTGGGGCCCGATATTCCCGAATATTTCGCGCATCACTCCTGGATCCAATTTAGGTTCACGTTCAAACGTCAATAATCCATTTATCTCCTGCTGAATGTCGGTAAGCTGCGTCCAGACAAAACCGGTCAAGGCACCAGCGCCGTGGACGTCTTCCGCGATTTTACGAATGTCATTTTCCAACGCTGCTTTGGATTCCGGCATTTCCCCATAGGCAAAAGCCTCCCGAGCGCCATCATACCCTTCAGGCACAAACCCGACTCCACCGCATTCTGTCAGTAACACTGGCAGCCCCGTGACATCTGCACCCGCCAAAGCCCCCACCCGGCCATTGGGAAACAATTCTGCATCCGGGTTGTCCAAAACAACGGCCAATCGTTCGGCAATGGATTCCCCCATTCCTTCATATAAATGTAAGGTCCATAAATCACCCGAGGAATACTCCCAGCCGTCATTCCCAACGACCAGGCGCGAGCTGTCCAGAGCTTTAGTCAGCCCCACAATGCCGTCAACAAAAGCCCGCTGCTGTGGCCGTTCTGTTTGATGCCATACTCCCCAGCTCTCATTGAAAGGAACCCACGCCATGACGCAAGGGTGTGCCCGGTCCCGTTTGATCAACCGCATCCATTCACTGGTTAGGTCGGTGACCAGGTCGGTCGAAAAAATCCGACCTGAAGGCATTTCAGACCAGACCAACAAACCAAGTTTGTCCGCCCAATAGAGGTACCGCGGGTCTTCAGCCTTTTGATGCTTACGGGCACAATTGAAACCGAGCGCCTTGGTCAGAGCCACATCTTTACGCAATGCGTCATCACTGGCGGCGGTATACCAACCTTCCGGGAAATAACCCTGATCCAGAATACCGCGAATATAAAGTGGTGAGCCATTTAACAGGAGTTGCCCGTCCCGGCTTTCTATTTCGCGCAGGCCAACATAGCTGTCTGCCTTATCGATGAGATCGCCGTCCGAATTATTTAGTTTCAATGCAACATCATAAAGACAGGGATTGTCCGGTGACCATAGAACCGGGTCTTCCACGTAAAACTGACACTTGATTTCAGACCGATGGTTAGTCTCCACCTCAACGCCACCCAATATGCGCTCGCCGTCATTAACGGTGATCCCAAGTGTGCCATCCAATACACCGCTCAGCCCCACCGTATAGGACACCAGATTGCCTTCACACACATAATGGCATGCCAAATCCTGAATGGAGACCTGTGCGACAGGTTCCAGCCAGACGCTCTGCCATATGCCAATGATCGGGTCATAATCAATGGGCCAACGCGTGGTGCCTTCCTGCTTGCCACGCGGTTGTGACCAGGAAGCCCCATCTTGGACCCGGATCATGAGCATGTTTTTTGATCCATCGTTTTGAAGGGCGGGAGACATATCTACAGAAATCGGCGCATATCCCCCGCGATTTTGTCCAACCTCGTGCCCATTGATGTAAATTCGGCTTTGAAAATCGCAGGCGCCAATGTGCAACAAAATGCGTAGACCCCGCCAGGCTTCCGGGATTTCAAGCACTTTTTGATACCAAACCACATCGGGGGGCGCGTCGCTGACCAGACCCGATAGATCTGAATTTATGGCAAACGGGACAATGATTTTCTGGTCAAAGATGGGTGTCTCACCAAGTGCGACATCTCCAGCCGTAAAATCCCACTCACCATTCAGGCTTAACCATTCCTCCCGTCGCAAGATGGGGCGGGGGTATTCAGGACGCAAGTTGTAATTCATGAAGTTCCCTGGCTCGAAGTGGAAGCAAAATGGCGAGCACCGTTCCAAACTTCACGGGTGGTGCTCCATCCTATATAAAATTCAGCTGGCTCGCACGCGCAACCGTTGCCACTTTCATCAAAACAGCGCTTTCCTCTTTTCCCTTTCCCTTTTTCTCAGATGTCTAAGAGTAAGTTATCAACATAATCCTGAATAATTTCCAGATCTCCCAGACCGCTAATAAAACGTATTGATCGATCCAATCGAATCGGCTGTGGGTTCATGCTGATAATTTTTGGGAGGACGGGAAATGGGTCAATCAGGTAATCCATCGCATGAACTGCCGTATGATCCAGCACCAGGCTAAGCAGGTCAATGTCACGCTTCAGCTCTTCAAATTTACCTGCTGTAACCTTCTCGACCAGTGAGTCGCCAGGCAGGATGTGGTCCAATTGGGCGGCAATCCATGGAACACGTTTCAACCTGCTGGTTGTCCTTTTGCTGGATAAAAACGACCTCAGTGCAGCGGCGCAATTTTCAGGTACCTGATTGAGCAGTTTGTAACCTATTTGAAATGGCAACAGGGCTCCTGGTTCTGCCGACAGAAATGAATAATACAATTCCTCCGGATCAGCATTTTGATGATGCACGAGATAGTCCAGCCCGAGGTTACAAGTTGACCTGACAGCCCTGACTGCATTGGTTTCAGTAAACTGTGCACCATGAACGCCAGTACCTGCTATCAATATATTGGACAGATAGAGAATTTCATCCCGACGCTTCTCGAACAATTCCTCCGAATCCCGCTGCAGGCTGTGCATCGCCTGATCCAGCAAGTGAGTCAATGACTGATAAGATTTTTCTTCCGCAGACGGTAATAACTGTGGGCTCTCACGTCTCGGACCAATACCCAGCTCTACCAGAATTCCGTTGAGTTGTAACAGATCTTCCTGACTCGTTTCACTGGTTTGAACCTGCACGCCTGGCGTTTGGCTGTGAGTAAAGGCAGACTCAACACCCATCACACCTTCGCCTGGATCCGGTGTATCAATATCACCGGTTTTGGCGTCGGGCTGGGTGTTTTGAATTCGAAAATAGCGCCGGGTAAGGTCGTCATATTGAACGTTCAACATAACTTCCTCAAATGTTCCTGTGTCTGATATCGAAAGAAACGCGAAGGCGTCAGTTGCGGAAATGTAACCTGTTTCTTCTGCTCGCTCGTCTCGTTCCTGTCCAAGATCCCTTTGCATATCTTCCGGTAGGTGATGCTCAGCGATATCTTCCCTGAGAATGGAGCGGACAAAACTGCAACGTTCCAGTACCGTATCGAGGAATTCTGCCGCATGAATATGTAGATGCCTAAGAGTGTCCAACAGCACAAACCAGATAAGTTCGTCCTCAATTTCATCGATACCGTTGGCCGGGATCACGTCAAATCTGCCAAAACTTTCTCCAGAAGCAGCAAGGCCGACGACTTCAGTATTGTAGGCAGTGAGGTGTTTTTCAAAACAGACCGCAACGAATTCCGCACCCAATGATACGAGTTTCTCACTGACAAACTCAGCCCCCAGATCATTCCAGATTTGCAGCCATGGAAAGAAACTATCAATCTGCAACAGATCCATCTTTCCCGGTTTGTTCTGCCACAACTGTATATCAAGCATGCCCTTTATTTGCTCGTTGGAAGCATGCAGTACGATGGCATGACTGTTCTCTACGCCTACCCGGTTAACCAGATCGGAAATAGAACGGGACGTCATGTTCTGAACCAGCACAGGTAAATGCGGACTCTCCATTATTTCTTTGATTTTTTTACTCGTATTTATCCCAACCATCGACCAACGTCGCTGTCTGTTCATTAGCACCTCTTCAACAAGCTGTCAGAAAGCTGATCAGGCATCTTTGACATGTTCAAAAATGCCCAACTGTTTTATCAGGGTGCGAAAACTATGTAGGTGTTTTAAAGATCAGAAGAAAGGAAAAACAAAAGAGAAATTAACAAATCAGAGAGTTGTTTTTTGAAGAACGTAAATCAAAAGAGTCTTGGTTTGTAGCTTTGTTCTTTATGAAGCTGTTTCTTGTAAAGCTGTATTTATAACTTTTACAGCGCAAAGTTAAAGATCGTCTGTTTCGAAAAAAGCCAACGAGAATAGAAGAATTGATCTGCATCTGACCCATAAAAACCCCAACCTGGCTGAATTGAGGCCGCACAATATACTTGGGAACACAAAAATCCAACAAGGAAAAAAACACTCGTTGACTTGATAGAGAATTGAACTCAATAAAATAGAGATGTCAAGGATTTTTTTCGATTATTTTTAGACCGCTTTCTTCTCCACTTTCTTGTAAACGATGCCACCTCACCTGCCATCTTGTAGAAGATTTCCAGTTACTCCTCACTTAACTGCCGCAGCTTTTCCAATATCCGTTTGGCTCGCTCGTTGCGAATGGCAGCTTCAGTATTATCCGGCTCCAATGCCAGTACTTTGTTCCAGGCGGCAACCGCCTCCGTGTATTCGCCGCGGCTATAGTGATCGGCACCCAGGTCCAGATCTTCCTCGACCTGTTTACGAATATCACGATTCAGTTGCTGAATAAGCTGCTGCTCCTCTTTACTTGGGGTGCCCCGTTTTTTGAGCTGGATGGCTATGTCGGAGGCTTCTCCAAGCTGCCGTTGATTCAGCGCCTCCTGCAAAGAAACGGACAATGCTCTTTGAGCACTTTGCGCTTTTTTGACAATCACGCGCTGTTTTTCACTGGTCAGGGCTTTGCGAGTCGCCTCGATTGAAGGATCAGGGTGCAAGTCCAGCGAAAGATCCAGGGTCTCTTCAGCCAGCGTGTACTCACCCTGCCGTACTGCACGTTTTCCAACCACGCCGAGCGCGACAGACACCTGTATCGCTTCTTCCCTGACGACCTCATGCCGGACCACCTTAAACTGCTTTTCAGAAAGGAGCGGGAACAATTTCGTCTGAACAATCAACTGCTGTTTTAGCCACTGTCCCTTTGCAATGAGTAATTCTACTTCCAATGCATCAATGGAGGCGCCTGTTTCGCGTTGCAGTTTGTCGTGCGCCGCTTGTATTCTTCTATTCTCATACAAGTTGTTCAGTGCTTGCTGATAGTGCTTCAGGGCTTGGTACCACTCACCCTGCCGTTCGAGCTCCTTCCCCTCTCGTATCACATTTTTTCGATAGGCTGTCGCTTTTTTACCCACGCTTTTCCGCAACGTTTCCCATTCAGCGAAATCCGGTGCGCTCTCTTCAACTCGGGGTATCATGGCCAGCGCCTCTCCAAACTGCTGCTGCTCAACGAGCCGTGCAATCTTTTCAAGATCCGGTGATCGACTAACCTGTAGATTGGTGCAACCTGAAACCAACAGGATAAGTGGCACCATCCACTTCAATCCCGAAGCAATCATGTGACTGACTTTTTCGAGTTTAGGATGCTGTTCAGGATGTCTTCAATCATCGGCTGGTCTTTCTCACTGACATCAAGTACCCGGTATGTCGGGACAGGGGTTTTTTTCCCACGCAGGGACAATGTCTTGAACTGGGCAGTGATAATACCCCTCGCACGTAACGTTGAATTCACCTCATCGCTCACCAGCGTCGTACCAGGACCCGCGCCAGAGGCTATACGTGATGCCGTGTTCACAGTATCCCCCACCACCGTATAGTCCATCCGCTCTGCTGCTCCCATATTACCTGCGAGCATCCTACCGCTGTTGATTCCAATGCGGAACTCTACCTGTTGCTTCCCCTGTTGTTCTCTCTGGATATTCAGCTCACCAACCAGTCTCTGAATGGTTATCGCACAGACAGCGGCTTGAAAGCTGTGCTGAGGATCATATTGTGGGATACCAAACACCAGCATGGCGCAATCACCGATGTATTTATCGACGTATCCTCCAAATCCTTGGGCTGCCTCTGAAATGATACCGAAATACTCATTCAACAGGCTGTTTACCTTCTCAGGATCCATGTTTTCTGACAATTGTGTAAAGCCCACGATATCGGCAAACAAAACACTTGCGTCAACATGCTGCCCACCCAGTTCGATCTGGGACATATCACCCAATACCGTCTTTGCCACCATGGGCGAGACATAGCGTGAAAAAGCCTGCTCGACCTGCTCTTTCTTCAGCAACCCTTCGGACATCTCGTTCATGGAGTGCATTAAAAGCCCCAACTCATCCCTGCGTCTTTCTACAAACCGCACGCCGTAGTCACCGGCGGAAATCGCCTGGCCTGCTTTAATCAACAGATAAATAGGGCGGGTTAACCACTCACCCAATATAAATGAGGCGATAATCCCCACGATCACCAGCAGTATTGTTACCCCAATCACCGTGCGAATCGCATTCTGCTGGGCTACCTGTCTCAGATGCCCGTCAAAGGTGATCAGTGCGTAACCAGCCGTGATATCCTTGAACACGATGGGTCGGGAAAACGAGGCCATACTCGCCTTCTTCCCATCCTGCATGATTTGTTGCCATTCCTGGGTTGTAACGTCACCCAGTGTGTTTGCAATCTCCTCATCCACCGGTACAACACCCTTTATGACGATGGGCAGCCTTTTTTCATTATAAAGTGCCGCCCCGAGGATCGCGCGCTCGCTCACCAGATTACTGACGATGATATCCATGGCAATCTCGTCATTGGCCAGCAGGGGCTCACGCGCAAAATCAGCCATTTGCCTGAGTACCGTGTTACCGGATTCCATGATCTGTTGTTCAAGCACCTGGCTCTGGTTGTGAGCAATAAATGCCCCAAGTAGCGCCATGCCACTGCACATCAGCAACGTCAGCACGAACGCCAGTTTATAGGCAATCGGGTAATACGTTGGCATTAAGGCAGTTATTTTGCGACGTAAATTTTTCATCTCAGTTGGTTCCTGTCCGCAAAGGCACGTCTTCGGACAAATCATGAAACTACTTAACATAGTTAGTCTGGAAATTAATCACATATAGAAGGAATTAACACTCACGAATCTATCTCCAGAGAAGAACTAGTCAAGCATTGCTTGCATTCTCCTGGTCAGAAATCAGTACAAGCCACGCAGTTGCGAGTTCAAAGCCTAACATGCCCTGAGCGGGTAAACTGTGACCAAATTCTATGGCACTAATTATACCCGGTCTGTTCATTTCTACATCTCATCACGTGCTCTCATGGGACGCTCTCATCAGAACCGCTCATCAGTCCCTCCCATCAGAACTTCTCACCAGACTTTTTATCAGAGCCTTGGCTTGTGGTTTCCTAACTGGAAATTCCCTCGCCTGATGTCCACTATGCATTAATCAGCTCACCCAGCTGCTGCCAGGTGGATGACGCTGTAACGTCCAGATTTACGGGGCTAAGAATAATCTGATCGACCCCGTGCTCACGTTGCGAGCGATAACGCTCGAGAATCTTCTGTTGATCACCCCAGGCTATCAGCGTATCGATAAAGTGATCGTTACCGCCGTCGGCAAAGTCAGAATCGGCGAAGCCCGCTTCCCGCCAGGCCCTGTGATAGTTTTCGAGGGGCATATAGATAGAAACCGCGCGCCTTGCCTGTTCACGAGCAATGCTTGCATCTTTTTCAAATACCGTTGGCTGCATGAGGTGAAGTTTGCCAGCCCCAATCCTATCTTTTGACTGTCGCGAGTATTCCACCGGCATCATATAAACATAAGCCCCGTCCAGTCGCAGGGCAGCTACATTCATCAATTGTGGTCCGTGAGCGGCGAGGTAGACCGGTACATCGCCATGGTGCTGGAACATCAGCTCTGTCGCCTCATATCGATCTAAAAACGCATTCAATTTCTGTACAGGCGCCATCCAGGGGAGTCCGCGCTGATCATTGCCTACCTTGTTGGAAACGCCGATACCGAGTTCAAACCGATTACCGGATGCCTCCGCCAGCGAAAATGCAGCGGCTTTGATAGCGCGCTCATCCCTGGCGTAAATGTTGGTAATCGCTGTACCGACATGGATCGTGCTCGTCGCGTTTAGCAGGCTGGCACAGGTAACAAACGGATCGCGACCAAACATTTCCGGCACCCACAGGTTGTCGAAACCGCATTGTTCCGCACTACGTGCAATGTCAGCCAGCTGGCTGGTTGAAAAAAAATCAGCGGCGATCATCAACCCATAACTCATGGTATGTCCTTTAGGTTATTTGTTAGGAAAAGGTGACAGATTTGTTTTTTCATAGCAAGCTACGGCTACCGGCAATGCCGGGGTTTAAGGTCGGATGAGATACAGTTTTTGTAAATCAAATTTCCAGGGGTTGGTTCGAACATGGGATTAAAGGTAATCGGCGCGGGATTTGGACGAACCGGTACGGCATCTCTTAAGGTTGCTCTTGAACATCTCGGATATGCACCCTGCCACCATATGAAGGAAGTATTTCCCAGCCTTGAACAAATCAACTGGTTTGATCAGGCATCAAGGGGAGATCCTGTTGACTGGGATAAAGTCTTTAGTAAATTTCAAGCCTCTGTCGATTGGCCTTCTGTAGCATATTATCAAGAGTTAGCTGAACATTTTCCCGATGCAAAAGTCGTACTCAGCGTACGTGATGCTGAAGCGTGGCACAAAAGCGTGAGTGAAACGATTTACGCGATCAGCAATAACATACCAACATGGTTACGGTTCGTCGCACCGCCTGTTGATCGTATTTGTAAGATGATATACCGGCTGATCTGGGACGGGACATTTTCCGGAGAATTCGAGAATCGCGATTTTGCGATTGGTGTTTTTAACAAACATATCGAGGATGTAAAACAAATCATCCCCGCAGAGCGACTGCTGATTCATACCGCATCAGAGGGTTGGCAACCGTTGTGTGATTTTCTGGGTAAACCACTGCCTGATCTACCTTACCCCCGGGTTAATGAAGCAAAAGAACTCAAACGCGCTGTTATTGTACTGAAAATTCTACGATGGGTTCCGGCTTTGGCTATTGTTTTGCTTACACTTGGCCTTGTCTGGGATTAACCGATATCCCTCGGGAAGAAAAAGCCTGCACAAAAAGTATTACAGTGTAGCGGTTCCCTTGAGGAGTTTACCGTCCCTTATCCAAGTGGATTCTACTTCATCACCGGATTTGAGGACCCTCAGCAAAGCCTGAACACACCACTGCGTGAAGACCGGCGCGCTGCCGAAAGTAACGAGGCGATCACCCGACTGCAATCCGAGTCGTTCCCCAAACAGACCTGGCATGACCCCGGTGAGAATCAGCCCTGACCCACATTCATCAGCTGTGAACCCGGAAAAGGCCCAGGGCATCGAATGTCTCGAGACTTCAACCCCGGTTTCAAGGAATAAAATAAAATCGGCAGTGATCTGATCCCCACCGAGAACGAAAAGAGGTACCGCAGTCTTCACCCACTCAGGCAATTTATACTGACGAACTGTCACCTGCGTTCCGTTACCAGCAGGCACGAGAGCCACGGATATTTCAGAATCCATACAAGGTTCAGAGTGTTTGTGCACGGTAATGAGGCTTTCAGCTTCCATATTGGTAATTTCACCAGTAGTCTGAAAACCTGGCAAACAGGGCCATGCAGTCAGCCAGGCAGGCTGGCGGTCATTTCGTAGCTGTAACATCTGCCAGACCTTTTTCACGGGCTGATCAATTTCAAACTCGGCGAAATAACCGTTGTCCCGAAACTCTCCCATGAAGTCTCTCCTTTTACAGTTACTTTTACACTTTCCACCTTGTTTAGTTCAAGCATATTCACTGAAATACGCTGGCAACGCGAATACAAGGTGGGTATCGCTGCACACAAGACAAAACATTGATAAGAAAGTACTATCGCGTATCCGGTGACTCGCACCAAAGCAAAAATCAAAAAAAGGAACCCCCCATGCCCGGTCCACTGAGTGATTATCGTATCCTTGAACTTACAACCACCGTTTCCGGTCCCATGGCGACAATGGTTCTCGCGGATCAGGGTGCCGATGTCATCAAGATCGAGCCACCCCTATTGGGCGATACCTGCCGCTACCTTGGTAGTTCTCGAAATGGTATAGGTGCAATGTTTGCCGTGCTGAACAGGAACAAGCGATCGCTGGTACTGGACCTCAAGGGTGAAGCTGATATGGCAATCTTTCATAAGCTGGTTGCAACGGCGGATGTTCTACTCGAAAATTATCGGCCGGGAGTCGTCAATAAACTTGGCATTGACTATGAAACCCTTACAAAGATCAATCCGGATTTAATCTACGTATCGATCACCGGCTACGGGCAATCTGGCCCTTATGAGACCAGAAAAGTATATGACCCCCTGATTCAAGCAAGCAGCGGCATCGCCTCGGAACAGGACCTTGGGTCACCCACCAATTTGAGGACCATCATCTTTGACAAGGTCACTGCATTGACGGCGGCACAGGCACTGACCGCCGCCCTGTTACAGAGAGAAAAAACCGGCAAGGGACAACATCTTCCTATTTCGATGCTGCACTCATCGCTTTACTATCTCTGGCCTGATGTCATGTGGTCCCGGACACTACAGGGTGAAGGCATAACACACGCTGGTGAACTTGCCGACTACTTCCAGGTGTTTAAAGCGCAGGACGGCTTTCTGAGTATAATCCTGATTGGTGATCCGGATTTTGAGGCCTTCTGTCTCTGGGCAGGCTCAGAATTACACAAGGACCCACGGGTGTTAACCCTTGCGGACCGTATTGCCAATGCACCGTTCTTTCAGGCGGAGGTCGACAAGTTACTCGCCGATAAGAGGACCGAAGATGTCTGCCTCGAGCTGGATGCAATGGGAATCCCTGTCGCTCGAGTCAATACAGTGGATAACGTCCATGAAGACCCCCAGGTTAATCACGAGCATATGCTGATTGAGACGGATCATCCCCTCATCGGCGCCATGCGCTACCCGGTCCCACCATTTCAACTGAATGATCAGGACGAGTTCCCAAGGCTGCACGCGCCGTCGCTCGGTGAGAACTCAACTGAGATTCTAACGGAGCTGAAGATCGACCCTGAAGAGATTGAGCGACTTGAAAAGCGAGAAGCGACCAACCGTGAGCTGCTGAAGGAATTTGTGTAAGACTAGCGTTTTCTTTGGGTAGCGCATTTTGTATCTCACGGTCGTACGCTGTACCTGCATCGATTTTTCTGTCCCACCAGACTGACCAGCCTTCATTTTCCAATGCCGCGACGAGAGGCGCAACGCGGGTTCGGTCAGGTGATGCATATGAGATGAATATGTCCATGGTCAGAGCGTGAGCAGAAACCATTCGGGATGCATACCAAACATGAGTTGACCCACATCTTCATAACGGCAATAGGCTTTGGAAACATGTTGGGTCATGGCATGCGCATCGCGAAAGTTTCTCTCGAAACCGGCACCAATTTTAATGCCATGTATACCAACCGCTTCGTGAACCAGGTCAACCGCTTCGGTACAGGATTCCGCAACGAAACATGCGGCAAGCTGGCATCGTTCGACAGACGCATCAGATAGAATTCCATCCCGTTCGCAATCTTCATAAGCAGCGGAAATAGAATCGATCAGGTAGACCCTGGACGCATCAACGAGTGCCCGGGCTTTCCCCGCATGATGTTGAGTGACGTCTCGACAATGGAGAAAGGAACTGGATCATTGTTGAAGGTGCTACCCGGCACAATTCGACCCTGACATTCAAAGAAGTTCAGATTGCCGGTAACGGCTGGCTTGTCATGCATCCCTTTGAAGATGGCGCACCAAACGGCGATAAGTACGTTGCTGCCACATACGTTGAAGATGGCAGTAATCTCAATGTTGATATTAAAGTTCACAAAGGCGTTGCCACTGGAGAATTTTTTATCGTGATGCTGCACAGAGATCTCAATGAAAATAAAATTCTGGACTTTGTGTTCGTGGATGATGTCAATGTAATGGAGAAGGCTGTATTTGAAGGCAACACAATGATAGGCCACGCTATTCCCGCCCCATAGGGTGTACTGGTTTAGTCTGGAGCCTGTAGAGAACCAGCACACAAGTGTATAGTAAGGCTGAATCCTACCTCGGAATGACCACTATGAAATTTGATTTGATGACCGGTAGCAGCAGCTGGAAAAAGACCGCCGAGCTCGCCACGGAGGTGGAACGAGCTGGTTTCTCTGGCATGCTTTTCACAGAAGGCGGTCAGGTGCCGTGGATGATGATAGCCGCAGCGGCAACCACGGCACCCACCCTCGAGTTCTCCACCGGCATCGCAGTAGCCTTTCCCCGCAGCCCCATGATCTCTGCACAAATCGCCTGGGAACTGGCGCAGAATACTGAAGGCCGTTTTCGCCTCGGTCTCGGCTCCCAGGTTCGCGGCCATGTCGAGAGACGTTACGGCGCCGTCTGGGACAAACCAGCACCTCAAATGCGTGATTACGTGGAGGCGTTCAAGGCCTGCATCCGCGCGTTTCGCCGTGACGAGAAACTCAACCATGAAGGCCCGTATTACCAGCTATCGCTGTTACCGGAACAATGGTCCCCACCACGTCACGATCATGAAGACATTAAGATCGACATTTCGGCAGTCGGCCCTTATATGTGCCGCGTGGCAGGGGAACTTTGCGACGGTGTGCACGTGCACCCGATGCATTCCATGCACTACATCAACAATCGGCTGCTTCCCGAAATCGAGGCAGGCGCGGCCCGGTCCGGCAGGAGTGTCGACGATATTGACCTCATCATTCCGGTGTTCGCGATTCCAGGAGATAGTGCTGAGGAACGGGCGCTGATGGTACAACGGGCTCGAACCCAGATCGCTTTTTACGGCTCGACCCCAAACTATGCGTTTCAATTCGACGACCTTGGTTTCACCGGCACCACTGCAAAGTTGCGAGAGTTGATGAAAAAGGGCGACATTCAAGGGCTGGCAGACACAGTAACGGACGAAATGCTCGACCACTTTGCCCTGGTGGCGAAGTGGGACGACATGGCCGACGCGCTGAGCACCCGATATGCGGGCGTTGCGAGCCGTGTCGTCACTTATCTGGCAAGCGAAGATATTCGTCGCAAACCGGACAATCTGTCGAAATGGGGCGAAATAGCGCGGGCAGTGTCTAACGAATCTTAGATGGCGCATATAGTGTTAATCATCCTCGCATCAGAGGAGATTACTCGCTCTCTCATATATTCAGGTAGATTTAATTATGGCAAATCGGCTCCAGAACAAGGTTGCAGTCATTACCGGCGGCACCAGTGGGATTGGTGCAGCGACTGCGGAACTGTTCTCCCGGGAAGGCGCGAAGGTGGTCATATGCGGTCGCTCGGAAGAAAAAGGCATGCGATTGGCAGAACGTTTAGGGCATGACGTTAAATTCATTCGAGCCGATGTCATGAACGAAGATGACATCAAGAACACCATTGAGTTTGCTGTCGCTGAATTTGGCGGTCTGGATATCCTGTTTAACAATGCGGGTGGGCCTACCCATGGAACACCCACAGATGTGGACGAAACCGCGATTCACTACGCGATGCAACTGCTGTTCAGCAGTGCCGTGCTGGGTATCAAACATGCCGTGCCGTACATGGAGCAGCGTGGGGGTGGTGCCATCATCAATAACTCAAGTGTCGCTGCTATTCGGGACAACCAGGGAGATCTCTTGTATTCAGCGGCCAAGGCGGCACTGACACACTACACCCGATTGACAGGTGTGCGACTTGGCCCCCTGGGTATTCGTGTTAATTGCATCTCCCCGGGCGCAATCGCCACGCCCATCTTTTGGGGTGGTTCGGCCAGGGCTAATGCTCTGACGGATGAAGACAACGAAAGGAAGATGGCAAAACTGCAACAGAATCTTGCCAGTGCCACGCCTATGAAAAAAACTGGTCTTGCGGACGACATTGCGCGTGGCGCACTCTATCTGGCGAGTGAAGATGGCCGGTTTGTAAACAGTCACGATCTGGTCATCGATGGCGGCAGAACGAGTATGTTCAACCAACCAAACAATGCCTGATTGCAACAATCTACCAGCGCGACCAAAACCGGACATCTGGTTATGAAAATTTTGAAGATTACAGCAACTCTGATAGCCACAGGATTATTGGTCGCCGGGGTCTCTATCCTCTGGATTGGCAGCGGATTGACTCCCGTTCCCGACCTTGGCAAAACGACGGTGATTGACCGGGAAGTGTATAACCCCACTTATTCTGCCTCAATCGAAAAAGCAAGCGCACAACTGGTTGACGCAAGGGTTCACCTTGTAGCACCGGCACTGTCTCTTGCTGTCGGAGTCGACGGAGAGCTGGTCTGGGCAGAACCACACGGATTTGCGAACCTCTCGACCATGGATCCGGTAAAAATCACGACCCGTTTTCCCATCGGCAGCGTGTCGAAAAGCATTCCCGCAGCCGCCGTATCCCAACTGGTTGAAACAGGCGCAATCGATCTTGATGCAGATATTCATACCTATGTGCCAGGCTACCCCCCGCAGGAATACGAGATAACCACACGGCAACTCCTGTCTCACCAGGCAGGTATTCGCCATTACAATCTGGCGTTTATCCCACCCGTTTTTTCAGAAATGGGACTCAACCGTCAATTCAACACAGTGAAAGAAAGTCTTGTTATATTCGAAAACGACGATTTGTTATTCGAACCCGACACTGACTTCAGCTATAGCTCTTTTGGCTATACGCTGATTAGTGCAGTCATTGAAGGCGCAAGTAACAAGGAATTCCTCCTGGTTCTCGAGGATCAGATATTCAGTCAGTTGAATATGAACCGAAGCCAGGCCAATTATTCAGACCGTAAGGTATCAGACAAGGTATCCGGATGCATTTCCCGCTTTTCTGACAAGCAGGTTCTACCTGAACCTGTCACAAATTCCAGCAACAAATGGGCTGGTGGTAGTTTGCTATCAACTCCCAGTGACCTGGTGAAATTCGGCAATGCACTTTTGGCCGGACAGCTGCTCCAGGCTGAAACATTGAAGATGATGTTTACACCACGAAAGACCAGCAATGGCGAACTCAATCCACAGCACTACGGCCTGGGATGGCGGATAGGTGGTATGTACTACCCAGGCGGAACTGAAGAAATCATCACGATGATTAATCATGGCGGCACAGCCATGGGCGCGATTAGCGTATTGGTACTAATGCCTGATAGCGGACTGGTATTTGCGATGAGCGCGAATTCTGCAGGCGATGCCGGATCCAGTGCATTGTTGCCCGAAGCTGCGTCAATGATAAGAATTTTCCTGGATCAATTGTCGGGGGATCACTTGATCTAGGAAGCCCCTATTGTGGCAGTGCGTAAGCAATCACTTTGCCTCCTGCTCCCTCGGTACCATCGCTCCGCCCTTCTGTATCTCCCAGCGGATTGTCCCCCTGCGGTCTTGCCTGGCCTGGTACAGTGACCAGGACATATTGACGGCCGGTTTTTGGGCTCACGTAGCTCATTGGTGTGGCATCTGAACCGCTACGTAACTTGTCCTGCCAGATCACGTCACCGGTAAGCGCATCAATGGCCCGCAGTTGCCCATCCATAACACCGCCGTTAAAAATCAGCCCACCCGCAGTAATGAAGGAACCTGCGGTGGCAGGAAAGCCAAGATTAAGAGGTCCCATACCGCGTCGCCAGACAACCTGCTGGGTGGTGAGATCTACCACCGCGATCTCACTGTAGGGTGGTTTCAGGCAGGGCAGTGGCGAGGCAAACAACTCCACTTGTGCGGCAAAGGGTGTACCGCGCTGCGGTCCACCAACGCCATAGCCAAGATCGATTAGCTCCTCAGATGTATCCAAAATTTCTTCCCGGGGGATCATGTGAATGATCCACGGCAGATGCATGTTGTTTACCACCATTAACTGGCGCTCTTCATCGACGGCGACACTTCCCCAGTTCATGCCTCCGGCAGGTCCGGGATACAGCAGCGTGCCCTGAACAGACGGGGGCGTCATCGGCCCTTCATAACGCAACCCCAAGAATGTTTTACGACACGCCATCTGGTCGAACGGGCTGATGCCAAACAGATCCTTTTCACGAATACTCGGGTACGCAAAAGACGGCATGCCGGTGGAAAATGGTTGCGTGGCACTGGAGCGTTCGTCAGGCAGGTCCGTTTGTGGTACGGGACGTTCGGTTACTTCCGTCAGCAGTTCGCCGGTAGCTCGATCAAGCACGAACACTTCACCCCTTTTTGTGGGTACGATGACCGCTTTGCGAAGGACCCCGTCAAGGGTGAGGTCAACCAGTGTCGGTTGTGATGGAACATCATAGTCCCAGATATCATGATGGGTTGTCTGAAAATACCACCGGGTCAACCCGGTCTTTGCATCGATGGCGATGATTGAACTGGCATACTTATCCATAACCTCGGTGCGGTGACCGCCGAAGTAATCCGGTGTGGCATTACCTGTGGGTACATACACCAGGCCCAGTTCGTCATCTGCCGAGGTCAGGCTCCACACATTGGGCGTGCCACGAGTGTAATGGCTGTCAATCGGGGGTAAGCTGGTTTCGCCCTCGCGACCCATATCCCACGCCCAAAGAAGCGAGCCGGTACGGGGGTTATAGCCCCGAACCACGCCGGACGGTTCCTGCGTTTCCTGATTGTCCAGAACCCAGCCGCCGACGACCAATGCGCCGCTCGCGACCGTGGGCGGGGAGGAAACGAAATAATAAAGGGGTTTGACCTCGCCCATACCTGCGAGCAGTGAGATCTGCCCGTCATCGCCGAACTCCTGGCAAGGTTCCCCTGTCGCCTTGTCGAGAGCGATCATGCGCGCATCTGTGGTGGCTGTAAAAATACGTTCCGCACAGTGCTCACCCTTTGTGCGCTCGGGGATATGGTAGTAGGTTACGCCACGGCAATTACCCAGGATGCCGTAAGGAACAGTGTTGTTTTCGGGGTCGAATCGCCAACGTTCGGCACCGGTGTCCGCATCCAGGGCAAGTACAACATTTTGCGATGTGCAAAGGTAAAGCCCATCTTCAATCTGTATGGGTGTCGCGCTGAAACGGCCCACTCTGCCGGTTTCTGTCTCCCAGACCCGGGTCAGTTTATCAACGTTAGACGTATCGATTTGCGCGTGGGGCACATAACGGGTACCCGCCTGACTGCCTCCATAGGCGGTCCAGTCCGTGGCGTTTTGCACCGGGCCATAAGTTTTGTCTGGAATTGACAGAACCGGACGACTGACCAGGTTGTAGGTCATCGCTAATAGCACAGCAAGACTCCCAGCCGCACAAATTTGTACCGTACGCATACTGAAAAGTGACGGCATATCATCACCCCACAGACTGCGCCGAATCACTGGCAGGCACAGCCAGAGTGAGAGCAGGCCAACGATCCAGATTCGTGTTCCTACCAGCCAGAATTCATTTCCTGCCTCATAGACAGCCCAGCCAAGGGTAAGCAACAGCGCTGCAGCAAAGAGATAAAAGCCACGACCCTGCACCCGCCACAACTCCACTGCACTGATCGACATCAAAATACCGGTACACAGGTAATAGGGCGTGCCACCCAGAAATGTCAGCTCAGCGCCGAACCAGACCATCGGCAACCCGATAATTCCGATCAGGGTTGCTGTGATTCTTAACGTTATTTTTCCTCTTCCCGGCACGCTTCTCTCCTGATTGTCGATGGTTCTGAATGAGCAATGACAGTATACAAAGCGTGTGATATTCGCAATGCGTGAACTTCGTGCGAGTCACTATACTTCTGGGCTAGACTACAGGGGCAAAATGCTAAAAGGGAAATGCAATGGAAAACAGAGTGGTATTGGTTACCGGTGGCGCCCGCGGCATTGGACTGGGTATTGTCAATGCGTTTGCCAGTATTGGCTGCAAGGTAATGATCGCGGATCTTGGCACCAGTGGAAATTGGAATTATGATCTGGCCGGGAAAGATGATCTGGAAAATGCCCAATCCTCGGCTGCCGCGTTAGGTGAAGTTGCCACGTGTGAGCTCGATGTAACAGATAGCGCAAGCTGCTCGCAGGCAGTCGCCGCCACGATTGAACGTTTCGGCGGTATTGATGTACTCATCAACAATGCCGGTATTGTTCAATCAGGTCCAATCCAGGAATTTACCGAGCAGGACTGGGATCGCGTTTTCGCTGTTAACAGCAAAGGTATATTCCTCATGACACGAGCAGCCCTGCCTGCCCTGCTCGAGTCCGACGATGCAGCGATAGTGAACACAGCCTCTATAGCCGGGAAAAAAGGCCACCCGAACATGAGCGCCTATTGTGGCTCGAAATTTGCCGCCATCGGCATTACCCAATCATTCGCAGCAGAACTTGCACCGAAGGGTATTCGGGTAAATGCCATTTGCCCCGGGATTGTCGGGACGGCCATGTGGCTGGAACACCTGATGCCATCCAACAGCACAGATGAGGAAGAGAAGAATCGTAACTTTGAACAGGCGATGGCAACCAGGATACCGATGGGCAGACCGCAGTCAGTCGAAGACATGGGTCAGGCCGCCGTCTATCTGGCCACTGCTAAAAACGTCACCGGGGTGGCGCTGACCATTGCCGGTGGTATTGAGATGAACTAGGCCGGTAGACAGCTCAACAGTTGGCAGCCTGCTAATAACTCCCAATCACGATAGAGGCATTGATCTAGTGGAAAACATCTCAGAGCAAGCATTAGTCGAGAAAATATCAGCACTCGCCCCGTTGCTGCAAGAACATGCCGCGATGGCTGAACAGCAGCGCAAACCCGTTGATGAAGTCATGCTGGCAATAGAAGCCGCGGGCGCATACCGCTACTTTGTGCCGAAACGTTATGGTGGTTATGAGTTCTCCCTTTTGGGTTTTATGCATCTTGGCATGGCACTCGGTGCTGGCTGCCTGTCAACGGCCTGGGTTACAACATTTTGCATGGAACACAACTGGTTGCTTTCACTATTTGATGAGCCAGCCCAGGAAGACATATTCAGCAAACATCCCTATATTATCGCTCCCGGTTCCCTGGCACCCAATGGTCATGCTGCAAAGGTCGCAGGTGGTTACCGACTCACCGGGCGGTGGCAGTGGGCAACGGGTATCATGCATGCGAATTGGGTTATGGCAGGTGCTGCTATCCCGTACGAAAATGGCAAGCCGCAGCTGGGTATGTTTCTCGTGCCCCGATCAGAAGTTGAAGTCGTTGATACCTGGTTCGTAGATGGCATGGTCGGTACAGGGAGCAACGACATTTCAATTAAAGACGTCTTTGTTCCAGCTCATCGGGTGGTTGATCTCAGCCTGCTACTGCACGGCCGCAGTCCGGGGGCAATATTTCATCAGAGCAGTTTATATCGGGCGCCCATGATCCCTTTTCTTGGTTTAACAGCAGCTGCCCCGGCAGTTGGGGCTGCAACAAAGGCAGTCGATTTATTCCAGGAGCGCATGCAAGGCCGAACAATCTACGGAACAAGAAGCAAACAGGCAGACAAGCCAATTTCTCAAGCCCGCCTTGCCAGCGCACGAATCAGAATTACCAATGTCCGGCAACAGATATTTAACCTGGCCGAAGAAGTGATGCGCTTTGGTAACAACGAAGCACCTTGCCCGAATATCGATATCGCCAGGCTTCGGCTCCATATCGCACACACTGTCCACGAAGCACGAAACATCATCATTGATGTGGTTTCTGCCAGTGGTGCAAGCGCTCACTTTCTCGACAACCCACTGCAGAGGATTCAGCGTGATATCAATACATTAGTCGGCCACACTGTTTTCGACCTTGACATCGCGAGCGAAACCTACGGTGCGATGCTTCTGAGTGATACTTAATGAGGAAACCAACATGTCATCAGAAAAATTAATCAACAACAATAAAACCTGGACTATCGAAGAAATTCGGCAGAACCGAAAGCGCGACTGTGCCCTGGGATATCGACTGTTCGCTGCCCTACACTGGGGTGATGCTGGTGATGGGCATATCAGCGCACGTGACCCGGAGCGCCTCGAGTGTTTCTGGATGCTACGTTACGGCGTCTCCTATCATGAGGCCAGGATTTCTGACCTGCTACTGGTTGCCCCTGACGGTTCTCTTATCGAAGGCGATGGCTTCGTTAATACTGCCGGATACTATATCCATCGGCCAATTTTGGCGAGTCGACCTGATGCTGTTAGTGCGGTGCACGTGCACACAGGTTGGGGTACGCCATTTTCAGCAGAAGCACGACTGTTAGAACCAATAACCCAGGAGTCTTGTGTCTTTTTTGAGGATCACGCATTGTTTGATGACGAGGAGGTGCAGATCCAAAGTGTTGAAGCAGGCCAGCGTATTGCTGATTCGTTGGGCAAAACCAGGGGAATTATCCTTCGTAATCACGGTCTGCTAACGGTGGGTGATAGCGTTGCCGAGGCCGTCGGCAGTTTTGTACTCATGGAACGGGTCGCTGAATCGCATATGAAGGTGCAAAACCCAAAACCCATCTCTGCGGCAGCAGCCCGATTCGCTCAGAAGGACCTCACCCGATACGGTATCGGAAAGGCAACTTTTGATTCTCTGATCAATCGGCACATCGGCGACCCTAATGTGGTCAACTGATATTGTTTTTTCCGGCTCGTTCAGGCCTGCGAACCACCGTTGAATCAGGCGATTCCCTCATAAAGAGGTGAAGACGCCTTCATTGCCCGGGATTGAATGCGCAGCGTTGCAACCAGGTCACCCAATTCATTTTTCGCGGTGGAGTCATACCAGACGTACTCGGTTTTTGGGCTCTGACCCACGCACACCACTTCACTTTCAATCTTGTACCGCTGTCCCATTATGAATGGTCCATTGCTGTAGCCGATTTCCATGGCTCCAAACAGTCCGGTTGAGTCTTCGACCAGTGGACCGAGACCTTTCATGGCAGAACCCCACAGGAATTCCAGGATGGTACAAGGTGCAGCGACCGGATCGCCCCACGGCGATGACTCCCGATACCATGACAGCGGGTCGCTGATCAGGTTGGCATCGTATCTCTGGAACTGCTTGTCTGTGGTTGCGATTACATCGTAGCTGCCGAGGGACATACCAGGTTTTACGCGGCGAAGAATCTTGAGCTCTTCCGGGTCACAAGCTCGATAGTCTCTGGTGCGCAGTTCAGATTTTGAATGATCACCGATCGCAGCCGTACCTTCACAGACCAACAATCCATCGTCACGTTCCATCCAGACGCGTACCTGAGTTTCACCCGGCACTAAAGACTCGGCGAACACCTGCACCTGTTCTTTGTCGATTGTTGCGTTCTTGAAAGACAGCGACAGGTTGCCGTGCTCAAACCATTCATTGCCAAAGATTTTGAGCAGCACGGGTGGAAACTGGTTCATGTGAATGTCCCCCGCGACGGTGCCCCCTCGAAATCCAAGTTCTGCAGCGGTTTCATCGTCGTGGATGCTGCCAGCGCCTTCGTCGGCAGACCAGTTTCTTGCGGCCCATAATGGGCCAGTCATTGTCTCTGTCATTTTTTTTCCTCTTTGTGCTAAACCGTTTCTCGAGTGTATGCATGGCCACAATCATGGCCGTGACCAATCTGGTAAGCCAAGTACGCGCTTGGGTTCTTCCACTGAGCTTTGCAGCGGAGCACCTGAGCCCCGTTTCTCAATGACCGAACCCGGAGTGGAATTGGACACATGCCATATCACGCCGCCGATCAGGCGCCCACTGCCAGAACAGGAGGATCAGCGCCAGGCTCGTAGCAAGCAATTACGTGCTTCGTTCGATCACGTTGGGGATAATGCGTGTCCATTTTTCCTTAAAGCCTTGTCGTGCAATCACACTGTGTTGAACTGCAAAGACGCCAGGCAACATCGCATTGATGATCAGCGCCTCTAACAGAGGGGTCTCCATACCCGTGTCCATGGACCTGGGGACCATAAAGTTAACGACGATTCCCATTGAGTAAAGAAAGGATGCAAAAAAGACTGAATAGCAAGCTACACCATAGATAAAAAAACTACTCGCATGCGTCACACCCCCGTTTTTGGCATGTTAGCACGAGTAACATATTTAAACGCTTCACAAAATGATGTGAGTTACTACTGAGAACCCGCTAAGCGGAGTGTTGAGGACCTATGGATTGCCCTTGATGTTCAGGCGGTTCTGGCAGTTCGCCGGGTATAGGCCACAATATCGGCAAGCCTTCTCCTTGCATGAGTTCCCCGACTTTGACGCCTGCCCGATCCAGCGGAAAGATCGGCCATTTTTTTACTCGATGATATCCATCGGCGAAATACACCACCGTAAATACGCGTCGAACCTTATCCGAATCATTGGCGGCAGCCTGATGCACGGTCAACCCTGAATGCCAGACAATAGAACCGGCTGACACGTTAACCTGTACTGGTTTCTCACCTTTCAATTCAGGGTCTTCCAGAATGTTGTAAGGCGTTGAAGTATGTGTAATATCCACGACCTTCAGCCTGCCAGCTAGCTGGGACCTGGGAACATATGCCATGGCCCCATCGATTGATGCCACGTCATCAAAAGGTATCCATGCCGTGATCAGTGGCACATCACCAACAGGCCAGAACGTCTGGTCCTGGTGAGCATCTGTTACGCGACCACCAATTTCCTTGTACAAAGCCTGATCCTGCCAAAGTCGTACAGTCTCAACTCCCATCAACTGGGCGGCGAGTCCGGCGAGTCCAGGATGACAGGTCAGCTGACGAATTGTAGAATCGGTTTCCCATAATCGCATACACTGGATGAAGGATTGCTCATAGGTGGATTTTTCGCCGACCCCCCTCGTATCGAGCGCGGTTCTTCTTCGAACTTCTGAATCCACGGCAGTACCAAATCGATCCAGCTCCGATTTACCCAATACCTCAGGTGTCAGAACAAAACCCTCTGATTGATAGGCGTCAATCAACTTCGGTGACAGTGTAATAGGGTAGTTATTGTTTTCGATAATCATTGCTCTTGATTTTCACTGTAGAAGAGACCAATCCGGCAGGGATTCCGGGTGACTAAGCTCACCCTTTGCATTTCTGACGACGCGCCGTTGCTCGTCAAGCCAACATTTCCAGTCTGTGCAGGGTACCAGCTCATCGTGCCGTTGAGCCTGATGGACGCTTAAGCGCTTCTTCATCCTGGCTAACGTTTCGGCTTGATTGGCATCATCTACAATATTGCGCATTTGCCATGGATCTTCAACGAGATCATAAAGCTCAGTCAATCCATTTAGCCGTTCAGCGTACATATGTGTTTTAGTGCGAACTCCCCGCCACTCTGCACCGTTCTGAAACCAATCGAAGTATTTTGAGAAGTTCATTAGAAAAGCGCTGTCTGGTTCAGCCGCCATGGATTCGCCAAGAATCACTTTTGACATATCTGTTCCTTCTACCGAACGGGGAATCGGCACACCAGCAAGGGAGCAAATAGTCGGAAACAGATCCACCATGCTCACGATAGACTCACAGCGCGTTGAAGGTGGCGTTTTTCCGGGATAGGAGAAGATACCAGGGATATGGATAGAAGCATCATAAGGATTCTTTTTTGACCATGGATTAATACCCTGCGAGCCACCCTGGGTCCCATGGTCAGATGCAAAGACGAGCAATGTATTATTCCTTAATCCATTTTCTTCAAGGTAATCAATTAACTTGCCTAACATTTCATCAATGGCGAGAATCATTGCCAGATAATGGCGATACATTTCTTCAGAGATATCCCTGACAGACTCAGGGACGTTTTTTGGCAGGGTCAGTTTCTCCGGCAATTTTTCGTAGTACTTCTCTGGCGCAAACTTTTCTGGCGTAAAGTGAGGTTGGTGTGGAGAGACAACTAACAAGAAAGGGTTGTCTTTCACATCATCCATAAATTCGAAAGCATATTTCAGCAAACCATCTGTTTCATAACCTTGCCAGCGTTCATAGTT
Source organism: Gammaproteobacteria bacterium (assembly GCA_012960755.1). The sequence continues at coordinate 26,230 of DUAT01000068.1, forward strand.
CCAATCACCTTTGTTGACGAAACCATTGAAGTAGACCATATGCTGGTTGTAAGCGCGCCAGTAATCAAAACCGAGTCTGTCACGACCCTCAGGAACCCAGTCTGGATGCATTGGCATTCGATCCAATGCGGGCCAGGTGCCAGTATGCAAATGCCACTTACCTACCCATCCAGTGGCATAGCCTTGATGCGCAAATGTATCAGCAATTGAAATCTCGGAATGGCGGGTTTTTGTGGTATTGATTAAATGTCCTGTGGTTTGTGGATAACGCCCAGTCACCATCATTGCTCGTGCCGGGGTGCAGACGGGACAATTAGAAATTGCATTATCCAGGGTAACACCTTCTCTGGCCAGGCGATCAATATTCGGCGTTTCAATCTGCTGCTCACCATACCGCTCACGATACAACGGCAATGACTGGGCACGCAGTTGATCAGGAAAAAGAACTACGACATTTGGATTCGAGGTCATGCGCTCAAGCGTTCGGACAGAAGTCGCTCGAATGCTTCCTGGTCCTTCCAGTTCATTGCGCAACGAATACTCTGACCGGAATCATCGACCAGGGTTTTACCGTCATCGGTCACAACAATTGGCAGTGTTTCCATTTCGAGAAACTCTTCAGAAAAGGCCATATAGACTGCTACCGTGTCGTATAACAGGGAGGATTGCGTGTTGGGATCTGTGTCGGAGAACATGGGTAGATCCTGGACAGCTTCAAACCAACCAAAGTGGTTCTCAACAACAGCCCTGCACAAAGGGTCATCGCTGGCCATTATTCTAGCAAAATTTTCATCTTTCAAAATGACCGTGCCACAAGTATCCAGGGGGGTGATGCTGATATCCCAGGGAGTAGCGAATACGGTCTGGCAAGACATACTGTGTTTTTTTACATTGTATTCTTTCATTGGTTTGGGGGCGCCGAGGTAACCGCGCCGTATGCTGCCATGCATGCCAATAAACCTGGAGTTGTCGACAATTTCTGGTTCACGTGCAAGGGCAGCGGCAATATTTGGTACAGGGCCAATACATACAATCGCTACCTGTTCTGACGATTTCATAACGGTGTCGCAGATTGCTCCCACACCATCGTGGTGAACCACACCTTTGAACTCATCGAGGGAATAATCTGCAAGCCATGCCGAGTGAGTTCGAGCTGACGAATCGAGAGGGATACCAATGCCAAGTGGAATATCTTCGCGGCCAGCCACCTGCAGCAGTTTTGCCACTAACCTGGCGGAGTAATGTGTATCCCCCGTATCGGTGACTATCAACTTGATATCCAGCTCAGGGCAACGCAGCATAAAGGCTAAAGCCCAGACATCATCAACGTCGAAGCCTATATCGGTATCCAGAATGACAGGGATTGGCAGGTGAGCCACAGAAAAATGCCTCTAAAAAACACCCATTGTACAGAATAATCAGTAGTGTTTTCTTATCTGGAGGAACTAACTTGAGTTAAGAAACCAATTCACCTGTCAGCAAAGACGAAAGCAATAAAACGACAGAGAGACAGTGCAATCTGAACTGCACACCTGTCCGGACTGATGAACCGGGCAACCGATTAAAAAGATGGCGGTGACGAGCAGAGGCTGAGCGAGAATAGAGACCTGCCGCGGAAAAACTGATTTGAGGGCCTGCCGCTGCGTCCAGATTCCCCGCTAATTTTTGCTAAATATGCTCAATATTCTCCGAACTGTCAGACCAATCAAATTATGAAAAATGACGGGGACGCCGAGTCTCAAATCAGCTTCCCCTCGCTACGGTTTCTATTCTCGGTCAGCCTCCTAGACAACAAATAACAAATTACCTCACAATGCCACCCGACTGATCCCCGGTCTTTAGCATCCGTAGCGTAGACACTACCAACAGAACGTAAACAAACAGCAACGGGATGGATGCGACGACAGAAGCTGTCTGCAATGCACGAAGACCACCCAGCATCAACAGGCAGACAGGCAATACCCCAAGTGCACAAGCCCAGAATACCCGATGCCAGCGATCCGGATGTTCGTGCTCAGTCATTGATCGAGTGGCACCAGCAGCCAACGTGTAAGATGCTGAGTCATAGGTGGTTGCCGTGAAAATCAAACCGATTATCGCGAGATAAGCGAGCCAAAATGAACCCAGGGGCAACAGCTCCACAATCCCGGCAATCGCTGCAGACGGGCTGACGTCCATGGCTTGTTGCACCACAGGGTAGATGCCATTAAGTTCCAGGTATATCGCGTAGTTACCCAACACAATAAAAAAAATCGAACAACCCAGGCTGCCCCAACCGAGCATGCCAAATATGAGAGACCGCAAGGTCCGGCCTTCTGAAATCTTACAAACGAACATCCCCACGAAAGGACCAAGCGCCAGCCACCAGGCCCAGTAAAAAACTGTCCAGCTTTCAACAAAGTCTGCCCTGGCCAAAGGGTCGGTCCAGGTCATCATCAGAATGAAATTCTGCGCTACCTTTCCGATGGACATCACACCCATTTCGAGAATGAAAGAAGTCGGGCCAACAATCAGCACGAATACGATCAGCAGCAAAGCCAACACCGCATTGATGGTGCTTAGCACTTTTATCCCTTCATCCAGTCCGCGGTAGACGCTATAGGCGATCATCGAGGTCACGAGTAGAATAATAAAGAACTGCATGGACATGCTGTCTTCCATGCCAGTCAATCGGGTCACGGCTGAGGAAACTACAGAAGTACCAAGACCCAGGCCGGTGGCTGCGGTGCCCAACAAACCAACAATAAATAGCAAATCGACTATCCGACCCGGCCAGCGTTGCGTCATCGAACCCAACACAGCCCCGCACGCTGAACTTAGTCTCAACGATGGAATTTTAAGGACATGGTAAGTCAGGCCAAGTGCTACCGCTGGTAAACAATAAAATGCCCAGCCAATAGGGCCCCAGTGGAAAATGCCATAACTCGCAGCCCATAATATGGACTCGTCGGACCGGGGTTCGACACCAAAAGGGGGGTTTACATAATAAAACACCCATTCAGCCGCACCCCAATAAATTAACGAGGCACCGATCCCCGCACAAAATAACATCGACGCCCAGCTAAAATCCGAGTGGACCGGGATACCGTCGCCGCCCAGAACAACCTGGCCATGCCTGCTTAGCGCAATCCACAGAAGAAAGAATAAGGTCCCGATCGCAGCAACGACGTAAAGTACGCCCAAACGCTGGGTCAGGAAGCTGAATATCCGGTTTACCGCACCCGTAGCAGCTTCTGGTACAACAATGATGGGTACAACAACCGCCAGCAATATTACGCAGCCCACACCAAAAATGAACCAATCAACTTTCTTTTCGCTCGTTGCTGATGCTGAGGTCGACTGATCTTCCAATATCACGCTTCTTTACAAAATGTCATCGCACTAGCAAAACACAATCCGCCTCCGTGGACAATATAATGCTATGTGGCTTAATCTGCGTGCATCATTGCACAGATAAAAACAACAATAGAGATGGGGTAGTACAATGCGTTTGCTTACACTGATGATTTCAATTTGTGTTCTGTTCACAACGTCGATTTTCGCTGAAGAAAGCAAGGAGGACAAAGACAAAAAGCGTTTTAACGACATTATGAGGACAAGCTCGTATCCCATCGTACTGGAAAACGGCGTACTGTCTGGGCCAGGTGCCGATTTTCTGTTTGAAAACGCAAAAACATCCCAGTTCTTTATGATTGGCGAACAACATGGCACCGCTGATGTCGCTCTCTTTGCCCGCGCCCTTTATTCTAGACTGGCGACATTTAGTTATTCGAAAATTGCGCTGGAAGTCGGGGCCCAGTCGACTATTTTTGCTGAGAACCTGATGCGACATGATCTCAAGGCCTATGACGCTTTTATGTCAGATGAGAAAACCTATTTCGCTTTGCCATTCCTCTTTTTTAGGGAAGAAAGTGATCTTGCCCTTGATGTGATACAGGCCGGTGGTCGCGAACCGGTCTTCTGGGGGCTCGATCAGGAGTTTATCGCTGCCGCGCCTATCCTCCTGCCTATACTTTCAGAAAGGGTAAAAACCCCTGCCGAGCGTGATGCCGTTGATGTGGCTGAACAGATGGCAACAGAGGATATGATGTACGTCGGCATGGCAGATGAAGCGGTATTCAACGATTTACGCTCAGCGTTTGAAAAAAGAAATGATGTTGCTGCGTTAAAACTGATTGATGCCATGATTTTATCGAACCGCATCTACAAACCTTTCACTGGCCGCGGCAGCACGGGTTATGCGGGAAACCTTGAGCGTGAAATTACATGAAAATGAATTTTCTTAACCACTTCAACAATGCGAAATCCAACGAGCGTAAAGCACCGAAGGTCTTTATGAAATTTGGCGCCTATCACGGGGCCCGGGGACGCAGCGGTACCAATGTCCCTGCTCTGATGGATTTCCTGGCTGAATGGGGGCGTTCTGAAGGGTATCACAGTTTCAATATACATATGGATTGCAGAGGTGGTGTGTCACGTGACATTCGGTCAGGTAGGGAACTGGCTTGTGAGAGCTATTTCCTCAATTCAAAAGGTGGTAAATCAAATCCGTTTACAGAACATATCCCGGCGGATGGAATGACCGTCCTGGACCTGAGGGGTCTGCGTCCCTATGCGGCGCGAATGAAATTTCTCGGCGAGGACGTTATCGATCTGATTTATGCCTATGACGCCTATCTCGCTATGTCGAACGTTGAGGCGGCCACAACTTATCGATAGAAGTAATGGGGTCGAGCTTATAACCAACAACTTGATTAGGTTGCAATTAGTTAGTGCCTATCCATAAAAGATTATGTGTGCTTTTCCAGTCACGTTTTGTGCTATTAAAATAGACTCAATATGCGCAAAGTAGGGTGCTGGAGTCGAAATTTACCTATTTATGGATAAGCACTAGTTAGTTGTTGTCTTCGGGTAGGTCTAAACGACCAACCCAATCGGCAATCGTTTTACGTGCAAGTTCGCGGTTCTTCGGGCTGGGGGTCAGGGTAAGTCGAACACCCAGGCCATCAATGATGGACATCAGCTCGTACAATCGACCATCCAGATGTTGGCTTGAGGTTCCACACTCGGTCAGCAGTCTTGCAATGAGATCCTGCCAATCCTTGTATCGGGCTGCGTTTTCCACAGCAAGGTTCTGGCTCGATGCAGCAGCTGCCCAGAAAACAATCCAGACTTTCTGTTGGAAACGAGGGTCGACGCGGGGTAACAATCTTTTCGTCAAAGACTTGCCTGGGCTTTGTGCAAACGAAAATAGTATCCACATGCAGACATCAACTGATCGTGCGTGCCTTGCTCTGCAATGCCATCGTCACCCAGTACGATGATGCGGTCTGCATGTAGAATCGTTGAAAGTCTATGCGCTATGACAATCATCGTTCTGTCCCTGGCGATCCTGGCCAGTGCGTCTTGTACTGCCCGTTCACTTTGACTGTCCAATGCACTGGTTGCTTCGTCGAATATTAGAATTGGCGGGTTCTTCAGGAACGCCCGCGCAATTGTGAGCCGTTGTTTTTGCCCACCGGAAAGCTGCACACCTCTTTCCCCGATATCAGTATCATATCCCTTTGACAGGGCAGTGATAAAGTCATGAGCCTGTGCCCGTATTGCCGCTTCAACAATTTCAGCGTGCGATGCGTCGGTTCGGCCGTAAGCGAGATTCTCTGCAATTGTACCTGCAAACAGATATGCATCTTGATGCACAAGCCCAATATTGCGGCGTAATGAATCGATCGATACCTGCCGAATATTGTGTCCGTCGATTAATATTTCACCGCATGTTGGATCATAGAATCGGGGTATAAGAGAGCACAGCGTGGTCTTACCGACGCCTGAATAACCAACAAGAGCGATGAACTCACCGGCTTTTATCTCCATGGATATATTTTTTATCGCAAAGTCTGCATCTTCTGAGTATCTGAAACTGACATTGTGAAAAGAAATGTAGCCTGCGACGTTGACTAACTCCTTTGCCCCGGAGGCATCTTGAATTTCGGGTGAAATTTCCATCACTTCCACGAATCGATGGAATCCTGTCATGCCCTCCTGCCAGAGTCGCGCCAGGTTAGCTGCCCGTGCTATGGGGTCGGTCAGGATGGCAACGCACAACAGGAAGGTCATCAGGTCCGCTACGGACATATTCGATTCCACGATTGCGATGGTTCCAAAGACGATCACCATCAACGTCAACAGCTGTGTGTAGGTTTGCAGACCGACAGAAAATAGCGCCTCCGCTTTGTAACCCTTGCGACGTGTTTGCAGAAAATGATTGTTCTCGGCATTGAATCTTGACATCTCCAGCTTCTGATTGCCGAATGATTGAACGACCCGAATCCCGGACAACGAATCTTCTACGTGTTCGTTAATTGCCCCAACGCGCTCCTTGCTCTGACGTACGGCAACCCCCATACGGTTGTTAAAGTACAACGCATAGAGAACAGCAAATGGCATGGAGATGAGAATGATCATCGTCACCACTGGATCAAAATAGAATAAGATGGCGAACGCACCAGCAAACTTCAGCACAGCGATTGCAATATCTTCCGGGCCATGGTGATAGAGCTCTGATATCGCGAACAGATCATTGGATATGCGAGACATTAATTGCCCGACCCGCTGCCGATCATAAAAGCTGAAAGACAGCTTCTGGTAGTGCTCGAACAGTTCCTGCCGCATTGCGCTTTCCATCCTGGCGCCCATCACATGACCCTGATAGTCGACAAACAACCGGCAAATCGCCTGCAATGCAATGAAGAACAGCATGATGACGCCAATGAAGTAGATTTCTCCATAGAGATCGACATTATCAGCTGCTGTCGTTATTCGTTTTACAATTACGTTGGCACACAAAGGCAGCGCAAGGGCCGTTGCTGCAACCAGCACGGCACAACCGAGATCTGCGGCGAGAATGCCGAGGTAAGGTCGATAATAGGCGAAGAATTTTGTTCTTCGTGATCCCTTCAGGCCAGGACCTGAGTGAGCACTGGTGATTGCTTCTGAAAGATCATACGAAGCTGATTCCAGCCTGTCCGCAGATGCTGGTTCTGGCGCCCTGGTTTCAGTTTCGCTGCAACGATTGGATTCAGGTGATTGAGGGGCTGCACCTGACAGCCTTGAATGAAATGATGGCATAAGGGTTCATGTCCAGGTTGACGTTTAGAGGAATAGTTCTTTTCCACGTAGACATGAAATTTGCCATCGTTATTCCTTCCCACCTGTCGTGATTTATGCTGCACACCTTACCCTTTTTACAGGCTATTGCAACCAGGATTCTGCTTTTGTGTTTTATAATGTAGATCGACTATCTGCAGATCATTAAATCGATAAATCCTTGAGATTGTAGTCAAGTAACAATTCATCGAATTTGTCCGGGTCCCACTGGTAGTTACCTTCAAGCCCGGCAAATGGTTGATAGTCATACCTTGACTCCCCTGAGTAATATTGTTGGCGAGCGTCTATCGCCAACGCTATGACTGTTGATCGATCAAAGATACGCTGCTCATCGTAGACCTCCTGGTCATTTTGACTCAAGGCACCGCACTGGCCAAGAATCGACTTTCTGCGGTGAAATCCAAATGTGAGTGAAACTCTCGGGTCAGGTGAAGCATTAGCAAATGATCCGTGCAGGGTTTGTCGGTTGACGATAGTCACATCACCGGCTTCGCAAGTCAGCGGTACAGCCTCGGCAAGTTGCTCCGAGCCGCCATTTTTCTCAATCAGATCCAGAATGTCGATCTTCCCCATTTTGTGAGTACCTGGCACGACCCAGAGGCAATTCGCAGCAGTACAGGCATAGAGCTGAACCTGGAAGTTAAATCCATGAATGCCTTCGTCCCAGTCAGGTGATTCCCAATGAGTCACTCCATCCTGGTGCCAGGCTACTGACCCACCGAGGCCCGGTTGTTTAACGAAAATAACATCGTTGTAGGGTACAAAGTCCACCCCGTTAATCGCTTCTGCAATGGTCAGTAACTGCGGATGCCCATAGATTCTGAGCCCGGCATCCATGGACTGACACATACCGCCAATGAGATGCACAACTTCTTCCGGTGCGCCCCTGGCAGGTGTGGGTTCGGCCATTTTACTCTGGTGCCGACCATTTAATAATTGAGTGCCACCCCAAGGGTCAGACAGGGGCGTAATGAAGATAAAGGGATTGCGCTTGAACTTTTGCCCAAAAGCGGGTCTGCCTTGTGCATCTTCTGTTGACCCGGAGTGCCTCGGTGCATTATCCAGAATGTTGTTTACACCGGCACGCAGTTCTGCGACCTCATCGGCACTGACCACACCTTCAAAAATGTAGAAACCTTGCGCCCAGTAGGCGTCCAGAATTTTCTGATCAAGCTTGCCATTTGCATCGAGGATAACTGGCCCGCGATTGCCAATGTTGGACAAACGTTGTTCGCCCAGACGCTGATAGTTCACCAACGAGTCAGAATACTCCGCAGCTGAGGGGGCTTTGTTTAAAACGGATTTGGAAGCCATGATGCCACTCTCCGGGTTTTTGGAAACAGCGTTGACCTGTAGAATAACATCAATTGGGGAATCGGGGAGTACAGTTTTACCCAGCTTTCACGGTTTCAAGAACTATACCCGGTTTTAAGGACTGGCAGCATCCTCCCCGGCAAATTGTGCATAGGCGGCAGCGGTGCCTGCCGCCATCTTGTCGCCATCGAAGAGAATCGACATCTCCGGGGTAAACTCCATGACGATCCTTTCCGGGGTATCCAGAAACCTGACAAACAAACTCGCATCAAGCCCCGCTGTAAACTCATTACCATCATCTGAAGCGGCACCCATACCGGCTGCCAACAGCTTGTACATCCACAGTTTTGTTTCCTGTGAGTCGTGGATAACAGTATGGCCTTTGTAAGTTACGGTTTTACCGCCTCCCATGGCTGTACCTGTACTGGTAATACAAATGCTTGATCGCCCGTCTCGCGCAATGGCTTTTACTCGCACTCGCTCTTTCGTTGCGGTCATCCAGATTTTACCATCTACCGGCACATAGGCCGTGGTGACACCAATCGGATGACCGGATTTATTGGCCCAGATAAAGGTGCATTCACCGGAACTGTTAACCAGTTCTTTTTCTCTGTCCGGGTCAAGTTTGTATTGTTTAACATCATCATAATCAATTGATTGTTTTGTCAAAATATCCCACCTCTTCGGGAAATGCCTGTTTACGCTATCAACTCTGCCTGGGACGTTACCCTGGCACGGGCAGCAGTTTTGTCTTTGAACCACAAGGCGTTGATTTCTATGAATTGTTGCGAGGCTGCCGGTGTATCACTATCGGCAAAAATAGCACCGACCGGGCAGGCAGACACGCAAACATCGCAATCCGTGCATGCATCAGGGTCGATGAAACAGATAAGGTCTTCCTCGTCCTGGTATATGCATTCCACCGGGCACACCGCCTGACATGATGCGTCCAGTACATCAATACAAGCCTCAGTTATCACATAGGTCATTGCATTCCAGTAATACAAAAAACGGCTGTTATCGTGTGAGTAAACGCGTGGCGGAAAATAAAGTCAAGCTTGACTGTTTTTCGAAAGACCAACTCATTACTATGTATCACAAGAAGTATCTCAAGAACAATCACAAGAACCATTACAAGAACAATGACCACACTTAAACGTTGCAAGGTGCGCAATGGCCTCAGATCCGTTAGCAGAAACGTTGGAAAGACTCCTTAGCCCCGCTGGGATTACGACCCAGGAGCCAGAAGGATCAAATCCCGCCAAAAGTGGCGCCCCTGCCTTTCCACTAATGAAGATCGGCAATGTCGTTGATATGGGGCATGCAAAAGATGGCACGCCGCTGATAGACCCCCGATTGTTCGATAGCGTCGAATTTATGCGCAATCCGTATCCCTACTATCGAATTATGCGTGACCACTATCCTGTGTATCACGACAAGCTCCATAATTGTTACTACCTTACCCGTTACGCAGATATCACCGAATGTTACTTTGACGATGAGGGTTTTAATACCATCCCCAAAGGATCTTCGAGCGGTGTTTTGGGGAATACACAACTCGAGCTCAGTGGTGTTGAGCACCGGCGCAGACGGAACCTTTATGGTCAGCATCTGGTTGGGAAATCCCTGGCCAACCGAATGCCATCAATTGAACGCTTGGCCCAGGAAATGATTTCAGCCTGGGATGACAAGACCGATGAGTCCTTTATCGAAGAGTACAAGGGCGTTCGAACCATAGAACTAGGGCGCGCCTTTGCCAATGAATTCCCCATTAGTGTTGTCTGTCAGGTTCTGGGTTTCCCCGATGAGGCACGGGGTGAATTTTACTACTGGTACAACTCCATGATGTCAGGCCTCGGCGGGTCAGCGACACATCAAAAGGGTCTGGAAGCTCGCCAGCATCTGGAAGACTATATTGAAGGGCTGGTGGAGGAGCGACGCACGACGCCAGGCTATCTGTTCGATACTGATGGCCAGCCACTGGGCAAAGATATCATCACAAAATTGTGCGAAAGCAAAATCGACGATGATTATCTTTCCACTGAAGAAATAACATCAAATATAGCACTGGTGGTTGGCGGAGGAGGTGAAACGACGCGAGGTGCCATAATGAATATGTGGTACCTGCTATTGCAGCATGAGGATCAGTTTACCGAGGTAAAAAAGGATGATTCACTCTGGGATGCAGTGTTCCATGAAACACTGCGTCACTCCACCCCCATCGGCGGCCAGCCTCGACATAATAGCTTTGATATCACAATTCATGGGATAGATATTCCTGCGGGTTCTCTGATTAACATGGTTGATTTTTCAGCGAACCACGATGACCGTGTGTTTAAAGATCCGGAAACCTTCAACATATTTCGTGAAGATCTTTATTCCGGGAAATTAATTCGCAGTGGATACGCCAAAGAAGGCCGTTCCAGCCACATGGCCTTCGGTGTAGGACCCCATCTATGTCCTGGTGCATGGATATCCCATCAGGAAGCCGCCATTGGTTCTCGCCTGCTGAGTAAACAGTTGAAAAACCCACGGCTCAACGTAGAACGGATGAAGAAAGACATCGATGGTAAAAGCCTTGCGCCCATTGGACTGATTTCAGCCAGGGAAATCTGGATTGACTATGATCTGGAGTAACCAGTCAAACGGTTAGTCGGCTCTTTTGGAAAAAAAGGCAGGAAATAAAGCACAATCGAGGGCAACACTATCGAGGATAACCAGTTAATTGTTGGAAAAAATGGCGTCTCACTCAAAAGAAAAGTCTCTGTCAGTGGTCGGGGCTATCGCACCTTTGAAATTTACCAGCGTCAACGGGTCGGCGAATCCACAGCCAGGCTCAACCCTTCTCAACTCATGAATGCCGGGTTTCTTGACGATCCTTACCCGGCGCTGGCAATTCTTCGAGATAACTATCCCTGTTATCGTGACTGGCGATCAAACGCATTCTGGATATCGCGTTACAATGATGTCACCTCGATCTTAGTTGACGATGCCAATTATGAGTCGCGACCGAAACGCTGGTTTTATGGTATCGGTGACTATGGTCGTGATTTAGGCCAACAGCTTCCCGTGCTGACCGCACAGTCACAGGCATTCGAAGTAGAAGTGCCGCGAATCATGCAAGGCATCATCGATCGCGCAATGCCCGCAGGTAAAATTGATATGGCCACCGGGTTTGCAGCACGTTTACCCATAGAGTTATTGGCCCGTTGTCTGGGAATCCCCGAGCAGGATTTTAGTTTTTTCGCCAACGCTTACTGGCGTATGCAACATGGTTACCAATGGGAGCCAAAAGCCCAGCACGATGGCCTGGCGGCGATTAGATCCTTAACGGAATATTTTCAACCTCTGTTGGGCGAACGTCGACAGAACCCGACAGACGACCTGATATCTGTTGTTGCAGCCCTGACCCTGGAAGATGGGCCAGCCACAGCAGAAGATCTCGTCACCACATTGCTGGAAGCTGATCATGAAACTTTGCATGGCGGCCTGGCTAATATGTGGTATCTGTTGCTAACTCATCAAACCCAGCTGGAAGCCATCAAATCAACACAACGCCTGGTTAAACATGCCTGGCTGGAGACATTGCGCCATTCACCCCCCGTGCTTGCAAGCAGACGATTTGCCCGGCATGAGGTAGAGCGATTTGGCCAACTATTCCCTGAAGGGGCGATGATAATCTGCTCCGCAGCAGCGGCTAATCGCGATCCAGAGATATTTGGTGATGCCGATAAATTTAATGTTGAACGCAAGGATCTTTGCCAAAGAGAACCACGGGGAATGTATCGGGCTGATGGTTTGCCTGCGGGTATTGCCTTCGGACTGGGTAAACCATCAAAACACCCTGCCATCCCGGAAGATCGGCCGATCTCTCTTTATGCACTCACCCGTAATGCCGCCGTCGATGTATCAACTATGATCCTGGACCAACTGCCAAATCTGCGCCTGCCGGTCGATGTTAACCCTCGATTACATAGTATGAGCCTGGGAGAAATGCACACCTGCTGGCACCTGCCAGCGGAATTTGATATTTGAAACGAGAAACCTATGGTTGAACTAACAGGCAGAAATGCAATCGTCACAGGCGCAGCGATGGGGGTGGGCAAGGCCTACGCAATAGCGCTTGCAGAACAAGGTGTCAATGTGGCTGTCTGCGATATGGATTCAGGGATTAACAATGTCGCATCCACCCTCGAATCAATGGGTGTCCAGACATTGGTTGCTGTCGCGGATGTTGCTAACCCTGACGACGTTAGAAAATTTGTCGACGATAGCGTACTGGCATTGGGCGGTATCGATATCCTCATCAATAATGCAGGGCAATGTCATGTCAGTCATCCTGATGACGACCTCGAAAAGTCGCTTGCCGATTATGAAACCATGATTGGCACCAACCTCAAGGGTGAGTACCTGGTCGGCCGGGCAGTCATTGACCAGATGCTGAAACAGGGAGGACCAGGGGATATAGTCAATATTGCGACAGATCATATGGTCACCTGCGGGACCCCCGATGAATTGTGCCCTCGCCTCGACAGCTGCCCGTGGGCTAACTCCCCGCGCCCTTCCGGTGGTGGCGAGGTGATGGACATTTACGATGCATCCAAGTGGGGTTTAAATGGTCTGCTTTTTGCCTGGGCAAAAGCCTTAAAGCCATACAACATACGAGTCAATGGCATCTGCATGGGGGCCACCGATTCACATATGATCCGCTCATTTTATGGTTTTAGCGACGATGAGGAATTATCTAACCCTGAGGCAAAAAAGATCATTGATACCTGGATGACCGCCAGTGATTCGGCACAAGTTGTAATCGATCTTTTGAAGGAAGGACCTGAAGGAAGAACAGCACGCAACATGAACTTGTGTATTGGCCGCCAGCCAGTACTCGAACCGGCACTGCCACACATTTATATTCTCGAGGAGGATCTTCATGCTGGATCTTAAAGGGAAAGTAGCCATCGTCTCCGGGGCTAACCAGGGTATAGGCACTGCGATTGCAAAGGCCCTTGCAGCACATGGCGCCAGCGTCGTGGCATTTGATAATCAAGAGGGTGTTGTAAAACTTGCAGAGGAAATTGCATCTGGCTCGAATAAAAATGTGATCGGACTAGTCGCGGATGTGTCCCTGGCTGACGACTGCAAACGTGTGGTTGATTACACCCTGGCTGAGTTCGGTGGCATTGATATTCTGATTAACAATGCGGCGACTTATCGACAGACACCCGTCACTGCGAGCTGGGAACAGACGGTTGCTGATTGGGATTACATTATGGACACTAATATCAAAGGTGTTCTGATGTTATCCAGGTTATGTATTCCTGAACTGAAAGCCAGAGGCGGTGACATCGTCAACATGTCTACTTACTATGTGTTACCAGCACGTTCGAGAGGGACAAATTCGGCGACAACCGATCTTTACAATGCCTCTAAATGGGCACTGAACGGTTTTACTGATGCCTGGTCGAAGGTTCTGCGAAAATATAGTATTCGCGTCAACGGTTTATGTATGGGAGCCACCGACACACCGATGCTGCGCAGTTTGTTTGATAACAATGAACTACCCGGCGCACTGGTTAAAACTGTTATGCAACCCGAAGCCATCGCGCAACAGTTGATAGATCTATTAGGCGATGGTCGAACGGGAGAAAACATTGGAGCGTGGATTGGCTCACCAATAGAGATACCATTGAGCCCGGCACCCCATAGATTAATTAGCGGGTAAGCAACGTGAGAAGATATGACCTCACTAAACAAGCTATAGTTGTTCATGGACTAAATGACATTCAAAAATTAAGGGGTAACAATGAGAGTTGAAAACAAAGTCTCGCCTAACGAAGAGCAGATGAAAGGGTTCATGGAGGGAGATACGGACTCACCCATTCATATGGTGAACCTGCTCAAATTCAAGGAAAATGCTGAATATGCAGATGGTCGTGAAACCGATCTGACCGGCGCTCAAGCTTATGCAATTTATGGCCAGGAAGTTCAGGCACATCTCGCGAAAGTCGGTGGCAGCGGTGTATTTTCAGGCCGTGTCAGCCGACTTATGCTCGGTGAAGTAGAGGATCTCTGGGACGTCGTCGCCATTGCGACTTACCCCAGCAAGAAAGCGATGCTGCAAATGATTACCGACCCGGAATATATTGAAAGCGCAAAGCATCGAACCGCGGGCCTGGCCGGACAACTCAATATAGAGACAAAAGTGTCTTAATCCCGGTGAGTGTCCTGTATTTTTTTGGCGAGAACTGACTAAATAAAAGGAAAAACCATGAGCGATACCTGCCTGTACGAGACTAGAGATCAAGTAGCATTAATTACACTGAATCGGCCGGAAAAATTTAATGCATTCAACCTGGAGAGCTACCAGGCGACCACCGATGCGCTGAAACGGGCGAATGCGGACGACGATATTCGTTGCATTGTGCTTACCGGCGCCGGGCGCGGCTTCTGCAGTGGTGACGATGTGCAGGAACTCATGGGCGGTGACGGTTTAACAAGTCTGGGGGATACCAAATTCGAGATTCCCGGGCCAACAATGCGACGCGCTAAAACGCCAATCATTGCAGCGGTTAACGGCGCCGCGGTAGGTTATGGGTTCGAGCTCGCACTCATGGCCGACATACGCATCGCTTCAACAACTGCCAGATTTTCCCAGATGTTTATCCGCCGGGGTCTGATTGCAGGTGCTGACAGCTTTCGCATTCTTACGCAGCTGTGTGGTCCGGCAGGAGCAGCCGAACTCTTACTCGCCGGGGACATGATTGATGCAGCACGGGCCTTGCAGTTGGGTGTCGTTCTAAAAGTGGTGGAGGCAGATGATCTGATCGCCGAGGCGCTCGCATTGGCTGGGCGTATTGCCGTTAACCCTCCCATTGCGATTCAGCGTACACGCGCAGCATTGCAATTTGCACGTTCCGGTCAAAATGAGCAGCTTGAGACACTGGCAAAAGATGCGCTTGCCGAACTCATCCGCACACAGGATCACAAAGAAAGTGTCGCCGCATTCCTCGAAAAGCGTGCGCCAACCTACAAAGGGCATTAGTCTAAAGACAGGTACTGGTTAGGAGAAAGTTATGACTGCCTTTGTTCGTTCACCGGAAGACAACTTTAAAGACCTGGACGATTTTCCATTTGAGCCTCACTACCATGACTGGCATGACCTGCGCATGCACTATGTAGATGAAGGTCCAAGAGAGGGGCCGGTAATGTTGTTGTTACACGGGATGCCAACCTGGAGCTATCTCTACAGGCATATGATTCCTCCTTTGGTTGAGGCCGGTTATCGGTGCATCGCGCCTGATCATATGGGATTCGGTCGATCAGATAAACCAACCGACCCACATTGGTTCACCATTGCAAGGCATACGGAGATCCTGACCACACTGATCACTCATCTTGATCTAAATAACATCAATTTGCTTTGCCAGGATTGGGGAGGGCCCATTGGGCTTGCCCAGGCAGCAACAATGCCGGAACGATTTTCCCGGCTGGCGATCATGAACACCTGGTTGCATCATCCTGAATATACTTATTCAGAAGCGATTCGAAACTGGAACAAGAACTGGCATGCGGGGGGGCTATTTTGCAGACAAACACCCAACATGGGCATTCTAATGGTACTCAGCGCTGGTCTGGTTGGCCCCGATGTGATGATTCCCGTGCTGGTTGAGGGCAAGTCGCCAGACCTTGATGGCCAGGCTTCCAGAATCTATCGAGGATTTAATGCGCCCTTCAGGGGTCTCGACGACGGTGCCTATAACGGCGCGCGACGATTCCCTCTGTCAATACCATTTGACAACTATGATGGTGGCAACGGCGCGGCACAGACCTATCACTACAAAACACTGCTAGGCTGGGACAAACCAGTACATTTTATCTGGGGTTGTGCCGATGATGTATTTACAGAAAGCTGGGGTAAGCAGTGGGCTTCGCAAATGAAGGCAACCTTCGATGGTATAACCGAAGCCGGGCATTTCCTGCAGAACACGCATGGGGCAGAAGTTGTCGAGCTGCTCCTGAATCGAATCAATGCATGAGTGGAATCACCAAGACAATACCAGCAAGTGCCGGATCAGATGTGCTGAACTCTCTATACGATGGTTCTATTACCGAGTATGAATTCCATATGGCTGGTACACCATCCAAACTGGAGCCAGGTGAATACGTCTATACGATTTTTGGTGATGAGTTACACGGCAGGATGAAAATTAGTCGAATTGTTGGTGGCGCTGTTCATCCCAGCTCTGGTCGGCCCCGCTCGCTCATTTATGTTGAAGCGCCGGGCGATCGCCTTGAGAAACCATT
The DNA here is from genome assembly GCA_012960755.1 of Gammaproteobacteria bacterium. Next base: position 43,015 of record DUAT01000068.1, read on the forward strand.
CCCGCGAAAGGGTCATCGTGGCACAAGATATTACGATGGAGCAGATTGGCCAGCCCTCTAAGCGGTAGAACCGCCATCTGCCATGTAGACCGAGCCCGTGACAAATTCACTGTCATCGGAAGCCAGAAAGAGCATAATTTTTGCGATGTCTTCCGGTTCAGCGTAACGCCCCAGTGGAATACGTGAGCGCATCTGTTCTCTAACGGTCTCGGCATGCCCTGGAGCAAATCCTTCTTCCAGGCTGCGCATCATGCGGGTTTCAACCGGTGATGGGTTTACAGTATTAACCCGTATGTTCATGGAAGCGCACTCCCGCGCCGCGGATTTCATCATGCCAATGACAGCGTGTTTCGAAGTCACATAAGGTGCGACATTCGGTCCGCCGTTAATCCCTGCGACGCTGGAAGTGATTATGATACTGCCACCACCGCGTTTACTGATCGCCGGTATCGCAGCCTTCAGTCCGAGAAAAGGTCCTTTCACGTTCACGGCCATGACCTGGTCAAAACGAGCCTCGTCATAATCAACGATCGATGCCACATCCCCCTCGATACCCGCGTTAGCGAGTAGGACATCGACGCCTCCGTAGCGCTCTTCCGCGGTTTCAATCATTGCCTGGTTATCTGATGCGCTTGTGACATCTGCGACGCAGTAACTAACCTTGTTGCTGCCGATATCGTCACAGGCTGATTTAAGTGCCTGTTCGTCCAGGTCTACAAGCAGAACATCTGCGCCCTCTGCAACAAAAAGTTCCCCGACGGCCCTGCCGATGCCGCCAGCCCCACCAGTAATGACAGCGACCTTCCCTTCCAATCGATTCATATGGGTTCTCTCTGATTTGGATTATGATGAGCCAAGAGTAACAATCCTGCGTACAAAATACTGCATAGATAACCAATCTACAGCGGGACTAACGGATAACCCCGGACACCCGCCCGGGAATAATCCTGATAATCACTCTTTGCTGATTCTCTAGCCAGTCCGGAAGGTTTTCTGGCAATTCGTAGCCTGCCGACTCAATATTGGCAAACACGGCGCGCGTCCCTTCTACAAGATCTGCAGTTTCAACAAGGGCCTCACCTTCAACGTTGACGAAACTAAATGGCTCCTGGTTGCTGATGACGCAAAGACTCACCCGAGGGTCTTGATCAATTGTTTTTCGCTTAAACGTAAACCCCGGCGTACTCACCAGCAATTCATCCCCTTGCCTGGCGTAAGCCACCATCGAACTGCAGGCAGATCCATCCGTACGCAATGTCGTTAACACCGCCCAGCGATGCTGGCTCACAAAAGTATCAAATTTCTCATTATCACAGATCAAGTTAGCTCCTATTATTTTTGTCGCATGCGGATAGTCAGCCGACGCCTCATCCAGCAAAGATGATGGTTCTGATGCTGCATATTGCTACAAGTCGATAGCAGGCTTCAAATCATTTCAGGGCTGGAAACTCAGCGGGGTCCTACCTGGCCTGACGGCGTGGAAGTGAGTTTCGGCCAATGGCAGAAACTGGCGCTTGCCCGTGGCTTTATGCGCGATTCACCCTTGCTGCTCATTCTTTGACGGATCCAGAGTAGCCGAAGTTGGGATCCATGCTGAGTTAATCAAGAAACAGGGGCATCTGAACCAGGACATCGCAGCCATAGCAGATCATGTCGAATTGCTCGTCGCCGGTATTTCGGTACCGATTAAATCAGCAGGTTGAAAATGCAGCTGAGCATCCCGTGCGAAGGGGCGTTTTGAATCGGCGCCTTTGGTTTCACCAACATGAATTTCATAACCTCGTATGGCTGTCCCACTTGTTTTATGTACACCCTGGTTGATACGCACAGTTTTTCCTGCATTCATCCTGGTGTCGATATCAAGAAGTTGTAAACAAGGCTTGAGCTCGACCAATCTCGCCTCCGTCCTGGCAAACCGCTGCATTGTTCGACATATTCTGCGGTTTAAAGGGCGCAACCCGGATGCCACGATTCACAGCGACCCGACAGAGCCCTGCTACCAGTACTGATTTCCCGACATTTGATCCAGTCCCCTGAAACATCATCGATCGTGATTTCATAGCGTACCCAGAACATTCGCACTGGGGTAACCTTGATCGTAGCTGACTTCTGCATTAACGCTGTAAACTTCCGCCATCAATTCAGCATTGAAAGTCGTATCCGTCGGCCCATCAGCAACAATCCTACCTTGCTTCATCCAAATCAGGCGGTCTGCAAATCGAGCCGCAAGTGCCGGTTCATGCGCCACAACCAAAGCACTACGATGCGCCGTCACATAATTCTTGAGTAACTGCAAAATTTCGAACTGGTGCCTGGGATCCAGCGCCGTTATCGGCTCATCTGCCAGCAATAATGGAGTTTCAGCAGCAAAGGCCCGTGCGCAATGAACACGTGCTGTCTCTCCACCTGATAGGGTATCCATGCGACGGTCAACAAAGTTTGTTAGATCACAGTCTTTTATCGCCCGCTCGACCGCACGCTTGTCAACGCGGCTCATACGTCCAATATTCGCACCATAGGCAAACCTACCCAGCGCAACCACATCTCTGACAAGAATAGGCCACACCATCGGTCGTCGTTGTGGTAAATAGGAAACCTGTTGAGCCCGAAACTGGATCTCTAAATCTTCTACGCGCTTGCCTGCCAATTTAACAGAGCCGCTAGTTGCCCTAAGCAAACCAAGGCAACATTTTAACAATGTGCTCTTACCCGCACCATTTGAGCCGAGAATCACAACCAACTCACCTGCACCAAGCAAAAACGAAACGTCTTCTAGCAGGCGCTGTCCGTCAATTTCGTAGCTGAGGTTCTTCACCTGAAGCTCAGTCATCAAAATTTCCCGTCAATCTTTGTGATGCAATAAGAATGAACACGGGTGCACCAAATAGCGCTGCCACAACACCCAACTTTAATTCCGCACTCGTGGGTACCACCCGGATAAACATATCCGCGATGACAAGAATAATACCGGCCAACAACGCTGATGGCACCAGGGTGCTCCCGGGATCATAACGTACAAACCGGCGGACCAGGTGTGGTGCGATAATGCCCACAAAACCAACAGCCCCGGCAATTGAAACTGCAGCGCCGGTACATAAACCAGTACCCAGTACTATCGCCAATCTGGCACGGCGAAGATTCACCCCGAGGCTGGTTGCTACCTCTTCGCCAAGCGTAAGCGCAGACAGAGTCGATCGTGAAGTCATCAGTAAAAATGTTCCCAACAGCATGAAGGGGGCGCCAAGTAACAAGTCATCGTAACTGCGATTCGCCACCGTTCCCATCATCCAATTCACCATATCCGAGAGTGAAAACGGGTTAGGTGCCAAGTTCATCAACAAGCTCATCAGCGCGCCACTAAAGCTCGATAGACCAACACCAATAAGGATCAGGACAACCACAGAAGAAATTCTTATGGCCACAAAAGCAAGAAAAAGTGTCACCACAAGTGCGCCCAGAATCGCTGCCAGCGGCAGTACAAAACCTGATATTGCCGTGAGTCCGTAGTATATCGACACGGTTGCAAACAAAGATGAAGTGGCTGAAACCCCGAGGACACCAGGTTCTGCCAGTGGATTACGGAGTAGTCCTTGCAGTGCCGCGCCACTTAATCCCAACATCACGCCAACCAGGTACGCAGCTAATGACCGGGGCAACCTGATGTCCCAGATAATGGTCTCATCAGCTATTAAACCTTCAAAAACTATCGCTGCGAGGGTTCGATCAAGACCTATGCTTGTGGGTCCGATAAATACACTTGTCAACAGCAGCAATAGACTGGCGCCAACGAGCCCGAAGAGAAGCGTTTTTTCGCTCATGGAATGAGACTTTCAGCGAGACGTTCAACCGCATCAACCAAAAACCATCCTCCACACGCTGTCGTGGCGCCGTCCAGCACCACTGACCGGGTAGATTCGAGCTGACCACGAATAATCGGATGCCGTGCGGCGGACCAGAAATTGCTGTGATTGATGGTAGTATCGAAAAAAGCGGTGGCAAGTAACTCGGGCTGACTAAACGCCAGTTTTTCCAGTGGCAGGCTGCGCCATCCTGGCTCCGTCTGGAAGTTGGACAGCCCAGCCGCCTTTATCATATCGTGTACCAGTGTCCCCGGGCCACTGGTTACGCCGCCTGGAGTCACATAAAGCATTACATTTGCCTCACGACCTGACCGTAATTGATTGAGCCGTTGGTTCATCGCTTCGACCAGTTGGTTTCCGGCGTCCTGCTTGCCAAGAGCTGTGGCAATTCGCAACAGCTCCTGCTGAACTTCAGCAATAGAACTCGTGTAGCGAACCTGAATCACGTCGAGGCCTAACCTTCTATAAAAGCGCTCTGCATTTGGACCACCACCATAACTGCGAACAATCAGATCCGGCGCCAGAGCGAGAACATTTTCAGCACTGGCTCTAACCTGCCGATGCAACTCCGCCTGCTTACGCATGTATGAAAAATCTTGCCTTGCGTCCATTGAAATGGCACGGATTCGCTGTTTATCGACAAGCTTCAATACGAACTGATCCGCACAATAATCGAGGCTGACTACCCGGGTGGCATCGCTATAATCCGCAGCTTTCGGCTTCGCCCACAAGACAGGGGCCAGGCTCGTGATCGAGACCACCAGCAAGAACCATTTGGCGATTAGGGTAATCATCAGCAGGACCTATAATTGGTAGTCAATTCCCACGTACGCAGACCGCCCGGGCGTGCCGTAACCAAAAACCTGCTGGTAGTCCTCATCAGCCAGGTTCTCTATCCGCCCGAAAAATTCGAAATGACGATTGAATCGGTAGGAAAGTGACACATCAACACGCGTCCAGGCATCAACAGTCGCACGGGGGTCCTGTTCTTCATCGTTATACATCACAACCAGCGTTGACTGAAATTTCGAAGTTGGTTGCCAGTTCAACGCCACATCAGCCGTCACCTCCGGTAGCCGAATCAGTGGCTGTCCTGTCCCGTCCACACTATCGATATAGGCCAGATTGGTGCTCACAGACAGAGCCTCGGTGAATCTGTAATCGAACCCAAGCTCAACCCCTTTTGATTCGGCCTGTCTGATATTTTCGTAACCACCCACGGCAAAAGAAAAGGTAATCAGATTCTCGGTATCCTGTTCAAAGTAAGTCAACGAGACAGTACTTTCACCACCAGGCAACTGCCAATCAACGCCAATATCAAACGCCTCACTGGTTTCAGCAGCAAGATCGGTGTTCGGGCCACTTGCACCACAACAAAAGAATGTAGTTTGAAATATCGTCGGCGCCTTGAAGCCCTCTCCCCAACTTGCACGTAAATTAACATCATCCCTGACATGCCATGCGGCACTGACTCTACCAACGGTTTCCTTACCAAAACTGTCATGGTCATCCTGCCGCAGGCCTGCCGACAAGGTTACATCGTCAGTCGGGTTGACCTGATACAGCGCATAGAGACCTTCGTTTGAGGAATCGGCCGTTTCATTTTTTGCATCCTCATTCTCATAACCAAAGGTCAGTTTTTGTGACCCGGTTATTGTCAGGTTGCCCTGGTATTGAATCACCTTCCGTTCGCCTGTGGCCGAAAAACTTGGTAAGCCATTACTGAAATTATCGCGTTCAATATCGGTTTTACTATATCGAATGGTATTTTGAAGCCGATCTTCAAACGCAGAAAACACCAGGGCAATCTGAGCGACGGTCTGATCCGTCTCGCTCTTTTCATCCCCATCTTGTACACCAGTCACCAACCCAAAACTATCGAACTCAGTTGTTGCTGCGGTGCTTCTGTAATTGAATTGAAGTCTGGCATCCCCAGGAAGGTTAACCGCTGCTTTTGCTGAAACTGTCTGGGTATCAAACGCATCTTCTTCCGGGTTACCGTCATTTTTATCGGCTTTTGAAATACCATCGGAACGCAGGTCGTTGTAACTGATGCGGAAGTCGCCAAATTCATTCCCGGCAGATACGCCACCCTGATACTGCTTCGTACCAAAATTGCCTGCCCTGATATTGAAGTTGACCGACAGTTCTTCACCAGGGTCTTTTGACACGATGTTAATAACCCCACCAATGGCATCAGTTCCCCACAGTGTCGATTGCGGACCTTTCAGCACTTCTATCCGCTGTATATCTGACACATCCATGCTGCCAAAATCAAAGCTGCCACCAGGTGACGTCATATCGTTAACGACAATACCGTCTACCAATACCAGGGTATGGTCACTGCTGGCCCCTCTGATTCGTGCACTGGCCTGACCACCGAATGCGCCGTTTTGGTTAATGGTGACACCTGGCACCAAAAGGAGCGCTTCGGTCATTTGAATATACTGTCGCCGCCTGATTTCCTCTTCACTGACAATCCATATACTAGATCCTGTTTGTTTAACCGTGGATGGTAGCCTGAAGGCGGTAACAATGACTTCATTAATGATGGCTGAGTTTTGCTCCGCGGCCACAACTGGCGATATCAATGTGGTAAGAAAAAAAGAAATAGTACGAAATGTTGGCCTGAAGGTTGACATAGTGCTCTCCTACGCTCCGCTTCACGTCGAAAGCAGACGATAAATACGACAATTGCCCGTTTGATTACGCGACGTGGGCATACTTGTCGCTGCAAAGGAAAGCACTTCCTGTCCCAAGAACTAATCCCGGTTCCGGACGAGCGACGAGACGGCAGGTCTTCTGGCTTACGGGTCATCACTTGCTCGCTCCTTCCCGAGAGCTGTCATAACAGATTGTTATTGGCAGCTGTTTCTCAGTGGTTTATGCGAGTAGCTCGTCGTTTACAGTTGCGGGTACAGCCTCGGATTCGTGGTCATACAACCCACTCACCAAGTTCCCTTTACGCCCCAATGGGCACCGTCGCGGCAGATTATCGTTTAATAGTCCCGCCTCGTGCAAGTGAAGATTGCGGATCTATCTTATCGGGCCTGGCGCATCGACTAAAAATCAATACCTTGCTTAGCCATGATCCCGGCCTGGTACGGGTGCTTGATCTCTCGCATCTCGGTGACTAAATCTGCCGCGGCTATCAGCTCGGCTTTTGCATCACGGCCCGTTAGAATCACACTGGTACGCTCATGCCGCGCAGCAATGGCAGCAATGACCGCATGGATGTCCAGATAGTCATAACGAAGCGCGATGTTAATTTCGTCAAGTAATACAAGATCATAGTTCCCCGATGTGAGCAGCAATTTGGATCGCTCAAAAGCTGCCTCTGCCGCAGCAATATCTTTTTGACGGTCCTGCGTATCCCAGGTAAACCCCTCACCCATGACAAACCAGTCAACCGGCAAGGTATCGAAGAAGTTTTTCTCGCCAGTCTTCCAGGTACCTTTTACGTATTGAACCACTGCCACTTCATGGCCCCAGCCCAGGGCTCTAATCAAAACACCAAATGCAGAGCTGGATTTACCTTTTCCATTACCAGTATGAACCAGCACCAGACCCCGGTCTGATTTCTTGCTGGCGAGTCGTTTTTTCCGCTGACTCTCTTGCAAGGACTGCATTTTTTCTTTGTGTGATTGGTTTTCGTCCATAGAACCTCCATTCCAGCTCCCTTCGAGGATTAGCGCAACGTCTATTCAACAATTATAGGACTGACACGATATTCGACAAACTCGCCATATCCAACGCTAATATCCCGTTCATCTTTTGGCGCATCGTTCCGATCATCGTGAGAAGCATACAGCATGGTCAGGGCAGCGCGGATAAAACCGGCATGAGTTACCAACAACGTTCTCGGTTTATTGTCCAGGCTTTGCAACATTTTCGATGCTAAACGCTCTCCCCGCCGTGAGGCTTAGCGTGCTCATAGCCCGCCGCCCACTCGTGGCTTGTGAATGCAGGTTCTACAGGCCTAAGATACCCGCCGATACCCCAAAACGGAGTTCAAGATGAAAGCAGTAACAATGGAGCGAGGTAAGCTAATCCAGGTGGAACTGCCTGACCCGGTTCCCGGTAAGGGTGAAGTACTCGTCAGGTCGCTTGCCTGCGGGATCTGTGGATCTGATTTACATGCCACCCGATATACCGAGGACTTCGTCAACACCAGTCGCGACGCGGGCGGTGCCTTCAAATTGACAAGCTTTGATCCCGTCGTCCTGGGACATGAGTTTTGCGCAGAGATCATCGACTACGGACCCAATACCGAGCACTCTGTCGCGATTGGCTCCCTGGTCTGTTCGGTCCCAGTCTTGTTACGCTCTCCGCCTGAGTCGATTGGCTACTCAGACTTGATACCCGGTGGATTCGCCGAATACATGTTGTTATCAGAATCTCTTGTCACGCCGGTACCTGCCGGTCTGAATGCCGAGCTGGCAGCCCTAACAGAACCGATGGCAGTTGGCTATCACGCGGTGAACAAAGCCAGGCTTGACGGCAAGGAAGCTGTTTTGGTAATCGGCTGCGGCCCTGTTGGGCTCGCCGTCATTACAGCGTTAAAACAACGTGGTATCGCACCAATCGTTGCAGCTGACTATTCCGCCACCCGAAGACAATTGGCTGAAACAGTCGGCGCAGACGTGGTATTCAATCCAGCAGAGAGCTCCGCGTATGATTACAAGCCATTAAAGAAACCCGAGAATGTCGTCTATTTTGAGTGTGTCGGCGTCCCGGGCATGCTGGATGAAATATTTCTTGCTGCCCCAAGAAACGCACGGATAGTGGTCGTTGGTGTCTGTCTGCAAATGGATCACAGCAGACCACTGATCGCGATAAATAAGGAACTCAATATTCAGTACGTACTGGGTTATTCAGTCGACGAGTTCGTGCAGTCACTGCAGTACATTAGTACAGGTGAGTTTGACGTCAGCCCACTCATCACGAATGAAACCGGTCTGGCTGGCGTTGCCGACGCATTTACCCAACTCGCCAATCCTGACCAGCACGGTAAATTTCTTGTCAAGCCGTTTCTTTAACTCCGCCCCTTCAACCATAGTCAGCCAGGTTGCAGTCCTGACTCGACATGCCAAACTGTTCATCGGTCCAGGCGATTTCGCTGTCAGACCTGTATGATGGATTCACCCAATTAAAAACAGGTTGTGAATTGTGCGAGCATGGATAGTAAACAGTTTCGGCGAGCCAGCAGATGTGCTGACTTTTGAAGAAAACGCTGCATCAGTTGAGGCGAAATCAGGTGAGGTAAAAGTTAAGGTTGAGGCTGCAGGTCTTGGCTTGCCGGATGTGTTTTCTTGCCAGAACAGCTATCCACTCACGCCACCGTTGCCTTTCGTGCCATCCCAGGAAGCTGCCGGGGTGATTGTAGAAGTGGGGGGAAACGTCGACGCCAACCTGGTCGGCAAACGTGTGCTTGGCCCTACTCTCTTTCAGGCGCAAAGCGGCGGTTTGGCTGACTTTTGTTTAATGTCAGCCCGGTCCGTGTACGAGATTCCCGACGCAATGACCAGTGAGGAAGCGGCAGGATTCTTTATTCCTTATCAAACAGCCTGGGTTGGATTGATCCATCGAGCAAAACTCACCGAAGATGATTCTGTCTTAATTCTGGGTGCCTCCGGCAGCTCTGGATGTGCTGCCGTGCAGTTGGCAAAAGCGGTCGGGGCTAAGGTCATTGCTGTGGCCGGTGGACCAGAAAAGAGTGATTTCTGTTACGAAATAGGCGCGGACGAAGTGATTGATCATCACAGCGAAGATATCACCCACTCTACACGGGAACTTACCCAGGGAAAGGGCGTAAACGTAATATTTGACCCTGTGGGTGGTAAACCAGGTCGTGCCGCATTTAAAGCCATTGCCTTTGAAGGACGATTTGTTGTGATCGGCTTTGCCAGCGGTGAATGGGCCCGAATCAGCATCTCGGAAACACTACTCAATAATGTTTCTCTCGTCGGGGCAATGCCCACAGGTTTTAGCCCGGAATACTATGTCGATGCCCATCACGACCTGATCAAACATTGGAGCAGTGGTAAATTGAGAGTAGTGGGTAATCAGATTTTTGAATTTGAAGACGGGTTAAAGGCAGTCCAGCATATTGCCACCGGCAAGGTGGAGGGCAAAGTGGTTGTTCGTATTCCCTAAGCCGCCGGTTTTCTCCTGACAAGGCGTGATCTAAACTGGGCTCTGATCTGGAAGTAGCCAAATAGACCATAGGTGAGTTTAAAGTCAGTTGAATTTGCCGCTTTCAGGAATGATGTTGGTATCGAGACCATCTCAGCCGCTTGTTTGAAATCCGGACTTACAACTTCTTGGTCAATCCTTTCTGTACGTTGCATCCGTTTTTCCTCAATCCAGTTTTCGAGGCAGATTATAGACTATCGATGCTGGCAACATTGTGTCACAGGTCACAGCTAGCTTTCCTTTGATCCGATTTTGGGTTTCTTTTCAGCCCCTCAAACTCCCAGACTTGAAGCGCGAAGTAGCCAGGCATACCCCTTGTTTCGATCTTGACTGACATCTTCCATAAGCCAGGCCTTGATCAAAGACCGATACGGCATATCACGTTTGTTAGCCTCGATCTTGATCCAGTCAAGTTTTCGCTACTGCCCGTACCGCAGTGCAATCCCCGGATTCGCAGAGGCTGTTTTGTAACTCTGAAGTGCGACCGTAAGAAAGGCCACGGCGAGCGCGATCGATGTTGCCAGTAAAAAAACAAACAGGTTGATGTCTTGCTTGTACTGAAAGCCGGAAAGCCAGGTACCAATAATATAGTGGGACACGGCTGAAGCAAAAATCGAAGCGATTAGAATAAGCCCAACAATATCTTTGAACAGTAAAAAGACAATACTCTGTTTGGAGGCGCCCAACACGCGACGGATACCAATTTCCTTGTTTCGCTGTGCGGTGGTAAACGACGCGAGCCCAAATAGTCCCAGGCCTGAAATCAGGATACAGATACAGGCGAATACGGCAATCAATGTCATTTGTCGTTGATCTGAAACATAAAGTTTGTCCAATAGCTCATCCAGAAACTCGTATTCAAATGGATGGGATGGATCAAACTGGCTGAACTTTGATTGCAGGAATGACATCGTTTCCGGAATGTTGCGGTCCGCGATATGGATAATCAGTACTTCTGAAACCACCCGGCGGTTGAGTTCACTCAATTCAGAAAAGTCGTACCCAGTCATATGCATGAAAAGAGGCTCCACCGGTCGATGCAGTGAATGAACGTGGAAATCTTTTACAACACCTATGACCTGATTCTGGAAGGGTCCGCTGATCACCCGTTTGCCAATTGGATCCTCCCTCCTCATTCGTTCAACGACTGCCTGGTTAATAATGACTGAGGAATTCGGCGGTGTATCGGGTCCGAAGTTGCGACCTTGCAGCAGCTCGATTTCCATAACTTCAAAAAAGTTCTCATCAACACCCATTCGATTGAATGTCTGGGATTCCCTTTTCCCTTCGTTAGTATCGACTTCAACGATGTTGATCGAAACGTCCGTACCTGGTACAGACTCCGCGAAGGCAATACCCAATATGTTGGTATTTGTCATTAGATCGTTGCGCAGCGCTGGTATCTGTTCGATAATATCAGCGCCACGCAGCGTGACCAGGACTTTGTTCTCTTTTGAGAAACCCAATGGTTTCGTCTGCAAATAGTGAATCTGGTTAGCCATGAGGATGGTGCAGGCAATGACGCTGATTGAAATCGCAAACTGCAGGAAAACGAGCACCTGACGAAGATTAAGGCCACCAACCCTGCTACTTTTGCCGGTGCGAATTGCCGAGATAGGTCTGATAGCAGCAAGATGGAAGGCTGGGTACATCCCTGATATCAGGCTAACCGCCAACCCGAGGGCTAGAATAAAGGCCAGTAACTCAGGTCGAAAAATATCAAATTCCAGCGGCTTTCCCAACAAGCTGCTGATGGGGCTGAACTCCGCGACCAGATAGGTAAGCCCCAGCGCGATGATCAAAGATAAGAAAGTAAAAACCAGGGATTCGCTGAGAAATTGCATGACGATCTGTTCTTTGTGTGCGCCAATGATCTTTCTCATCCCGATTTCCCTGGCTCGACTTACAGAACGAGCGGTCTCCAGATTCATGTAGTTGATACAGGCAATCAACAGCACGAAACAGGCGATGGATGAGAAAACATAAACATAGAATCTATTCCCCCTTGGTTCGTCATAGGTGGTCTTCGAATTCAGATGTATTCCTGCGAGAGGTTCAATAAAAAAACGCCAGTTCGAATTAAACTGCTGCGCATTTTCTGACATATACCGACTAAAAAAATCCTCTGAAATGGCCTTGAAATCTGCTGGTTTTACATCAGGTTGTATCTTCAAATAAGTGTAGTCGCTGATATTCCAGAGAGCCTGGCTTATATTGGGTGTGTCGCCAAAAAAGGCTTTCAGCCGATTGTAGGACAACAGGGCCGGATACTTCAGGTGTGTGTTCGCGGGAGGGTCCGCAAACACGAGGGTCACCTGGTAAGCTGCGGTGTCAGTCGATAATGTTTCACCGATGGGATTACTCTCGCCGAAATAGCGTTTTGACATACTCGCGCTAATGGCGATTGCCAGCGGATCTTTCAGCGCCGATGTCGGGTCGCCATAGATAATTTCGTGCTGCAGGATATCAAAAATGTTCTCATCAGCCAGAAATACATTATCCCAATAGTACTGATCGCTGTCACTTCGAAGAATCAGTTCACCCCCCTTGTGCGCTGGGAAAAGAGCGGACGTAGTCGATAACCTCTTCATAATCCGCTTTCAACAGCGGCCCAAGTTCCCTGGAAGTCACAGCGGAAAAGTCTACTTTGCCGTTGGTATTTATCTCGTTGACAACTCGAAAGACCTGCTCGTGACCTGGAAAATGCTGGTCATAGGTGAGTTCTGAAGCGAGGTGCAATGCCAGCACCAGGAAACAGTACAGCCCCAGGCTCAGACCAGTCAGATCTGGTCCACCTTTTCGACTCGTTGCTAACGCGACATGTCTTTAATGTAAAGCAGTGGCAACTCGACATTTTCAAACACGTTGAGTTCATCGATCAGGTTGAAGTTTTGGAAAATGAAGCCGATGTTGTTGCGACGCAAGTTGGTGAGTTGTCGCTCAGTGCTGCTGGTCACATCGATTCCGTTAAACAGGTATCGGCCGACATCAGGTCTTTCGATCAGGCCCAGGATATTCATCAGGGTTGATTTTCCACAACCGGACGGGCCCATGATCGTCACAAATTCACCGGTATTTATTTCCAGGTTGATATCATTGATTACGGTAGTCTCAATCACATCGGTCTGAAAGCGCTTGCTTAACTGTTCAAGCTTGATCATTTGTTTTACTTCGAACACACGGTAGGACAATCATTGTTACATGAACATGTGGATTAGCCAAACGACAGCACTTCGTCCGATGCCGTGTGTCATTTGGGAAGGCGATTTCGATAACATCCGAGGACGAACTTCGTGATCCTGATTGATAGTTCCATATGGACTGGATTTTATGATCCTAAAGCTGATACAGCTGAATTCGATGGTGTTTTTACGGAGGTGTTGCAGGGATTTAAGTTACGTTATCGATTCGGTAACTAGCGAACCTCTGGTTAAGTGTTAGGCGACCAGCGATAGATATCCTTCAAGCTGCCACCCATCAGCATCGCTCGTTCCGATGTTGAAAGCTGATCGGTTCCCCGGAAGGCCTCGACACCCTGCTCATAGGTCAAAAGATTGACCGCCCGAGTCCAGTCAGTACCCCACATGCAACGTTCCAGACCGAAGGCATTGAAAACCTTAATTAGCGGCTGCCAGATATCATCAAAAGGAAATGGCTGGTGGGAAAGTGTGCAAACGCCGGATATTTTAATGGCGACATTGTCGTAGTCCGCCAGTGCAACAACCTTTTCCAGATCAGAGAATGGTCTGGCCGGAGCCGGTGGGTCGAACGGCTGAATCAAGCCCAGATGGTCAACAACAATTTGTGTCTTGGGGTGTTTTTTTGCAAGTTGATTGAGCAGAGGCAATCTACCCCACCCAAGTATATTCACAGGTAAACCATATTCTGCACCAGCACTGAGTATACGGTTGATGCCGGGGTCTTCTGCGTGAGAATCTGCGGTGAACATCAGGCGGGCACCGACAACACCCGGTGTTTCTGCCCAACGGCTTATTTCATCATCAATGGATTTCGATTGTGGATCAAAGGGTTTGATTAACCCGAATCGACCCGGATGTTTTGCGTGAACTTCGAGGGCGTAGCTGGCATCGAAACCATACATGCTAAACGGGGATACCAATAGCGCGCCGTCCACACCCACCGCATCCATTGCCGTAACCATTTCATCACCTGTGACCTCCGATGGTCCCTGTAAAAAACCTTTCCAGGGCCGTGCGGGATGATTGCGCTCGTAGGCGTGTACCTGTACGTCAATGATAGCCGTGACATCTGTCATAGTTTTTACCTCAAGGTAATTCAGGATTACTGTGGTTGTCAATCACATAAATAGCCCCCGGATGGATGAACAACAGATGATCCTGGCATATCCTGGGACAGATAGAGTTTAGCAAGCTTCGAAAATGATTCTCGGCTGGTCTGCTGATGTTTTTATTCTCTCCAATCATTCGGTAAATTTCTATTCTTCGATAATGTGAAACCCGACCATCGAAGCCCTGGCAGTCTTCATATTTCCATGCCGAACGAACTTGGACTTGTTGTCTGGATCTCGAAAAGCAAGAAATGCTTCACTTCCACCAGAGAGGTTTGCAAGTTCAGTACAGCCGTATGCTTCACTGATATTCTTTGCAATTGGATACAGGTGGCTTGGCTTCTTGGTGTAACCAAGAAGCGTCAGTTTGCCACAGACTCCAACGAATGCGCGAATTGCCTCATACCCGGATTGTTTTATTGGTTCTTCAGAATCAATATCGACTTGTCTACCTTCAATCAGCCCCGGGCCCACTTGAATTCCAGCTTCAATAAGATCGAGCTAAACCCGAAAACGCTTGCTGTTGAAATATGGGAAATCAATCCTCTGGGTGCCGACCTGGTTTCGGATGGCTCTCATGTGGGCACCCTGAGCAAAGATTTAAGCCGAATCGAAGCCGTTTGGACAGATGCAGGATTGCAACGCCAGGGCGATCTGATGCTCATTTTTTGAACAACCTATTCTGAAACAGGAGCTTCAGTTGTAACAGAAGCCTCATAAGAGAGATTACAATTGGAGTTTAGGATACCTTCTGGTAAAAAAGGTTTGAATGCCTTTTGAAATTATTCTGAAAGGACAGACGGCAGCAGGAAAAATATGTGACCTTGAAGTCAATAATCTTAGCGTTTCCTGCAAGCCCTAGGTATTGGCCTGGAGAGAATTATCATCAACACCCTATGAGACTACGACAACAATATGCAAATCACTACTGAGCTAAAGTTCGGCTCCATCCTGTTGCGGATCAATTGGATAGTTGCTTTTTTCGTGCTGGTGACGTTCGGTGCATTCATCCGATTGGGGCTATGGCAACTTGACCGTGCGCAGGAAAAAGTTGCGTTGCAGGAAGAGCTTCAGTTGGAGCAACAAAAACAGGCAGTGGCGATTGAAGAGCTGCAGCTGCTGGTGCGCCAAAATAAAACCCACGAACTATCAAATCTGCATGTTTCACTGGAGGGTGAATACATTAACGAACATGCAATTCTGCTCGTCTCGAAATTCTTCAATGACAAAACAGGTTATGAGGTTGTCACTCCCTTTAAGCTGAAGAGCAACGGGCAACTGGTGCTGGTAAACCGAGGCTGGATTTCCGTAAAACCCAACGCCCGGGCGCAACTTGATTTACGCCCGGTATCAGGCTTCCAGCACTTGACAGCGCAAATACAGGTACCGAGCAGAACTTTTACCGGGCTTTCCAACCAGATAGATACCAGTGCACAGCCAATTCGAATGCGGCACCTCGACGTAGATTTAGTATCAGGCATACTGCAGGAAAAACTGTTTCCATTCTCTGTGCGTCTAACGGAAAATCAACCGGGAGTGCTTGTAAGAAACTGGCCTGCCGTCGAGGTCAACATAAACACAAATTTAGGCTACGCGCTGCAATGGTTCCTTTTCGCGCTGCTTGTACTGGTGACAGGCATACTGATGAGTTCCAACATTCTTTCCTTACTTCGTGAATAGATTCGTGAATAGATTCGTGAATAGGCACCCATGAATCTGCTAACATGATGTTAAGTTGAAAACGTATCCCAAAAATGTCTTTTAAGGTCAAAGGAGACGTCATGAAAAACCTCACTAAGGTTTCAGCCTTGGTCATCTCACTGGTCATCTTTTCTATCAGCAACGCAGATATCAAGCGCACATCTGAAGGCAAACCGGATTTGTCCGGCGTCTATGATATTGCCACCGTAACACCCATCGAGAGACCGGAAGCACTGGATAATATTAAAACGCTATCCGATGAGAAGGCCCTGGAACTGGCCGGTCAAATTGCAGCATTCAAGGCTGCCGGCATTCAGGACAGCGATCCTGACAGACAAGCTCCGCCAGCAGGCGGAGACGGATCGGCGACCGCAGCTGGTAATGTCGGCGGTTATAACACCTTCTGGATTGATGCCGGTGACACGGCGATAAAGATCGAGGGTGAGTACCGGACGTCTATCATCGTTGACCCAACCAATGGCAGATTCCCCCCGATGACCAGCCATGCCAAAATGAAAACAGCCAAAGTTTTTGGCGATGTTCTTCATGAGAACAAAGGGGATGCATGGTGGCTGGAACGCGAAGAACCCGGCCCTTACGATGACCCTGAAAGAATGACACTGAGTGATCGCTGTTTATTGGGCTTCGGTTCCTCAACTGGACCTCCGATGCTACCAGCTCTTTACAACAATCTGAAACGCATCGTACAAACACCTGATCACGTAGTCATATTAAATGAAATGGTCCACGACGCGCGGGTTATCAGGCTCAATAGCAAGCATGGTGACCCTTCATTCAAAAAATGGCTGGGTGATTCTATCGGCTGGTGGGAAGGCGATACCCTGGTAGTGGACACCGTCAATTTTACTGCCGAGTTTTGTCATTTAATCTGCCCTTTCGTTCCATCTGAGGGTGGTGATGGTGAGAGTCTGCATGTCGTTGAAAGATTTACACGCACAGACGACAACGCACTGCTTTATAGTTTTACCGTGGAAGACTCGAATTCCTGGGCGGCTCCATGGTCCGGCGAATATCCGTGGCCAGAATCAGACAGCCAGGTTTTTGAATACGCCTGCCACGAAGGTAACTATGCAATGGAAGGTATATTGAAAGGCGCAAGGTTATTAGAGAAAGAAGCGATAGCTGCGCGTAGCGCAAGCGACTGACAATTAAGTTGAAACTTAACAAAGGGGATAATCATGATTGTATGTCTTGACCACATCGGTATTGTTGCCCACTCGATAGACGAAGCAATGAGCGTTCTGGATGCCAAATTGGGTTTTCCTCTGGATGACAGACGTTCACCACTACCGGACGGCGCTTACTTCGCACCGGAGGGTACGCACAACTACTTTTTTCAGGTGGGTAACGGGGAGACGCAAGTTGAGGTATTGATCCCGGTCGTACCTGAAGCTGGAACTTACAAATATCTGCAACGTTTCGGCGCTGGTCTTCACCACTGGGGTTATGCCTGTGACAGTGTTGACGAAGAAGCGGCGCGACTTCGTGCCCAGGGCTTAAGGCAGATAGACCTGGGCGTAACAAATCCCCCGCCTAACTCAGCGACTTTCTTTCACCCCAAGACGGCAGGTGGGATCCTCACGGAACTGGTTCCTGTGCGTAATAAGTAAATCGGGGAACCTCTGATAAAGGTAGGTATGCAGGACACTGTTTGATCAGAGGTCGCTAAAGTTTTAGCGAGTTTCGGTATCTGTCCACAGTTTTTTTAGCTCACGAAGGCTATCTTTGGCCAATTCCCGGGTAAGGTCGCCTGAGCTCATCTCACGCCCGAGCCCGGCGGCTTGACCAGACCATAACGACGAAAAATCACTGCTCCCCGCCGACTCGGCTTTTGCTTTCAACGGTGCGAGCGCGTTTCCTGCCGTTGGAAATGCCGGTGTCTGATCCGACATTGGGCCAACTTCACGCATGACTCTATTTAGTAGTCCACGCGCAGGCTTGCCAGAAAAAACATTGGTCAACGCCGTTTCATCATCCCGTGCACCACGTAACGCATCGCGATGCAGATCCGAGATTGTTGACTCTGGAGTAAAGAGATAAGCCGTACCGACCTGAACACCAGCCGCGCCCAGGGCAAATGCAGCGGCAAAGCCACGACCATCCGCTATACCACCAGCCGCAATCACGGGAACCTTCACAGCATCAACAACCTGTGGCACCAGAGCAAAGGTTCCCGGCTGGGTGGCAATATTTTCCGCCAGGAACATACTGCGATGGCCACCGGCCTCATAGCCCTGTGCAATAATCGCATCACAACCATTGTCCTCCAGTCAGCAAGCCTCAGCAACTGTGGTTGCTGAACTGAGAACGACAGAACCTGCGGCTTTAACACGATTTAACAGCATCGGCTCTGGCAGACCGAAATGGAAACTCACAACCATCGGTCGATATTCTTCAATGACCTCGCATTTTAATTCATCGAAGGGCGCGCGACCTCCAACTGGCGGAGTAGAAGGTACGTCGACACCAAACTCCGAATAGTAGGTTTTCAGACGCCGCAGCCGCCTTTTGTGCATCCAATGTGCCACAAGGCAAAGACCCGAGCCCGCCTGCCTCACTGGTTGCAATTGCCATCTCCGACGCCCCGGCCCCCGCCATCGGAGCCTGAATGATTGGCAAGTCAAGACCGACAAAATCTAACAGTTTGTTATTCGGCCACATTAAAACTAACTCCTAATGTTCATTCGCAGGGTCGAAACGTTGCGCCCATCCCATTGACCTGAACAGGCCAACAAGAACCGACTGGTATCCACCGGGACTGGTGCACCGCGACGTACCTTATGACACTTGATTATGGCCCTTCCAGACCCGGGAAATTATCACTGGCAGCAAACCTGGCATAGCCTTCTGACATGGCACGGGCACATTCACCCGGTGTTGTGCCACCGTCAAAAAAGCCCTGGCATGGCTCCCGAATAAGGTCAGGTAACTCTTTTTTGACCCAATCAGCAGCTTCAAAGTAGAGCGGCAGATCGTTTGAACTGGTTTCGACCGATGTAATGTTGTTATTGGTGAAAGTGATTGTGAACGTATCTGTTACATGGAAGTCGATTCCCAGAGCAAGCATTGGGTCGTCCTCTACGATGATTGAACAACTGATCACATTTGCTTCTTTCATCTCACATGGCTTTCGATCAATTATCCTGTAGTTCCCTCCCGCTGCCCAACCCTGGTAATAAACAATCGATGGGGCAGATGCCCCGGCGAACATGAGGAAAGATTCAAGGCTGGTCTGGTCATAGGAATAGAACGCGTCAACAAGTGCTTCGGCATTCGACAGCTTGATGCGTTGATTACTTTGAGGCGCAGTTTCGTTGGATCCTGCGCATGCGACCAGTAATATCACTGCAACAGTCAATAGGCCTGGGGTTAACTGTCTTCGCATGATTTTGCTTTCTCCGTTTTAGAAAACCGGTCGCTGGATTGAGCCAATCGATCATGATGGTACACAGGTTCACAGGCTGCGCAGGACTTCGTTTGATCGAAACGGGATCGATAACTGTGTAAGCAGTGAAAGACGGTCGCCGGTACCATTGCCTACCCGTTCGATACTGCTCTTGTCAGAAAAGGTGCCGAAAATCCTGTCCCAGATAATTACGTTACAACCATAGTTGGTATTGCTCTCGTCATAGTTGCAGGAATGGTGGAGGTGGTGCCATTCCGTCGTATTGAACAGCCAGCCAAAAACGCCTGCCTTCAGTGGAAGATTAGCGTGGTTGATGTGTGCGGTCGTGAGACTGAACACAATAACAACGCCGACCACGGCGTCACTCGCTCCCAGGAAGGCGAGCGCGATGGCCGAACCCAGATTCAGCCCGAGGAATTCAAGTGGGTGGGTCCGGTCGGCGCGGCCGACACTCATTTTTACTATGTGGTGGTGGGTGGCGTGAATCCGCCAAAGGAACATGAACCGATGCTGGACCCGGTGTGCCCAGTAAGCAATAAATTCCTTGGCAAAAACGCCAATCATGGCAGCAGCCAGCAGTCCAATTGTTGTCTCAGCGTCGAGCTTGAATGGGAAGCCAGAGGATTCCCGGAGTGACGTGAAGAGATTCGATATGGGCGTATCATAGTGCGCGTTGTAGATTGGAACCCAGATTAAATAGGTGGCTAACACCCAGAATGTATCCTCGGTTAGATCTCGCCAGGTAAGAAGCCAGTCCTGTCGTTTTGGCACCAATCGTTCCAGTATCAGTATTAACACTATCGGGGCGAAAATCATTATGGAAACAAACAACCCCGGATCCATCCAATGTGTTGTCACAGCCGTGGCGGCAAGAATGGTACAACCAAAAACCAAAATAGGTTGAGGCAGTGACCAAAGTAGATCTTGCCGAGACTGTTGATCCATCAGACGCCTTCTGTACTGTTGTGTTTCGCAATTCCAATCCGATCCCAAAATATTGTTTGACATATGAACGCTAGTCCACAATACGAAATACCGGGATCGCCCATCCACCGGGTTCGATTTCAAACGTCACTTCTACCGGCATGCCTGCCTTAATCGTTTCTGCATCGCTGTGAACGATATTGCCGGGCACACGCACCCCTTCCTCAAGATCGACCCAGGCAATCACTATGGGTAGTTTGTCCTTATGCCTGGCGTGATATTGCCTGTGGAGCCTTGCATGGGCGTAGACCGCTCCCTTGCCACTTGCGTCTTTCCAGCTTAACTCATTCGAGCCACACGCCTGGCACCGTTTCTTTATCGGGTACATCCACATGCTACAATCGTCACAGGACTGCAGGCGCAGAACGCCCTGCTTCGCACCCTCAAAAAACGGCATAGTTGCTTCGGTAGGTTGTATCCATCCTGTTTGATCATTCATTATCAGTGCCTCCCTAGACCGATTCAGGCGACAACAGAAGCGCCGCCTGATAGTTGAGGATGCCACCGTTACCTGTCACCAGAACCAGGTCGTTCGGAGCTTGCCGTTCACCTCCCTGACCACGAGCCTGGATGATGCCTTCACTGACCGGCGTCATGCCCCACATGTAGTAGGAAGAAAGGGAACCGCCGCCAGTGTTTGTTGGCAAGCTGCCGCCGGGCCCGAGCTTACCGTCCTCAACAAATGGCCCGCCTTCACCTTTCTGGCAGAAACCGTAGTCTTCGAGTGTTTCGAGGACCGTGTAGGTATAGCAGTCGTAGAGCTGACACTGGGTTACATCACTGATCTTTGCATCAGCCATGGCCAGCGCTTTTGCCGCAATTTTCTCGCCGGGCCCGCGAATCAGCGGGTCGACATTGGATGCGCCGGTATCGTGATGATGCCCCTGGGCGAACCCGCGAAGATAAGCTGGCGGTTGTTTAAGGTCCCTGGCGCGCTCGGCAGTGGTGACAATCACTGCCACCCCGCCATTGGATACCAGGCAACAATCAAGAACATGGAAAGGTTCCACCACCCAGGGTGAGGCGTGATAGGCATCCATATCCAGCGGTTCGCGTTTGGTTGCCCGTTCGTTCATCCCCGCCCATTCCCGCTGGGAAATGGCCACCTGACCGAATTGTTCCTGGGTGGTACCAAACAGATCCATATGCCGCTGTGCGCCAAGGGCATACATGGCATTGGCACCCGCAAATCCATAGAGCCCCATTAGCGCGGTAATTGGATTGCGACCTTTGCGGTTTGAATAGGCGGCCCCGGTACGTTTGTTTTCCTGCAGCGGGCTGTCTGCAAACACACAACACACGTTATCGGCGAGACCATTGTGAACAGCCATGGCGGCGTATTCGATCATCTGACCGGCACTCGAACCATATCCCTGCATGTAGGTAAGCACACTCAGGTGCTGCAAGCCCAGTGCCTGATGGAGTTGCAGATCAATCGTTGGCGTCACACCGGAGTTGATTAACAGGCCATCAAGATCGCTCTTATCAAGACCGGCATCAGTCAGAGCAAGGTGGACCGCTTCAATGGCCAGTTCCTGGGCACTGCGATAGACGCGGCCCATATCGGTAATCCCCAGGCCGCAGACCGCGGTAGCGTATTTCATTGGATGCATGCTTTTTGTTATTCCCTTTCGTGTTCTTCAGCAAACCTGACAGGATACCCATCAGACGTCAACTAAGAGCCATGTCTCAAAATTGTCACTCAGATCATATCTCAGTTGCAACTGCGGTAACACATTGGAAAGCTGGCTGGGACAGAGTAGCCTTGTCATCATCAACTGATTGCCCTGATTCCATAAATCCCTCACGTGAGGGATTTGACCGATAGCTCGTCGCTTCCTGAATCACTTTTCCAGTTCCATTTCGACAGTAATAGACACGCAAGCGTACCCTTATTGTCATGGATCGCTTATCTCACTTTTTAAGCAAGTATTCATACACCAACGGATCGCCGGATTCCCATGGTTTGTATATGTTAAGGAAATCGATTCTTTCCCCGATGGGCGGATGCGTGAACCTCAGAACCTTGATAATTGTGCCCGGGCGCGGGTTGCCGAGGTTTGAGGACTGTAGTTTTACAAATGCCCTGGCAGCCGCGTCGTTGTCTCGCGTCAGCTCAAGGCCGAATCGGTCCGCTTCGTGTTCAAGATAGCGTGACCAGGCGAGTTGTATGGGAGAAGCCAGTTGAGAAAACACCCCCACCATCAACAGGATCAGCGGCAATGACGCGATATCGGTTAAGTCATTAAAGCCAATTCGCTGCTGATTCGCCTGAATGATTTTGCCAATGCTCAGGTGGACCAGGTACAGGATGGCAATCGTAAATCCGCAGGTGAATAGTAATGTCTTCACCATATGCCCCATGGCGTAGTGACCCATCTCGTGCCCCATGACAAAAAGTAGCTCGTCCTGCTCCAGCTTATCGATGATCGTGTCCCACAGGACGATGCGTTTCGTGCCAAAAAACCCAGTCACGTATGCATTGACGGCTTTGGTATCCTCGCTTTTGTCCACCTCGAATACCCGGCTTCCCTCGATTCCGGCTTCGTCGGCCAATGACAGTATTTTCTCTTCCAGTTGTTGATCGGTCATCCTGTGGAAGTCGTTAATCATCGGGTCGAAGAAAACCGGCTTTAGTACAACGATCGCGACGATGAAAGGCAATGAACCTAATCCAAAGTAAAGCCACCAGCGGTCTTTGAATTTTCGTAACAACGCATAAAGGATCAACAACAGGCCAAACATGATGGGGAAGGCAACCGCGTTCGAAATAAGGGTATCCTGCAGCCATTTACCGAGTGTTTGGTTCGACAGTTCGTAGGCATGCTGACGAACGTACTCCATGTAGAAAGCAAACGGAATATCCACCAATGAAGTGATTACAGAGAAGGCAAGCAGGTACCAGAAGAGACGAAGTGGACCACGGGCGCTGAGACCATACGCCCAATCTCGAATACGTGCAGACAATCCGCTAAAGAGGATGGCAGCGGGTAAAAGAATACCGATAGCAATCGACACAAGCCACCACGCGATGCCACTGTTATAATAGCGCATGGCTTTTTCGCCGGGCTCAGGGACTTCTACAATGGGTGAAGTAACGATGGGCTCGAGCGTGATCTGCTGTGCGAACGTACCGGAGGCCAGCACGCAAAGAAAAATCAGGCTTATATATTTCAAAGGAGCTCCTCTCTTTTTGGAATATGTAAATGAGCAGGCAAGTATTTTAGACCTGCAGCATCATACGCCCTGAGGGACAGATTGCAATTCTGAACGACCCTTGATGCAGACCAGACTATATCCAGATACACTGGGAGAAACTCTGATCGTAAAGACTTTGATCTTAAAAAACTCTAATCTTAAAAAAAGGATACCGGTGATATGGCTACATCTCTTTACGATTTTAGCGTTGGCACGTACAAACGAATTCTGAAAGCAACCTCTGGTTTCATGGCAAAAGCCAGGGAGCATTTCGAGTCCAATGACACAGACTTGCAGGAAATCGTCGAAACTCGATTACATCCTGACATGATGCCGTTTCACTTTCAGATAGTTTCTGTGGTGCATCATTCCAATGGCGCAATCAATGGCCTGGCAGCTGGAGAATTCAGTCCTCCTTCATTCGCGATCGATAAAAGCTTCGAAGAGCTTGAAAGCATGGTCGAGGATGCTCTTGCCAACCTGGAATCGATTACAGAAGATGACATTGACAGTTACCACGACAAGGAAATCCTCTTCAAAATTGGCGAACGCAGCATGCCGTTTAATGCAGAACACTTTCTAATGTCCTTTTCGATGCCTAACTTTTATTTTCATGCCACCACTGCCTACGACATATTGAGGATGAAGGGCGCGCCACTTGGCAAGCGAGATTTTATGGGTAAGATGGTGACTAAAACTATAGGTGAATAGGGCTGGGACTGAAGCGTTACCTTCAACTGTGAAATGCTCCGCGACCAAAAACAGGTGGTAAATCAAGAAACGTGCGGATTCCGGACGCTGCATTGCAAACAACCGGTACCGCGTTTACAGCATGCATGGCTGTCGCCAGCAGACCATCGCTAATCCAACCCTGGCCAAAATCGATTTTCATCGTCGGCTCCCCTTGTATTTGTACAAGGTTCTCGGATTGCGGCCACTCAGGCGCCAGGTCTTTGTGGATACGCCACACGGTTTCATGTTCGATGCGTGAGACGCCACCCGCAACACCTGACCATTTCCATCGTTGTGCGCCCACTGTACCCGCTTCGACATGACCCGCGGCGATATCAACGGGTTGTTCGGTTAACAAGGTCTCCATCGTCTGATCAATACGATCGAGTTTCAGTTCAAGCCCATCTGCAATCATTTGAATATTTTCAGCGAACAGGCCATTGAGCCATTGCTTGTACCGCGCTGTGTGGCGCTCAAACTCAGCGGGCGGCTTACCCATACCCATCATCTCAAAGATGATCCTGGGTGATGGATAGAAGGAGAAGTTAGTTGTCTCAATCACGTAGATTCGCTCGATGCGATGCGACAGGGCCGACAAAGTCAACGGCAACAAGTCGCCGTACATGCCTGGATTTAGCCCCGTGCCATGAAACGAAGTACCACCGGCTCGGCAGGCTTCTTCAAACTGGCCCAACACTTCGGCACCATAAACCTGCGGGTACATGAAACCAACCGCCGTAATCACATTTTTACCGGCTCGCAGTGCCTGGCATATCTGTTTGATATCTGTAGCCGGGTCATCGCCATAGATCTGGGAAGGTAGCGGAGTATGGATAATGCAGTCCGCGTCTATGCCTAGCACTTCTTCTACATCGTTAGTAGCAATTACCCCCAGTGCATCAGTGCCACAAATCTCACCAACGTCTTTACCTGCCTTTTCTTCAGTATGAACATACAACCCGACCAATTCCAGATCTGAGTGCTCCACAATTCCACGTATGGCATGCTTGCCTACATTGCCCGTTGCCCACTGTATTACTCGATATGTCATCGTCACACCTCACCTTATTTATCCAGTTCTCCTGATTACGACCGAATGGGAACCCTGGCATTTTATTGTGCGGATATTGATGCAGCAGCGTATCATACTTGCGATTTCTCAGACCGAGGGCATGAACGGAGGCTGGATAATGGGGTACACACTGCAACAACTATCGGATATCGAATGCATACGGGACGCCGCAAGACGATACTGCCGGGGTGTTGACAGACTTGACGAGGAGCTGATGAAGTCAGCCTATTGGCCTGAGGCAACCGATGACCATGGTGTGTTTTCCGGCAAAGCCATGGAATTCGTTGAAATGTGCATGGTAAGTCACCTTCGATGGCGCTCGACCAACCATTGTATTTTCAACCACTTTGTCGAGCTTGAAGATGACGGCATGCATGCGCGAGGTGAAGCTTACAATGTCTCCTACCTTTTTCAAAAAGATAAAGATGTACTTGATACCTGGTATGGCCGCTACCTGGATGTTTACGAAAAACGGGGCAAAGAATGGCGTATTATCGAACGTGTCTGTGTTTATGAAGGATCAACTACAGAACCTGTGAACCCGATGCAAATGGATACACCTAAATTCCGCCAGGGCTCATTTGATCGACCCTCGTCCGGGCGCAGACCTGGACCCTGACCATTTCAAAAGCTCAATCTTCCATGACGTGATCAAGCCGGGAATGATAGTGTTGCACGCGGCTTTCCTCGTCGTTCAGCCAGGCTTCCGAAAATCCCCTGGAGTGCATACCTTTTTGTACATCGCGAATCAAGTGAATATCCTGGTCGAGAGTAATCGTCATGGTTTTTCTACCCGCAATGATATCCTCCTGGGTAAATTCATCATGCTCGGGTCTTTCCAGACCATCAGGCGTTTGATCGATGTTGAAAGAAATGTTGGCGCGATTTTGAATTGGCGGAAAAGAGACACTGGCATTTTCCTGTATTTCCCTGTCTGGCAACATCCTTAGTGCAAACTTGTCCCAGTAACATTTGTCAGGGTCCGTTGCATGAGGTCGCGCACGCAATATCCACATCTCTTCCGGCTGAAGAACCAGAATCGAGTTCGGGAAAATGTTGTACTGAACAATGTCCGACAACTGTTCATCCGTCAGCTGGTCATAGTTGTATCCGAGCGCGGGTGCCATCTCGCGTTTTTTGAGTTGAATATCCCGCCGTAGTTCCAGCACCCTGCCCTGGTAGTCCGCCTTATCCATACCCAATGCTTTCATCTGCTGCCACATGGTCACAGGCACCTCATCCGGAATGGGTAATCGTGAATTCACTGTAAAGCCGTCGATAAGAACCCGCGTATGTCCGTTGTCCATCAGTTCATTCACTGCAGTCGGGCAATCGAAGATCAGTTCGTGTTGCGGGTGTATATGTTCAACATGATACAGCTCACCGAAATTGTCATAAACGGCCTTCCAATTGCACTCGAGTTGTACTGTCTGATCTTCAACCAGGCGCATATCCTGTGGACGAAAAGGCGCAATCATATCCGGTATTGGACCAAGATATTCTGTCAGATCAGGCGCCGCAGGATCCATGCAAATCCAGATGATACCTGCCCATGCTTCTACACGAACCGACTTCAGTGAGAGTTTTTCACACGGATCTCCGCGGCTGAATCCTTCACCTTCTGGTGCATGAACCAACGTTCCGTCATTGGCATATTTCCAGCCGTGATAAGGGCAGGTATATTCATCCAGTGCACCCCGGTCGGTCAGGAGTATCCGCGCCCCCCGGTGCTGGCAGACATTATAGAAAGCCGCCAGCTGATTCTCGCTGGTGCGGGAAACAATGATTGATTCAGGCTCAAGGTCGAAGACGAAGAAATCACCGGCTTCTGCCACATCAGTTGCCACACCAGCGACCAGCCAGGAAGTTGGCCAGAGTTTCTGCCATTCCAGTGTCGCATAATCCCGCGATATGTATCTTTCGGCAGTAACCGGTGTTACCGGAATGATGTTATCGCCCTTCTTCAATAACTCAGACATGTTGAGATCCCTATTTATTGGCGATCACAAGTGTACCTTACAATTTTGCCAACTGACCACCGTCAACTGTGTTGTACCAGTGTGAACAAATCTCTTCTCCTGTGATTGCCAGTCGGTAAGATGTGATGGATACTGAAAAATCCAGCGACGAGGAGAAATGACTTGAGTTCCAGGGTTTACCAACGTGAGTTCTGCCAGGGTGTATTTAATTACATGTCACCCGAGACTGAAGCCTCATTATTTCGCAACGGTCGAGTAAAAATTCAACGAGATCCTGATGGAAACACGACCACCAGTGAAGGGATCAATCTGGCACAGCACTCCCTTGGAGTCCAGAATGCCCGGCTGCTCGAGAGTGATAGCCCTCTTACCTGCGAGCAAAACGGTTTCGAGTTGAAAGCCTGTCCGCTAGGCAATGAAACGCTTAACTTTACAGATCACCGTCAGGTTGTTGCGACTTACTACGATGAATGCACAGCAATTGTTGAAGAGGTTACAGGCGCAAAAGCCTATGCCTTTGATCACAACGTACGATCTGCCACCGGCAAGAAGAACAAGGCGTTGATCACAGGTGGTCAGCAGGTGCAGGGCCCGGCCCATCTAGTACACGGCGATTACACACTGCGTAGCGCGCCCGACAGGTTGAAACAACTCATTGAACCACCCAGTGGAAATGACACCTTGCTCGGTGTGCTGGGAGCTGGAGAGAGTTTAATCCCGCCCACTGGTGCTGCTCGAGCCTTGGCTGGTGACAGTAGATTCTCGATTATTAACGTGTGGAGAAATATTGCAGTTGAGCCAGTGGCCACCCACCCGCTGGCATTATGCGACAGTCAAACTGTACGACCGGAAGAACTGGTCGTATTTGAGATTCACTACCCTGACCGAATTGGCGAGAATTATTTCGCCAAATACTCAACCCGACACCGGATGTATTTCTACCCAGACATGACCCGCAATGAGGTATTGTTGATCAAGCAGTGGGATTCAGCTGGCCCGTTGGCTCAATCAAACGGGGATCTCGGCGATGAGGAAAATAAACTCGCGCCCTGTACATTTAGCTTTCACAGCGCTTTCGAAGATACGGCAACACCTCTGGGAGCACCTGATCGCTGGAGCATCGAAGTTCGGTGCATGGTGCTCTACGACTGAGAGGTGCTAACGATTATCTCACCACCTCGTTGAATCACGTGAAATGTTTGAATCGAACGAATCGCAGGCCCACCCATACATTTACCGTCACGAACATCAAATCTTGCGCCGTGTAACGGACAGGAAATGGCAAACCCTCTTAGCTTACCCTCCGTCAGCGGTTGATTGGCATGGCTACAGCGATTAGATATCGCGTAGTACCGGTCCGACACTCGACACAGTAATACATCGACTCCCTCAACATTGAGAACTGCGGTTTGTCCATTTTCCAGTTTGGCGACGGAAATCGTTGATTTAGTGCTACTCACGTTACCTAAGGCTATCACAGGCACTCGGATCCAAAAAGATACCTGTGAAATGTGCCTTTCTTTCTGTTGTATTCTATTTAATTATATACTTATTACCTATAACCCCTGAAATCCAATATGCGCCCATCCACAGGCTGGTTCATCGCAATTATTGCGCTCTTAACACTACTCTTTCTGGGTAACCCCGCCATCGCCTTATTCACCGGTACGTTCCTCACACTCACTTTAAATAAGTCGATCGTTGCTAACGCGGCAAACCTGGGAAAATACTGTCTTCAGACCGCTATCGTCCTGCTAGGTCTAAAGCTCAACGTTGTGGATCTTTTATCCATCTCGGCAGACTACACCTTGCCGATCGCCATCTACGTCCTGACAGTTCTGGGTTTGGGCGGACTGCTGGGTTGGGCACTCAAGGTCGAACTCAATGCTAATAAGCTGATGTCTTCAGGGACAGCAATCTGTGGCGGCACGACCATTGCCAGCTTGTCTCCTATCATTGGCGCCACATCTCACCAGACCGGTGCCGCACTGGCCATCGTTTTTCTGCTCAACGCCCTGGCGCTGTTCACGTTCCCTCATATTGGAGACTGGCTAAGACTTAGTCAGGAACAATTCGGTGTCTGGGTTGCCCTGGCTATCCACGATACCAGTTCCGTTGTTGCGACAGCACAGATCTATGGTGAAGAAGCCGCTCGCGTGGCAACCACGCTCAAACTGGGTCGTACTCTCTGGTTAATCCCACTGATACTGGCAGCAACCATCTGGTCTGGTTCGGGAGAAGCCAAAATGCGCCTCCCCGGCTTCATCCTGCTCTTCATTCTCGCTTCCATCATAGGATCGATTGTGCCGCTCCCGGATGTCATCCAAAAAACTGCTGCCATTATTTCCAGTGCCTTGCTGGTTGCAGCCCTCTTCTTCATCGGCACTGAAATCTCACGCCAAAACCTCCGCGAAATCGACGCCAGAGTGCTTCTCCAGGCAATCATCCTCTGGCTAACTGTCGTCCCTGCTACCCTTACGGCTGTTCTTTACCTGGTCTAGGAGGCTAACCGAGGGTATATCGCACATCTTCTATTAGGCATTTCCTGCATAAGAATAGAAAAAACGGTTCTTTCACGGCTCCCCATTCAACCCGTATATTGCAGACCCATGACCATTAAATACATAAAAGTAGACCTGCTAAGCCTGTTGGCCCTCGTCGCATTCGGCATCTACCTGGTCGTCGGGATCATTGCTTCGCTTTAAAATCAACGCTGAACTTGTCTTTACGGTGCTTACATTAAAGCCATACTTCCAGATTGTTCTCGCGGCCAATACTTCTCGTTAGCCTGATATCGAGCACCTGAATTTCGAATTCACCAACATCCGGTTCGGGCGATTCACGCTCAACCCATCTGAATAGTTGAATTGCATTTGCCTCTTTCTTGCGTTTCCCCATATCAATGTCCTGACCAACTGTCAGCTCAGGTACGGCAGTGGTGATATCTGACCAGTAAAATCAATTTGCGCCTTTCTTCGTGAGGGAAATCAAACAAAGTCGAAAACATGCGGGCTGTCAACTCGATTGATACTTCCTGGACTCTCGCAGCATAGCATTCTCGTCATCTTCATCGAGATCGGCGATGGCAATGCCACCACCCTTTACTCACTTTATTCCTGGCCTGAAACGGCGTGCTTTGCCAGAGTTTCACGCTCCAGCAAACGGGCTCCCCGGAGAATGTTACCCATTGCATAATTGCCTTCGTGACATGCGTACTCAAAAAGTCTGTCGTTGCTTTGTGGCCAGGTGAATTCGCCGCTGTAGGGCGCTGTGTAATCGGGATCGGTGACGGTGAACTGATACAAAAGTGTATCCGTGCTGGTACGCGTAAAACGTTCAACTACCTTCAATCCTTCCCGCGGTTCATTCGGTTTCTCAAGAAAGTTTGTTGTATCAACAACCAGAGTATCTCCCTCCCACCAGCCGATAGAATCTCCTCCAAACGATCTGATTTCATCAGGTAAATGTTCGTTGTCAAGACGAATCACCCGCGCCCAGTGCATCCATTCAACCAGAATCACAACATGATCACGCGTCTGGATAATTGTCTTCACATTGTTATAGGGAACGGAACGCATCGGTACCGTCGCAACACCGACGTAAAGGCAGCGATCCAACAAGGAAAGATTTTCTGGTCCGTCGTAAGGATCGTCGCCGCTCGCCAACCACCAGGCGTCGCCCGTATTCTTGTATGAATAGGGGTGCAGTGTCGCACGGCGGGCTTTACCTGAGGTTGAAATAGCCGGTAGTCGACCGTTAACCGGATCGGTGATAATTGATGTACGGAATTTGCCGTCAACCGCGTAGGTTTTCGTGCCGAGCTCGAGCCAGAAAGTGTTATAGCCACCTACAGCTCCTGATGGTCCCCCGGAACCATCGCCCCCGGCGGGTGGTGCACTGCGATCAGGGTCACTGTCCTGGGATGAGTTTGCAACGAAAGTCGACATTGTACGCTCAATTTCTGCAGCCTCTTCCGGGCTCATATTAAGTATGTCTCCATATTTCGGATCACGCTCAAAAGGCGTTAAATTGGCGATGTTGTAGTTACCAGAGAGATCGGGTTTGCCGCTGGATGTTCTTTTAATTTCATCGGCGGAAGCGAATGACAGGACGGCACTAGTTAGCAGGCTTACAATTATCTTGATCGACATAACGATTCCCCTGGGTTGGTTGACTAATGTAGTATGCCCTACTCCAGCGCCGCAAGCCGCTGATTCAACGTCGACAACGCCGACTTGTTGGCACCTTTGATGGTGTCCATCGAAGGTGCTTCTACACTTATATCACCGAGTGCCTGTAACACTTTATGGACGTCATCGTGGGAATCAACCAGGGTCATGTTCTTGAGCCAACGCTGCAAATTAGGGTAGGGGGTCAGATCCCACACATTGGTAAACTGCGGCTGTAGCTGACCAATCTCAACGTATGCCGCAAAATCTGCCAGTGTCACATGGTCGCAGGCGAGATATTCACGATCCGCCAACCACCCATTCTCAAGCACTTTCAAAGCCGAGGTCAGTGTCCGCTGTGCAGACAACTGAATCAATTCCGGTATATCAAGATCCTTACGGATCTTCGGCGCTACCAGCCCCGTGGAAGCGTCGCGAATGTTGCGATGATGATAGTTCAGGTACCAGTCAATCCTGGCGCGAATATGTTCGTCTTTAGGATACACATCGGTCCAGCCATGCTTGCGAGACAGATAGGTCAAGATGGCGTGCGCCTCACCGAGCGTAAATCCACTATCCGGTTCTTCAATCGTTGGGATCGTCCCGGCAGGGTTCTTCTGCAAAAAAGATGGGTGACGACTACCCTTCTCACCGGATGAACCTGGATTGATCAGTACCATCCTGAACGGTAATCGTTTCATTAAAAGTAACCACATTACCGCCCGAACCGGTTGGGAAAAGGGCACACCATAAAGAATGAGCTTATTGTCCGCTTCAGCCATTGTTACATCCTATGCAGAGCGCAAATTTTATTGCCAGACGGATCGCGCAGATAAGCCAGGTACAATTTACCGTTTGCGCCTTCGCGTACACCTGGCGGGTCTTCACAGGTAACTCCGCCGTTGGCGAGCCCTGCTTCATGCCAGGCATCGGCTGCCGCCGGGTCCGCCGCCGCAAATCCGACCGTACTGCCATTGCCATTGCTGGCTGGTTCATCGTTAATTGGTTTGGTGACTGCAAAAACACCGCTTGCGGTGACGTAAAAACACCTGCCGTTGTCATCTATCACCCCGGGAGGGTGGCCTAATGCACCAAGAACTGCATCATAAAAAACCTTGGCTGACTCGACATTGTTTGCACCGATCATAATATGGCTAAACATAATTTTTCCTCTGCTTCGTTGGGGAACCTCTGATACCCACCTTAATCATAAGCCATCAACATGGCCAGAGATAAGGGCGGTACCTTACCCACCTTTTTCTCTGTTCGTTAATGTAACAGAATTTTTTCAGTGGTTGTTCGATACAGCGGGGCAAGTTAACAATTTCTGAAATGGGAGTGAGGCCGACATGCCAACCTGGATTACAATCAGATTAGTCGTGTCGTATTATTTGTTACTAAAGTTTACAAATTAACACAATCAGGACATTTCAAATTATCTTCCTGTTACGCAGAGTCGTTATTCTGCTTGTCCTAACCAGCAGCTAACCGCGTAACTAAGATGAGTGAAATAATACAGGAAAATGTGGAAGACTTCCCTTCCAAATTATGCGGGTGGTTGGATGACCTGAAATATAGCAGAGGAAAAGGATTATCCTGGTGGGAGATCGAAGGAATAGTTTGCGCGGTAGTGAGAGTCGCTAAAAAACCGGCTTTGATGTCCCTGCTAGTTGAACGATACTCTTTCACCTTCGAAGCCCCCTTATCTACCCTCTGTGAAAAAGCGATTTGGCTAAACGATAGAGGCAATGAATTCGCCCTTGTTCCACACTTACTTCCCAGGTCTCTCAAAGACAAAAATCTCTTCTTCCTGATTTTAATGGTAGTCGCATATATAAATGGCTCTATGGAATTTGCTTTCTTACAGAAAGTAGCCGTAAAGAAAACTGGTTATTCAAGAACCATGGAAGCCTTGTATCTTGCAAACTTGACGGAGGCTCTTGCTTGCTTTTTTCCAGTGCCAATGGAACCTGGTCTGGTGACACAGAAAGTAGGACAGAGCCCCTAGAACGTCGAATCGCCATCCCAGGTCTAACTCCCGCCCTACCAGTGATTGATATCGAACTTACAAAAGTTCACACAATTTTACGATCTGGTCTGATTAAAGTTACAGGGTGCAACTACGATTGTTCCACAATTTGAGCTGCAAAAAGTTCTTTAGTGAGCGATAAGACTAGATGAGGAAGGAGAAAAAAATGTTGATTTTGACTCGCAAGATCGGAGAGACCCTGATGATAGGCGACGATGTGACGGTTAACGTTCTCGGAGTTAAGGGTAATCGGATAAGCATTGGTGTCAATGCACCGAAAGAAATTGCAGTTCATCGAGAGGAAATCTACCTGCGTATTCAGGCTGAAAGCGAAGACCAGAATCGATTAATAGATTTCGAGAAAGAAGAATCTGACAGTCCTGCCTAGTTACACGCGCTGTAGTGGTCAAGTGTTTTTGGCCACGGGTTTATAGTTAATCGCGGTCTGTCTCTCAGCTTCATTTGGTGACAAACCATTGTTGTGCCTGTGTGGTCTGATCTGGCTGTAATAGCCAACCACATAGTTAACAATTGAATACCTCGCATGTTCAAACGAGCGATAGCCTGTCTGTGGTACCCATTCTGATTTCAGGCTTCTGAAAAACCTCTCCATTGGACTGTTGTCCCAACAATTCCCCCGGCGACTCATACTTTGCTTCATGCCATATCGCCAAAGCAATTGACGAAAACTGAGGCTTGTATACTGGACACCCTGGTCCGAATGGAACATGACCTTTTCCGGCTGACCCCGCAACTCAAATGCCATCGTCAGTGCCTTCTTTGTTAACGTACTATCGGGCGAAAACGACATGGCCCAACCCACGGGTTTCCTCGCAAATAGATCCAGAACGATTGCCAGGTAAGCCCAGCGTTGGCCGGTCCAGATATACGTGATATCACCACACCAGACTTGATCCGGCGTTGATACGTCAAACTTTCGATTCAAAG
Organism: Gammaproteobacteria bacterium; assembly: GCA_012960755.1. Next base: position 77,618 of record DUAT01000068.1, read on the forward strand.
TATTGGGTATCACCACATGTTCTTTTGATGCCTTTTTGTAAGCATGTCTTGGTTCCTGGCAACTCACTAGATTCAAGGCTTTCATGAGCCTCCTTGCACGATAACGACTCAGTGGCTCGCCCTCATTGGTCAGCATCTGAGCAATCGTTCGTGCACCGGCAGAACCACCACTGATTGAATGTGCTTCTGTCACCAGTCCACGTAGACGCACCTGTTCCGGCTTTAACACCCTGGATCTGGAACGCCAGTATTTGTAACTACTGCGGTGCACATCGAAGACCTCACAAAGATGCTTCACCGGATAGCTCTCTTGCAGTCGTTCAACTAACGTAAATCGTTCAGTTCGTCTGACATCAAGAGAGCGGTAGCCTTTTTTAATATCTCTTTCTCCATCTCCACCCGCTTCAGCTGCCTTTCGAGTTCCTTGATACGCCGTTGATCTGGTGTCATCGGCGACGCGCCAGGAGACTTTCCTTGACGTTCTTGTCGTAGTTGCCGAACCCACTTGTCCATCGATGATTTACCGACGTTCATGGCCTCGGCAGCTTCTCGAATCGAGTAGTGTTGATCAACCACAAGTTGAGCCGCTTCTAACCTGAAATCTGGATCAAAGCGCCTTCTGCTACGTTTGTTCATACTGTCACCTAGTTGTCCTTGAGATGATAATATCACCTCCAATTAGGTGGCCAAACTAACTATGCCACTACACGCTCTAATCCCAGAGAGAAGCAGGCTGCAAATCACCATCTCAGGATAGAGACCCGACGTAAGCCACCGATCTGGATTCAGTGGGGCGCAAAGGTGTCAGTCAGTACGTGTCGTGGCAGGACTGAGATATGCCAAGTCGCACAGCTACAAGCTACAGTACAGCTACAAGCTACAGTAATGGTGCAATCGTTTCCAACGCAGTCCTTAGTTCCTCTGATAGATTATCAATAGTGTAAGGCTTTGTTATCAAAGGACACTCCAAAACTATAGAATTATCTACTGCCTTCCCGATACTATACCCGGATGTCAAGATGACTTTTATATCTGGGTAGGTTTTCCTTACCCACTTCACCAACATGTGTCCATCAAGTTCACCAGGCATAATGACATCACTGAATACCAAATCTATTGCGTGTTCTTCTGATTCAAGAATAGATTTGGCCATAGCAGCATCTTCCGCCTCCACAACAGAGTAACCTATATTCCTTAGGTCCGTACTGGTCACTCGTCTCACCCGATGTTCATCTTCTACAACCAGTATCGTATATTTTCCCTTAACAACGCGTTGCCTATTGATCTCTAGAGAGTCGTTTTGGATGCGATTTTTCCTTAACTCCGGAAAATACATCTTAACCGAGGTTCCTTTGCCGATTTTGCTCTCAATATGACAAGCGCCTCTGGACTGCTGAACAAAACCCCAAACCATGCTCAGACCCAAGCCGCTTCCACTACCGATTGCTTTAGTCGTGAAGAAAGGTTCATAGACCTTTAACAGGTTTTCAGCACTAATTCCCCGACCCGTATCAGTGACTGATATGCATATGTACGCTCCTTGCGGTAGAGTAGACTGATCGCCCTGGGTCCGTTCAACCCGGTAAGTAATGACCCCACCGTCGCACATGGCATCACGTGCGTTAAACGAGAGATTTAATAATGCGTGTTGGAGCTGAGATTGATCAACATCTATAAAACAACTTTCATCCGGTAGCTCACAATTCAAGACCATCGTATCCACTAGTGACCTTGACAGAAAACGGGCAAAGCCTTCAACTGCATCGTTAACATTCGTGTCTTCTATATGCAACGCTCGATGCCTGGAAAAAGTGAGTAGACGTTGAGTCAATTTCTCCCCATCGCCAACCGCTGACAGAGCATCATCAAACAGATTCTTTAAGCTATCCCTATCACCAATATCTTTTTTCAAGAACCTCAAGTTTCCCCTAATCACCGAGAGTAAGTTATTAAAGTCATGGGCAATACCGCCGGTCAACTGACCAACAGCCTCCATCTTTTTTGCCTGATTTAGAGCGTTTTCCGCTTGTTTTTGCGATGAGATGTCTCGAATTGATGCCGACCTTAATTGTGTTTCGGGAGTTTGATAAGGGGTGCTGTAAATCTCGGCGGCGAAGGTCGATCCATCTTTCCTTAAAGCGACGACCTCAAACAATTCTTTTGAACTGCTCAGCATTTTTTCACTAACTATCCCTGCTGAGTCTTTGGTGACAAGATCCAATATAGATCGTCCAACTAGTTCACTATGGGAGTAACCGGTGAGTTTTTCTGTTGCGTGATTCACATCTAACAAAGTATATTGCTCGTGAAAAATGATACCTTCTGTTGAGGCGTTAAAAAAATCTTCCAGCCGATCTTCAGCATACTGCTTCTGATCTTTTAACTGCACACCCCAGACTACGTATTCACAAGTCCTAATAAATGGTTCTACAGATTTGTAGACGTCAGTATCATAACCACCAGGTCGATTCGCCACCCCTGCCATACCGATAATTTCTTTATCTCTCATCAATGGTATTCCGAGGAACGAATTCAGTGGCGGGTGGCCTCCAGGGGTGCCTCCAGCTCTCTTATCCTCGGCTGGAGTATTAAATATCGTAACTTCTTTAGTTCTTATGACGTGACCGAAGAGTGAATCAAGATTGCAAAACTCCATTCCCTCTGGCTTGTACATCTGCGAACTCTTCTTATCCCAGGCAATATCGCTGACAAATCTGGATTTCAAATACGGTAGACCAGATGAGTTATATTTAATATCGCCGATGAGTCCAAACTCGCTATCCGTCATTGTCAGTAAACGACCCAAAATCGCGGCAAACGTATCTAACGACGTATCGTCCTTAAGGAAGCTTGTAACCGCTTCAATCGTGTTTTTATTAAGTTCGTTCAATTCAGCTAATTCATCAATATTCTGCAGATTCTCCTGATTGTGTTTTTGAACGATCCGGTCGCCACGCAAACCAAAAACAACAAAGAAAACAATGGTCAAAGCCACAAAGATAGCGAACAGTTCTTGCCTTTGTGCACGAGCATCATCAAGAAGTGTTCTTAGCTGATGGGTAATCGACATTAGATCAATGAATATGGAATCAAATTTATTGTCAGAAAGCGTATCTACATCAGAACGCAGTGGATCATCAAGGCGTTGCCTGGCAACACTTAAAATGTAATCCAACTTCCTGAAAATATCCGTGGCTAGAGTAGGACCAAGATCTAAATATTCCTCGATCCAGAGAGCACGAATTTTGGATTCGTCCAGTAAGTCGAACAACTCCTGACGTTTATGCTCTGGATCCCCTGCTAACTGCTCTTCGATTCCCAGATGAAATGTCGTAATGTTATTTCGAATCTCATAGACTTTCTGATAAGCCACCGCGTTCTTCTTTTCGGCGTGGATACCAATTATCGCCAATACAAACGTCGAAATGGAGATCAGACAGAAAAAAACGAAACGCAGTCTCGAATTTGTGACCTTTGGCGTGCAGCCAGATAGTTTGAATCGGTTATGGGTGATTGCTTGGAACTTCATGCTGATAAATTCTGCCAATTCAAAAAATGGTTACGCAGAGTGAAAGTAGCTAATCCATGTAACAGTGGCATGATTTAACTGTAATTTTATGTGAACAGACTTTCGTAAGCCTTTCGACGTCGGTGTTCCGGATCGTACTGCGCGAGAATCCATCGGCATCGCAAGGCACAGATGTGCTACTGGCGCGCTAGCGCATCAAGACGTTCGGTCCCACATGCTGGCAGGAAGGCAACGACTCTGGGTCCATCACCCGGCCAGCGAACGCATGCAGGGACTATCACTTGCGAACAACGGGTATGTCATTGTAGATGTTGCACATTACACCTCAAAAATCGCGTAGAATCCTTATTCGCTTATTTCTACTCAGTACTCTGTGGATTTGCGGTCGCGGGTCATGTAATGGTCGCCATCATCGATCGATAAAGCCAGTATACTGTTGGCATACTTGGAAAACCCCTCCTGTTTCAACTCAAAATGGGTAATTAAGTCCAGCATCCATTTAGGGACTTGACCCACGTTGCATTTTAATTCCAATACCACACAAGCATCACTGTGCGTATTGTTGGCGAAAATGGTCTCACTATCGTAACTTACCATCGAACCGTCAGGTATCAGACTGCAATTTTCATGAATCTGATACTTCAAATCCATATCCATCGTTACTCGAGCATAGCTATCAATTGTGGAAAAATATGCCTTGCGTTGATATCGAGTCAGTATTTTCGGTTCCAAAGCATAACTTGTCACCACGCGGTGAAAGCGCTCCAGGCCATTTCTTTCGTCGTCACTCAAGCCTCTCGACACTCTGAAGTTCGGGTCATCCAATATCGCTGGCCACGTTCCGTCGTCAACAACAACTCGATGCTTAACACCAGTGAAACCACGTTTTACCTTAATTTCCAAATAGTAAGGTTTTTTACCCCCGTCACCATAACATCGAACCCGTACATTAAAACGACCGTCTTTACCCCATAGCCGATGTTTCAGGAATTCCAGACTACGTGTATCAAGATACAAGGTGTTGACCTGATAGTGTCCGTCGGGAGAAATGGAGGAATAGTAATCGGGCGAGCAATAGGGAGTGATGAAGTTTGAGATTAACTCCACATAACTATACGGTATCGCATACTTGAGTTCGTGGCGCTCTAGCATCGGCGGTAATCTGGACAATACGCTCATGATGGCTTTTCCTTAAGAACAGGGAAACCGGATTCCAACCAATTACGCAGAGGGCCTTTCGCCAGTGTGCCGGATGCATGTTGAAGCGACAGATAACTGCGTAACGCCGAAAGATGAGTAGTCTTTAGCAGCCACTCGTGCCGGGTTCTTGTTTCTTTCAAATTTATTGCGAGCTGAGATCCTTCCTGAACAATTAGTCGAGAAAATCTGTTATCAACATCAGCAATCGCCTCTTCTATCGAGAGACAGATCCTGCGATCCTGGCTCAAAGCGAAAAACCGCCTACGATAAAGCGCTTCCTCTACTATCTGGTCGTTAGCCAGGGTAGCCTTTGCATCGTTAAGCTGTCGTTCCCGCTTTCTGAGGTTGAAGTTGTTCTTAACCATCGGTATCGAAACACCCATTGAAAGCTCAGACTGCCCCATACGTCTGTCAGTATATTTGAGCTCGATAAAACTGAATAAAGCTTTGTCCTTCACGCGGCTCATATTGAGATTTTCTCTCGCCAGGTGTAAGTCCAGCGCTTTACTTCGCTGAGCAAGCGAAACCCACTGAGCAGCGCTGTTTACATTTTTGGCTACTTCATCAACTAATTCAGTGATTGAAGGAATCCATTCGGACCAATTTTTAATGTGGCTCGACGAGTTTATATCGAGACCTAAACCACTCGAAGACTTCATTTCAAGCTGCAGTTGACGACTCAACTCTAGTCGCTGTTTTAGTGAAAGATGTTCCAACTCTATTGCCTGATACTTTTCAGCATCAAATCCAGCTGTATTGATCTGACTCCTGTAAAGTGTCATGTTCTGTTCAGACAATGAGATCCGTTTGGTTATATATTCCGTTTCGACCTGTAAATCAAATAGGTCAATTAACGTTTCATACCGAATATTCAGATCATTATTCAACGCGTTCAGAACTTCGAATCTGTTTTTATCAGCCATTAAGTTGCTGGCACTTCGTTCTACTCGTCTCTGACCTCGCGTTTTGGGTATGAAACGAACCGCATAGCTTCTTTCATTTTCATTATCGGCACCGGTTCGAAATTCAGCGCTTTCAATCCAATCTGAAAGACTGCCATCAGAACGTATTCGATGCTGGTTGACCAGCCGCGCTGTCCGTTTCTCGGCCTGGAGAAGATATGAATCAACGCTGTTTCCGCTATTCGGTGTGGATACTGGGGTGCCCGTCGTTGCAAGCAGATAACAACCAGGGAACAGCATAGATAGTATCAATATGCTACTCCTGAGCATTTGAAGTTCCAAATAACTCAACAATTGACTTCGCAGGTGCTTCAACTACATTAGAAAACCTGAAGCCTTCACTCTCAGGATTTTTGAGGGAAACTAACACTTTCTCGCCCAGTAGCAGAGAATTATCACTGTCAATCACGACAACAGCTTCTCTTCCCCAGACTTGTAACGCCGCGTTTTTCTTAAGTCTTTCCGGGTATTCCACTAATCGGTGTCCAAGACTTTCGACAACGCCTGCAACTGGTTCTCCCGTATAGGAGCCAGATAATGATTTCACCCACACTTTTTGGCCAACAGACACGTCATTAATGACTTCTTCATGTATATAGCCTTTAACAAAATTCGGAGAATGACCGAGTAGGGTCAACACGGGTGAAAAAGGCGCGATCTGGTCTCCCAGTTTGTAATACACGCTGCCAATGCTGCCCCTAAACTGAGCTTTTACTTCCAACGCAGCAGCTTGCCGTTGCAGTTCCTGCTTGTTTTTCTTCAATTCCGATATTCGCGCGTCCTCCGGACGAGCGCCGTCGGTCAACTGTTGCTTTAAATTGTTGATTTGCACCTGTAAAGCGCTCTGTGCCAGGCGCCGTTCAGTTTTTAATCCGGATATTTTTACCTCGAACGGATTGGCAAGCTCATTCGGCTTAAAACTGTTAATACCTTGTGCAACAGAGGTATTGAGTTCGTACTGCGCCTCCAATGTGGAGATCCTGGTGTCCAAATCCGCAAGTCTCGCACCTTTTTCAGCCTCCAGGCTGGCCACTTGATTTCGAAGTTCGGATATTGCTGCCGACTTTTTTGCTGTTGTTTCTGAAAGGTTATCGTCAATGACTATCAACTTCGCAGAAAGGTCATAGCGTCGAACTTCTAAAAGCGTCGTATTAAAGCCAACTGCCTCCCCTTCGACCACAGGGATGCTGACTATCTGAACCGGGTGCTGAAAACTGACGGTTTGTTCCCGGCTACCGGCAAGTCCGACGAATTGAGTTGAGAAACCCTTGAATGAGGCAATGATGACCGCAACTAGAATAACTGCCGCCAGCCAGCAGATTAGCAACACTACATTTTTTGTATCAATCACGTTTTGCCATACCTGATAGATAAATCCTGGTTGCATAGTCCCGGATCGCATTTCAGCCACTTGCTTAGTTTGTCGGATGTTCATTTGATTATTTATAAATCTACCGTCGCCTCTTGCATCATCAAGTTCACTTTCTCTATCGACTGCAACGACTTTACCGATTGCAAAAAGATCTCATAAGACATGCCTCTTCTTAGTTTGATGTGGTAGGCATAGTCCATTCTTTTACCTTGCTCAACTTCTCTAATTGTTACTAACGAAAATGAACGACAGTAGGTTTGCATTACGGATTCAAATTCCTGCATCTTATTCGTTTCGGTCGGGAGGTTGAATCTGAGCATTCCGTCGAAGAACTTGTCCGGACCCAGTGGTGAGTAATGCAAGATAATCGCAACAGTTGTGAAACCCAAGGTACCGACAATGGCAACCAAGAATGCAAATGCGCCGCAGGATATTCCAGCCGCCAAAGAGGCGAACAGGAACAACGTATCTCGTGGATCTTTGAAATTTGTTCGAAATCGAATTACCGCCATGGCTGCCATAATCCCTATCCCTCGAGCCATGCTATCTCCGATCGCCTGAATGACCATTGCCGCAACTACTGAAATCAGCACGACCGATTGAACGTAATTACGAGAGAAAGACAAACCCCGGAAGGTTTTTTGGTAAACATAAGCCAAGATTGTAGAAAGGACAAATGAAAGCGATATCACGAATACCATGGTCAACAACCCGGTATTCTCCGCTGTGCTCTGGGACGAAAGTAAATCTAACATATGCGATGAAACCCACAGAAATATCGTTGAACAAGCATCAACCGCCAAGGCCGATGCGTTTCACGACGCATGAATTTTGAATACGCTAGCATCGGTCAAAACAGGGCGTTCGTAAATCGCCCAGGTCAATGAGCCTAAACAGATTAGTTGAATGGGTTAGTCGTTCGGACTGCATTGGCTAGGTAACTACGGTTCGGCGATAACATCTGGATGAGAGAATAGTGTTCCTGTTCGCCGCCGATTCATCCCGGTGGCTCATTTGTTTAAACATCCAGCCCAATTAGTCATTAGAAACAAACGATCCTGCCAACTTCTGGTATGATACAATTCGTTACATAGACACATCTTCTGGTTACATTCCCTGACTAAAGTTCTAGCCACTAAAATTGATCTGACACTTGGTGTGCATCTTATGCAGACGTTGGAACATTGGTGGAAGCTGTCCTCGCAAGCACAAGCGCCTTTGTGGTTGCTGGCCCCATACCAAATCAGTTGCAGTCAATCCATTTAATAGTATCGTATTGACATTAGTTATCCTGCAGTCAATACTTGCCAAAAGGGAAAATTGAAATGAAATGTTCCACGGTGCTCGTCGTCGATGATGAGCAGAAGATTCGCTCCGCACTGCGAAGAACCTTAGAGCCCGAAGGATACAACGTCCTGGAAGCCGGGAATGTGAAAGAAGCATTAAATGTTCTGGAACGCGGTGCGGTAAAACTTGTGATATCGGATATGCGGATGCCGGGAATAAATGGTACGGAGCTGCTGAAAGAGATGGTCGAGCATCACGGACGTATCAGACGTATTGTGCTTACTGGCTATGGTGACCTGCCCGGGACAATAGTCGCGATTAACGAGGGATGCGTGCATCGGTATCTGACCAAGCCCTGGGATAACGATGAGTTGAGAAGAATAGTTGCCGAGGAACTCGACCTAGAAAAAAATGAGCGAGATTGGGGTGATCGGGTTCAGACTCTGCGATCGAATGTTTCTGAGCTAAACAAGAAGCTAGATACCACTGCTAATCTGCTCAGATTCACGACCGATATGTTGCAACACTCACGATATCACCCATTGGTCCAGCTACACGAGACTTTGACTCAGTACCAGACACCTTTGAAAGTCGAACTGAACAGCCGTGTGCAATTATTGACGGAACGCATTGCCGTCGACTTGAAGTTGGATAACAAAGCACGCGAGGTCCTAAATCTCGCTACCATGCTTCACCGCCTCGGCGAGTTTGCTCTGCCCATCGATTTGATCAATAAATGTAGTCGGGATATGACGGATCATGAATTACAACTGTATAAAACCTATCCTGCTATCAGCGCGAGTTTTGTTGATTCCACCGATTGTGAGCTAATGGGAATCCTCTCTTCTCATCGGCGATATCTAAATGGTTCTGGAATTTTTTCCAGCGATACCGATGAAATTCCTCTTGCTAGCAGAATCCTATGTGCGTCAACTGAATACGAGGAGATGAAACTGCTGAAAAGTCATGAGTTGGGTATGGGTGCTATCCGTGAGATAATGTTGGCTGGTGCCGGAGAACTTTATGATGAGAAGGTTATCGCCGCTTTGGTCGGAGTCTAAGCGCCATGTCTAGGCGTAAGAAACTTCTGATTGTCGATGACGATGAAAAGATAGTTCAGTCACTTCGCAGATTGCTGAATTTTGAGCCATACGATGTAGTTGGACTGAATGATCCTTTTGAAGCAATTGAACTGGCGAAGACCAGCAAGTTCGACGTGATTCTGTCAGATAATCGCATGCCGGGAATGAGCGGCGTCGAATTGATGAGTATTTTTCTCAAGATGCAGCCGGACTGTCGACGAATTAGCATGAGTGCATACCAGGACTTTGACTCCCTGGTCGACGCATTTAACCAGAGCCATATTGAACTCTTCATACAAAAGCCGTGGGAAAATGATGCACTGAAGCAACGGCTGGCCAGGTTCCTCTCACCTGTACATCCTACGGAACCAGGTTCGATATTTGATCAAGTAGTAACCCAAAGTGATTCGATGTACCGAATTTTTGACAGAATCAAGGCGCTGCGTGGACGAACTTTTCCGGTTTTCATTCAAGGTGAGACGGGCACCGGCAAAGAGCTCATCGCCAGGGCCATTCACGATCAGAGTGCTCGGAGGTCTGGGAATTTCGTCGCGGTAAACTGCAGTAATATCAATGCAGAGATCATGGAATCCCAACTCTTTGGGCATCGTAAGGGCGCGTTTACGGGGGCGATCAATGATCAGAAAGGACTGTTGGCTGCAGCCGATGGGGGAGCTTTATTTCTAGATGAAGTTACTGAATTACCAGGAGTAGTGCAGAGCAAACTTTTGCGTGCTCTTCAGGAGATGGAGTTCACGCCCGTGGGTGACACTAAAACAGTGTCGTTTGATGCCCAGATAATCTCTGCGGCAGCGACGAGCTTGCAAATCGCGATTGAGGAGAAGACCTTTCGAGCGGATCTTATGTATCGACTGCAAGTTATTACGATCGATTTACCACCACTACGGGAGCGGCCCGGAGACATTCTGATGCTATTCAAGCATTTCGCGGAGAGTGAGCATGTTAGTCCTAAGGCAATCGATGCTCTGGAAGCCTACGATTGGCCCGGGAATGTTCGCGAATTGCAGAATGCTTCGTCCTACGCCTTGGTATTTGCCGATGGAGGACCCATCCACAGTAACCATCTGCCAGTACACATCACCAATGGAGGCAGGGGAGACACTCAAAAGTCAGGGTCCACGCAGCCAATGCAGAAAACTGTTGCCAGAAATTGCCTAATAGGGACAACCGATATCAATGAGGCGCTGCGAAAGCATAACCACAACAAGACGGCAGCGGCCAAAAGTCTCGGCATCAGTAGAATGAGTTTGTGGCGATATATGACGCGCTTAAAAATCAACTGACTACTGATAACAGGCACGCGGCATAACTGTAACAACTGCAACAGATTTTTTCAGAAGAGTGATTAGGTTACTAAATTCATCTACTGGTAAGGAAAATAAATTGAAACAGGTCCTAGCTCCAATTCTTACGGATGTCAGTAGACGGAAGAAGTTGGAAGACCAGCTACGTCAGTCGCAGAAGTTGGCAGCGCTGGGGCAGCTTACGACCAGCATAATTCATGATTTTAACAATCTATTGAGTATCATATTAGTGAACAGCCAACTATTGAACGAACTCGTCGGAGACGCAGACAACGAGGTGCGAGAAGTCATTGCGAACGTGGTAAACACCGGTAATAGAGGTGCCCGGTTAACGCAACAGTTACTTGCATTTTCGAGAACGCAGAAACTGGAACCTGCCATCGTTGAGCCAGCGGACGTGATCAGCAGCCTGATGTCGTTGCTGAAAATATGTATCGGAAACTGCGCCAGGATCGAAATTCATTCGGTGCAGGACTTGTGGCAGTCGAAATTGGATGTAAACCTACTGGAGAGTGCACTGCTTAATCTCGTAATCAATGCAAAAGACGCTATGTCGCACAATGGTGTCTTGCGTATTGATTTGCGCAATGAATCGTTCCAGGAGGAGAAAACAAGACTGCTCGGGCTTGATCCGGGTGATTACGTCGTGATTGAGGTTTCAGATAATGGAAGTGGGATTGATTCTTCGATCATCGATCATGTTTTTGAACCTTTCTTTACAACGAAAGATCCTGACAAGGGAACTGGACTTGGATTGACCCTGGTATCTGATTTCGCGCAACAATCTGGTGGAAATGTCACGATTGAGTCCGAATCCCGAATCGGGACAAGCGTAACTCTGTGGCTTCCACGCGCTATGCAGTAGTCTGAGCCAGACGCCATAATAGTGGCCGGGTCCCACATTCCACGTATTAGCGACGCCCGAGCGATTAACCAGTCAATACCATCAGGAGGATACAAAGAATTGATGCCCAAAATTGTTCGATGAGGTGTAACATTTAGCCGCGAAGTCTGTTGCGGCCGTACCAGGCATCAATATTATTCAGATGGGTTAAAATCGAAAGTCAGGTATTGAGCCAGACTCTTGATATTCGTCAAACCAGTTGACAAAATTCTCAGCATCCAGTGCTCGACTCACAAAGTATCCCTGTCCGATCTCGCATCCTAAGGACTTAAGCCAATCGTAAGTCTGTTGGTCTTCTACCCCTTCTGCGACAACGTCGAGGCCAAGACTGTGTCCAAGGTCAATTGTCAACTTTGTGATTGATGCGGCTTCTTCACTAGCTATGACTTTCATTACAAATGACTTATCCACTTTTATTTCATTAAAAGGTAATCTATAGAGCTGCACCATGGATGAATATCCGGTACCGAAATCATCCAGGGACAGTCTGAACCCCTTGATTCGGAATCGGGTCAGAATATCCATCGTTAGAGAGGTATCCTCCATGGCTCCGCTCTCTGTCACTTCGATGATCAGTTGATGGGGGCTGAATTCTTGTTGAAGCAGCATCTTTTCGAATCTGTCGGGTAAGCTTAAATCGTTTAGCATTCTGGCAGAAAGATTGATCGAGATACTTAGTTTGTGGATGTCATCACGACGAAACAGGTCTTCTTGTAAAATTGAATCTAATATCGCATACGTCAATTCACCAATGAGCTTGTCGCTGTTCTCCGCGACGGGTATGAAATTATCGGGAAATACAAGCCCATGTGTTGGATGCTGCCAGCGAGCCAGCGCTTCCATGCCTACAGCTTTATTTGTAGCCAGATCGATCTGAGGTTGGTAGTGAACCACCAGTTCCTTGTTTCTGATAGCCTGGAGTAATTCTGTTTCAGAAAATTCCAGGGAACCGCGATTCTGTTCTTCGACTACATCAAAGTTCCTAAGCAGCATCTCCCGTATCTCGTCAATCTCTATAGGTTTGGTCAGGATTCCCGACATGTTCAAACCGAGGGACTTACCGAGTTCTTCCGAGGTCTCGATAACACTTTTATCCATACCGCTAACCAGCACAATCGCAGCGGCAAAGTGTGCTTCTGCCAAGAAGCGAAGCAGTTGTATGCCGTCAATCCGGGGCATCTGTAAATCAACAAAAATTACTGTGGGTCTAAACTGTGAAATTTCTTTCAGGAAATCCCCGGGAGGATCACCGGTGATCTGGGATTCAACGCCCAGTTGAGTGGCCACTCGTTTGATCACCCGACAGATCCTGGGATCATCATCGACAATAAAAACACGGTTTACGGGCATGTGAACCTCTGCTTTAAAGAAGGGGCAGTCTCAATCTTTTCGAACCAAGGTGAGAACATGACTGAAACTACAGCCATATTCACTCACTATCGAAGTCTGCTCTTCTCTATTATACTTTGAGTGCATGATTAAAACACGGTCTTTACAAACATCGCGTCTGAAGACACTACTGAACTTTACTCTTTTAGGAGTTGGTTTTGGAGTCACATTCGTACTCGCAGGATGGATACTGGACATTATTACTTCAGATCTTGCATTTTCGCTGGTCAGCATAGCGGAGATTCATCGCACAAATATTGTCCACTATGTTGTCGATCTTTCTCCGATTGTCCTCGGCACGCTTTTTTACTTGCTTCGACGATCAACATGGATACTGATGGAAAGCGAACTGACCACCCGGTTATTGCTCGACTCGACGGGTGAAGCGATCTACGGTATCGATCTAAGTGGAGCGTGCACTTTTGCCAACAAGGCTTGTCTGGAACTGCTGGGCTATCAATCGGAGCTTGATCTGTTAAATAAGAACATGCACCAGCTCATACACCATACTCGTAGAGATGGCAGCGCCTATCCTGAATTTGAGTGCAAGATATTCAAGGCTTTCCGGCTAGGTCAACGATCACATGTTGATGATGAAGTTCTGTGGCGATCAGATGGCAGCAGTTTTGATTCGGAGTACCGCTCTTTTCCCATTTGGCAAAATTCACAAACTATTGGCTCAGTAGTGAGTTTTTCAGATATTTCAGAACGCACGAAAGCCCGAAATGAAGAAGTGGCAAAACTCTCCAAATTGGTTCAATTGAAGGAGGCATCAGCAGAGATAATAAAAATTTCTGAAAACATCACAAGTGTGATTGGATATGAACAAAAGTTATCGAAGATTATTGCAACGGCGTTAGATATTGAGAGAGCTAGTATCTGGTATTACGCAGATGACGATAGAGATATGATTGTTCAAAAAACTCTGTATTTAAAATCAAACAAAAGACATGAACACGGGCTGGTCCTGTCTTCAAGTGACTTTCCAAATTATTTTATCGCACTTCATGAAGATGTTGTTATTTCGGCAGATGATGCGGGAAGAGATCCACGTACCAGTGAATTCAAAGAAAGCTATTTAGATAAATACGATATTTTCTCGATGTTGGATGTGCCCATCCGGATTGGAGGGAACTCCGTTGGAGTCATTTGCCTGGAGCAAACTGGTGAAAAACGTCATTGGGATATTTTAGAACAAGATTTTGCCGCATCTGCATCAGTTTCTCTCGCATTGGCCCTGGAGTCCTATCAACGAATCAAAAGTGAAGCTCGTCATCGCGCATTGCTTGACGAGATGATTGATGGTTTCATTACCATCGATGAAGACGGAATTATTAGCTCGTTCAATACCGCAGCTGAGAATATATTTGGCTATACCGCCGATGAAGTTGTTGCTAAAAACGTTTCTCTTTTCATGCCTGAACCACATGGCAGTCAACATCATGCCTACCTCGAACGTTACCTGAGAACCGGTCAGACACATATATTGGGTGTTACGGGAAGAGAGATGGAAGGCCTTCGGAAGGATGGCACTACTCTACCAATCGCGATATCTATCAGCGAGATGCGCATTGGCGATCAACTCTTTTTCAGTGGCGTGATCAGGGACATTACCGAGCGCAAACAGATTGAGAGAGAACGTGAGCTCATTGCATTGGAGTTAGGACAATTAATTGACACGACCAATGCACCAATATTCGGCCTGACGAATGGATTGCTGATTAACGAATGGAACAGGGCTGCAACAGAAGTAATCGGCCATACCAAAGAGAGAATGATGGGTTGTCCGTTCATCGACGACTTTGTGAAAGAAGGTGACAAGAAAGCAATCATGAAGATTTTTGATGATGCTTTGCTAGGTAAAGCGACCTCGAATTTCGAACTGAATCTGACGACAGCAAACGGTGGTAACGTTACAATTCTGCTTAACACCTCTACGAGACGTGATACAGAAGGCACAATCTCCGGCATAATTGGAATTGCCCAGGATGTCACCGAACAAAGATACAGACAAAAAGTTCTTGACCACGCGACAAAAATGGAAGCCATCGGTCATTTATCCAGTGGTATTGCACACGATTTCAACAATCTTTTGAGCATCATCAAGGGTAACCTCCAGTTCCTTCAACAGGACATTCCTAAGGTCAGCGCGGATGTAGATAATCTGTTCGAAGACGCAATTTCGGCGGCTGATGATGGAGCCGATCTGACCCGCCGCTTACTTGCATTTTCTCTTAATCAATCCACACAAACGGAATTTAGAAACGTCAACGATACAATTGGGAAGTTTGGCCGTTTTCTTAACCGGACACTAGCGCAGGTCGTTGAGCTGAAAATTGATCTATCCAAAAAGAAACTGATTGTAAATATCGACTCATCTCAATTGGAAAATGCACTGTTGAATTTGTCCATCAATGCCCGCGATTCAATGCCAGATGGAGGAACTATAACTATTGCAGTAACTCGCTATCATCATAGGGGGGATGACTATTCGTTAACCATTCCCGAGGGCGAATATGTTCTCATCAGCGTTAGCGACACCGGCTGCGGTATTGGTTCTGAAAATTTACCGCACGTTTATGAACCTTTTTTTACGACAAAAGCAATTGGCTCTGGAAGTGGATTAGGTCTAAGCATGGTCTATGGATTTGTCAAACGATCCAACGGTGCATGCTCCATCACCAGTCGACTCGGAGAAGGAACCACCGTTGCAATGTACCTTCCCGAAGTACTTGAGGAGGTAAGTAAAGCTGAACTCAGTTCTACGCAAGCACTCGCCCCTGGATCTGAAATGATACTGGTTGTAGAAGATGAACCACGAGTCAGAAGGGTAACTTTACGAGACCTTGAAGAGCTAGGTTACTCCACACTCGCAGCTGAGAATGCAGAGATGGCCAAAGCCATTATGAGATCTGAAAATCGAATTGATCTGATGTTAAGTGATATTAATATGCCTGGCGAAATGAACGGACTCATGCTAGCCCGGTGGACAAGGAAATATTTCCCGGATATGAAGGTTATCCTCATCTCAGGTTTTACTGAAGCTGCTGTTAACCAAACTGACATTGAGCCATTTCCACTGATAAGAAAACCCTATTCAATTGAAACGCTTGATAGGCAATTGAGAGCTGCATTGGAGGAATCTAACCGACCTCAATGAACCAGATGTTCGTTTTAGTAATGTCAGGAATAATGAGCTATAGCAG
>DUAT01000068.1:93898-121225 GCA_012960755.1 Gammaproteobacteria bacterium
CCCACCACCCGGTGATTCCTAAACATTGAAACTGGGCTCATATTCCAAGCTGTGCTGAATATCTCGCGGACCACGATTGATTAAAATCCCGGATTCTGGCTCTCGCCAGGACGGTGGCAGTCATTCAGACTCAATTCTTACAAAAACTCATCAAGTTTTACTTACGCTCACCTTCCAGCCATATTGAAGTTACAGGGTCCGATTACAATAGTTCATCGCTTGGTACGAGCACAAATATTTTAGATGGATAGTCGCCCAACAGACTTCACACAAAGTACACGCGACAAGATCAGGGTTTTCCTTGATCGAAGTGATGATCAAATATTCACGCAAGACCACGCCTATGGAGTTGTATATACTGCAGCCCTGGCGAGTAATGCAGCTTCAGCAGAAAAGATCGCCACGGATCTCCAGATTCCCCTGACATCTCGAGTTAGGGTCAACGCAGAGAAAGCACTTCGTTTTGCGTCAATTGAAGTAAGGCCAGGTGATGATCTCTATACCGGTGCGGCGAAAGAGAATCAGGACAATGACATTACTTATTTTCTGGTATGCGCTTTGGCCGCATCATTTGTCAAAAACTTCGAAAGCTATGAAATTTTACGTAAGTTGTTCTTCTGGCTCAATTTACGCGAGACAGTCTTTTATGATGTGACTTATCTCACTTCGATGATTCAAACATTGGCCTATTTGTCACTGATGGATGACGACAAGACACCATGATCATCATGGTTGAAACCCGTAAATTCATTCAGATTCCACTATTACAAAAGATCACAAATCCTTACAGGCCGTCACCTACCAGCCGTAACGAACTTACAGGCGTGAATTACCATGGTCCTTCAATTGATCTCAAAATCGGGTCCGAAAATGGATAATCGTTCAATAGACCGCAGGCGAAGTAAACTTGAAGAGATCAGGAGTTTTCTGGAAAAAAGTGAGAATCGTGTAATTGACCGGGATTATGCACACGGTATTATATATACAGCAGCCGTGGTGAGTAATTCTTCCGTGGCGTCAGAAATCGCCGGTGATCTGCACATCCCCGTGACTTCCCGAATCAAAAACGTCGCGGCCAAAGCATCTCGTTTCGCGATGAATGAAGAAGAACTGGATAGCAATTGCGAGATGCTCCCCGTGGACGAGTCTCAAGACGATGATGCCATCTACTTCCTTGTGTGCGCACTGGCTGCGTCATTTATCAAAAACTTTAGTAACTACAAAATTTTGCGTAAGTTGCTCTCCGAACTCAATCACCGCGAGGCAGTCGCCTTTGATGTGATTAGTCTCACGTCCTCAGTGCAATTACTGGTAGCAAGATCAAATGACGTGAAAACGAGTAAAAAACTTACTAAGGTGGCGTGAAGTTCAACGCAATCAAGGGTTGTACACAAACTGCAGCTGGCAGGAGCCTTAATATCGGTCCACAGGATGTCACTGAAATATAACGCGAGCCGTAAACTTGTATCCAACACCACGAATCGTTGTGATCATTTCTGGGCGAGAAACATCAGGTTCTATTCTCTTTCGGAGCTTTCCAATCAAAACATCAACGCTACGATCCGAAGGTGCCCAGCCTTTTCCAGAAATTTCATCCATGATCTGATCTCTCGATAAAACTTTGTTGCAATTGCGAACGAAGAAGGACAACAACATGAACTGGTGGGTTGTAAGATAAATCAGTTCACCTTCAATGGTGGTCAGCTGGTGTGCCTCCAGATCAATCTTGTAATTTGAAAATGTCGCCACAGAAGAGCCAAGCACGGATTCAGCGACCATGGTTCGTCGCAATACGCTGCGTATTCTCGCGAGCAGTTCCCGTTCTTCAAAGGGTTTAGCCATGTAATCATCGGCACCCACTTCCAACCCAACGACCTTGTCCACGGTATCTACGCTACCGGTCAGCATAATTATTCCCATGCGTTCGTAGTCGGCTCGAATTTCAATGGCAAGCTTAAGACCGTGGGCATCCGGCAGGTTTAAATCCAACAGTATCAGGTTTATTCGGTTCGCCAGTAAGCAATCGTACATTTGCGCTGCGTTTTCGGCCACATGAACAAAGTAGCCCTCTTCCGTAAGATAGCGTTTTAACACGCGACACACCCTCGTATCGTCATCGACAACCAGGATTTGAATTTCTTCCATGAGATTTACCTGCTATTTATCCAAAAAATGTCTAAAGAGATCCTAGGCTTCACAATAGTTTACTACGTCTTTGCCGGAAGTCACATTCAGGCTTCAATGTCTAACTACCATGGGCTTCAACTTAGAAGATCTATGAGGGTCTATGTGCAGCCAATTAGTAAACCTCGGAGAGAATACAATTGGTAAGATCAGGCACTTTCTTGATCAATGGAATACCATTGTTATCCGCTAAGGATCTACAGACCCCCCATCACCCCCTCAGATTAGGCAAATGGCGAGTTAAAAACGAGAGTCAATCGCTGTTGATGTGATCAAATCGGCTTCAGCGAAGTTGTTGAAAATTGAACGGATTAGATGCTGAGTCTGTTTTCACCGGGTCTCAACGCGTAGCTTGGCAACAACTTTGATTCCTGGTTGTCAGTCCAGAATGTCACCGGTGTCTATTATTGTGACCTTGCGTAATTAGATGTAACCGAAGGCATAACAAACCAGGCGCAAGTAGATGGGGTTCACTTACGCCTGCATTAACGGCATTTTAAGCCTGGGGCGGAACCTGAAGTAAGCCGCAATCAATCAATTGCGGGCTTGGCGCGACCTACGACAATCGCTCCCATACTGACCAGACTGCCACTTGTCACTATATTGACTGAGTTCGATATGCTGCCTGAATTGTGAATTCGACCAGCAAACTCAGTTGCTAGAATGTCAATAGAACCGACATTCGCGACACTGCTGTTTTCTGCCAGGTTGGTAACTTCGTTGAGCACGAAACTGTTACTCATTTCCCCTCCTCCCATAGTCACACTCTCTAATCTAACTGACGCGAGGTTAGCAATGCTTCCCTTCAAAGCCGTATTCGTGGAGTCATGCACAATATTATTGAGGTTGTGAATCTCTCCTTGAGCGTTGCTGGAGACTAACTGGATAGCACTCATGTTGGCGGTACTGTGTTCTTTAGCCAGGTTGGTGGACCGGTTAATTGTGTTTCCGGTGTTTAGTAACAGCATATCGCCATTGCCTACCAATCCAGTGATCTGCACGGATGCCATATTTGCAGTGCTATAGTGCTGCGCAGTGTTGTCCGAGTTCGTGACAGTTTGTTGACTGTTATTTGAGATGCCACCACCGCCACCGGAAGCAAGCACCTGTGTAGAAAGCATATTGGCCTCGCTGTTACTTTCAGACAGATTAACGGATTCGTTGACCGAGTTGTTAAAACTGACTATCTCTGTGTGGACAACAGCCGAAGCTGCCTGAATTGAAGACAAATTGGCTGTGCTGCTATCTCTAGCAATGTTACTTGATAGATCAATGACGTGACTCTTGTTATCAACGTTGCCACTAAGTGTTGAAAACAATCCTTGTACGGTCGCCATATTGGCAATACTACTGTCTTCTGCCAGGTTACCCGAAGCCCTGATATGATGAAGTTCGTTATCAATGGATTCGTTGAATATAGAACTGCGTATTTGAACGGCAGCCAGATTCGCGCTGCTGTCTACAGCGAGGTTGGATGATTGCTGAATGATATGGGTTTGATTCCCGACAGCTGAAAGTGTTGAATCCTCGGCATGAATAGTAGCCATATTGACGATGCTGTCGCCTTCGGCCAGGTTGCTGGAATTTACAATGTTACTAAATTTGTTGTCCACATCATCGTTTATTGACGAATTCGTTAGCTGAACTGTGGCCATGTTGGCAGAGTTTCTAAACTTGGCGATATTAAAGGAATCGTTAACCTTATGATTGTCATTACTCACCGAGCCCGTGAGAGTAGACGCAGTTACCTGAACAGAGGCCATATTTGCGACGCTGCCATCATAGGCAGTGTTATCAGTGTTGCTGACGATATTGGAATGGTTATTTACATCACTACTAACCGCTGATTCAGCACTGATCCGTACCGACAAAGCATTAGCGACGCTGCCGCGCTCAGCAATGTTAGTGACACCGTCAATTTTATTCTCATAGTTGCCTGACCAGATATACGATGACATATCTGAATTGCTCATGCGATAGGTAGCCATGTTGGCTTCACTGCCACCAGAAGCAATATTATTCGAGCTTTTAATATCGTTACCATGTTGGGCAATACCGATGTTTTTTCCCGTAATCGTCGAATTGATCAAACTTATAGTGCCCAGATTGGCTGTACTGTTATCTCTTGCTGAGTTATCAGCCTGTTCTATGCTGTTTTGGTGGTTGAATATATGTCTGGTGGAATATTCACCACCATCAGTAATCAACACCGAGCCAGTAGTAGCATTACTGTTATGGGTTGCAACGTTTGAGGTATTGGTAATTGTATTGAGGTTGTACACGCCACCTCGGATGGTCACATCATCTCCCGCCACAGTGTAGGGTTGTGGATCTACAATTGAGTATCCTTCTAAGATCTTCGAGTCGCCAACTACCAGTGTAGCCATCACTGCTTTACTGTTAGTGTTGGCACTGTTTTGTGATTGAGTAACCTCATTTTTATTAACGAAGGTATCCCGGATCTCTGAGTTCTTCAGTTCGGCACTGCCCAGGAGGGCACGACTATTGTTGGCTGCAAGGTTAACTGATTCAGTCAATTGGGCATCATTTAGAATCGTCCCGATCTCACTGATTAAGGATTCGTTGCGAACATTCACTGAACCGGCATCTGCTTTGCTCGTATCAACTGCATAGTTGATTGCATTACTCATGGCGGTTGTGTTGCTGATTGCACCGGATACTTTTGGTCTGGCGTGCAAATGCGTCGACCACAACAGCACACTCACTAACAAAATGCCAATGGAGTTATTCAGATGTAATTTTTTCATTGCCTTTCACCTCCACAGAGAACGAGACTGGCATTCTGAATTATCATTGCCGCTACAATAGATTGTTAACGACCAATAGAGATTGAGCCAGTGTTTGTCATACTGCTGTCTTTTCCTAGATTACGAGTTACGGTTGAACTGCCTGAATTTAGAATGCTGCCTGTAATCTCGGCAGCGAATATATCAATAGAACCAAAATTGGCGATACTTCCGTATTCAGCCAGATTATTGATTTGACTAGTCGCGAAGCTATTACTGATATCACCACTCAATAAGTACCGAACATATGGGGGCTCCGAGAATTGTTGCACATTTGCACCCTGTTGCAGCCTTGTCACGACATTTAAAAGTATAGAGCCGATATTGGCGACACTGCCCTGCCTGGCTGAGTTATCGGACTCAAGCACAGTATTATTTAAATTGTAGACATTTCCATCCATTCTGCCGTTGACTAATTGGATGGTTGCCATATTGGCGGCACTGCTGCTTTCAGACAGGTTGTTCGACTGACGGGTGTCGTTTCCAGCATTTAGAACGAACATATCGCGAGTGTGTCGCAACCCTGTGACCTGTATTGAGGCTAGCTGAGCAGTACTATCATCGTAAGCAGTGTTGTTCGAATCGACGATGATTTGATCACTGTTGGCTAAGTCACTTCTACTACGAATGTTGGTGTCAGCAACATGGATGGAACCCATGATGGCTGTGCTGCCGGTGCTCGCGGTATTTGTTGACTGGTACACCGTAACATTGTTACGAAGTGTATCATTGAACTCTGAATCTTTGAGCATGACACCAGCCAGGATTGCCGCACTTTCCGTTTCGGCACTATTCAAGGTTTCACTGATAATTGTGTCATTTTCAAGCAGTGCGCCTCCAGCAATGTTAGATTCACCACTAACATTCACCGAACTAGTATCAGCAATACTCGAGTCAATTGAACTGTTGATGGCATCGCTAATTGTGCTCGTATTACTCATTGCGCCTGATACCTTGGGTCCTGCAGAGGCAATCAAGGGAGAAATAAGTAAACTAGCGAGCAGTATGCCGACAGGTTTGTTTGTAAATAGCTTGTTCATTGTCTTTTTCCTGTAGTTGAGAAAACATCCGGCAAACCATCGAGATGTATTGTGTGTTGAATATTAGTACAGCAGGAATCATGCCAGATTAGCAAGGTCGTAGCGTTGGCATGGATCTTGTAATAATTTGGGGGAAGATGGTACTACTACTGAAAGAATAAGACTCAAGGACTACGATGACCAATACACTTCCCTTGTTAGAGGACCGGATCAATCGATATTTCAATGAGCATTGGAATCCCGCCCAACCTTCTGTGATGGGAATGCTTCAAACAGTTCTTCCAATTGATCTAAAAATTTCTGGTGTTTTGCATTTTGCGACGCAATTTGTAAAAATCAGTTCTTAACATTTGCATTTAACAAATAGAAAGTTCATAAGCAAACAGTGACAGCAGCAAGTTGTGCACAACGTTCAGATCTGAGTAAGCAGAGGAGAATAAGGATTGCAAGACGTAGAAAAAATTAATGCTTTTGCTACGGCCATGCTTGAGCAGGCGGACCTTGATGACCTGCTCTGGTCGCTTACCAGATGTGTGGGTGAAACTATGGGGTTCGATGATTGCGTCATTTATCTGCGCAAAGGTGATGTGCTTACCCAAATGGCGGCATTTGGTATAAAGAATCCTAAAGATCGACAATTACTTGCCCGAATCGATATACCCATTGGCAGTGGCATTGTGGGCACGGTGGCAGAAACCGGTATCGCGGAAATCGTATCAGACACGCGAACTGACCCAAGGTACATCCAGGATCAATTTTTAGGTTTATCTGAACTCACGGTACCCGTTATTTATGAAGGCAAAACTATTGCAGTCATTGATTCGGAGTCACAGGTTAAGAATGCTTACTCGGAATCAGAACGGGACCTGCTGCAGGTAATCGCAAACATCGCATCAGCTCGCATTGCTTCTGCTAAATACCATCGCACTTTGCAGACTACGCAGTTCCAGTTAAAGAGATCTAACAAAGAGCTGGAAGCAAAGATGGCAGATATAGAACGAAATCAACAATCCCTGGTGCAATCTGAAAAGATGGCATCGGTAGGTTTACTGGCGGCAGGAATCGCGCACGAAATCAATAACCCATTGGGTTTTTCCCTCAGCAACCTATCGACTCTTAAAGAGTATATTAAGGAAATCAACAAGGCTCGGAGAAAAATTGTTGATAATCCAGGTATTCCTGAGCAACACAAGTACCCACTTAAATGCGAAAACATATCTTATATCCTCGATGATATTGTTGAACTGGCTAATGAGACGATTGATGGTCTGACATCGGCAAAAGATATTATGTCTGACCTATTGAGTTTTGCGCGCACAGGCTATGAAGAGTTTGGTGTTGTTGACATCAATGAAGGTCTCAATACGACACTTAATGTACTTCGCAATGAACTTAAATATCACTGTGATATATCGTTGGAATTAGCTGAATTGCCTGAGATATTCGGCAATATCGGCAAGCTTAATCAGGTTTTTATGAATATCATCCTGAATGCCAGCCAGGCCTGCAACGGATCCGGAATTATTACCATTCGCACCTATGCTGATTGTAATGGTGTGTACATTGAGATTAAAGACAATGGCTCCGGCATACCTGAGGAGAACAAAACTGACATCTTTTCCCCTTTCTTCACCACCAAACCCGTAGGACAGGGTACGGGGCTTGGGCTCTCAGTCAGTTACAAAATTATTTGTGAGGATCATGCAGGACGCATTGATTTGGAATCAAGCAAGACAGGCACGATGTTTAGAATTTTTCTACCCCAAGTTGGTTTGCCAAAGCATGGCATAACAGGATAGACACTAAAAAACTGAGCGACGCTTATGTACGAATATAACAAGAAAATACTGATTGTTGAAGATTCTGAACCCATGGCGCTTGCTTGTTCAGAGTTTATCAAAGCCGATTATTCGTCTCATTGTCTGCCAGACCTGGATTCCTCGAGAAAATTCCTGGAAGACGTACAACCCGCGGCTATTTTGCTGGACATTCAGTTACCTGACGGCTCAGGATTTGAGTTAGTTAACGAACTCAGGAAAGCAGGGTCCGAACTACCTATTATTGTTATGACTTCCAACGCTGCTGCAGAAATTGTGGTAGGTGCCATGCAGGCAGGGGCCGACGATTTCTTAGAGAAACCATTTTCGCCCGAACGACTAAGAACAGCTATCACAAATGTAGTCGAAAAGCGGCGATTAGTTTCCCTGGTTACAGACTTTGAAAATGACATGGCCAGAGATAATTTCGAAGGATTTATTGGTAGTTCACTCGTCATGCAAGGTATCTACCACATGGTCGAATCCGCGGCACCTAGCAAAGCCAGCGTGTTTATTACCGGCGAGTCAGGCACAGGTAAGGAAGTTCTCGCCAGTGCATTACATGCACGCAGTCCGAGAAAAGATAAGCCATTTGTTGCACTGAATTGTGGAGCGATCCCGAAAGAACTTATTGAAAGTGAGATCTTTGGTCATATGAAAGGCGCATATACTGGTGCCGGACAAAACCGCAAGGGGGCAGCACTTCAGGCAGATGGTGGGACCTTGTTTCTGGATGAAGTTTGCGAAATGGCTATAGAACTGCAGGTTAAGCTCCTGCGATTTTTGCAGACACAGAAATTTAGACCTGTGGGCAGTGATATAGAAGTTTCAGTTGATGTGCGTATTGTTTGTGCGACTAATAAAGATCCGATGGAGGAGCTGAGTGCTGGTCGTTTTCGAGAAGATCTATATTATCGCCTGCATGTCATCAGGATTGATTTACCGCCATTAAGGGAAAGGAACAAGGACATCCTCCTGCTCGCCGAAAGCCTGATCGTTCAGATTAGCGGGGAAGAAGGCAAGGATTTCACCGGCTTTGACCGGGCATCGCAGAAGGTCCTGCTTCGCTACGGATGGCCAGGTAATGTTAGAGAAATGCAAAATGTCATTCGGCAGATAGTTGTCCTAAACAATGGTCCGAATGTGATGGTAGCAATGTTGCCTGCGGGATTGCTCGGCATCAATGCTGCGGATTGGGTATCTCAATCTAATGAGGACGACCCAGGTCTGAAAGTAGAATCGGTCCAACCACTCTGGAAGATCGAAGAGTTGCATATATCCAATGTTCTCTCCTTATGTGAAGACAATATCCCTAAAGCAGCGGCCTTGCTTGAAGTCAGTCCTTCGACCTTGTACAGAAAATTAAAGAGCACTGAAGCTAAATGATTAAGCAAACCGTTCTTTTCGTTGACGATGAATCTAAAGTCTTACAGGCATTGAAGCGGTTATGTCGCAAGGAACCTTTTACAATGGAGTTCGCTTGCAGTGGTGTTGAAGCCCTCGAGATAATGACTCTGAAGACCATCGATCTCGTAGTGTCAGATTTACGCATGCCGGAAATGGATGGTTCAGAGCTGCTTGCAGAAATTGAGAAACTTTACCCGGACATACCCCGTGTATTGTTATCCGGCAACGCTGACTTGCCCTCAGTTGTCAAATCACTCAATGAGGGTAAGTTGTCCTACTACTTTGAAAAGCCCTGGCCTGATGATCGGTTCAGATTTGTACTACGAGGGTTATTAAATCAGCGAGGGCTGGAGCAGAAGTATAAAGCACTGTTGGAAACCGTTAGCAGTCAAAACGAAACATTAATCAGGCAGGCTGAAAAAATATCTGAACAGGTGGAATTAAAGGATCGCCTTTTTGCCGTGATGAGTCATGAGATTCGAACCCCGTTAAACGGCATACATGGTGTCTTACAACTCATGCAGGATCACCGGGAATTGGATGCTAAATGCAGAAGATTGATCGATGTTGCATTGTCATCATCAACTGACCTGGGACGAATCGTGAATGATATTCTGGACTACTCCAAAATTGATTCCGGAGAAATGCAATTAGAAGTCAGACCCTTCTGTGTGAGCAGTTTGATTGAGGACATTTATGAATTAATGCTGCCTGTTGCGGAGTCTAAAAATATCCAACTGAAGTGTGATACTAACCTCTGTGACAAGGAACTATTTTTTGAAGGTGATGACCATAGAATCCGCCAGGTGATCATGAATATTGTCTCCAATGCGATAAAATTTACAGAATCGGGGTGGGTGAAAATTCATGCGCCGACGATAGCTGATAGCGATTTAAAAATCAGTGTTGAGGACACAGGTATCGGAATTTCCGAGGATAGACAAGCCTTGCTATTCGAAGAATATAAAATGCTCGGCACTACCCATGCACGCAAGTTCGGCGGTACCGGTTTAGGGTTGAGTATTTGTAAACGTCTGATTAAATTGATGGGCGGTGATATCCAAGTTAAGAGTGAACCAGGTAAAGGATCAATCTTTACAATGTACATTCCTTTGCAACAAGTTGCGCCCAACCCAAGCTCGCTAAAGAGGAGAGAGTATATACAGTCTGATCTGTCCCAAATGGCTATCCTGGTAGTTGATGACAACGAAACCAATCGACTGGTAGTGGAATCAATGCTTGATAATCTTGGCGTCACTGTCTTTCATGCTGACAGCGGTGAACAAGCGTTGGCCTTACTGGACTACAAACCCATAAGTTCAGCGATTGATCTTATATTGATGGATGTATCGATGCCAGAGATAAGCGGCATCGAAGTTACGCGAATCATTCGCGAAAAGAATCTGATAGACAAGAATATTCCTATCATAGCCATGACGGCACATGTCCAACCGAACGAACGACAAGGTTTCCATGATGCAGGAATGGACGGGTTTTTAGGCAAGCCGTTTCAGTTTATTGAACTGATTGATGTGCTACAAGAACACGAACAGGAATTCAGTCATGAACGATTCCTGAAAATTCAATCAGAAACTGGTGGAAAGGTGATCAATGATCTGGTCGCTTCGTTTCGTCGCGACGCAGAAAAACGCCTTGTGGCGCTTCAAGAATCCTATGAAGCAGAAGACTGGGTGGAATTCTCCGCCCAGAGTCACGCCATAGGTTCAAATGCAGGTATGTTCGGTTCTATCGGCTTATTCCGAATCTGCAGAAAGGTAGAATCAGCCCATCGGGAAGACGAGAACGAGATAGTTAAGAATCTTGCTCCGAATCTCATCTCTCTGGTGATACCCGGGGTCGAAAAAGTAGAATCCTGGTTGGACAACGAAGGGTAAAAGAAACTTTTTCTGCAGTTGCTTGCGCGGTTTTAAAGTTTTGGTACCAGGTAGTTGGACCGCCTCCGCTGAAATTGGCTACCATGAACTAGCGTCCGATCTTTGTTTGTTTCGCAGTTCAGTTACCGGCAGACCCGGGTGATCAAGAACTATCGGCCAACAACAATTGTTCCCATGTCGGCAGTACTGTTGTTGACTGCTAAGTTGACTGAGCTTCTCACGCCGCCAAACAGGTAGTTACTGCCGGAGACTTCTGCAACTGAAACGTCAATGGAGCCAATACTTGCGAGGCTGCTAACTTCGGCAATGTTGCTGAGATCGGCAACCTTTAAGTTAATGCTGAGGGTTCCGCTCATCGTCACGTCTTCTGTACGTATTGAACTGATAGAGGCGAGACTGGACTGCCTGGCAGTATTCGTGATATCGAGTGCAGACTGCTTAAGGTTATAAGCATCACCGCTAACATCACTTTCCGTCAGTTGAATAGTCGACAGATTTGCTGTGCTGTTAGCCGTCGCCAAGTTGTTAGCCCTCTCAATTATGTGTCCTTTGTTAAAGACCAACATCCCCTGGCTCCCATTTAACGCTTTGATCTGTACTGAGGACAGATTAGCAACACTGGATTGTCGAGCCGTGTTAGTCGAATCACGAACACTATGATCGCGGTTGCCCAGGCTCCCGCTACTTCCATTGTTATCGATTACCTGCGTGGAAACCATGTTTGCGGTGCTGACGCTTTCAGCCAAATTATTGGACCCCTCAATCAGATTGTTGTAACTGTCGTTATCTGTATGGAATTTAGAGTTGAGCACCTGAACCGAAGCCAGGTTACCAAGACTGTTTACTGTCGTAATGTTGCTCGACAGCACAATAATATGATCTTTATTACTGGTCAGACCTGCTTCCGAACCAGAAAGCTGAACTGAGCCAGTGTTGGCGCTACTGCTGCTTTCAGCCAGGTTGTCAGAGATTGAGATTTCATGAAAATCGTTGTTAATACCGCCATTGACTGTTGTTTCAGTCATCTGAACGGAAGCCAAGTTGGAAGTACCACTCAATGCGGTGTTCGTAGTATCCCTGATCGTGTGGGATTCATTCCCAACAAGCCCATAGTGTGTTGAAGAGAACGCCTGAATCGAGCCCATGTTGGCGATACTGTCGCCCTCGGACAAATTGTCGGAATTAGCAACATCAATAAACTCATTGTTGACCTTTCCATTTGCCGAGGAGCCTGATATCTGAATGGATCCCATATTCGCTGTGCTGCTTAATGTTACTATATTAAACGTGTCTTCAAACCTGTTACTGAAATTACCAACCACCTTAGTGATACTTGCGCCCGCTATATGTGTAGAACTCATGTTCGCTACGCTGCCAGTTTTAGCCACGTTGTCAGAAAATGTAACTTCATTGGAACCGTTATCAATCAGGGCGTTTATCACGGAATTATCGCTCGTCCGTATCGATGATATATTGGCGAGGCTCATACTCTCTGCCGCGTTGTATGATGTGTAGATCCTGTTATCGTAATTACCTGACCATTGAGGAGATGACATGCTCGACGCACTGATTCGATAGGCAGCCATATTGGCCTCGCTATTCTCTAGTGCACTGTTCGTGGAATGCTCAACATTATTGCCGTACTGGGCAATGCCCGTAGCCACCCCAGTAATGTTTGTACCGACTATCCGTACGGTACCGAGATTAGCCTCACTCCAGGAGACACCAAGGTTACTCGAATCATTTATAATGTTTTGGTGGTTTAAAACGTGTGCCCCATGATCGAGACTACTACCCTCTGTTATCGATACGGAGCCTATTGCGGCGTCGCTATTGTCGGAAGCGCTGTTGACAACGTTGGTTAGTATATTACGGTTGTAGATGCCGCCTCGGACAACAACATCTTCTCCTCCCACGGGATAACTTAACGGCTCTTCTCCTTTGTATCCTTCGTTGATTGACGAGTTGCCAACGACTACCGATGCCATGCATCACTGGCTGCGGAGTGAACGTTAATCTTGTGCATTGTTCAACTCCGTCACCTTGATAGAGTCATGCCCTGTCGATTCGAATGGAATAGACAGGCCATGTGGTTATGGTTTAAGCAATGCATCAACCATGCCAACCTCGCCATTCAATGAATTAGGGGGCTGAGAGAGGATTAGAGGCTGTTATTTTTGATTTGGATTGCAATTCGCGACTCAAGTTAGATAAATACGAGCGGTCAGGTTGCGAGGTTGGTCTTGCTGGATGAAGGAACCGGGATAAGAATCCGGTAACTCTACGAGGAACCTTCAACATTTGGTAAGTAATATTCAAATGTGATCCTTTACCTGCTGTCGTCGAGACTGAAATTTCACCTTCATGGTCATGTATAATTCCAATTTCTGACGAAAGCCCAAGGCCCGGACCAGCATCGTATTTTCCGGTAAGGATTCTTCCGATGCAGTGAAAATTACAAAGCTCTTTCGATTCAAGTGTTTATTCTGCCTGTTCCAACTATCACCTGTTCGGCATTGGCGCAGAGATTCTAGAGGACTTGCTGCATCTGTGGTAAATCGCAATGTACCAGTATGGGTTGGATGAAATATTATCGTCGATCGTCGCTGTTTTTCGAAACTTTGCCTGTGAAAGTCAAACTGTTCTGTACGCCAGCGGCTGAACCAGGTGTATCAAGCTCTTTGCCTGCAGTGCACTTTTAAAAATCAAGCGCGCATAGTAGTAGTCTTTACCGGTGAGATTAGGAGCAAGGCTACCTGCAAGCGTCCTCAGAGAGCGCATTTTTAGGGTTCGGGGTAGGTTCTCTTTCGCTCTGCTTCTGCTCAGTGATATCCAGTTGGAAGCTGACCGTACCTCCAATTCCTATCTCTCGATGAAAGATCGCAAAATGGCGACCGTAGCGCCATTTCTGCTCAAGAATCCATTACATCGTCTGTCTCGCGAAGTTTCCGTTTCATTAGTTGAGTGTTTTCTTCAATTGAATGCATGCGAATGTAATCGTTGATTACTTGCTGAGCTATTTCGACGAAAACCTCTTTAACCCAGGGTTTACATTCGGAGTTCTGAGATCTGAGATCTGAGATCACGAGATTAAAGTCATTGGATGCCATCATCTCTAATACTTGTTCCCCACTGTTGGCATCTTGAATCGTTATGTTTGAACGACCAAATGTTCTTTTCAGTGCTCGTATAACATTATCCTCATCATCAACGATAAGAATTCTAGGCTGTGTTTCATGGGACTATTCCTAAGGCCACACTCAGGAATAGCAATGTTTGTTCCAATAAGGGTATGCCCCGTCGTTGCAAAGTGAGAATAATTGGAATCCTAATTCTCGATTTGGGAATCAGTTTGCAACAAAATAGCCTGCAATTGATCGCTATTTGAGACTAGATCGCTCTCAGCCAACTTGGCACGGTGTTCGCTATAGTGTTTGGGGCAGATACAGTCCGAACATTAAGGAATATCAAGGAACTTTCACAATGAAAAAGAAAATGTTTTTCCCAGGTATTGCATTGGTACTTTCTTTGTTAGCAACATCCAATTCCGTAAACGCCAGAGAATCTGACGGCATGCCGATAGATGAGCCAATTACCGATAGCATCAAACTTGATTACAACACCAGTTACATCTTTGCCCGAGCCATGAGCAGAGTACGGAATCGTATGGATGACCCACGTTCATTGTTAACAGATGGTATCAAGTCGCTCGGAAGCATCATTGTTGAACCAGGAGCTAACGTCGGTGATATCACGTTAATTTTTATAGGTTCCGATAATGTCATTATTGACAAGTAAGGAGCAAACGAATGAATCAGGTATTGCCTAAAAATAATGTAAAGCAAGTTATTCGCTTATCTTGTTGTCTGATATTTTTTTCACTAGGTAGTTGCACCTATGTACCAACTCACGTCGATATAGAACTGCCATTCGATCCACCTTTAACCAAAAACACAATGTTCAACGATGCCCTTCGGGATCTCGGCATGATGTCCGAAATATACGGGACATATAGAATATTTGTACACAATATTGCAGCGGGTGATGATACAGGCATCTCTAAAGCGGAACAGACTGCTGGTGAGATCCCACAGCGTATTTCTGAAATGACTGCCAGTGCGTTAAATGGTATTGGTGGCAAGGTAACCTATATTCCGTACCTGCCGAATTATCTCAATTCGATGCAGACCATCGGTTATCCGAATTTCGAAAATAAGATGATTCCGAATGTAGTTTTGACTGGAGCGATTACTGAGTTTGACCGCGGCCTGGAAACACGAGGGCTAAATGCTGACTTTGGCCTGGATTCCAAGAGAATTGACAGTGCGCCAGACTGGTTCGATAACAAAACGGTTGACGTGGATGCTTCTCATGCCCAAAAGGCGAGTACCGCCAACATAACCCTGGACTTTAATCTGATTGACTACCAATCTTTTGCCGGGATTCCCGGAGTACAGGCAGTTAACTCTATACGAGTCTACAAAACAAATATGGAAAGAGAATTGGGGTTCAGCCTGTTCGGTCCCAGTTTCGGCTTAAAAGGCAGTATCCAGAAAGTTCAAGGGCGTCACGCCGCAGTGAGATTGTTAGTACAGTTTAATATCATCCAGATCATCGGAAAGCTCTATGATTTACCTTACTGGAATCTTATCCCAAATGCTGGGCCCGATAAGGCTGTTCTTGATGTATTGAGAAGAGATTTTGGTAGTTGGAACAAGAGAACTCAAATCATTAAGGTACAGGAAATGCTATTCTTGAACGACCATGACATTCCAATAACTGGCGCCCTGGACCGGGACACAGTAAGTGTACTGCAACAGTTGCAGCCACGATTTGATCCCGAAAATGGCCAGGTGACAGTAGAATTGTATCTTGATCTGTACCAATCGATTCCGCTCACTCCGAAGAGCCTCGCCCGTAGGCGTCAGTTCGACCTTAATCTTGCAGCGCTCTTGGCATCGATTCAGAGATATTAAATGACCAAATTTGTAACTAGTTGCTAGGTGAACAAATGAATTCCGCACAAAAAAAGAAAACCAGGTTACTGCTACAAAGCACTGTGGCTATAGTAGGACTCTTTTTCTTAACGGGCAACGTCTCTATTGTCAGCGGCACCGGTCGTTACCAGTTAGAGTCATGGGGGTTTTCGAGTGGCGCAGGAACCGGGATGTATGGTGCCTTCGTCATCGACACTGCGACAGGAACAACACAAATTGTTTATCAGGCAGAAATCACCCCTAAATCCCGGCTTGTGATGAAAAATTTGCTGGGCAAGCACTTTAATGCTTATAGCGAAAAAACAATTGAAGACGGGCGATCAATTAAAGAAGCCAACAAACTCTACAAAAAAGCTACGACAGAAAGACCCAGGTAGTTATAAGACAATATTATCTGATCTATCCCCAAATCCTTTAAGTAGATGGCAAATAGTAGATCCCCATATAGTTCAACATTTTAGAAAAGGAAGAGCGTCACGGATTTGCACTGCCGATTTTTTTGGATTTCATCTTTATTGCAATAGCAATAGCGGGATCAGGATGATCATTTCGCTACCCGACTTCGAAGTGACCATACACGATTTCACAAACAAGCACCTTGCAAGTGTCAGCCAGATTTTCTGGTGATAATCAGGTTTGGGGAGAGAAAGCGGAATTGAGGCAACCGACAGATGTTGCAACCGCTCATTGCAACTCACCCCTTTTCATATGTGTTTGCTAAATGTTGGCCTAGAGGCTTAATTCTGTTGCGGAAATTTCTGACACGCCAGTTTCGTCACCTTCGACTTCTACCTTGATTCCTACCAGCGCAATGGCAAAAAAAATCTGATTGGGTCATTATCTCATCCGCCTCATTACGATATTGAGTCTCATTGTTCGTTCTGACCGCTACACCTGCAATCACAAGTGATGTAGCACCGTCTGTTGAGCTAACAAGTCCTTTGATGCGACTATCTTCACAAGAGTGAATTCAGCTTGAAGATTGCAGGCCAATAAACACCTTGCCCCTTCGACGTCGCCTAATAATTGTCTCGTAGATTGGCGCAGTGTCGAGGTCAATTTCGGACGTTTTTCAACCCGCTTAGAAAACTCCTCGCACAATGTCAGAATGCGCTCAAAAGTCTGACGCAGAATCTTTCCGTCTACGTGCATATCTGAAAGACTTAGCCACTCTTTCCACATAACGATCTGAGATTCCGTCGCATCTGTGTCTTCCATGTCCTTTGTATAAATATCGACGCTGTCGCAGTATAGGGACGTCAGTGTTCCAGGGCTGCGGCATATCTTCGAAATCAGCATATTGCGTAAACCACGGGGCAGCGGATGTGGATCGACACTGAGCATGGCTATCATA
Organism: Gammaproteobacteria bacterium; assembly: GCA_012960755.1. The sequence continues at coordinate 111,400 of DUAT01000068.1, forward strand.
GAATTGGGATTCACCGGAAAACTCGCCGACTGAATGGTCAACGGCAATAACGCCCGCAACGCTTGCCCACCAGTATCTTCGTGATGCCCAAGCTTGGGCAGGTCAAGGCGTGCGAGCGCCTGATCTAAAGCGCTCATTTCATTTGAACCTATGACAACCGTACCCAGACCTTTTTGAGTGTATGCACCAATCAGAGCAGCAGTTGCATCAGCCGCTTCTAAGACACCTGAGGTGCGAATATGTAGAAATGATCCGTCGTCCCCGAATAGCGGCTTCTTCGATTCCAACCGAGAGTTCGTGAGATCGATGTTGGATAGATCAGTGCTATTTTCGCCGTGATTGGCTGCGACTGTCGGGACTAGTTCTACCTGCTCGACCCCGCCTGCCTTTAGCCAAAGAAAGACTTCCTGCCAAAGGGCTGGCCACTTGTTACTCTCTTCGATCAAAGAAAAAGATTTAATTGCTGGGACAATTTTTGAACTGAGGACCGCTCCGATAACTTCGGCAGTGCTTGAATGAACTGGATTCTGATTGAAGACTGCTTCAATACTAGCCATTGATGTGATTCGTGGGTTGAAATCACTAGCGACCAGGTCAAAACCAGAATTCGCCGAAATCAGTAAGTCGTCGCGTATGGTGAGCAAACTTCGCGCCGTTCCTGTCGGGTCCACGTTGTAAGAAGCTGCGTAAAAGTCTCCCTCAGAAACCACAGCGTCGATTGCCGATTGATAAGCAGCCAGTCTTTCGATCCCACCTGCTTCATCGTTAAATTTGACACCAGTTTGGGTACAAAGGAGCTGAAGAAACCCACTGGGTCCGACGGTAACCTCTCCGACTTTACATCCACTGCTAGCGCTCCACTGGGATGATGAAGTCAGGTATTTTCCTAAAAGTACCTTCAACTCGATTCCCCTGTTTTCGTTTAGAGACCTAAGTGTTGTCCCTCACAAATCGTGATCCGGAGGAAATTCATGCAGCTTTACGCCATTTATATCGAAGGTGTCACTACATAGAAACATTATCCCACGTTCTGAACTGTTCAAATAACAGTCACATCATCTATCAGATTAATCTCAAACTACTTTCACATACGATTTTGAAACGCAATTGAGTCGATAATCTCTCAAGCATACCGAAGATACCATGGTATTTCCGATTGATATCAGACTATTTTCAAGTTGTCAGTAAAACAGCTGCCCAGATAACCGCGAGTGAAGTTAGGTCTTCCATTAATTTGCGTGGATACCCCGATCGTTTGAAATTGGTGACCTGATTCTATCACTTTGAATCTGATCCAAGTTATTAACGGTCGAGGCTGGCGCCCGGGGGGGCTAGAAACTAGCGGTGAAGAGAATAAGTAATTTAAACCACATTTTCCCGAAATTTCGAAAGTATCCTAGCAAAGCATTCTTAGACAAAGAGCCTGGGGAAACAATACGTCATCACTTCACCGCGATTCTTCGCCAGAAAAGCGCTTGAACACATGCCTGAATCCTCGAAACAACCTGTCCTCGCTGAATATCCCTTCAACGGCTTCTTTATGACAATCTGTACAGGGGCTAAAGAATCCTACCTCATTGGCGCTGTCACCCAGAAGTTTATATGCATTCTCGTGGTCATCGATAAAGGCCGGTAGTTCAGTGATTCGAATCGGTGGGTCGGGCGGTATTGATACCAGCCAATGGTTAACACCTGAATCGCTCGTGTTATCCATGGAATATTGTGTCAGATACCTGCTGATGTACGCGGAAGTTTCAGCGTCGAGTTCTGCATTTTCTTCAAAGTGTTGGTCAATACCTGACATCAGTTTTGTCCAGCTTTTTGTCGGCAGTAACATGGGCGGATAGGCCAGATGACAAGCGCCACACTCGGTGATATAGGAGTCATCCCTGGGAAATGCGGCGGTTGATTCAGTATTGTCGAGAGTGGCCGTTACGCCTGCCGGTTTCTCGTCGGCTACACAATATGGAGCTAGTATGACAGTGAAAGGCAACAATATGGCAGCGCACAACCAACGAGACATTCCTAAAACTCCTTCTCCTCGCCAAACTGAAAGTCGGGACCGTAACCTTTATAGAGTTTTTCCTTGTCGAAAATTCCGCTGGCACCTTCTTTGTGGCAATCTTCACAGGGGCTGAAGAACCCTGTCTCAACTTCGTCCAGACCGATCTGGCGAACAGCTGGTTCGTGTTCCTTCAGAAACTCGGGTAGCTCAGTGATTCGGATCGGCGGATCACTGGGTAGATTCTTCTTAAACCTGGCTATCCTTTCTGACGTTTCGTGTTCCAGAGAATTTCTTTTTAAGTAATCCGCAAGATGTTCCACAGTTTCTGAATCCAGGTCAGCATTTTCACCAAAATGATTCTCGAGCCCATGGAGAATTTTCATCCAGCTACTGGCGGGCAACAGGCCAGGGGCATAACCGAGATGACATGCAGCGCACTCTTCGGTGTAAAACGGGTCTGTTTCAAAGATTGGTGAGGTTTGGTTGTCGTAGTTACTACGATCTCCAGGGTATCGCGCCGCCTGGCTATTCATACACTGGAGTGTGAACACCAGCGGTAGGACACACAGTAGTTTTCCAAAATTTTTTCTTGATTCGGTTTTCATCTTCATTTAGCCACTGCTTGCATAAAGTTTACTGTTGACTTAACCACAGAAGGATATTGCCTTTTTCCTCGATTGTGCATTCACGACCGATAGTCCATTTGCAGTTCCGAAGAAACCACTTATTGATCTTCTTCCGCTTCGTTAACCTTTCAGGGTTAACAGACGGTGCCATTGGCTCAATAATTTTGCCAGTCCGCTCATGTCTACCGCGGGTCAGCAAGGATTTTGTATGGCAGGTAGTGCAGCTTCGACCGTCATTGTCGCTGTACCAAAACAGTCTGCCGGACTCCGCAGAAAAGGGTTGTTGCACCGTTTCGCCGTATTCTTGCAGCATGGTAGCTGTCACTTCCGAAGCCTTGACGAAGTTTACCAACAGCAGAATGACTATACCGATCAGGCCAACGGTCAAGTGATTCCTGGATGACATCTATAAGCACGGTCAGCAGATCTGAACAATTTCAGATCTGCTGACCGAAAATACCTAATCAGGCATCGGCATCAATGCAGAAAATTTGCAATACACCGCCCTCAAGCGCAGCAGCCGGTAACGGATTATTGGAAGTACAGATTTTTCCATCTGGCGTGAAACTCGTGTCCCGGGTGTAGGTATTCGATAAAGGAACCGGGTAAACAACGAATCGCTCTTCATCTTGTATGAAGCGGTACAAACGGTCGGTCATGTTCTCATTCAGCCATATATCCTGTGTCTTGGGGTGTATGGCCAGTGCATAAGGTGCAGGGCGGAATCCCGGTGCAAACTCGGGCATCTCATAGACTTTACTGTGGAACCAGTTGTTGACGTCAATCCGCGCCAACTCTCCATGCGAGTACCCTGTAACCCATAAAATTCCTTTTTTATCGAAGTACATTCGGCGTGGACCCTTAACTGGCGAATTGAACTCAGTGACATGCAGTGTGTCTGGATCAACTCGCCCAATCTTGTCGCCGAATAAACGTCCGTACCACATGGCGTCATCAGTGGGGCTGATGTCGATGCCATAGGGCTGCGTTCCTCCGGAGATGCCACCCGCCTTAACCTTGGGCAGGGGGATGATATCGAATTTACCGGAATCCGGATCGAGTCGGCCAACATGTTCTGCACCGGCCATCGTAAACCAGACCATGCCCGTTTTGGCGACACGAATTGTATGTGGATACCGGCCTTTGTACATGTCGGGTAGCTTGTGAGAAGCCTCCCACTGATTGTTGTCCGGGTTGAAAACACCAATGCTGGTGCTACCCGTGTTGGTGACATAGTATTTTCCGTCGTGACCAAGGGCTAATGAGTGAGGTCCGTCTCTCTTGGGTTCAAACTTGGCAGTCTTCCCTTCAGCAGGTGATGAAGTGTAATAGAAATCTGCCTGTGATCCGTTCTGCACCACATATTCGCTTACGCCGGATTTTGGATCAGTAACCGACATATGGTGCAAAGCCTGATCGACGGTATAGAGCATGCCCGTCTTCGGGTGAGCGATGGTGTCATGGGGTACACCCTGGGCCAGTAAGGGGTACTCATATATTTTGGTTTTCGAAAGTGCTTTCTCGTCCACCGGGAATACCGGTCGAACTTCTACTGGTTTGCCATCAAAACCTGCCGCGAAAATCTCGGACCTTCGGTCGATGAGCTTGTCATCGAAGTTGCCGATATACATATGCATGCGTTTTACGGTACCGGTCCAATTCTTCGCGGTACGAGGTACCCTGGTGAAGGAATTACCCAGCTGATGGCAGGAAAGACAATCACGCTGAAACTGGTAGCGATTGAAGTCTTTGTCATCACCGACTTCGAATGGTAACTGCCCAAAATGGTAAGCAGCCGGGAGGCTATCAGAAATTTCCCTGTCTTCCGTCATGGGCTCCATGACCAGATTTTCCTCGATTTTGGCTGTTGCTCCCAATTCTATTGTGGTCGTGGCATCTCTAAAATAAGGCAGACGTGCACGCACGTCGATATCACCCGCCAGGTCGGTCTTAATCTTGTACTTACCTTTGGCATTGGTAAAAACTGATTCCGACACGTTGTCTTTGCTGGTCAGTCTGACCATGACACCGGTCAACGGCTTTCCATCCGCATCTTTGACTACACCTTTCACAAATCCTGCACTCGCAGATGCGGTAACGAGTATTGCAGCTAAAAATCCCACGCCTATACTGACAATTTTCATCTTTAGTCTCCTGTCTTTAAAGTCAATCTTTTCAACACTATACACCCTCTACACTGCCTACGGCCCTTGAATCAGGCAAAACCTCGCACAAACATGGCATAATTTGACAGGGATCAGGAATCAATAATCACGTAATGGAAAAAGCTGGTGGTGATAGACTGATCATCCAGTTCCATTTGTCTGTTCTCTCGACTATGGCAGTGAAAAAGCCATCAACTGGGATTTCCTGCCGTTGAAAATCACGGCGACGACGACGTATTGCTTGCCATCTGCCAGATACGTCATCGGCACACCAGCAGCATAGCCGGGAAGTGCTATTTCATGGATGGTCTCGCCGGTAGCCTTGTCCATGGCCCGCAGAACGGGTTTATTATTCGAAGCTGCAGCAAAAAGCAGGGATTTGGTTACCATCGGGCTGGCATGTCCGCCACCTCCCAGTGGTCCGGGGTCGGGTATGCCCATATCGATCACGCGTTGACGCATGCCATCACCATTGGGCACAACGAACTCATAGTCACCGGTATTGAGATTGATGGCACTGATACGACTATAGGGTGGTTTGGTTAACGGTAGCCGTTTTGGCCCACGCGTTGATCGATCACCGCCGCGCAAGAATCTGAATTCGGTCACATCAGGCTCCTGTTCTACCAGGGTTGAGACAATGGCGTTGGTCACTGACGAGACGTAGAGCATTGAAGTTTCCGGATCAAAAGCGACACTGTTCCACTCTGCACCACCGCCGTCACCCGGCAGCTGCAGGGAACCCTTCACTGAAGGAGGCGTGAAGAAGCCATCATTTCTGAATTTGTTGATTATTTTTTTTGCTTCTGCTTTCAATTCAGGAGTGAAATCAATGAGATCATCATCATCGAGACCCTGCCGGTCAAAGGGTACCGGCCTGGTCGGCACCGGCTGTGTTGCCGCGGTTCGTTCACCTGGTACATCACTTGCGGGAAACGGCTGCTCGACGATGGGCCACACTGGCTCTCCGGTAACGCGGTCAAGTACATACACAAAGGCCTGCTTCGATACCTGTGCAACGGCCTTAATATCTTTGCCATCCACGGTGATATCAACCAGCACTGGCGGTGCGGGTAGATCGTAGTCCCACAGATCATGGTGCACCGTCTGAAAGTACCAGACCAATTCACCGGTACTGGCCTTCAGGCAGACAATACTGTTACCAAAGAGATTATCGCCATGTCGTTGCCCGCCATACCAGTCATTGCTGGGGGCACCAAAAGGCAGGTAGACATAACCCAGTTCAGGATCGCCCGACATCAGGGTCCAGACGTTGGTAGAACCGGTAACCTTCCAGGACTCATTTTCCCAGGTGTCATGACCTGTTTCCCCCGGTTTGGGGATGGAATGGAATATCCACTTTTGTTCACCGGTATGAACATCGAAGCCACGAATATGTCCGGGGGGCATCTCGCTTTGTTTCCTGGTTAGCCAACCCACCAGGGGCATATCCGAAATTACGGCGCCCATCACCACAGTGTTGTTGATGATCATGACCGCAACCGTATTGGAATATTTTGAACGATCGACTTCCTGGCCGAGACCCTTTGTCAAATCTACCCGACCAGCCTGACCGAAGTACGGATCGGGAACGCCCGTATCCGCATCGAGCGACCAGAGATAGGCATTGTTTGTACCCATCAGGATGCGACGTTTGTCGCCATCCTCGAAATAGGAAACACCACGGTGATTGAAACCAATGTTGGCTGGACGACCATCATCGTATGTGCGGGTATCGAAGAGCCACTTTTTCTTGCCGGTGACTGCATTGATGGCCGCTACATATCCCATGGGTGTGCTGACGTACAGCGTGTCGTCAATCTTGATCGGGGTGCTCTTGAAACCGCTGGATGCGATGGCCTCGAAGAAATTGGTATCGGCACTGGAACCAATGGCATCCAGCAGAGCGCCATCCGGCACTTCCCAGGTCCAGGCAACTTCAAGATCCGTTACGTTACGCTGATTGATCTGGTCCAGATCGGCGTATTTTGACATTTGCTTGTTCATGCCATACGACGGCCAATCGGAGTTGGCACCAGGATCAGGTTCAGCACCAACCGCGTTGTACGACAGGAAAAAACACACAAAGACGCCCGCGAAACTCGACGTTATTACCTGTCTCATAACAATCCTGCAATGCTGAATGTGATTCGATTATGAGTGCTACAGGTCCGGCAGACAAGCCCGGTGCCAATGTCTGCTAAACCCAGTGCGGCATCACTGACAGCAATTCACTCAACACCAGTTAACATATAATCGACAACAGCCCTGATCTGCTCGTTGGTACAGTCCGCACACATGCCCCGGGGCGGCATTTCTCCAACCCCTTCGATGGAATTGAGGTAAATATCCTCTCTGCCGTAACTAAGGGAGTCTTCCCAGTCAGTGCTAACACCCGGCCTGGGCGCACCACGTACGCCGGTCGCATGACAGGCCACACACGTCTGATTATAAATTCTGAGAGTTTCTTCACTCGCGGTGACTTCATCAGCGATTGACACACAACAGGATGATAAGGCTACGCCCAGAACAACCCAGTTCCTGAGTCTTGGCAATTTTTCCATTGCAGCATAGTAGACAACTCTTAAATACACTTTCAATCAAGCATCCCTGCTGTTCACTTGTTATTTGAGAATCACATAATACTCTGCTCTATACAACCGGATGATCTTCTCGTTCAGGATTCCAGCGCCACCTGCCAACAACATTCCCGATATCATAAAGATCTCACGACCAAGAACAACTTATTCTCATACATATCAACAGTTGCAAGTTAAGACGGTATCTGTCACCCCAACTCCGCAAAACCGGGACAAGACTTTCCAGAATAGTCTATCTCGTTCTTTCAATGTCGGATGATTCTGATCTCGCTTCAGTACGATTAGCTGTTGCCGAAGTGCAAGATTCTCAGCAGTTAGATAGGCGACGACATCAAGCTTGCCTGTAAGCCAATTGTAGAATATATGGATGAAACAGAACATCACCAAACACTAATCTGGAAATGCCTGAAACGCAATGGCATCAACGTGTACGAATATTTGCGAAGGACAAGGATTTCCCGGGCAACTTGTGAGCAAAAGTCAGAGGGATTTTGCGTCCCTGTAAGCTTGCGCTGCCGGTACCAACAGGAATCCTGCTGTACGCTTGATTGCACCATCGTCGTGGTCAGTACAGACTTGCTTCACCGCTCGAACAAGCCGGCCTGCCTAAGTATCTTTTCAATGATTAACCCTATCGCGCGTAAGCCTGCAGATCAGCATCATGACAGTCACCCACTTGTCAGCCCGAACAATAACTCAACCGTTGTCCTTAACCTAAAAAGAGACGACGCTGCGCCAATGATCAAAGAAACAATCTCAGCATACGATATTGAACGGATAGCACCGCTACACCTGCAATCACAAGTGATGTAGCACCGTCTGTTGAGCTAACAAGTCCTTTGATGCGACTATCTTCATTCGATGCTTCATCTCTCCTGAGGCGTGTAGCAGAAAGCGTTCCATCTGTTTCCAGGATACCTCGGATCTTCACAAAATCCCCGGCAGACATGTCACTCAGCCCGAAAAAGAACACGCTAAAGTCGTTGTCATCTTCCAACTGGGTTGTCAATGTAATTGTGATAGCAATGCCTAACACCGTGAGTTGATTTGCATTTACATCTACACTATCGACATTGGCTTCAATGCCTGTCGTTTCATTTCTTTTAGATTTTATTTTGTCTGAATCAAAACACCATCTGTATTGATTTTTCCCTCTACTTCAAGTTTTACATTGATAGCAAGATCATCGACGGTTCCCCGCAAGAAATCGGCCCCGGTTGTCGTTGATACCGACGTACCAAACACATCGAAATCGGTAGCTGATTCAAAATGCGTGACCAGTCCTTCCAACTCAACATTGTCGTCTGTAGCATGACTTATTTTTTTAAGCTCTACTATCATGGCAACCAACTCTCCGTCACTATTGAATGATTCACCTTTCACTTCTACCTGATCACCATTGGTCAGCGCACTGTTAAAATCTTTAAGTTCCGCTCCAGAAAACTCGATAAGCTGGTCGCCCAGATCAAAACGTGACTCAGTTACATCCAGGTTAGAGACAATTCCAACAAGTTCAAACTCACCGCCTGGGGGACGTTTTTCCATATAGGTAGCGACGATTTGGCCGTTGCTGTTAAGTAAGCCACTCACTTCTATTACATCACCGACACTGAGTCCTGCAAGTGATTGGCTGTTGGGAATCTCATCAAATACAGTACCTTCGTCTGTGAAAACGGTTTGTCCGAGTACGACAAGGATGTTGCCGTTGATGTTTGTGTCAACGGACATTAATTTTGACCCCCAATCGGACAATAAAATTGACCCCCTAGTTGGTTAATTTCTGTCGTAGCCGATAACTTTCTCCTCCTAACATAAATATTTTTGAGTGATGGAAAGTCCTGTCAACAATCGGTACCGCGACATTGTCATCGAAGAAGAACTCGTGCCAACTGGTAAAGTCCTTGTTGGTCGTGATGATCAATGAGCGATGCTCATACATGGCATTGATGAGTTGAAACAGGTTGTACATACCCTGTTTGCTCATCGGTAGGTAGCCCAACTCATCAATCACCAGGATGTCATTCTTGGACTTCCCAGCATTCACTAGACACTTCCTAGCGTTGAAAAATAGTTATTTTCATATTGCATTGGCGACACTCCATCTATGTGACTATGTCGCTTTATCGGATTGTAGAACATCTCAATAAAATTGAATATCTCAGTCTTTGCATCAACACGAGTTGTGTAGATCTTTTTTTGTGTCACTCTTTTCTTAAAGGTTGCAAGGACTTTCTGCCACAGCGTTGTCGTGGCAATTTCCTCGTCGACTCATCGATGCCTTCAAATTGTTTGCTCGTAAGAATGCCAGGTAGTCTGCACTGCCATACTGGCTCCCTTGATCACTGTGAACCAACACAGGCTTTTTAGGTTGGCGGTGGTTTGTTCAGCCAGGCGTAGAACCCACTACGATGCAACTTCAATACTCGACAC
>DUAT01000069.1 GCA_012960755.1 Gammaproteobacteria bacterium
TTTTATTGAGATGTTCTACAATCCGATAAAGCGACATAGTCACATAGATGGAGTGTCGCCAATGCAATATGAAAATAACTATTTTTCAATGCTAGGAAGTGTCTAGTGAATGCTGGGAAGTCCAGGAAGATGAATAACTCCCTCGTTGTATCTGCGTTTTTGTTTCTTGTGGTGGCGACAAATGCTAACGCTGAGCAGAAGGTTAAGCCTGATGACAACATGCAGCTTACTTTTGAAATATACAAAGAGCTTGTCGAAACCAACACAACTCATTCTGTTGGGGATAATACGCTTGCAGCCCGGAAGGTAGCAGCGCGACTCAGGGTAGCAGGCGTTCCCGAAAGCGACATTTTTATTGGTGGTGCCAAAGACAAAAAAGGCAATCTCGTGGCCCGACTTCATGGCAGTGGAGAAAAGGAGCCCTTAATTCTATTGGCGCATATTGATGTTGTCGAGGCGAAACGAATTGATTGGTCAATGGACCCGTTTACGCTGCATGAAAAGGACGGATACTTCTACGGCCGGGGAACGATTGATGACAAAGCCCAGGCTGCGATCTGGACATCGGTTTTTATCAGAATGAAACGCGAGGGTTATTCACCTAATCGAGACATTATCCTTGCCCTGACTGCTGATGAAGAAGGTGGCGGCAACAATGGGGTGTACTGGTTACTCGAACACCATCCTGAACTGATCAACGGTGCATTTGCACTCAACGAAGGTGGATTCGGTTTATTGCAGAACGGTGCTCGCATTGCTAATAGTATTCAGACTGCGGAAAAAATATTTCAAAGCTACAAGATAACAGCAACCAACCCCGGCGGTCATTCGAGTATCCCAAGAAACGATAATGCTATTTATGATTTAGCCCAGGCGCTCTTGAAAATACGTGGGCATCAGTTCCCACTAGAAATTAACGCCGTAATGCGACTAGGATTTGAACGCCTGGCGGACATCAGCCCTGGGCAGCTTGGTAAAGATTTAAGAGCAATACTTGAACCATCACCAGATCCCAGAGCACTAGAACGCCTCGGCAAAATTCCTTCAATCAATGCGCTACTTAGAACTACTGCGGTCGCTACAATGCTGGAGGGTGGTCACGCACGAAATGCCTTGCCTCAGACCGCATCTGCAGTTATCAACGTCAGGATGATGCCAGGGGGCGATCCCAAAGAAGTCCTGCAGTCACTGGTCGCCGCGGTTGGAGATCCTACGATAGAAATAATTCATGAGGGTGGAGGGCGTCAGTCAGCGCCATCGCCGCTGACTGACGAGATTCTGAGTGCCGTCGAATCTGCCACGGAAGAAACATGGCCTGGAGTACCCGTGATGCCAACAATGACCACCGGTGCTACTGACGGTGCAAAAATGCGCAACGCAGGAATACCTACCTATGGTATTACAGGCCTGTTTGTTGATCGCAAGGATATCCGTGCTCATGGTCGAGACGAACGCATACTAGTAACATCGTTTTATGAAGGCTATGCATTTTTATATAGATTGGTGGTGAACTTAAGTTCTTCTGCTAATGATTAAGAGTAGGTGAATCGACATATCGGTAGCGAAGCGGGTAGTGTTAATTAATATAGGAGGTATCCATGGCAATTCTGAAAACTGACACCGAGGTGATCCAGCAGATATTCGAGCATATCGACCAGGGAACAACGGATCGGGGGGATGAAACCTGGCAAGAACCTACGATTAACTATACCAGCGAAGATAGGTTTAATGAGGAGATCGAGCTCCTTAGACATTTACCCATCGTATTTGCCCCATCCGTCGCGCTAAAAGACAAAGGATGTTATATCGCACGTACCGTGGCAGGTGTGCCCATTATTGTGGTTCGTGATAAAGACGATGGACTCAAAGCATTTCGCAACGCCTGTCGGCATCGTGGCATGGCCCTGGCTGAAGGCCAAGGAAAAATCAGCGTGTTTCGTTGTGGTTATCATGGCTGGGCTTACGGATTAGATGGGGCGTTGCAACATGTGCCGCATGATAGCGGCTTTCCTGACCTTGATTTTTCGTGCAATGGGCTGGTTCGGTTACACAGTGTCTCTGAAACCGATGGCCTAATTTATATTTGCATTGATGAACCCATTGATCAGGGTGCTCTGGCTGAGATGCCACAAGTGTTACCCGACGGCTATGAGGTATTTGACACTGGTGAATATGAGCAGGCATTTAACTGGAAGCTGAATATCGAGGCGACGCTTGAAGGCTATCATATCAAGCCGACCCACGAAAAAACCTTCTACCCCTATGGGTACGACAACCTAAACGTAGTAGAAACGTTCGGCGCTAATAGTCGCGTTACTTTTCCATTTCGACGTATTGAGTCGTTGAGAGATGTACCAGAGAGTGATCGGGACATCTCGGGCAAGGTAACCTATGTCTACAATGTGTTTCCGAACTGCACCGTCGCGATCTTGTCGAATCATGTCTCGGTTTCGATCTCTGAGCCCATTTCGCCGTCCGTTACCCACTACCACACGTTTAGGCTTGGGAAGCTCGATGGCAATGAAACAGAAGAAGATATTGAGCGAATGCAGCGAGATGCACGCTTTGTGTCTGATACGGGTCTCGAAGAAGACAATGCGGTTGTAGCAAAAATTCAGCATGGTTTAAAAAGCGGGGCTAACTCGCACTTTAACTACGGACAGTTCGAGAAGGCCATCGTGCATCTGCATAAAAACCTCAAACGACTAGTTGAAGCTCGTTAACCTGCGTTCTGTTTGCCGAACATAGCCCGAGCGACGATTAGCTTTGACACTTGTGATGTGCCGTCGCCGATCTGCCAGCCCAGAATATCGCGCAGGCGCTGGTCGAATGGCAGTTCGTCGGAGTAACCATAGTGACCATGTATCGTCAGGCATTGGCGGACGATTTCAAATGTCAGTTCCGGCACCCACCACTTGCACATGCCGCCTTCTTTAGAGTGCGGCAATTCCTGATCACGAAGCCAGAGAGTTTTGTAACACAGCAACCGTGCTGCCTCCAGCTGCGTCTCGGCTTCGACCAGCGGAAAGCTGATACCCTGATAGTTTGAGATTGCGTTGCCCATCACGACACGCTGCTTCGCAAACTCGCAGGTTTCATTCACAGAAGCCTGTGCAGCGCCAATGCACTTCAATCCAATATAAGCGCGATTGGTATCAAACAACTGGGCCATTTGTAGATAAGCCTTGCCACGTTCACCCACAAGATAGTTTTTTGGCACGCGAACATTCTCGAAACGAACTTCACCACGTTCCGCGCCATGGGTACCCATGTCTTTCCACATTCTCGGCGCTTGCACACCCTCGGTGGCCTTAGGTACAAAGAAGTTACTCAGTGACCAGATGCCCGTATCATCGCCTTCGGTTCGACATGTGACGGTAAAATACTCGGCGTCGGCCCAGGAGATTGAATTTTTAACCGCGTTGATAACCCATTCGTCACCATCCAGTACAGCTGTACTTTTAAAGTTGGCAACATCAGTTCCGCTGCTCGGTTCAGTAAAACCCACGCCAATAATTGTCTTACCTTCCCTGACAGCCTGGCGGACCGGGTTGCGAACATCATCAGGCACACCATCGAGTCTGTTCAACTCGAATGGTTCTGTTGTCACCAGAAATGGCAGGGCGCAGTTGAAGTCGGCGTACCCCACGGCCTCCATCATGATGCCGCGCATCACATGGCTCATCTCCGTGTCGAGCAACCCGGCTTCTAACGCCTTCTGAACCATTGCCTGGGGTCGCTCACATTCCTTATCCCATTGCTGTCGCATTGGTGCGAGTTCAGACTTCGCAAACCGGCGAATTTGGTCTTGATAAAGTTGCTCTGAATCACTGAAACCGAAGTTTAAACTCATGCTATTAATCCTTTGGCGACATCCCATCGAAGCATATCACAGGGTAGTTAACTATCTATTCGGTACTGCCAAGTTAACTGCCAATCGGCGACAATTCCTAAATGAATAAATCAACGATGTACAAGAGATACAGATCTCCGGACTAGGCGTCCCCCCAAATCATTCATTTGGCGAGCTATAGATCAGGATGGTGAAGTAGTTGATGTGTTTCTTCAAAATAGGCGAGATGCTAAGGCCCTGATCCAATACAATTGGGATAATGCCTATTTTCATTGCTGCATGTCTGGTGGTTTGGCATGATAATTCATCGAACACTACCTCTGTAATCCATATGTTGAAAGCTGGTAGGAGTTTGTATCATTCGCTGATATCACAGATCCGGACATAATGACATGTTCCTCACAGACTAGAACAACCGGTTTCTGGTCCGTCACCTCAAAGAAGCCATCGTTTAGCGCGGTGACCATATCTGGCGTGGTATACCAGCGTCGGGCCTTATCTGCATCCTTAAACCACAACGCTGCCATGCCGTCGTAATGCGGCGCGCTTTCGGCATCGAAAAATGTCACCCGATAACGGTCCGGTTGTACATGCTTGATCACTGCTGGCATGTGCGCCTGCTGCCATTTTGCAACTAACGCCTCATGGCTAACGTTTCGCCACGGCACACCAGAACAACCAGCTTAAGCATGTTTATCGCTTCCAAAATCGATTCCGTCAAAAGTGCCAGCTGCCCGCCATTGTTCGAGAATGCGGAAGAACTTGATCGGACCGCCGCCATAGCCGCTGGTTAACAAGCCGTGCGGG
>DUAT01000070.1 GCA_012960755.1 Gammaproteobacteria bacterium
CCCTTGTGGAGAAATGGACCAGACTTTCAGACAGTCCCTTAAGTGTAATCTGCTTCATTAATTACGTCGTTTGCAGCAATGTGATTTCACCAAAAAACCGCCTGATCTGGCGTCATCTTCAAACTCTGATACTCTCGCTCAGTGTTGTAAAATTCCAGGTAGTCACCAACTTTACTACGTGCTTCCATAATGGATTCGTAGGCATGCAGATAGACTTCTTCGTCGCTGGGCCCGTGCCTTAAAGTCAAAAGAATGCACGCCAGAGCGGCAGGGCAAGAAATAAGATGAAAACGAGAATTGAGGCTAATACTGGTTCATTTCGCGACCCAGTAAATCGGGTCTACGAAGTAACTCCGATGGTCAGCGGCGGAAAGACTCGTATTCTACGTGGCCTAAATAAAGATGCGCTGGCCATATACCAACAACTCTCAGGCGAGGCTTTTTTCCAAGAGGCTCTAGATGCCTGCCATATTGTGCAAACGGAGTTGCTGGCGACAGATGACGAGGACGCCAGAGCTGTAATGGAAGAAGGCTGGGCAGGTGTCCTGAAACACTACCCCATTCCCTTTGTGACCTATCCGTATGAATGGACCTTTTCCATGCTCAAAGATGCGGCACTCTTGCAGTTGTACCTTATTGAAAAGAGCCTTGAAAACGGCTGGACACTGAAAGACGCAACACCTTATAACATCCAATGGATCGGCCCACGGCCTGTTTTCATCGACGTACCCTCCTTCCAGCCTTGGGAGGAAGGTGAGCCGTGGGTCGGTTACCGCCAGTTTTGCTCCATGTTTCTTACGCCTTTAATGGTGCGGGCGCATCTGGATATCGACCACCTTCCAATACTGCGATCCTACATTGACGGCATCCCACCGATGGAGGCAATCAAGTACTTCACCGGCACCAAACGTTTCAAGACTGGGGTATTGAGCCACATAGTTTTTCCGGCAAAGGTGGAAAATTCGATTGCAAAGCGGGAGCGCGACAATGCCCCCGCCCAACAGCGAACCTCACACAAGCAATCCAAGGCCATGGTGCTTGGGCTTGTCCAAAGTCTCGCGCGCCTTGTGCGCAAGCTTTCAATCGAAATCAAGCATACTGACTGGTCGAAGTACGACAAGACGCACTCTTATTCAGAAGCGGATCTCGACACAAAAAAAGCGTTTGTATTAAAGCACGCGGCCACAAACCAACGAAACTACATCTGGGATATAGGCTGCAATACCGGCACTTTCTCCAGAGTCGCCAGTCAATATTGTAGCCAGGTGATTGCTGTTGATGGCGACCACGATGCGGTTGAGCAAATCTACCTTGCGGAAAAAATGAACACAGGTTCAAATATTCTGCCACTTGTCATGAACCTTGCAAATATTTCTCCAGGGCAAGGCTGGGGTGGCAATGAACGACAGGCATTTGACCAACGTAGGAAGCCGGATCTCGTGCTTTGCCTTGCTCTCATTCACCATGTGCGTATGTCAGCCAACATTCCAAATGCACTCTTCCTCAAATGGCTACACTCGCTCCAAGCTGCCGTGATTCTGGAGTTTGTGCATCGCGAAGATGAAATGGTTGTAAAACTACTCACCAACAAGAAGGAGCAGTACGAGGATTACACTCTTGGCCAGTTCACCGTGGAAGCTGAGCGATTCTTCACGATAAAGGATCATCAATCCCTTAAGGGTGGCAAGCGCGAAATGTTTTATTTCACGCCGCGATAGCGATTGTCAGTATGTATATACTTGAAACAGTTCTTGGTCCCATCGTCTGGGTCATGGAATTAGTCTTGGAGTTTTACGTCCATCTATTCTCATCGATCGGTGTCTCAATTTTGCTCTTGAGTTTCACCTTTGCGTTGGTGCTACGTCCATTGCAGGCAGTAGCGCACCGTACGGAGCAGCGTATCAGCGAGAAGATGAAAACTGTGGGTACAGAAGTTGGGGCTCTAAAAGGAAAATTAAAGGGCGAAGAACTGTTTCTAGCAACTGAACAAATCTACGAAAGGCATGGGTATCATCCGATCCAGAGCGTGGGTATGGGGGCAAGTTTTTTCGTCATGTTACCCGTGCTCGTATCAGCAATACTACTCTTCACTGGCGGTGAAATCCTGACTGATAAGAGTTTTCTTTTTATAAATGATCTGTCGAAACCGGATGCCTTATGGGGATTGATCAACGTACTTCCACTTCTAATGTTTGCGATCACTCTAATTGACGCGAAACTGCGTTTTAAAAATGACAGGAAAAGTCAGCACCGCTTCTTTTTCATTTCAGTAGTTCTACTGGTGATTGTATACAATCTCGCTGCAGGACTTGTGCTGTACTGGATAGGTAGCAATATCATATCCTTGATGACAAGTCGCTCTCAACTCCAATAACAGGTGGGATTGTCTTTCTATACCTTACCCACGCCTCTTACAAATCAGCTTCGTGGACGTTAACACCGGATCGCTTGGGTAGACCAATGGGCGGATGATTTCATATTGGGATAACCCTTCTAACACCAGGCATCGGAATTGGCCTTTGGCAGATACGGCCCTTGCGGCATCAACTATCCTGGCGACTCTGTCACTGTTGGTTTCACAACGCTCCTGTCATCACCCATAGTTGGTTTATCTAACTCTTTTAAACGATTCTTAAACTTCAAATAGATGGTTTAACTCTTCTCCTGTTTTTCCTCGTCTTTTCCGATGAATTTTCTCTTAATCTTGTAAAAATACTTGCGACATGTATAGCCAACAGCGGCAATAAGGCCAAGAATTGTGGTCACGATCACGCTACCTGAGCCTGGATCTACATAGGCGAAAGCGATTGTCGGGAAAAAAAGCAACGAAGCCAATATCACCTGCAGCGCTTTTGACCGGCTGGATATGCCATCCCTTATTTTATTCATATAGATAATCCTCATAGCGGTGGAAAGACTTCGTTCCAAAATGACCAAGTCGATAATTAATTGGTGCAATAAAAGCGTCCTCGCCATCAGTCAAGCATCTGATAATCATGTGAGCTCCTTGCATCACCGTAGTAAAATTCTCAGCGTAGGGCTCAGACAGGGACTCAGAACATCTATCAGGCGGGTAGATCCCCCCATATACACCGTATCTACCCTGGACATGGCGACTACTATCGTTATTCCGCGCCTCCTTGCCCCGGGGAACAAAGGCTCCATGGTCTCCAAATACATAGAGAATTGCAGAGGGATCCACGCGGGAAAGGAAAGTAATAAGCTGCTCAAGATACTCAGCTGTTGTGCTGCTATTACGAAGGTAGGTTCGGCGGTATTCACGAACATGTTTGGTTTTTTGCCAATCAAACCCATTGGGGGTATGTTTCGGGGAGAAAATATAACCCAGAAACATTTGCGGCTTACCTTCATCTAAGCCTGATCGCAGCTTAGCAAGCAGAAAATCAATCTCATTGAGATCGTTAGATAGGTTTAGTCTTTTAAGAAGCGAAGTAAATAGTTTCGTAGTTCTTAGCTGACAATAGCCAAGAAACGTAAGATATTTAAAATCTTCATTTAGGAATTCACAGACCCCGTTGCCGAGATCCGTTGAATAGTTGTCGACGTACGGCCCCTTCTCTTTACCAAAGTACGGATTTTGATAAAGTGTATTGGTGGTGTAACCGTTGTGTTTAAATATCTCAAGTAGCGGGCTTGGCGCCCGCCCGCTAAACAACGATCGCCAGTCTTTTTTCCCAACTATTTTATAGTAATTAAAATCGAATGCAAGAAGGGAGCTAAGAGACCCAATTGTTGAAGGTGCGTTAGAAAACATATTTCTGAATCGTCGAAAATGTGCGTCAAGAAAGTCGTGATAAGGTGTTGTTTCTAATTCCAGAAATTTGCGCACCAGAACCCTGGGCATTAGGGCATCAAATGCGATGAAGTAAACATTAGGGCGTGTTTTAAAATCGACAAGGCGAATATTCTTGGCGCTTGTTTTTCCTGGGTCAGCCGTAGCCTCTAGTGACTTGCCTGAAAAAACTACAGCTTCTGCCACAATGCCAATTACAGTAGAAGCGACAATGATCGTAATCACCTTTGCCATTCGTGGATAATCATCCATCATATTCATGATGGAAAATAGAATAAATACAGCTAACAGTACTGTTAATAACCAAACAAATTGTGGCAAAGCTGTGTAGGCATCGTTGAGGATCAGGTTTACCGACAAAATATTTGCTGTGGCGCAGCCGGATAGAAACAGGTTCTGTAGAAACCGGGGTCGGATCAAAAAATGGGCAATCAGAAGTTGCGCTCCGATCACAATTGGAAATAAACAACCCAGAGCGTAAAGATCAGATGTATTGAATTCGTCTGGCCCGCTGGCATAGGTCAGGGCGAAAAACAATGCCGTAACAACGATGACTAAAAGTTTATTCACGATAAAACAATCCGACAATTTCCGTATCAGTAGAGACGATTCGGTTACTAATCTATGGGTATAGAACCTTGCATTCAAAGAGCGCGGTCAATCTATGACATCAGTATAGGACGCTTAGGCGGCGACTCTACTACCATTGCAGCGTCAATAAGACCCGCTATCCGAACTGGCGGCGTATTGGTCGACCATCGGGCCCTGCACGACCACTCGCCTGGT
>DUAT01000071.1:0-3743 GCA_012960755.1 Gammaproteobacteria bacterium
TTCCATAGCGGCCGGATTCGGGGAGGTATTACACAGTTGCCGGGCGATGCAACAGCAGTCATCGGCTGTTGGACTTGTGGGCTTGACCTATTTCTGCGCCTACTACCCTGGAGGTGGGGATTGAATGTTTTATACTCTTAGCCAGTGATGAGTTTTCCTACCGATCGAACGACCGCTTGTTTTCTGGGTTACCTGATATTTTGTGCTGCAACATTTGCGGTAGCACAGGAATCCGGCGTTTTTGTCGCTGAGGCGCAACTCGCAATGGAGATCGACGACGATAACCGGGCGATTAATCCGTCCAATAGTTTTAGCACTAATACCCCTCAAATTTTTTGCGCCTTCACGCTGACAGAAGGTGCGCGAGGGAAAACAATAGAAGCCGTCTGGATCGCAGAAGATGTTGGCGCCGCGGCACCGCCTGATTATGTCATTGATACATGGTCAGCGACTTTACCGCCATCATCGTCTCTGTGGCAGATTGAACCTGGCATGACTGTCTTGTCGATTCCCGATAATGGCTGGCCTGCAGGGCGGTATCGAGTGGAGTTTCGTTTTGACGGTGTTACAGATCGGGTGTTGCCGTTCACGATAAATTAGAAAGTCGGAGAGGCATTACCCGCTTGCCGGGCGATGCAACAGCAGTCATCGGCTGTTGGACTTGGGTGAAAAGGGCGTTTATTCTTCCTATACTCCATCCATAGATTATCGCTCAGCTTTCTTTAACTTGGCTGTACCGCTATGCTTTAGGGCGATGGTGAATATGCTTAAGTAAGGGTGATTTTATGGAAGGCTATTTTTCAGACAGGAATATTAAAATCGGGAATACCTGGCTGGCAATTTGCGTCTTGTTACTGTCTTTCGTGGCTCACACTCAGGCAAACGATATTCCTAATCTTGATGGTCTCTGGAAAGAAGGTAAGTTCACCTACCGGATTGTTCATGATGATTCCGGGCTTAGTGCATATTTTGAAAATGCCTCCGGTTGCCATGAGGCTGGTGATACTGCCTTTTGGGGCAGCATTCGCGATGGTAATAAATTTACTGGCACCCTGCAGGTCTGTAACCCGGCTGAATGCGTAGAAAAAGACGGCTGGGCCAAGAGAGCCAGTACCCAGATTAAATTTCAAATATCGGGGGATGGCCGCTCTTTCTCTGGTGTCTGGTTCTGGGAGCAGATCGATATCTACGAGCGATCGGAGTTGTTTATGAAGTCGAAGAGTGGGTGTGAAAACACCAACCAGGGAAAATGGCGCGGTTTTAATGCATCACGACAATCGATGGGCTGCGGCAAGATTGCCTGTTACATCGAAAAAGCCACGGAACAATGGCGACCGATGGCTGGAGATGACGCAGTTCCACTCAAAATTCGAGCCTCAATCGAACAACCCAAAGATACCGATGCCAATTTCAGGTTCAAGCTAAGCGAGGTTACCAATGAAACGGGGTTCGCCATGAATGCTGGCACCGAAACTGGACCCGATCTGGAGTTCAGCCGTGACCAGATTGGGTTTGAGGCACACAGACCAGATGGTAGCGGTTATGTTATTGAAACCAACACTGCAGGACGTAATGCAGAGGTTGAGGTCACCTCTAAAGACTATGGTGGCTGGGCAAAAATGTACGCCTATGCCAATGTTGATGGAGAATGGTGTACCTGCAAGGTAAGGGATGAAAACCTGTCAGTCATTACCATCCCGCAGGATGAAAACGTCAATCATATCGCCGACAGCTGGGAAAAAACACGTGATGTTGAAAATCAGGCGACTGACGCCGACGAAGATACCGTGCGACTGGCCTACGCACCGAATATGACCAATAAAGGTGATGGTTTCTCCAAGTTCGAAGAATATCGTGGCTTCATGGTGCTCGACGGTAGCAATATCAAATGGACCGATACCGACCCCCGTGACATGGATATCTTTATTCATGACGAACTAGGCCACGGGATAGGCTATTTTGGATTATCTGGACTACAAATTCATTTGATCAATGCGGAGCAATTTGGTGGCAAACAATCACGTGTTGTGAATTTTAACCGAGGCTTTGCGGCAGCGCGGCCCGAAAAAGGTCAGAAGGGTCTATACCTGACTCGAGAATCTTTAGCTGAAGGTGTGGCAGGAAAGATCTTCCCCCATGTCGGCTCACCCAACGTAGTTACGAAAGTGACTTTAAGCAGCAGTTGGTTATCCAGCCTGGCCTTGATAGATGCCCTCAGTGGCGGACACTCGGCCAAAGATGCTATCGACCAGGTGATAACCCATGAGCTCGGACACGGCATTGGTCTTCGCCACCCCGGTGAGTACAAAAGTGTGCTCAAATGCATGAGTACCAAGGTCGCCGTCCAGGGTGGGGTAACCTCAGGCAATACCCTGAATGTGATGCGCTACCATGTTGCCGAGTACTATCAGGCTAGTGATGGAAAGTGTTATCTCTATCCCGAAGACTCGCCGTGGATGGAATTTATTGACTCAATGAAGGGCACTGATATCAATGGTGGCGAAGATCGAGTTGACGAAAACAATATGCCACAACCGGTTGCCGGTGATGCCTCCGAGCAAAACACGCTGTGGCAAAACCTGACACTGACTTCCGATGAACCACGCAGCTGAAACCTGTCATATGGCTTACTGCAACAAAATCAGACTGCTCGTCACTGGTATACCTTTAGTATTACTGCTTAGCTGTGGTAATTCTGAACCGGCCGGGCTAACCAATCCAAATGACCGTGGCATTAAGAAATCAGCCAATGAGCAACAGGTGGCCTTTGAGCCCAAGTATGTTCAGCTTACCGCTAATCTGGTGATGGGCCGAGTCGATGACACCTCGGTGCTAATCGTAAACCTGTTCAACCCGGTTGCCCGACAGGAACAGAACTGGAATTTTATGCAGAAGAAGGCACTCGCTAATAAGGCGCAACTCCGTGAAGTGCCGTATATCACTGTCGATATCCCTGCCGACACCTGGCAGGAGCATCTCAAACTTTATTTTCGTTCTTATGCAAAATCCAGGCAGCCTCAATTAATAAAAGCAGACCAGGCAACACTGGTGCTGGCACCAACCGTTGACCAGACAGAATTACGCGCCACCAACCAGATTACTTTACGTTACAAACTGGATGGCAGCCTTTACCGAAAAATTGCCATGTCCAGAGTCTTTGTTGAATTTCATTATAAAGACCAGACGATTCTGTCCAATAACTTTCACTACCAGCTACCCCGACAATCCGATCAGGCATTCATTTCCTCATTTTCCCAACAGGTGGCGGTAGCGGGGCTGGTCGGTGATTTTGAGCAGATGAAAACACTTAGCAACGAGCTGATATCTTTCAAACCAGAAGCCAGCAGCGGCTACCTGTATCTGGGTATTGCCAGCGAAGCGCAGGGGGATTACGGCAAAGCGCTGGAAGCCTACCAGCAGGCGGTGAAAAGATTGCCACTGCCCGGCCAATCTGGCAGTGGCGAACAACAGGGCTATGTTGACATAGACCAGACCGCGATCAGTCGGTTAAACAACCTGCGCAGACGACTACAGTAGTACCTGTTTCAGGCTTCCTCGCAATATTCTGACTGAGTTATACACTCCGCACCCGTTTCGAATTCAACGATCTTCCAGCAGTTTATGGCCGTCTGTCGACCAAGTAACTAAGGTGGTTTTGCATCCAGAATGCTGCGCTCAGGCCAGCGTTTACCAGGTGATGAACTAGACCAGGCGGTAAGGCCGCCGTCGGCAGGATCGCGGAT
>DUAT01000071.1:3849-4596 GCA_012960755.1 Gammaproteobacteria bacterium
GGTGATGAGGCACACATCTTTGATCTTGGGTTTGCATAACAATGGCTTTACTGGAATTGACCAGCCAAATACAGTTTCAAGGAGACAGACATGAACGCCCAACACAACGAAATGACAATGGATGAGATGGATCAGGTAAATGGTGGAGTGGTACTGTTAGTAATAGTGGCAGCATGGAAGCCTACCACTGCAAGAAAGGGCAGAACAAAAGTGGAAATTCATCAGAAATCCAGACAACTTCCCGGTGATACGTATTACCCCAATCCAGAAAACTTGCTACCAGCCGTTCAAGCCTTGCTGCCAGCCGTTCAATAGTGACCCCATCACACTCCCAGTTGAGCCATCACCACGACAGGCGTATGCTTATCAAACCAATGACAGGAGAGATGCTATGAGCAAAGAAACCCTAGACCAATTCATTCAACAGATTTCAGACAGTGAAGAACTGCAAGCCCGGATAGGCGAAGAGATTGATGGAGATACACTGATTGCACTAGGTGCTGAGCATGGCTGTGAGTTCAGTGCTGAGGACTTGGTGGAGAACGCTGAGTTGAGTGATGAGGAACTGGATGGTGTGGCGGGTGGGATGGCCCGGTCGCAGGTGTTATTTAAAACCCCACGCGGAGTTCAGTCGGCAAATGGCGACTTCCGCATCGTACTCGGGCTTAATAGCAGCGCAGATGATGCCGCCGGAAGAAAACTAGTGTGTGACGGTTCATCGACCTAAAGAGGATCAGTTACAGTCAA
>DUAT01000072.1:0-5536 GCA_012960755.1 Gammaproteobacteria bacterium
TTTGGTTCACAATGCATCGTGGCGTCTATTGACTATAAAGAGATAGATGGAAAATTGAGAGCGATGGTTGATGGTGGAACAAGGGATACCGGGCTATCACCTCAAAGTTGGTCCAAGAGACTTGAAGAAATTGGAGTTGGAGAGATTTTGTTAAATTGCATAGATCGTGACGGCAAGAAGAACGGCTATGATATCGAGACGATTTCAGAAATAAGTGCAGATCTCAAAATACCCGTTATTGCACTAGGCGGTGTCGGAAACTGGGAACATTTCCGCGAAGCATTGGAAAAAACAGATGTAGACGCGGTAGCTGCGGCGAATATCTTTCAGCACACTGATCAAAGCGTTTATCACGCAAAAAAGTATTTGTTCGATAGCGGTTTGAGCGTTCGCGAGCCGATGTTGTTGTCAATTTGAGCCGGAGGAGTTATCAACATGACCATGGAATATTGTAAACAATGTGTCTACCCCTTCGTATCAGTTAATCTACATGTAGATGCAGAGGGAGTGTGCTCTGCATGCAAGGTGGCTGAACAATTTTCCGAATTGACGGACGAGTTTTGGGAAGAGAAGAAAAAGCTATTCGAGAGAACAATTGAAACAATCAACTTAAACAATAGTTCTGGTTATGACTGTGTCGTACCTGTTAGTGGAGGCAAAGACAGTTACTATCAGGTACATAAGATGGTTTCCGACTACGGATTAAAGCCCTTGTTGGTGACCTATCATGGCAACAACTATTTGCCCGAAGGCGACTACAATAGAGACAAGATGCGAGAAGTCTTTGATGCGGATCATTTGGTGTTTGGACCTAGTGTTGATGTCATAAAGAAACTTAATCGGATCTGCTTTCGAAAAATGGGTGATATGAATTGGCACGCACATTGCGGAATATTTACTTACCCAATTATCGTGGCCGTGAAGTTTCAGATTCCCTTAATGATCTGGGGTGAAACAGCCTGGGATATATCAGGCATGTACGGTGCAGACGATTATGTCGAATTTAGTGCCAGGGTAAGGCATGAACATGGCTTAAGAGGATATGAATGGTATGACATGCTGGACGACCCACTTGATCCATTGGAAGAGAAGGATCTAACCTGGTTAAAATACCCTTCAGATGAAGAAATCATTAAATCAGGTGTGAAAGGAATATACATCGGTAATTTTTTTAAATGGGATCCCTACACTCACACTAAGTTGATATCTAAAAAATATGGCTGGAAGGCATCTGAAAAGGAGTTCGAAAGAACATACCGAAGAGTATCCAATTTAGATGACCGATATGAGAATGGAGTCCATGATTTGCTTAAATTCATCAAGTTCGGCTACGGTCGTGCCTCCGATCACGCATCCAAAGATATAAGAACCGGCTATATGTCACGCGACGAAGGTATTGAAATGGTTCGAAAATACGACCACATCGTTTCAAGTGATCTTCAACACTGGCTCAATTATGTAGATATGGATGAAAAAGAATTCTGGCAGATTGCAGATACTTTCAGGGATAAACGAGTTTGGCGTATCGAGAAGGACGAATGGGTAAAAGATAATATATGGGGTGAGCCCAGTAGCTATGGCCCCGTTTATAGTCGACCTGAAGGTTTTTAACGTACGACGCGCGAAGTATAGAGGACCACGGCATAAAAACTTTTCTTAAAAGGCCTATTTGAATGCTCAAGAATTCTTCCATTCTGATATCAGGTGGCACAGGCTCGTTCGGTCATACCTTCGTACCGATGACCCTGGAAAAATACAAGCCAAAGCGCCTTATTATTTTTTCTCGCGATGAGATGAAGCAGTGGGAGATGGCGAAGTTATACCAAGATGATGAGAGGGTAAGGTTTTTCATAGGCGATGTTCGGGATCGGAACCGGTTGTATCGCGCACTGGATGGTGTTGATTACGTAGTTCACGCAGCTGCAACCAAGATTGTCCCGACCGCTGAATACAATCCATTTGAGTGCATAAAAACCAACATAAACGGTGCAATGAACCTCATTGATGCCTGTATAGATAAGGGTGTAAAACGGGTGGTTGCATTGTCGACAGATAAGGCAAGTAGTCCCATTAATCTCTACGGTGCAACCAAGCTGGCATCTGATAAGTTATTTGTCGCGAGCAACGCCTATGCAGGTGAACATGGTAGCCGATTCGCCGTCGTGCGATACGGCAATGTGATGGGCTCGCGTGGATCGGTCATCCCTTTCTTCCTCTCAATCAAAGATACCGGTGTGCTGCCAATTACCGATAAACGTATGACCCGTTTCATGATTTCACTGGAGCAGGGGGTGAAGCTCGTTTGGCACGCGTTTAACGATATGGAGGGTGGCGAAATATATGTGAAGAAGATCCCTTCCATGAAGCTGGTTGATCTGGCAAAGGCACTATGCCCCGACGCAAAGTTCGATTTTGTAGGCATGCGCCCTGGTGAAAAGATACACGAACAAATGATCGGTAAAGAAGATTCCGATTATGCCTACCGCTATTCGGATTACTTTAAGATCCTCCCGGCCATCAACAACTGGAGTAATTCATTAGCGCGAATCAAGGATGGTGAGAAAGTACCGGAAGGGTTCGTCTATTCCAGCGACATCAATGAAGAATGGATGACAACAAAAATGCTTCAGGCCTGGGTTGAGCAAAATCGAAACAAGATCGGACTGTTCTAATGAGGGATATTCCTTATGGCGCACAAGAAATCACACAAGAGGATATTGACGCTGTCACAAGTGTAATGAAGTCTGACTTCTTGACACAGGGCCCCGTCTTACCCAGGTTTGAAAAAGAAGTTGCAGCATACTGTCAGGCGAAATATGCCATTGCGGTAAACAATGCAACCTCAGCTTTACATATTGCCTGTCTGGCGCTCGGGTTAGGTGAAGGTGATTGGCTTTGGACCAGCCCGATAACGTTCGTAGCATCGGCAAATTGCGCTCTATATTGTGGCGCACAAGTCGATTTCGTTGATGTTGATGATAAAACTTATAACCTGTGTGCGGAAAAGCTGGAACAAAAACTTATTCTGGCAGAAAAGGCAGGCAGACTCCCCAAAATAGTTGTACCAGTACATCTGGCAGGGCAACCCTGCGATATGTATCACATCCATCGTCTTGGCGAGCACTATGGTTTCAAAATTATTGAAGATGCTTCCCATGCCATCGGAGGAAGGTATCGTAAAGAACCAATTGGTAACGGGCACTATAGTGACGTAACGATCTTCAGTTTTCATCCTGTGAAGATAATTACGACCGGTGAAGGCGGCATGGCGTTGACTAACAACCAGGATCTTGCGAATCATATGCAGAGCTTCCGCAGCCATGGGATCACACGAAATCCAGCACTCATGACGAGTGGTTCTGACGGGCCATGGTACTACCAGCAAATTGAATTGGGATTCAACTACCGTATGACCGAATTGCAGGCTGCTCTGGGTGTTAGCCAGCTAGTTCGGTTGGATAAATACGTTTCGAAACGACACTATCTGTCAGATCGATACGATAAGCTCCTCAGTGATCTACCGGTAACAACACCCTGGCAGCACGCCGACAGCTACTCCGGTTTACATCTTTATATAATTCGCATGCAACTTGAGAAGATTGGCAAAAGTCACCGCCAGGTTTTCGAGGTGTTACGCAAGAAAGGAATCGGTGTCAACCTTCACTACATACCTGTTCATATGCAACCCTATTATCAGCGCATGGGATTTCAGTCTGGTCAGTTTCCTTCGGCAGAGCGATATTATTCGGAGGCGATCAGTTTACCTATGTACCCGACTTTAACGGAATACCAGCAGGACACAGTCATTGCTGCTTTAACTGAAGCACTTGTTCCATGAAGTTAGCCGTCATTCCAGCTCGCGGTGGTAGCAAACGAATTCCACGCAAGAACATCAAAGACTTTTGTGGAAAACCAATGATCGCCTGGTCGATAGAGGCCGCAATCGCCGGCCAGTGCTTCGATAAAATTATCGTTTCGACTGACGACAATGAAATAGCAGACGTTGCACGCAAGTGGGGAGCTGAAGTTCCCTTTGTTCGCCCACGTGAATTGGCAGATGATTTTACTGGCATTGTGCCTGTTGTTGCACATGCGATAAAACAACTGACTGCCAGTGATCATGAACCCGAATATACTTGTTGCATCTTTGCCACCGCCCCATTTGTTAGCGCAGAAGACATTGCTAACGGATTTGACACGCTCAGAAAGAAAAAAGACGCAGATTATTGTTTTGCAGTAACGAACTATGCATTCCCCATACAAAGAGCCATTCGAATTACTAGCCAGAAAAGAGTGCAGATGTTGCACCCTGAGGAGTATGAGACTAGATCCCAGGATCTTGAAGAAGCATACCATGACGCTGGTCAGTTCTATTGGGGCAAGACATCTGCGTGGTTGAGCGAGAAGCCTATGTTTTCCGATGATTCGATACCCATTGTGCTACCAAGACATCGCGTCCAGGATATCGATACTCCTGAAGATTGGCGTCGAGCAGAGCTGATGTTCAAGGCACTCCATCACTAGAGATTAACCTGATTCCAAGGCATCGTATCGCCTATCTACCAGAATGATTTCACGGTGGTTCCCAATCGGAAGAATTTTATCGCTTTCCAATCAAATCTAGCGTCTTCATATATTCGTTAATAACAATTTTTTCATCAAACTCCCGCTCCACTTTATTTCTACCTAGTTTTCCCATCTGCTGACGTGCATCTATTGACTGTTGAATCATGCGCATCATCGAACTGGCGAGACTCTTGGCATTTTTTACTTCCACAAGGTATCCAGTGATATTTGCATCAATGGCATCACGACACCCCTCTGTATCCGTCGTTATGATAGGCCTGCCTATGGCAGCCGCTTCCAGGAGGGTTCTGGGTAAACCTTCGCGGTAGCTTGGTAGCACAATACAGTCGGCTTCTACCAGGTAAGGAATTACATCATCCGTCTCACCCAGGTAGTTCACAACACCTTCTTCGACCCAGGCGTTCATGTCCGCACGTGAGATTGCAGCAGGGTTAGGTACATCCAGAAAACCCAGAAGGTCAAACTCCACATCCGAATGGGTCTGTTTAATCAGTCTGGCAGCCTCAACATATTCACCGATTCCCTTGTCCCAGAGCATTCGCGCAACCAAAAGAAATCGAAACGATGACCCGGGTTTCTCCGCCAGCGGATGAAACCCGTATTTCACCAGATCAACACCTGATCCTGGCAATCGATGAGTCTTGTTCACATCCACCATCTCTTTCGTGACAAATTCACTTAGATCGTCGTCATTTTGGAAAAAGACCCTAAATGATCGGCTAAATGCCAGCCTGTACAAACCGCTGACAAAGCGCGACAACAAACTCCCCTGGATAAACACAGCGCCTAGTCCAGCAACGTTGTTAATGACCTTAATACCCAACAAATGTGCAGCGAGTGAACCGTAAACGTTGGGCTTTACGGTATAGCCAAGAAACACATCAGGTCTTTCTTTCAGGAAAATTCTGCAAAACCGAACAAACAGCATCAGATCCTTCAAAGGATGTTT
>DUAT01000072.1:5546-153693 GCA_012960755.1 Gammaproteobacteria bacterium
GCCCTTGTTATCCATCGGCAATTCGATGTATCGACACCCAAGAGCGGTCAATCGTTCTGAATAATCATCTTTCGGGGCTACTGCAATAACATCATACCCTGCCCGGATCATCGCTCGAATAAGATTCGAGCGGAAGTTAAATATATTCCATGACGTGTTGATGCAGAGAACTATGCGGAGGGAATTCATTCACAGGGATTCTACTGAGTCGAAGTCCGAGTCGCAACAGATCAAAAGGGCTGCCGATGCTTCGAACACCAGGCGTTTACTGAATAGTGAGCGAAGGACTGATAACATAGCCCAGCCAATTCATTTTCGACGATTTCGTGCAACCTCCACAATTCAATATTTATCTTGCCATCCTCCTCCTCATGTCCATTCCATTGGGCGCGAATCGAGTCTGGGCATGGTCGTTGCTTGAGATTTCGATATTCGCTCTTTCAATTACTGTTGTAGCTCGTGAGCTAATCGCCCCATCAGATGACGTTGTGTTACTCAAAAAGACATGGGTGGTCGCTGCCTGTTTTCTGTGGGTGGTTTTCTGGTTAGTCATTCAAGGCACGGTACGGTCCGATGGATCATCCATCTCGGAGGATGTGTTTTTGACACGAATCGAGCTACTGAAATCTCTCGCATATAGTTGCATGTTTGCGTTGTCCATCTACTTTCTTTCATCTCGGGAAAGAGTTACCCGCACCATATATGTGATCGTTTTTGCGGGTTTGGCACAAGCTTTTCTGGGTGCCTGGTGGGTAATAGAGGGCACCCAGAGTCGGGCCTCAGGAACTTTTATCAGTTACAACCATTTCTCAGGGTTCCTGGAGATGAGCATTGCACTCGGGGTTGGGATGATGATTGCATTGCCCAGCTCCATGGGTAGTCATTTTCGTTCAGTCGTACGCAGCTATGCAGAGTTATTGCTTGGTCCGAAAGCCAGATTAAGGATTGTGCTGGTCATTATGGTTGTCGGTCTTGTGATGAGCGGATCCAGGATGGGTAACAGTGCTTTTTTTGGTAGCATTCTTATTTCTGGCACACTCACGCTGCTACTGGCGAAGAAGTTAAATCGGTCAACGGTTGTACTACTGGTCAGCTTGATTGTTATTGATATTGCACTCATTGGAACCTACTTTGGTGTCGAAAGGGTCGTAAATCGTATCCAAGAGACGACCATGAGCGAGGAGCAACGTGTTGAATTAAATCGTTACACGGTAAATATCGTCCGCGATCACACGTTGACGGGAACGGGTGCAGGCACTTTTCGACATGTGTTTCCACAATATCGAGGTGCGGACGTCATCTATTTCTTTACGAATGCAGAGAACGACTATCTTGAATTTCTAAGTGAATACGGGATTATTGGGTTTATCCCTCTCGCTCTAATTGTTATCTTGAGTTATGGGGCAGCCCTGAAAACGATTCGGACAAGGCGCTCGCCTTTTTATCGCGGCATCGCCTTTGGCAGTCTAATGGCGATGACCTCTATACTTATTCATTCCTTCGCAGACTTTAACCTTCATATTCCTGCCAATGCCTGTTTGTTTATGGTCGTATTGGCACTCGCCTGGGCGAGCTTGAATGTGGAGCGTGCAAGGAACAACTGAAAACGATCTCAGAACAGTCGCGTTCGTTTAAGATTAAATGCAGCTGTGCCAGAACTAATTCATGCTCAGCTTGCGCTCGAGCAGCATGTTAACCGTGACATAGACGACCAATACAAACAGAAAAACAACGAATCCGGCAGTAGGCATCAAATAATGCGTAACCACACCGATACCCATAAGCAGTATCGCGCCTAAAAGAATAATAAGAAGAACTCTATAATCGCTGATGCCATGACTAATGAACAAGTGGTGCAAATGCCCCCTGTCAGCAGTAAAAGGCGAAATACGCTGACGCAAGCGTTTGAACATAACCGCCCACATGTCTAACAAGGGAACAGCCACACACCATAGTGTATTAACGGGCGAGATAGCGACGTCCTCGCCCTGGGGGCTTTGACTCAGAATAATGAGTGTCCATGCAATCAGATAACCAATCAGCATGCTACCGGCGTCACCCAGAAATATTCTTGGCAAGCCAAACATACCCAGGTTGGACATCATATACGGTATCAATACGGCCGCCAATATAACGAGCATGTCAACATGTTTAAAGCTCCCACTAACACCTTGAAACCCCAGGATAGCGAGGATAGCTAATAGAGAAATTCCACCGGCCAACCCATCGATACCGTCCATCATATTGACGGCATTAATGAACCCCACAACGGCCAATACGGTAAATGGAATTCCCCACAGACCTAAATGTATCTCGCCTGTACCAATGAGGTTGCCCAGTGACTCAACATAAATGCCCGTTGACACCATCATGATAAGACAGGCCAACGTCTGCACTAAAAATCTGATTAGGGGACCGAGATCTTTGTAGTCATCAACCAGTCCTATGACAAGAATAATGGCGCTGGTCGCTAACAGGAAAACCAACTTTTCATTTGTTGGTGTAGAGGGAAAAAACAAGGATATGAGCAATGTGGCGAAAAGTAGACCGGAAAATATCGCCAGCCCACCTGTGAGTGGTATGTGATCCTCATGTAACTTACGCTCGGTTGGTACATCAACCAGGTTGATTCTGATTGCCAGCGGTCTAAGTAAAAAAATTGATACAAAGGTTATGATTAACGTAGCCAACATCACTGGCCACATTTCTTCAGCAGCAATCACCTACCCTCCGGCAAACTGTTCTACTAGATCGTCGCATGGCTAAAGCCCACTGTTCTTATGTTTGTTTTATGTGAGTTTCGACCAAAATATTTCGTTGAAACTATACGAGAAACAGCTTACTGGGTACACGGTTGAGTCGCAACTGGTCAGCAACATAAGATTACATATGGCTTACAATTGTACCGATCTTAACTGTCGCTAGTTCCAGACCCCCCTACAATCAATTAACACTTTTTCATTCAACCTGGACTTCTTAATCTTCTTAAAGGATTTGTGATCAACCAACGCAACAATAATATTGGCTTCTTCCATTGCCACCTCCTGATCCACCAATTCAACTTTCACTTCCTGCAATCCTTCTGGTAATTCCGCAATGTTCGGTTCCACCGCCAAAATACGACCTACACCGGCTTCAGCCAGTGCAAGGGTAATATCAACTGATGGGCTTTCCCTGAGATCATCAATATCTGCTTTGAATGCGAGACCCATACAGGCAATTACAGGTTCCTTGAACTGGCTTGCCGCAGCTTTTATTTGCTCAACAATATACCTGGGCTTATTGTCATTGATATCGCGCGCCGTCACTATTATCTTCGCGGATTCGGGCGCAGACGCAACAATGAACCAGGGGTCGACAGCAATGCAATGGCCACCAACCCCAGGTCCCGGAGACAATATATCCACCCGGGGGTGTTTGTTCGACAGGTGGATAAGATCCCAGACATTGATATCGAGTTCATCACAGATTAACGATAGTTCGTTCGCAAACGCTATGTTCACATCGCGGAAAGAGTTCTCTGTAAGTTTAGCCAGTTCAGCCGTCCGCGCATCTGTTAGATGACAATCACCCTTAACAAATACTTGATATAGAGATTCAGCTCGCTGGGCACAATGAGGCGTCATACCACCCACGATGCGGTCGTTTACAACCAGCTCCTGCATCACCTGACCTGGCAATACACGTTCTGGACAGTGCGCAATCTGCACATCAGCTTCTTCGCCTGCTGTTTGTGGAAAAGACAAGTCACCTCGTTCCTCTTGCAACCATTCTGCCAATCGTTCTGTGGTGCCCACAGGGATTGTTGATTCCAGGATGACGAGGTTGCCGCGTTTTAGTACGGGCGCTATGCTTCTGGCAGCATCTTCAATAAACGATAAATCTGGTTCATGGTCGCCAACTAAAGGGGTGGGGACCGTAATGAGGAACGCATCTGCTGCTTCTGGTGTTGTCGTAGCCTTCAGTTTGCCCAGGTTCACAGCACTGTGGACGATCATATCAAGATCAGGCTCTACGATATGTA
This sequence comes from Gammaproteobacteria bacterium, assembly GCA_012960755.1. The sequence goes on from DUAT01000072.1 coordinate 9,571, forward strand.
TCTTGCCTGAATTGATTGTATTCACAGCGTGTTCGGAGACATCGACCCCAACGACACTAAGGCCTCGAGAAGCAAACATGGCAGCGGTGGGCAAACCAATGTACCCTAAACCAATGATCGATACTTTGCGAAAACTGTTATCAAGCATTCAAAAGACCTCTGATTATTCGTCCAACGGCATTGCCATCGCCGTAGGGATTGTGTGCCTTGCACATCTTTTCATAACTTTTTTTGGAATCAAGTAAGTGATTGGTTTCCTCAATAATGGTCAAGGATTGTGTTCCCACCAATTTTACCGTTCCTGTTTCAACCGCTTCTGGTCGTTCGGTCGTATCGCGCAGAACCAATACTGGCTTGCCTAGTGAAGGGGCTTCTTCCTGAACGCCTCCAGAATCAGTGAGGATGATATAAGCCTGGCTCATTAAGTGAACGAAGGGTAGATAGTCCAGAGGTTCAATCAAGTGTATATTGGACAGGCCACCAAGAATTCGCTTTACAGGTTCCTGTACATTCGGATTGAGGTGAACAGGGTAGACAATTTCCACATCATCTCGTTGTGCCAGGGTGGCGATGGCTTTACAAATATTCTCAAATCCAGCGCCAAAACTTTCCCGCCGATGACCCGTGACCAGGATGGTTTTTTTATTGTCATCGAGGTCAGGCAAACGACGTTTCAATGATCGCCGTAAAGCCTTGTCTGACTCGATCTTTTTTACCACTTGAAACAATGCATCGATAACCGTATTGCCGGTGACATGAATATGAGACTGTTCGATGTTCTCTGCCAGCAGATTCTCTGCTGACGCCTGTGTGGGAGCAAAGTGCAGATCTGCTAACGCTGATGTAATCCGGCGATTGGCTTCCTCTGGCCACGGATTGAACAGGTTGCCGGTTCTTAACCCAGCCTCTACATGGGCGACACTTATTTTTTCGTAGTGGGCGGCGAGCGACGCTGCAAAGGTTGTGGTGGTATCGCCCTGTACGATCAATCGGTCTGCTTTGTACTGACCAAACACATCACGTAGCCCCAGCAACACCCTGACAGTGATGTCGGTCAAATCCTGGTCAGGTTGCATCAGGTTTAGGTCATAATCGGGTTTAATGGCAAACAGTTCAAGCACCTGGTCAAGCATATGCCGGTGCTGGGCAGTGACACAAACCCTGGTTTCGAACTCAGGTTTGTTTTTTAGCGCAATGATTAGAGGTGCAAGTTTTATCGCCTCAGGACGAGTGCCAAAAACGATAAGAATTTTTTCGGTCATCGATCATTGGCCTTATCCTGACGAGAATGCAGACGCATTTTTACCAGACTTTGGTTGAGACTCTTGTGAGGGACTTCGTTCGGACTTTGCTCCAAGGCTATCTCTCATCTCGGTTTTGTCACGTACGCGAAATTACTCTTTATTTACACGACGCAGTGTTGACAGTCAACGGCCTGGAGGACGGAGCAACGGCCTGGACAATATCCAGACCATTATCGGCGGGTCTCCTGGGAGATTACCGGCTATAGGACGCCTGCAAAGCTCCCAGGTTTTGACTGCGGTTCAATCTCTCGGACAAAAATTCATCTGTGCAAAACATCATTCGCTGTCTTCCTGGCGAGTATGTACAGTATTCGGCATAGTCTCGATTGTTCATCGTCGCCAGGAATTGCAAATACCTGGTCATCTCTCCCCAACAACAAGGGGTTCTACCGCAACGATCTCATCAACGAAAATCGGCACGTCATCAACAACAGACGTTTCCTCAGCATCCGCAATCATGGCTTTAGGCTCGAACTTCATCCTGTACGATGCATTGACGCTGAGCCACCAAATTTCGCTCAATCCCAAACTGTTATAACGTGCGCGCACAGAATCGAGTTGTTCATCGAAGGGTCCTAGAACCACACGGTAAGATGTTTTGTTAGCAAACTGCACCTTGTTGATGTTCATGGGCGCGTCCATATCCGAGCCCATTTGGTTGACGAACAGTTCGGCTAAACGCGCTTCGGCATAACTTGCCAAAACAAGATAGTGGTCCTGGGGAGGCAGTTCCACCTTGACTGGTACTACAGGTACGTTGACGGGTTCGGGGATGGCGACAGGTTCTACCTTTTTAACAGGTTCCGGTTCTACCGCTGCGACCATTTCTTTCTTAACAGCAGCTTCCTTAACAGCAGCTTCACCTGCGAGACTAATTTGACTGACTGCGAGCATCCAGGGGTACAATTCCAGATTTTCCAGCTCAGCTTTTGACGCCCCGTCCTTTGGTACAACCAGCCGGTACTTGGTGGTTCCGCCGTAATCGAAGAAGGCAATCTGAACAGTTAAGTTAGTCGTATTCTCAATACGCCTGCGTTCTTTGGTTGCACCTTGCATTTCCTTAAAACTACCGACAACCCAGAATTCCTGCTTGTCTGCAGCGGCGTTCGCAGTTGATGTAACGGACAACATAAGCAGGCAGCTACAGATGATGATATATTTCATTGGTTTATAACCCTTTTGTGTTCCATTTTCGTCAACTTAAATTCTATATCCTTGATTTCTGCATTCAAGGCGTCGAGCTACCTTCCAGCCGGATATAAGGTATGGTCGTCCGATAAACCGATTTTTAGGCACTTCCGCAAGGTTTTTGGAAGGTTATCTGTGAAGAAAAACAGCTTGTGGTTGCGGTCGTTTAAGCGCGCCATCAAGGGCACGATATGGCTCGCCCTGGTTGGGTTAATACCCAATCTAGCCGCAAAAAAGCTGACAATCCGCCGTATCTTTCTGGTGTGTACAACGTTGCGACCCTGACACCCCTGCAGCGGCCGAAGGGCTGGCAATGTCGGTGGTTATAACAATTTCTGGGTTGATCCGGGGTCCGATGTGTTTATGGTCAACGGCAAGTTTCGCACATCGATCATTACTGACCCGGGCAATGGCCGCATGCCCTCAATGACGCCTGCGGCAACTAAATACTTCACCGAGCGGCGTAAGTTGCGCCGCCCCAACGATGGCACCGCCTGGTGGCTGAATGTTGACGGGCCACCGTGTGGAACGAACCCTGGTCGGGCGAGTATATCTGGCGCAATAGTGATGACCGGTGATCCTGTTAGTTTCAGCGTTCGTTCGGGGTGGTAACGGTCACTACAGGACTTGAGGCTTTTGGTATTCTCCACATGCAGGTAACTTTTACACACCTGGCGGGCACCATCGATCTGTAGTGGTTTACGCTTTTTTTGGTTTTTCCACGCCTGTAGCTGATCCAGTATCAAACAAGTGCCGCTTTGAACTGTCCGTGTTCAATGCCTTGTTAGCACCTACGAACGCAACGCCTTGAGAACAGCTTTAGGTTCTTTTGCTACCACGTTAAGCAGCACTAGTGCCGGTCCTTGAGGCACTCGATCACCCCGCTCCCAGTGCCGCAAAGTACTGACACTTATTCCAAAAGCTGAAGCAAACTCACTTTGCGACATTCCGACCTTGGCGCGAATATTCTTCACATCGACTGGGGAGAATTCGTGAACTACGGCTTTTCCTGGTTTTCCTTTTGAAAACTCGACCGCCTCTTCAAGACCCTGTTTAATACTTCTGAATGCGTTACGCATTTGAACCACCGTAGTGCTTGACTAAAAGGCTGATGAATTTGGCTAACTCATTACGCTCCGACTTCGTCAGATTGGCTTTTTCTCCTTTTCCGAAAATTATAAGCAGGAATAGGGGATCAGTTTATTTTGGTAATAGTAGATTACTCTGACGCCGCCACTTTTGCCCTGGTGGTGATATAGACCTGATGATCGAAACACCTGAACTGCCCAACCCTGTGGAGCGAAAGATCAAAGTGAAACTGGCTCTGGCAGAGCAGTTGGGGGATGAGAAAATAGACATTCTTCTTCACGATAAAAACCAGCCACTGCAGGCAATCCACCCGATCGCAAAAGAAGAAGGCGTTAAGCTGACAGGGTAGCGAGCATAGAGCCCGCGTAATATAGCGGGATAAAACGGATCCGCTGCTCTGCCAACTCTGCATAGTGCCCAGTGGAGAGTACCAGCCCCTCGCCGCTGTCCGGGTATTTGCTAAGTGCCATGTGCAGACTTTTCAGGCTGCCTGTGCTACCGGACTTTACTTCGACCGGATGAATGTGTGCCTTTCCACTGATCAGGTAATCTACCTCTGCCGAACTTCCCCTGGCATCTCGTGCCCAATAGTAAAGATCATTTTTTTGCATGGCGCATATTTCCTGGGCAACAAATTGTTCGGCAAGTTTGCCACGGTAAATGTCTAACAGGCCCGGCTGCCTTATTTCAATATCAACGGGAATACCACTGAGCCTTCGCATCAACCCGATATCAATCAACGACACCTTGAATTTTTTTTGGTTAACATCGGCGCCTATAGGAATGCCGATGGTCCTGGCAGCCGGAATCTTGTGAATAATCTTCGCCATGACCAGCAAGTCAAATGCTTTGCGTATAGTCGGGTTAGAGAAGCCACCGGCAAGCGTAGAGTATTTGATTTGCTCCCCTACCCTGACTGCGCAACTTGTCAGTACATTATCCAGACAGAACTTGTTAGCCCGTGGCGCATACTTTGCGAAATCGAGCCGATAGGTGTCGATGATTTCAGACTGCACTTCAAACGCATTCAGCAATCCCGCACCATTTTTCTCGGCCCCGTCATAGTAAGCTTCTACTGCCTCCGGCAGTCCACCGACGAAGAAATACTGCCTTAAGTGATTCAACAACAGTTGATGCACCAATTCGGTCTGTCTGGTCGGCGGATCTTGCAATATCGCGACGAGCTGCTCGTAACCTCCGGCGAGCAAGAATTCGACATACGCCAACGGATACATATTAAGAAACTGAACCCGACCGACTGGAAACGAAATATCGCCTGAGGCGAATTCCAACAAAGAACCAGCGGCTATCACATGCAATTCTGGAATTTCCTCATAGAGAAATCGCAATGCCATAAGTGCCCTTGGGCATGCCTGTATCTCATCAAAAAACAGGAGAGTTTCACCCGGTACAATCGGCTGCTGCAGAACAACTGACAACTGCGACAGAATATTTCCGCTACTTAAATCGCCCTCAAATATCCCATGCAGGTCACGTCGTTTTTCAAGGTCAATTTTTGCAAAGCTGTTAAAAGAATCCAGACCCAGTTTCTCGATTGACCAGGTCTTACCAATCTGTCGTCCACCCCTTATGATTAACGGCTTACGGCGACTTGAATCTTTCCAGTTAAGCAACTGAGCATCGATCAGGCGCTTCATTTACCCAAAACCTTTAAAATAACACGGGTTAATTGTAACATAGCCTTTAAATAAACAATCATCTATTTAAAGGCATACGTTAATGTTAACAGTGTCTGAAGATCCGACAGGATATGATTTATCATAGTACCAGCTGTGTCAAAGTTGATCTGGTTCCTAATCGTTGCGGTTGGTCGGGCAGGGTTATTGGTCCCTGACCCGTTTTTCAATTTTAAGTTTTATCACCGCGTTTTCTCCGGTGAGATCTATGGTCGATGACAGAGCCTGGTAATCATCGGGGCTTACATTAGCAATGCCACTGGAGGAAATGCGGGCGACTACCTGCACCTGGTCGAAGTTGGCGAGCCCCATACCGGGCATCATCGCCATGGATTCATCCAGTGACACCAGTTTTGGCAGGGCACCACGAACCATTTTTTCGACCGCAAGGGGCATGGGTGGGCCATTGATTGCACGGGCAAATACAAATACCGGTGTGCTGGCGCTTACATCAACCGTGTCTGCAACTTCCACCAGAACCTGTAGCCTTCTGCCACCGGTGGCTGGGTTTTGCGCTGCGGTTTTCTCTGTGATTTTCTCTGTAGTGTTCGCCGTCGCAGAGGCAATGGGGGTCTGGCCCTGGGCAATCATGTCCTGCTCAATTCGATTGATTGCGGACTGCAGCAGCTCTGCTCTTTGACCTTCGGCACCGGCTGCCAGTGCCTTGCGGAACTGAATCACGGATTCCTGCAGGTCACCTGACTGAAAGGCGGCCAGGGCTTTTATTTCCAGCAGGGTAACGTCATGGGGGTTGAGTGCCAGGGTTCGGTCTATGGCGCTTTTTACGCGCGGCGTCATTCGACGTTCATCTGCCATAAAAAGAGCCTCTGCATAAAAGGAGGCCAAACCATGCGCCTGCGGAAATCTGTCGAGCAACACATGAGCTGTTTCAGCCGCCTTTTCATACTGTTCCAGGCTCATGTAGGACTGCGCCAGTAAATACCAGCCGTCGATATTGTCTGGCTGGTCTTTCAGTTTGTTCGCCAGTTTCTCGACACTGGTGTGCATCTGGTAGCTATTGTGCGGGTCGGCAGAACGCAGTTCCTGCGCTATCTGCAAATCGTCAATGGCACCCCAGGACAGGCCAAAGTCAGCATAGGCAAACAATGCAAATACCGGGACCAGGATCGCCAGTGCAATCGGCAGCTTTCCCGAATCCAGGACAGTTTTTTCGTTTGCGGCTGTATCAGAACCCGTGACCCTTTGATTCAGGGCTGTTGTCTGGCTCAGGGCTGTTGTCTGGCTCACGGCTGTCGTCTGGCTCACGGCTGCTTCATTCGTTTCCTGCAGCAGGTTTTTCTTCAGTTCAAGTTCCAGCAAATCGTACTCAGCCTGGTCAATATCGCCCTGCGACAGCGTGTCCTGGTACTCATTTAATCGTTCTTCATAAATGGACACATTAAACCCGGTGCGATGATCATCTGACGTTCTGGAGGCTGAATCTCTACGAAGAAACGATGGCGTCACCGTAGCCAGGAGATTCGGCCAGACAAGTGGCACGATAATAAAGCCAAACGCTACACTACAAAGGCCAAGGGCCAGTATCCAGAAGGTCATCATTTGTCAGATTGCACTGAAGAAGATTGCTCTGAAGAGGAGTTACCGGAATGCGCTGAAGAAATCAGCTTATCGAGCCGTGATTGTTCATCATCAGATAAAGAAGCACCCTGCCCCATCGCCTGCCTGTTCGAATACCGCCGGGAGACATTAAATACAATCACCAGGGCAACCATAAACAGCAACAAAGGCCCAAACCAGAGCAACCAGGTGCTGGGTTTAAGCTGCGGGTCGTACAGGATGAAGTCGCCGTATCGCTGATGCATAAAATCGAGTACTTCTGCATCCGATTTACCTTCCAGAATCAGGCGGTGGACTTCTCGCCGCAGGTCCTTGGCAATCATCGAATCGGAACCCGCGAGGTTGGTATTCAGGCACTTGGGGCAACGCAATTCATCAATCAGGGCATGGTAGCGGTCGCGCATCTCATCATCGGGAAAGGGGTAGGCATCAATCGCTGCGATGGACGACATTGGCAGCAGGAAATTCCTGACGCATGTTGATGAACATTATCATTGCAAATTCAGAGGAAATACATGTTAAACTCAAATCAAGTGAATGAACAAAAGCCGCATCAGTCGGTGCCTGCCTTCTCTTCTAACTGGCCCCGCAGGTGCAGAATCAGCGGCTCCAGGGTCTCTTCCCAGACCCGGGTACTGACTTCGCCAACATGCTTGTACTGAATCACACCGGATGCATCCACAACAAAGGTTTCCGGTGCACCGTAGACACCCAGATCGATTCCCAGTTTCCCCTCGTTATCAACAATGTTAAACCGGTACGGGTTGCCATAACGCTGCAGCCAGGCCCGCGCCTTTGCTGAATCGTCATTATAGTTAATGCCATACAAGGGCACACCTTCATCGTTGCTGATGCGGGTGAGTTCCGGATGCTCAATCACACAGTTCGGGCACCAGGTGGCCCAGACATTGACCAGGGATACTTCACCCTGAAGATCCCTGACCGTCAGCGTTCGCTGTTCGTCGTGCAGTTCCGCCAGTTCAAACTCGGGAAATGGGCGATCTATCAGTTGCGACGGCAGCAGGTGAGCGTCTTCCAATCTGAACCCAATCGCCAGGATAAACACCAGCACGAAAAACACCGCCAGGGGAATCAATAGTATTTTGTTCAGGGTCTGTCTGGCAGGCGGATTCAAAGCGCTTTGCAGCTGCTTATCGTCCTGCAGCTTGTCACCGCCCGCATTCACAGCATCACCCACAAGATCACTCATGCCAGAGCCCCGGCCGTGTCGACTATTGCCTGTCGCTGCACTCTTTTTCGATACCGGCGATCAGCGACGGTGACGAACCCGCCGACGGCGATCAGCAGTCCACCAAACCAGATCCAGCGGACGAAAGGTTTGTAGTGAATGCGTACAGCCCAGGCATCTTCGCCAACAGGGTCCCCCAGGGCAACGTACAGGTCCCTGAATATTCTCGGGTCCATATCCGCTTCCGTCATGACACTGCCGGTGGCCCGGTAGACGCGTTTTTGCGGATACAGGGTAACAATGCTCTCGTCGTCTTTTAGTACTTCAATCTCACCCTGGTCAGCCAGGTAATTAGGGCCTGTTATTTTCGACATGCTGTTCAGGCGGAAATCGTAACCGGCCAGGGTGACGACGCTGCCGGGTTCCATTCGCACGTCTTTTTCTTCACTGTAGTAAATCGTGATTGATACTCCAATGATAGCAACGGCAATGCCGGTATGGCCTAACAACATGCCATAGTAGGACAAGGGTTGCTTTATCAGGGAGGCAAGTTTGTCTCGCTTGTGCTGCACTTTACTGATCCAGTCAGTACTGAGACTCACCAGTATCCAGAGCGCGACGGAGTTGGTGAAGACGACTATCGGCTCGAACTTACTGGCGAACAACAGCAACAGAGCCGAAACGGCGATGACCGAACCCAGCAGAGGTATCCAATGACGTTTGACCAGACGATCGAGGCTGGTTTTTTTCCAGTGTGAGCCTGTGCTTACCGCCATCACAACAAACAGCAACATCACCACTGGTACAAAGACTTTGTTAAAATACGGCGGCCCCACTGAAATCTTGTCACCACCGGTAAACGCTTCATAAATCAAAGGATAGATGGTGCCCAGCAATACGGCACTCGCCGCCACCACCAATAGCATATTGTTAAGCAGCAACAGGGCCTCGCGGGAAGTGATCTCGAAACCCGAGTCGCTTTTGATACCCGAGGCTTTAAATGCATACAGCGTCAGCGAACTGCCGATAACCAGCACCAGGAATATCAGGATAAACATGCCACGCTCGGGATCCACGGCAAAGGCATGTACCGATGTCAGCACCCCCGAGCGCACCAGGAAGGCACCCAGCAAACTAAAGGAGAAGGCGAATAACGCCAGCAGCACGGTCCAGCTTTTAAAGACGCCGCGTTTTTCGGTGGCTGCCAGGGAATGAATTAAGGCAGTGCCGACCAGCCAGGGCATAAAGGACGCATTTTCCACCGCATCCCAGAACCACCAGCCGCCCCAGCCCAGTTCATAATAAGCCCACCAGCTGCCCAAGGTGATTCCCACGGTTAAAAAGGCCCAGGCAACGTTGGTCCACGGTCGCGACCATCTGGCCCAGGCACTGTCCAGTCGGCCACTCGTTAAGGTCGCAATCGCAAAAGCAAATGGCACGGCAAACCCCACGTAGCCCATGTAAAGCATGGGCGGGTGAACAATCAGTCCAAAGTCCTGCAATAGCGGATTTAAATCCGAACCCTCCAGAGGGAAGACGGGCAGCGACCGATCAAAAGGATTGGAGGTTAATAATATAAACAGCATAAAACCGACATTAAGCGTACCCAGCACCGCCAGCACCCGCGCACGCATATCAACGCTCAGACCCTGACTGAATAAACTCACCGCCAGTGTCCAGCCGGACATCACCAGAATCCACAACAGAAAAGAACCCTCGTGGGCTCCCCAGATCGCTGACACCTTGTACTGAATTGGCAGGGCCGAATTCGAGTTACGGGCAACGTAGGCAACGGAAAAGTCGTCGTTGATAAATGCATTGGCCAGGCAGGCAAAGCTTAGCGAGACAAAGACGAAGACGCCGAGAGAGAGTGAACCACCCAACTGCATCCAGGCCATGCGAGACCGGTAGACACCTAACGAGGGAATCACCGCAAGGCAGGTCGCCAGGCCCAACGCGAGGATTAAACTGAAATGACCAAGCTCTGCGATCATAAGGTGGATTCTGGCTTTTCTTCGCCGTCGGCTTCGTGCGCGTTGGCCAGCACTTTACTGACCTCCGGCGGCATGTAATTTTCATCATGCTTGGCCAGTACTTCTTCGGCGATAAAAACACCCTGGTCGTTTAAAGCCCCGTGGGCAATCACGCCCTGGCCTTCGCGGAACAGGTCCGGCAACATGCCCTCATATTGCATGGTAAAGTCAGACTCCCGTAGATCGGTTACCACAAAGGTGACTTTTAAATCCGTGCTCGATCTCACAATGCTACCAGCCTTGACCATACCACCGGCACGAATCATCTGCCCTATGGGTGCATCACCCCGGACGATTTGTTCAGGTTCGTAGAACAGGTTGATGTTTTCATTGAGCGCCATCAGCGCAAGCGACACCGCGCCGCCGCTGCTGACCAGGATAAACACCACCAGCAGCAGCCGGTTGCGTCGATGGGTTTTCATCTTGCCAAATTTCATTGCTGTTCCGATGAATGTTGCTGTTCCGAGATAGGCTTTTTTGAACCAGCAGCCACTGGCCCAGGTGTGGTCATTTCAGGCATGGCGCTTAACACGCGGGACTGCTGTTGAAAAAACCGCTGCTGCATTATCGACGGCCTGACAATATTAAATAACAGAATCCCGATACCCAGGCCATAGACGCTCCAGACAAAAAGCCCGTGACCCCCCATGTTGATAAAGTCAGCGAAGGTTTCAAAGTGCATGCTTTGCCTTTATCGCCGTACTTTCTGCACCGGTCCCATTCAGTTTTGCCAGCACCAGGCGCCTGACCCAATCGGTTCTGCTTTCCCTTTGGAGTATTTCAACCCGCATCCGCAGCATCCAGGCGGTAAAAAAGAACAGGTAAAAACCAATCACCATCACCAGCAAAGGCAGCCACATTTCTGAAGGCATTGCCGGTTTTTGCGTCAAACTGAAACTTGAAGACTGATGCAGGGTATTCCACCACTCCACCGAATACTTGATGATGGGGATATTAATCACACCCACCACCGCCAGCACCGCCGTTGCCCGCCCCGCCGCCTCGCGGTTTTCCATGGCTGACCGCAACGCCATAATGCCGATAAACAAGAACAGCAGTACCAGGGTCGAGGTGAGCCTGGCATCCCATACCCACCAGGTGCCCCACATGGGTTTACCCCAGATAGCCCCGGTCGCCAGTGCCAGCACGGTAATCGAAGCACCGATTGGCGCTGCGCACTGTAATGCCACGTCTGCCAGCTTGATCCGCCAGATCAGGAATACAGCGCCCGCTGTGGCCATCATCATGTAACTGGATTGCGCCAGAATCGATGAAGGCACGTGCATATACATGATCCGTTGCGCATTGCCCTGCTGATAGTCTGCCGGTGCAAACAGCAATCCCCATACGATGCCGACGGACAGAAAAAGCAGCGCCAGTACACCGAACCAGGGCAGCCATCTTCCGGAAATTTCGAAAAACGACCGGGGCGCCCCTAACCTATGAAACCACTTCCACACCGAGTTATTTTACCACCTGTTTTACCTGTTGGGATGCTGGGAGGCTGACCGAGAATATAGAACCTGCTGCGGAAAAGCTCCCAGGCTCGCAGTTTAGCAGAAAACCGCCACAGGGCATTGATGAAAATCAATATAATTCAATGACTTTCAATGGCTTTCAATGACTGTTAATGACTGAGGGAAATGCGAACACCTGCCGATGTCGCAATGGGCGCAAATCCAGCGCTCAATACCAGAATCGCCGACATCCACAGCATATGGGCGCCGTAGTCGCCCCCTTGTGCCGCTGTTTGAATCAGGGCTGTGCCCAGAATGAGGACGGGAATGTAGAGCGGCAGGATCAATATGGCGATCAGTACGCCGCCTTTTTTCAGGCCGACGGTAAGCCCGGCACCAATCGCCCCCAGCAGGCTCAGTGTCGGGGTGCCGAGTAAAAGCGAGATAACCATACCTTCGATCCCCGCTGAATCCAACGCCAGCATCAGACCCAGTACCGGGCTGAGTATGACCAGCGGCAAACCACTGACGATCCAGTGACTGGTGATTTTTGCCATCACCAGCACAATAAAGGGCTGCATTGAAACCGACATCTGTTCGAGGGATCCGTCTTCATGATCACTGCGGAACAGCGCCTCCATCGACAACAGGGTAGCCAGTAAAGCGGCGACCCAAACCACACCTGGTGCAATTGCTCGCAAGGTATCGGCCGCGGGGCTGATACCCAAGGGGAACAAGCTGATTACCAGGACAAAGAACACCAGTGGGTTGAGGACATCCGCCGGATGCCGAAAACCCAGGGTCAGTTCACGTTTGATGGTTGTGATTAACATGCCGGGTCCTGCTCTCCCAAAATCAGGAACCGAACATTGGTGTCAACGTTGATGGCCTGATGGCTGGTATAAATAATTGAACCACCGTTGGCAATATGTTGGCCCATTAATTTTTCGAATTTGTTGACGCCTTCAACGTCGATCGCACTAAAGGGCTCATCCAGCAGCCACACCGGGCTGTCCAGTAAATAGAAACGTGCCAGGTTGACGCGCTTTCTTTGGCCTTCGGACAGGTTGCCGCAAGGCACATGTTCATAACCCTGCAGGCCAACCTCAGATAAACCGTTAGTCAGTTCTGCCTCGGTAACAGCCGTCTGTTGCAGGTTGCACAGCCATTTGAGGTTTTCAGCGGTGGTTAAGAGGTCTTTTACGCCAGGTTTGTGGCCAAGAAATAAGGGGTGCTTTTCAAGCTGCCAGTCAACCTCACCATCGAATTCGGTGTACAGGCCACACAGGATGCGTAATAAGGTTGTTTTACCGGCGCCGTTAGCCCCTTTTATCTGGACTATCTCTCCGGCTTGTAACTGGAACGACAATTGATCAAATAGCAAACGATGATCACGTTCGCAGCTTAGGCTTGATACTGATAAGAGTGTTTTGTTGTTGATTTTAGATCCAACCCAACTGAATTACTGTCGATCCGCATAGAGAAGGCAGGGGGAGCTTTTCCCGAGCACGCCCGTGGTCGCAACGGGCTCGGCACGGGCTCGGCGCCCCAACTCAATGCTCTGGAAAAGATCCCCTTGCCTTCTCAACGCTACCAATTTCACAACCAACAAGTGTTGGAAGCTATCCAAGGCCCCAGTTGGCTTCTTCACGCAGTCGTTCCATAAACGCATCTTCATAAGCCTCTTCCGGTGTTTCCCGCACCAGGCGATCAAGTGCGTGGGCGTCGTCACCTAAGAGCACGCGCCATCTTTCGTCTTTTACGCCCTGCAGCATCATGGCGGCGGCTTCGGCGGCGGTTGTGGGTGCATTGTCACGAAAGTTTTCGCCCTGGGTTTTAATCATTTCACGAATCTGGTCATCGGTTACCGAGGTTAAATCCATACCCCTGCCTTCCATCCGGATTCTCATAGGCGCAATATCTTCTGCAGACAATTCGAGCGCATCGGGTTTACCCATCACCTTGCCGGAATTTATGGCAATCGAGGTGCCGATATGGCCCGGCATGACCACCGACACTTTTACATGCGGCGCATTGTGCCGAAAATCTGTTACCAAGGCTTCGGTAAATCCTTTGACGGCGAATTTCGCAGCCGAGTAGGCGGAGTGCGTTGAACCCGGCCCCAGGCTTGCCCAAAATCCATTGACGCTACTGGTGTTAATCAGGTGTGCTTCTTCGCTCGCAACGAGTAAGGACATAAATGCGCGTGAGCAGTAGTAGACACCGTACCAGCAGATGTTAAAGGTGCGTTCCCATTCATCCCGTGGACCATCAATAAAGCTCACACCAGAACCAATCCCAGCGTTGTTAAACAACAGATTGACATGGTCGCGCTGATGCTGTTCGACGACTTCATCTCGAAATCGAAGTACATCGTCTTCGTTGGAAACATCACATTTGTGTGCAGTGATTCGAATGCCTTGCGGTGCTTCTGCCTCGCAGAGCTGGATGGTTTGCTGCATGTTTTCTTCAATGACGTCACAGATTGCAACATCACAACCTTGTGCCACCAGTTGCCTGGCGAGTTCGCGCCCCATGCCAGTACCACCGCCGGTGATGACCGCCAATTTACCGGAAAAATTCTGCATGACTTACCTCTGTTTTTTCGTTCACTGGTGCTTGTCAATGGTGCTTGTCAATAATGGTACCATAGCCATTGATAGGAGGACGATGAAAACCAAATTACTATTTGTGACCGATCCCTTGTGTTCGTGGTGTTGGGGAACCCTCCCCGAGGTGTTAAGCGCCAGAGAAAAAATGGCGCAGCAGGTCGAATTCGATCTCATTATGGGTGGTCTGCAAATTGGGCCACCCACAGGGCTGGTGGAATATGACAAGCAACGACTGCGCAGATTATGGCAGGAAGTGACCAATGTTACAGGGCGAACATTCAGTGGGAAAATTCCAGAGGATTTTGTCTATCACAGTGAAGTTGCCTGCCGGGCAGTTGAGATTGCCCGGAATAATACGGGTGGTCCGCCCTGGGATTTTTTTTACCAGCTACAGGCTTCCTTTTATGAAGATGGGTTGGATATCAGTCAACCAGCGGTGCTGGCTAACTTGTTACAGATTGACGAAGTGGACGTTAGCAGCCTGATATCTGACAGTCATTTTGTCGATGCTGTCCGCCGACATTTTGAACTTGCAGCAAGCTTATCGGCCAGCGCCCTGCCAACAATTTTGTTAGATACAGGCGAAGGCTACAAACTGCTGTCAGGTGGCTACATTACAGCCGAGTATCTTGTCGCAGAAATTGAACATCGCATGGAAATAAAATAGTGCCATGTTGTTAATGTCGTTATCAATCCTGTCTGTGTTCGTGATGTTCGGGCTCGTAACATCAGGGCTTGTGTTTTATTTCGCACCGCGGCCAAAATTAAATGCTGCGCCTCAACAACATCGCATTCCTGAAGTGCCAGTCGAGGAACTGGATGACTGGCTGGCAAAACGTGAATCTGAAGTACCGGATCTCATCGAAAGCACCCAGGCAAGAATTCAATGGGCAAATGCCAGGGAGCCACAAAAGACCCGACTCAGTTTTCTCTACCTGCACGGTTTCTCGGCAACATGGCAGGAAACTGCCCCGGTGACAGAACAGCTGGCGGCCCACTTTTCTGCCAATGTCGTGCAGGGTCGGGTTGCGGGTCATGGCCAGGGGCCTGCCGGTATGCTAACTTGCGCTGAAGACTGGCTACAGAGTACCGCTGACCAGTTTCAACTCGCACGGCGAGTCGGCGAGCAGGTCGTTATCGTCGCGACCTCCACCGGTGCGCCGCTTGCGGTATGGCTCACAAGCCAGCCAGAAATCGCCAACAAGGTGCATGCGTGTTTGTTCATGTCGCCTAATTTTCGCATTCGGAATCCGTTTGGATTTGTGCTGACATGGCCCTGGTCCCGGCATTGGGTCTACTTTATTGTCGGCAAACAACGCAAGTGGGAACCACTGTCCATGGCAGAGGCCGAGTGCTGGACCCATGAATATTCGACCCTTGCGCTGATCGAAATGCAAAAAACGGTCGACTGGGCCAACAAACAAGCCTTTGAGGACATTCAAGTACCGTTGGCCATGATGTACATGCAAAATGATGCGACTGTTTTTCCACCTGCAGCAATCAGAATCTTCAACCGTTGGGGCACCCAATTGAAACGTATTTATAAAGTCAGTATTGATGGTGAGACCGACGAACATGTATTCGCTGGTCACATCACTGCACCGCATCGTATTGAATGGACTGTTGAGACCTTTAGGGAATTTCTCTGCGAAGTAGACTCGATTTCACAATAAGTCATTATGATCGAACGTCTCAGCCAACCCTTTCTTCTGCCTGCAATCATTTTTGGTTTTGCCTACCTGGCCGTTCCCTACCATCACTACTTACCGGATTCCCTGGAGAACATTTTCGAACTGGGTCCTTTCTGGACACTGGCGATAGTCGCGCTGCTGGCGAGCGTCTTCAACCGGGTTAAAGTTCTGCTGACCATTGTGCTGGTGGCGGCGGCTTACACATTCAAGGACTACCAGGACGATGGCTTGATTCATCAGTTCAGCTTGCTGGCGCTGGTCCCTGCTAACCTGTTTGTCGTTTGTCTCTACACCGAACGTGGGGTTCTGTCCTACGCTGGAATGGGGCGGCTGTTGTTTGTCTTTGTGCAATCAGCTGGCATCTACTATTCGAGCAATATCAGTTTGCCAACGATCACAGACCTGAGCATGCCCACGATCGAAATACTGGACCCGGTTCTGTTCGAGGTATGGCCTTTGTGGCTACCCCCGCTGCAACTGGCGTTTCTAATTGCCGTTACTGCCTTGTTGGGGGTGCTGACTAAAACGTTGATCTCTCCCTCACCAATTGCTAACAGTATTTTCGGAGCCACTGTCGGTTACTGTCTGACAACCTGGTTGCCTCTATCTGCCAATGTCGAGGGGGCTTTTTTTATCGCCATTGCAATCATTCTGGCGAGAGGTCTGCTGCGCGACTATTACAATATGGCATACAGAGATGAGCTCACCACGCTACCGCAGAGACGAGCGTTGAATGAGCACTTATCCTCCCTCGGCCGCAACTATACGCTGGCGATGCTGGATGTTGATCATTTTAAGAAGTTTAACGACACCCATGGCCACGACGTGGGTGACCAGGTGTTGAAGATGGTCGCCACCCAGATCAGAAATGTCGAGGGTGGAGGTAAGGCATACCGGTATGGCGGTGAAGAATTTACGGTGGTGTTCACTGGCACTGATACCTTTGACGCCGCCGGTCACCTGAATATGGTTCGTAAAAACATTGCTGCGTACAAAATGGTTATTCGTGATAAGAAGCGACCGGAAGAGAATAACGAGAAGTCACGTAACGCTCGCGAACGAGGTTCATTTCGAAAGGCAGAAAAAAAGGTCTCCGTTACGATCAGCATCGGGGTCGCGTCTAGAAGATTGAAATCCGACCAACCCGACGATGTGTTGAAACGCGCGGATAAGGCGCTGTACAAGGCCAAGAACGCTGGTCGAAACAAGGTGTCGGTCGATACTAGCGACCAGTCATAAGATAGCGGTGTAATTCGTCATAGCTTTCTATTAACATCTTTTTATTGTCAATTTTCTACGGCGCGAAAAAGTTATGGCCTCTGTTACTTACGCCATCGTGTTTAATGGTGAGATCGGCGAAGGATTCCAGATCATCTCTGTTAAAGCGCATATGGCCAAGTTGTTAAAGGCTGACGCCAACAAGATGCAGGTATTGTTCTCTGGTAAACCTGTCGTCATCAAGCGTACGCCCGATAAAGCCGTGGCTGTAAAATGGGGTACTGCTTTAAAAAAGATCGGCGCAAGTGTGCGGGTCAAAGTTGTTAAAGCCGACGCGTCCACAGCATCAGCTACACCGTCAAAAAAGCCATTGGAACAGTCTTCAAAAGCAGCTTCAAGAACCTCTTCAAGAACCTCTTCAAAAACAAAAAGGGCCCCAACGCCAGCGGCATCGAATCAAACCCGGGCTGTATTCAAGACATCGTTTGATGACGAGCAAGACGATTTTAAAGACCCGGTAGAATCGTCTGCAGGGGATGAATTCAGCCTTGCGCCCAATGTCGGCAATTTGTTCGAACAGGCACCGGCAGTCGCTGCGCCAAACCTGAACCTCAGCGAGTATTCAGTATCAGAAAACGACGATACGCCGCTCGTTGAACCCACGGTTTACCAACCTGCGGAAATCGACTTGAGTGAGTACAGCGTCGCCGAAAATAATGGAACGTCCCTGGTTGAAGCAGCCCCCGAGGTTGCCAGGGTTGAAGCACCCGACTTTGCTCTCGATAAACCCGGTGCCATTCTTGAAACATTAAAAGAAACAGTAGAACTGTTGGACCCGGACACCAGCAGCATGTCGTTAGCATTCCCGGGCACTGACCTATTGGACGAAGATGAAAAGCAAGGTCCGCCCCCCAAGGGACCCGATGTCAGCAATATTTCTCTCCTACCCAACTTCGACTTATAACAATCCATGCCATGCCAGACAGGATCCTAGTCACCGGCGCTTCCGGTTTTATCGCGGCGCATGCGATTCTTGAACTGCTTGACCACGGCTATGAAGTCCGGGGCACACTGCGTGACCTATCGAAGGCCGAACACATACGAGCCGTACTTGGACAATACAACCACAAAGCCAGCACAATTGAATTTGTCAGCGCGACCCTGACCGATCGAAACTGTTGGAATGCTGCCGTGCATGGCTGTGACGGTATATTTCACCTGGCGTCACCTGTCCCCATTGAACAACCCAGGGATCCTGACGAGCTGGTAATCCCCGCCAGGCAAGGCGCACTCAACGTTTTGCGTGCAGCACAGTTGGCCGGCATAAAACGTGTTGTGATGACTTCTTCAGTCTATGCGGTTATCTACCATGCGAATGCCGAATCACGAAAACAAACCGGCAATGACTGGACTGACTTAAGTACTCCGGGATTAACCCCTTATGCGATCAGCAAAACAGTTGCCGAACAGGCTGCCCGCGATTTTGCTGAAACCGCTGACGGTATTGAGCTTGTGACTGTTCTGCCATCCCTGGTACTGGGTCCCGCCCTGGAACCAGACTATGGTTCGTCTTTGGAGGCACTGTTGCTACTTTTAAATGGCAGTTATCCGCTGCTGCCAAAGTTGGGGTTTGCCATCGTTGACGTGCGGGATGTCGCCAGCCTGTTAAGAATCGCCTACGAGGCACCGGAAGCCGCAGGACAACGACTGATTTGCAGCAGCGACTTTCGCTGGTTCGTGGATATCTCCAAACAGCTGGTCAACGAGTTCCCTGACTATAAAAAGCAACTACCTACCCGCCAGATCCCAAACGCCCTGGTTAAGGTGCTGGCTCGATTCGACAAGGTGATTGCCTATATTCTATCGGACCTTGACAGGGTCATTGAGTACGATTGCACACCAGCAGAGTCGTTAGGATGGCGACCTCGTTCAGCAGAGGAGGCAATTTCTGCCGGGGCCAGGAGCCTGATTGAACTGGGTCTGGTGTAATAACAATAGAAACTGTCATTCGTGCTCTAGGTGGGGCTGCACCTCAACTCAACATTCGCATGTTCAGTATTCGTCGCGTCAGGCACAAAGCTCTCGTCGCAGTTATCCAGATCTGGCATGTTCGACCTTCGTACACAAATTCTCAACGACCTTGATACCGGCTGCTTCTAGCTGAGACCTCGCGAGGGCATTTTCTATTCCCAATTGCATCCAGAAACACTGTATCCCGATATCGATACTAGGTTGTACGAAACGCAGCACATTTTCGCTGCGCTGGAACAGGTCCACCATATCAACCTCTTCGGGAATGGAGGCAAGGTTCGGGTAGCAGGGCAAACCGAGAACTTCATGATATCTGGGGTTTACGGGGATCACCTTGAAGTGAGTCATCAAGTAGCGGGCCACTTCATGGCTCGCCTTCGAAGGATTCTGGGACAAACCGACAACAGCAATCGTTTTGGTGCCTTGAAAAATTTGTCTAATGTTCACCTGGGCATTAAACCATGATCTCGCCACCGAACAAGTCTGGTACAATGCGTCAGCTCGAAAAGAGCAAACGCCCCGGTAGCTCAGCCGGATAGAGCATCCGCCTCCTAAGCGGAGGGTCACAGGTTCGACTCCTGTTCGGGGCGCCAATATAAAATGGTCCTGCCCCGTCACATAGGTGACGCTTTTCCGGAACGCCGGACCCACCGATCATATGGGTAGCGTAAAATGCATGGGATTCGTCCAGCTACCGAAAAAGACCTACCTGCAATTATCCAGTTGACAAGAGAAAACCGGCACTTACTTGAGCGCCTGGAGCCAACATTCTGGCGGGCATCAGTAAACGCCGATGACGCCCACGCAGCTTTTATGGCATTCGTTGTTTCCAGTCATGACATCATTACAAGGGTGCTGGATAAAGATGGGCCGATTGCATTCTCAGCAAGTTCCAAACATCCGGCAGGCCGGTGGTTTGTTGATGATGTGTGTTTGTCCGGGGATGCTGACTGGTCGACTGATGGACAGAATCTCTTCAACGCCATTGAAGAACGTCCAGCCGTTATGACTGCACCGCACCAGGATGAGGCCAGAGTTCGCGCAGCGGAACAGGCAGGATTGGCGCTTGTGAGTTCCTTTCGGTCAATTCGGTTTGATCAAAATTTGCCCGTCGAATTGCTTCAGGAACAAATCGAACCACGAAAACCACCACCAACTCTCATTGCTCCACCACTACACGTTTTCGGACCGGCGATGACTTCCGAATCGATTTCAGTCATTGGTGATGGAATGGATGGTCATGTCGTGTTATCTCCGCCTGTTAATGTGCCTCCAGTTTATGATGTCGGTGGAAAAGTTTCCGTGATCGACCGTGTAGTAGCAGATAATCGAGCCTATGCGCTCAAGAAGGCACTCAGTTATGCAGCCCAACGGGAAGATGTTGGCGTGATCCTGATAGTGGCTGAGGGGGATGCAGAACTAATGGGCATTGCCGACGAGTTTGGCGCCAGTCATCCGGTCGATGTGTTCACGTGGCCCGCGTGATTGGGTGTCCTGAAAAAGCCAATCCGTCTCGTTAACCGTTGGTAAACCTCCAGGCAGAGTTACGTCGTTACTCGTGCATTGATCAGTTTCATAGTTTTTTCGAACAACTAATTGTAGGATGTCGCTCGTAATAGCGTCGTCTGATGACAAATAAAGGAATGCGAGACAACTAGATGAGTTTACAAGTAGAAGGTGCCAACGAAATTCCAAGTTGCCAGGGAGGACTGGAAAACCTCGATGAAGAACATGACTATTGGCTAACGGATAACGAAGGGGATGTACCAAAAGACATCCGGGGTACATTCTTTCGTAACGGCCCCGGAAGACAGAAAATCGGTGGCAAGCCGTATGGGCACTGGTTTGACGGTGACGGCATGCTTTGTGCCTTCTCCTTTGTCGATGGCAAGGTCCATTTCAAGAATAAGTACGTGCGCACACCAAAATACATTGAAGAAACCAAACAGCAGAAGGTGCTCTATAGAGGGTTCGGTACCCAGATTCCAGGAGGCTTTTTCAAGAACTTTCTGAAAATGCCCGCCAACCCTGCCAACACAAATACTATTTTCCATGGCGGACATTTGCTGGCTCTGAACGAAGGGGGCAAGCCATGGGCCATGAAACCGGATTCACTCGATACTATTGGCGAATTCACTTACGAAAACCAGCTGCGCGCGTCCCAGGTATTTAGCGCACATGGCAAGGTTCATGTTCGTACTGGCGACTACATCAACTATGGTGCCGGGGTGTCTGGTTTTGGTCTGAAGGGGCCAAAGCCCTGTCTGAACATGTACCGTATTAGCCCACAAGGGAAGTTGTTCAATAACCAGCAGATCCCGCTGGACTCTTTTCCTTTCTGCCATGACTTTGCGTTGACAGACAAACATGCCATCTTCTTCATTGGCTCTATTGTATTCGGCAATATGACCCCTGTGATTATGGGCACGAGGACCATATCCGACCAGGTAAAGTTTGACCCGAGCATCACGATGAAAGTAATCGTCGTCGATTTAGACACGCTGAGCGAAGTGAAAAGATTTGAAACTGATCCCGGCGCTATTATCCATTTTGGTAATGCTTTCGAGGAGGGCAATGAAATTATCGTCGATGCCATGTTTACCGATAATTTCGTGGCGAATGATACCTTAGGCGACGTCTTCAATCCCGATGGCCGATTCAGTGGGGGCACATACATGCGCTATTTTCTCAATATGTCTACCGGGGAAATGCGGGCTGAAAAAGTTTCCGACGTGGAATCCGAGTTTCCAACGTTCAACACCAGCAAATCCGGTAGCAGGCATCAGGTTTCCTATACGGCCTGCTCCGTTGACAATGGTGCCAACAGCTTCTTCAACGCCATCCAGAGTGTCAGTTTCGATGGAGATTCGAAACTGGTAACACTGCCTCCTGGCTATTATGGTTCTGAGCCTCTATTCGTGCCCAGCGTCGGCGCCACCAGGGAAGATGATGGATATCTGCTTGAGGTTGTTTACAACGGCTTCGACCATCTGAGTGAATTGCAAATTTATCGTGCAGACGATGTTAGTAATCAGGTTTGCCGCATAAAACTCCGCCACCACGTACCACACCAGTTCCATGGCTACTTTACCGAGCACACGTTTATGGCTGCTTGATGGGCCCTCTTCCGGGTGGCCCTTCTGAAGCAGATTACGAGAGTTCTGGATACAGTTCTGGACACCCATCATGTTGGGTATCCTGAACTGGATACATGTTGGGTGTCCTGAATTGGTACAATGGTGGCGGGGAGACGTTGGGAAAGGGCTAGATGACGAATACGGGGGGATCTTTTACTGTTGTGGATTATCCTCACAGGCGATTCAATCCACTTACGGGGTGTTGGGTGCTGGTATCACCGCATCGTGCTAAGAGACCCTGGTCTGGTCTGACGGAGAAAACTGAAACGGCCGAGACACGTTCATATGACGAGAGCTGTCCACTGTGCCCGGGCAATACACGGGCGGGAAATACCAGAAACCCGGACTACGAAGGGACCTTCGTATTTAGTAATGATTTTGCGGCGCTGAACACAAATTCACTTATTCCCGCTGAAACGGGTGACGATTTGTTCGGCATCCAAAGCGCCACGGGAGAAAATCGTGTTATTTGTTTCTCTGCAGATCATAGTAAAACCCTGCCGGAATTACCGGTAGGCAATATTCGCCAGCTCATCAATACCTGGTGCTCACAGGTCGCTGAGCTTTCGAAGACTTATCCCTGGGTGCAGATTTTCGAAAACAAGGGATCCATGATGGGTGCATCACAACCGCACCCCCATAACCAGGTCTGGGCAAGCAGCTTTATCCCGAATGAAATCGCGATTCGAGACAAAATGTTAAAACGCTATTTCGAGGAAAAAGGCACCAATCTGCTGTTTGATTATGGACAGCGCGAACTGGCGGATGGAACACGCGTGCTATTCGAGAACGAAACCTGGATAGCACTGGTTCCTTTCTGGGCCACCTGGCCATTCGAAACGATGCTTCTGCCAAAAGCGCATCGCGCCCGCTTTGATGATTTAGGCCAATCAGAGCTCGATGACCTGGCCGTAGCCCTAAAGGCACTCACCATACGCTACGACAATCTTTTTCAGTGTTCTTTCCCCTATTCAATGGGTTGGCACTATGCACCATATCCGGCTCCTTATGGCGCACCTCATGAGGACGCAACAGAACACTGGCAGATTTACGCAGTTTTCTATCCGCCGTTGCTGCGATCAGCAACTGTTCGTAAATTCATGGTCGGGTATGAAATGCTCGCCGAGGCGCAGCGCGACATTACACCAGAACAGGCTGCGGAAAAACTTCGGACGCAAAGTCAGGTTCACTATAAGGAACAGGATTCATCGTGACGCCACCTGAACGTGCTGAATTCGCCTTCAAACAAGTATTTGGTGACAAGCCGGAGTACTTTTTTTTCGCACCGGGTCGGGTCAACCTGATTGGAGAACACACCGACTACAACGACGGGTTCGTCTTACCCGCAGCAATTAACTTTCAAACAGTAGTCGCCGCCAACAGACGGCAGGATCAAACTGTCCGCTGTGTCGCTGCGGATTATGACAATGAGCTGGATGTATTTTCCCTGGATGAGCCCGTTGTTGTTCTCGAATCGCCTCGCTGGGCGAATTATGTTCGCGGTGTAGTCAGCAGCCTGCAGACCAGAGGCTATAAAATAGGAGGTGTTGATATCGCCATCAGTGGCGATATCCCACAAGGTTCAGGACTCTCATCATCTGCCGCATTGGAAGTTGCCATCGGGCAAACATTCCAGTCACTGTTTAGGTTGACAATTTCACAGTCAGACATTGCCCTGGTGGGCCAGGAAGCAGAACACACTTTTGTCGGATCCCTCTGCGGCATCATGGACCAGTTAGTCTCCGCCAGGGCAAAGCAGGGGCATGCCCTGCTGATCGATTGCCGCACACTTGAGTCAACCCCGATCCCGATTCCGAATGAACTCGCCATTCTGATTGTGGATTCCAATGTGAGCCGTGGTCTTGTGGATAGTGAGTACAACAGCCGTCGCCAGCAATGTGAAGACGCAGCCCGACTGCTGGGTCTGGATGCCCTTCGCGATATCAGTCTCCCTGAGTTCAAGAAGCGCATCAACGAATTACCTGCCGATATTGCAAAGCGCGCACGGCATGTTGTTACAGAAAACGAGAGAACCCTGGCGGCGGCTGACGCCCTGGCCTGCTCCAACATGAAACTTCTATCACGACTGATGGCGCAGTCCCATGAGTCGATGCGTCAAGACTTCGAAATAACCATTCCGGCCATTGATCTCATTGTCAACACCATCAGCAGGGTCATCGGCGAGCGTGGCGGCGTTCGTATGACCGGTGGTGGTTTTGGCGGTTGTGTTGTTGCCCTGCTATCGCCACAGCTTATTCCCGAAGTGACCAATGCACTTTCATCTGTTTACGAAAGAGAAACGGGATTGCAATATTCTCACTATGTTTGCACGGCTTCAGCAGGTTCCGGAAAATTGGCACAAGCGTCATGATCGATGACCTCGCTGGTTTTTACGGCCAATTGACGCCGGATGGCGAAACGCTCAGGCTGTTCAATTTAACGAACAGCAACGGATTTGAAGTTACGTTTATGGACTGGGGGGCTACCTGGCTCTCTTGCAAGGTACCAATGAAAGCAGGACCTCTCAGGGAAACACTGTTGCGGTCAGCGACCTTGCAGGATCACCTCGCACATACCGTTTACCTGGGTGCAACCGTCGGGCGTTATGCTAACCGGATCAAGGGAGGGGCGTTCGATTGTAACGGAGAACCGGTTGTGCTATCACGGAATCATTTCGACAACACATTGCATGGCGGCGATCGTGGATTTGATCGACATAGCTGGACCGGTATTCAGCAAGACGAAGCGACGGTCGTTTTTTCAAGACGTTCGCCAGATGGCGAAGAGGGGTTTCCCGGGGAGATTGATGTCAAAGTGACTTATCAGGTCAGCGGCGGAACCGCGGCGACTGA
The DNA here is from genome assembly GCA_012960755.1 of Gammaproteobacteria bacterium. The sequence continues at coordinate 34,647 of DUAT01000072.1, forward strand.
GTTGACCGCCACCTATGAGTCCACAACCGATAAAAGAACCCCGATCAATCTGACCAACCACGCGTATTTCAATCTCTCAAACGACCAGACCATACTGGATCACACCCTGAGCCTCGAAGCAGATCTGTGGCTACCCGTGGATGCGGAATGTATTCCCGTCGCTGGGCTTCAAAATGTTAACGGCACACTGCACGATTTTCGAATTGCTAAGATCTTTCGGGATTCCAATCGCGCAGCTATTGCCTATGATCACAGCTATCTTTTCAGGACAGGTAAAACACCCGTCCTGAAGCAGGCAGCCCGACTTTCATCGCCCGCAGGGGACCTCAGCCTTGAAATCATGACCGACAAACCAGCGATCCAACTTTATAATGGAGAACACCTTGAAGGGTTGCCGGGGGCTGGTGGGGACCCTATGAAAAAGTACGCCGGGATAGCTCTGGAGACCCAATTTTTACCCGACAGCCCCAACCACCCTGACTGGCCGCACGAGAGCTCATTTGTCGAACCGGGGCAGACTTATCGATACCAGACGATCTTTCGGTTTAGTCAGTAAATTTCATATTGATCCAGCAGCACCTGATAGGCGCCCTGCAACTCTGCTGCTTCAAGTTCCAATTCGCGAATCTCACTTGCCAGTTCACCCCGTTTCAGCTGATGGTCCTCCAGCTCATCCAGCAGAATCCCACGACGAGCGCTTGTCGTCTCGTCTGCGATTAATTCGGCTTCGATCCCGTTAATCTTGCTCCTGAGGTCTTTTAATTGAGCCTGGCTGTTTTTTCGATAAATTTCTGAATTCATCAAGAACAACTCGCGACCATTGCGGTACCCATGCAGAAATTCCGACTCGACCCGGGCCGGGCAGACACCCCCGTACTGCTGACCCTGCTTGTGGAAACCCCGTTCGTTGTTTTTGGAACGTCACGGAATGCCGATACCGGATAGGCAAATTTACAAGGGTCATTCATATTCTCTGGTCGGTGATCTAACAACACACTAGCACGTTTACGGGTGAACGAAGGTATACGACACCCGGATATCTCATCGACGGCATTTTACGTACAATCAATGGATGTCACTTTCACTTTCCCTTATTTATGCCCGCAGTGAGAACTATTGCATTGGAAACAAGGGTAAGGTCCCCTGGAACCTGCCGGATGAATACACCAGTTTTGAACGAATCACGAAAGGCAAAGCCATCATTATGGGCCGTCGAACTTATGAGGATCATCTGAGCCTGCTACCGGACCGGTTCAATATCGTGATCAGTGCCAACGCCAATTACTCCGTGGTCCCCGGTGTCAAACTCGTGAGTTCGCTACAAGCTGCCCGGCAGTTGGCGGCTAAGTTTTTAGATGAGTACTTTGTTATTGGTGGCATCGGGTTATTCGAGTCATCTATTTCAGAGGCAAACACGGTGTATGAAACTGTAGTCCATGCAGAAATTGAAGGCGACACATTCTTACCTTCAGGCTTGGCAGCGTGGGATTTCGCGAACTGGTCAACTGCGTTACTGGCTGAACACCCAGCGGACGAACAACATGAATTTGCATTTACCACCTATCGTCACACACAAGGTAAATAGCCAGTTATGCAGTTACTACTGTGGTTCGTCCTAGTATGGTGTGATTCGGCACAAACCATATGCCAAGTACCCAGAAGTGTCCTTTAATACACTTTACATTCAGGCTGGACATCAATGAAAAAACTGCTACCCATACTCTTATCTATCATCCCGCTGCAGGCAGTGTCTTCGACAGAATGTGAATCAAACCCTTTAATTTTGCAGGTGAACCAAATAACGGAACTCAAGGGCCAACTATTTGTCGCCCTGCATACTTCAGAAACATCCTATCTGAAGGATGATGAAGAACCCTTTCGTGCGACGACTGTGGTGGTGATGAACAAAGGCTCACAACAATTAAGCTTGTGTGACGTACCTGCAGGTGATTATGTCATCTCCATTTACCACGACGAGAACGACAACAACGAGTTGGACACCGGATTTTTCGGCATTCCGAAGGAACCCTATGGATTTTCCAATAACCTGGACAGAATGCGGCCACCTTCATTTGAAGAAGCCACATTTCACTTCGACACGAACTCGCTGGTTGAAATCAATCTACGATAGGATTTTGGGGCTAAAACCCGAGTACTTTGCGCAGTGCAATGGCTGGTTCTCTGGCCACAGTCAGTATGGTGTCGTCGGGGAAGTGTAATTTTAATCGCCCGTCGTCCCAGGGCTCGATCTCAAATGAAGCCGATAAATTAACAATACTGCTTCGATGGACGCGACAAAACTGCTGTGGGTCCAAACGTCTTGAAAGCTGATCCAGGGTCTCGTTGGTCCAGTGTTTATTTCCTAAACGATCGTAAACATAAACCACGCGATGCTCAGATGTAATGTAATTGATATCAGATGTCTGAACCAATCTGACGCGTTTCAAATGTCGCACCGCCAGGCGCTTTGCATATGACGGTTGTTCCAGAACATCCAATACCGCAGAGGCGTCTGGTGCTGAGTCCGAAGCTGATTCCCTTACCCTGTCCAGGGATTGAATAAGTCGTGCATCTGATACAGGTTTCAACAGGTAATCTATTGCCGCCACCTCGAAAGCACGGGTGGCATATTCATCATAGGCTGTGACAAAAATCACCTGCGGACGCGGTGCCTGCATTAACCGCACTACATCAAAACCAGTCATTCCAGGCATCTGAATATCTAACAAAACAACATCAGGCTTCTTTTCGTCGATGAGTTGCAACGCCTCAACTCCATCTCTTGCCTCGCCTATAATTTCGACCTGGCTATGATTTGACAGCTGGCGAGCAATTTTTTTTCCCGCCGGAGCTTCGTCGTCAACGATCAACAGTTTGAGTTTTGCGGTATGCATAACGACGCTGTCACTCCTCCGGAATCGTTGGTTTGAAGCTTAAGACTGGCAGCCCTGCCATATAACCTATCCAGTCTCTCCTTAATATTCCTGGTAGCCAAACCCAGTCCTTCATTTGTCGCAACAAGACCAGGGCCATCATCGATAACATCTATGCTCAGTACCGACCTGGCAACCACTGCTTCGACCCTGAGACTGACCGGCTCAAACTGACCGTCCACTGCGTGCTTGACCGCATTTTCTACCAGTGGCTGAATGCAGAACGGTGGAACTTGCCAGGTATTGAGTTCGCTGGGAACCTGTATGTCATATTTTAGCCTTTCACCATAGCGGGCATGTTCTATGGCAAGATAATTTCTAACGGTTTCCATTTCCTGTTCCAGCTCGATCGTATCCTGGTCGGGCGAACTCAATACGCTTCGCATCAGGGCCGAGAGCTGTTCTATCACAAGTTCAGCCTGGTCCGGGTCATCGCGAACAAAACTGTGGATAGAGTTAAGCGTATTGAACAGGAAATGCGGTCTGATCTGGGCCCGCATCGCGTCGAGTTCAGCCCGTGCCGCCAGGGTCGATAACTCTTCCGCCTTAATCATGTCGTCGTGTAACTGCTGAACTTGCAGATGGCTCTGTAAATACAATCCGGCTGTTGTAGCCCAACTGTTGGCTTCGGACAGCCAGGGTATCCAACCGCGTATGTAGCTTAACTTTAACTCAACAAACGGTTCACCCGGCAACCTGATGACATTTTGTGCATCGAAATCATCTATGCCATTGATACTGGTCTTACAATGAAATATCGACCCGATAAAGGACTCTGTTTCCCTGATCGCAGTACGATCATCGTCGCATTTCGCCAGGCGCATCGGTAAATCGTCATGAATGCTGGCCAGAACTTTCCGCGTGGGCGTCCATAAACGTTCGAAAATCGATCCTACACCAAAGAATGTCATCACTGAGATCAGCGTGTAAACAAACAACACCATATATTGTAGGGTTGACGGTATCGAGAAAAAGTCGGACGAAATCAACTGGCCTAATCCTGCCACCGCCGTTATCAGCACCAGTATCCTGACACTCTGATTAAGAATCATATCCATAAACTGTAGTCGAAATCGGTACCAGCAAAACACAAAGGAGAATGCCAGCGTTTGTGTCATCGGCATGATGCTCCAGTATTCCGCGTCCTCCCAGAAGTAATAGGAATGCAGGTAGGCCAACATCCAAAAAACAAAAATTATCCACAACGCCCTACCCGCCCCCTTCCAGGGCGCTTCCGCAGGCCTGAGCCCTGACAGGTACATTACCAACCAAAGTATGCCGACCCCGACCATGCTGAATAGAGCGACGGGGTTACCGTATTCACCGCGCCATTTTTCCAACGGAAAAATACCGGTTATCATCCAGGTCGAGTAACCCACACAGGCTAACAACGCCAGGTAAAACAAAGTTCTGGCGTTTCCAGAAACCGATTTGAGCGCTGAAGCGATCGGGTTGGTATTTTCCGGCAACACAGTCAACTCGCCAATAAGAAGTGGAATGAACAAGGCGACAAAGAAAATTTTGATGTTGTAACTGACAAACACCGCAACAAAGTAGAACGGCGTGAACCAGCCCATTGCTTCCCAAAGCAATTCTGTCCCATAAAGCGCATGCATAACAGACCAGCACAGGACGTAAATCCAGAAAAAATAGCTGACATAACTTTCATTCCGCATTGGGTAAAATCGCCAGGCCAACAGAATATGCAAGTAGCAAACGCAGTAGTGAGAGACAACGACCAGAAAGTCCGCCATTAGCGTTTCGCCAATTCTCGTTTCGGTGAAATTTTTAGGGCGGGCAACCGGAAGGATTGGGCCATTTGATTAACACGAATCACCAACTGGTCCATGGCGACGACACATACCGGCAAGAACAATAACAACAGCAACGAAGCCGCGGTAAGACCGTAAACCATGGTATTCGCCATGGCGTTCGCAATTCCTGCAGACTCGCTAAGACTCACGGGAATGAGACCTCCCACTGTTGTAATGGTCGTCAACCAGATCGGGCGAAAGCGTTGCCTGACCGCACCCACTGCCGCGTTGATTGCATCAATGCCTTCTTCTCTCGCCCGGTTATAGAAATTGACCCAAACCAGCGAATCATTGATGACAATACCCATCAACCCTACCACGCCCACAAAGCCCATGAGATCCAACGTCTGTCCCGTCAGGGTCATTCCCCAGACCACCCCCATGTATGCCAGCGGGATAGCCAACAATACGACGATGGGTTGAAGGAACGATCGAAATAACAACGTCAGAATGAAATATGAAAGTCCAAGTCCTATAAGCCCTGCCTGGATCATAGAAGCCAGGCTTTTCTGTGTCTCACTGTACTCTCCTCTCTGGTCGAAGGTAACACCTGGCAGTAGAATCGACTGGTCGATCAGTGATTCAATTTCCCGGTGCGTTTTAAAAACCGACATGACTTTTTCATCGACCTCGGCAGCAATAGAAATATAACGAAATCCCTGAAAACGCCTCACCACATCTGCGGAGGTCTGATCATAAAATTTGCCCAGTTCTCTGGTTGGAATAACCGTGCCATCTGCCTGGGCCACTGAATTCAAGGGTTCGTGTGTCAGATCGGAAGTCACATAAACATCAACGATCTCATCTCCGCGATCAATTTTACCCACCTCTATGCCGGTGACGGATGTTCGAATCAAGGAGGCAATCAAGTCACTGTTCAAACCATAAAAACTGGTGCGCCTGGAATCGAGTTTAAAAACTCTTTCCCGGACTCCATCTTCCATTGGATCCGTAACATGTCGAATTGAATCAATAGAATAAAGTGCCTCCCGGACGCGCCGGCCGGTCTCTCTCAGGGCAACTGCATCCTCACTGTACAAGTAGACTTCAACCGGGGTTCCTGTCGGCGGTGAGTTAGTTTCAAGACTTCGCTGAACGCGTAACACACCAGGCAACTGGATTAATTTCGCCTCCACCTTGTCCGCGATTTCGACCGCTGTTCCCTGGCCGATGGCGCTTTCTGTAAGCAGCAGTTCTACGCTGGCAACATTTTCTCGCTCTGTTCGCTGATAATTGTGATTCTTGAACCCGTTGATCAAAACAACATTAGTGAACTCTTTCTCAATCTCCCCCAGTTGAGACAGGGTAAATTTGAGTAACTGGTAATTCGACTCAAGATCAATCACCCGGTCAAACTCAATATGAAACATAATTGCGCGCGTCTCGGTTGCTTCAAACAGTTTGAAGTCCATTTTCAGGTAGGCAACGCCTGAAGTCACAAAGAACAAACACAAAAAGCCGAACAGAGACCAGAAGGGCCTTCGCAGCAGCACTACTGAACAGTGCCCAAAGAAATCCGCCAACCTGTCCATCGTCGTCCGCAACCAGAGTCGCCACGATCTTTTCGGCAGGGCCACGGAAACCTTAATCTGATACATGTGAATAGGAAGAACGATAAAACACTCGACTAACGATGCCACCAGAGCGAGGATCGCAACCTTGGGTATCAAACTGATATACTCACCCATTCCACCACTCATCAGCATCAATGGCATGAAAACTGCGACTGTAGTGCCTGTAGCCGCCAGCACTGCCGGAGCCACTTCTTTAAGCCCCTGAGTAATTGCCTCCAACGGCTCAAGTCCCTGTTCTTTTTTTCGGTCGATGTTCTCCAGCACCACAATGGCGTCATCCACTATCATGCCGCACACCAGCACCAGGCCAAAGAGCGTCAGGGTGTTGATTGTCAAGCCCAACAGGTCCATCGCAATAAACGCGGCGAAGAAAGAAAACGGTATACCAATGGCGGCGTAGAACGCATTTCTTCCGCCGAGAAATATCCACAGCATCAAAAAAACAATTCCCATGCCCAACAATATGGATGATGTCAGTTCAGACAGGCTTTCAGTTACGATCCGGCTTCTGTCATGCAGTACGGTAATTCGGAATGGTTGTCCCCGGGTTTCGTACTGCTCGTTAAATTCATCGACAATCCGCAATGTCTTGCGAGACAGTTCGCTCACGTTGCTGCCTTCCCTGCGGTAAAGATTAATATACCAGGCTTGCTCGTTTTCGTGTGTAACAAGGATGCTCCGTGGCGCCAGGGTTTCGATCACATTTGCAAAATAGGAGATCGGTAAAATGCCAATAGTTGAGGGCAACATGATCGCACCCAGGTCAACGGCACTCGTCGGTTGCTGGTAGGTACGTATTCGCTTCGTCGCTAACTGAGCGTATAGTTTGCCGGAGCTCGCGTCCGTAATGGACTGGCCAACATACTTTGCGAGTGTATCGAGTCGCATCCCCGCCTGTTCCATAACCAACGGGTCTGCCCTGACCTCAATTCTGCGCTCGCGATCGCCGAGCACTTCCGATAAGTCCACTTCAGGTAAATTCAGCAGTTTTTGTTCAACTAACAACCATGCGTTGTGGCGTTCTACCTCGCTACCGCCTTTGAACAGCAAGGTGATTGGCGGAAACAGCCGATTAAACTGGCGGCTGATAAAAGGCCCTTCCAGTTCGGCAGGCAAGTCCGGCACCTGGCTCGTAATCTGGGCAATTTCCCGTCGCACGCCATCGAGATCATATTCATCATCTTTGACACTGACTGAAAGAGAAACATACCCTTCACCGGATACACTGTGTACCTCGTCAACCCCCGGTAGTGACACCACGGCCTTGTTCAGTAAACGAGCAACTTTGAGATCCATTTCCTCTGGCGATGCACCCGGCAGTATCGCCTGAATGTTCAAACCGGGTTCACCGAACTCCGGCAATTCCTCCCTTCCCAATTTGCTTAGGGACAGCGAACCCAGGATGAAGACCAGAACAAAACATATGTTGATCGCGCGATATTGTTTTACCAAAAGAGTGATCACGATTCGGCGTCCACTTCTATGGAGGTTACCATGTCACCGATTTTCACCTGCTCAGCGCCAACCACAATAACCCTGTCGCCCAATTTCAATCGGGAGTACAGGGTTCTGCCAACCCTTCCCTGCCTGACCACATACACGAACGTGCCATAGATATCTTTGTGAATGCCGTAATCCGGGATATAAGGCGCATTTAGTTTTACGAGATCTACCCCAACATGCTGCCCGGGGCGCAGGGTATCGCCACAACCGTGTAACTCCATAGATGCCATTCCGGTGTTTGATTCTTCGACGGGGGATACAGAAATGGTGGTCATCATTTCACCATCACAGATCAATCCATAATCTCCCCGCTGATATGAGGACAACTCTGAAGACGTCAATTGCAGGACAACACGACGAATGAGGAGATTAACAACTTCAAAAACAGCATCGCCCGATCGAACATACTGACCGACGACAGGTGTGGCAGTCACCAGTTCACCACTGAATGGTGTTTTTACCCGGTACTTTTCAAGCCGGGTCTGCTCGAGTTTGACTCTACCTGCTGCGAGTTCACGATTAACTTTGGCCTTGTCGAATGCAGTAGAGAATTCATCAAACTGGGATTCAGACATGGCATTTTGATTACGGTTTTTCTTGGCTCTCAACAGGGATCGTTGTGCATGGGCCAGCTCGATTCCCGTACTTGCCAATTGACTCACGGCAATGGCAACAACTGCCTGTTGTTCATTTGAGTCAATCTCTACGACAACCTGCCCCTCAACCACCGATGTCCCCATCTCCAGTCGATTGGAGCTGACGACACCTTGAATTTCTGCAGCTATAGTCTGTCGCTGCGGCGCGGTTATTTCAGCAAGCAGCTCCCGCACCAGGCTGTTTTGCTCACGTACCGTCACCGTCGCAACCTGCACCTGGTCCGCCATCGCTGGCTCGACAAGCAAAAAAACCAGACCCGTTATCAGTGACACTACAGGCAATCGATACAGGCGCATGATTCAGATCAACATCTAGAAGGATGCGTCTATACTACTGAATTACCCTCGTTTTTTTCTAGTTCAGGTTACCAACCACAGTATATCGATACCAATGGCAGCCACCTGGCAGAACTAAGGATCCAGCATCTCGATTTGCTGCAGTGGAAATGGAATCGTAATGCCCTCCTGATCAAAGCGCTTCTTCACCTCGGCGGTAATATCCCAGTACACCTCCCAGTAGTCGTTCGTCCTGACCCAGGGTCTGACAGCGAACTCCAGGGCATAATCACCCAGTTTATTCAGTTTTATCAGCGCCTCCGGGGTTTCCAGTACCAGAGGATTTTCATCAACAATCGATCGCAGGACCGACAGGGTTTTCTCGGTATCGTCGCCGTAAGCCGTGCTGAATTCCATGTCTACTCGCCGTTCGGTTTGCAGCGTGATGTTTTTGATTACGCCGCCCCAGATTTTTGCATTGGGAATAATCAGGGTCTGGTTATCGAAGGTCAGTATCGTCGTTGAAACCAGTGACATGTTATTCACCACACCACGAACGCCATCGGTTTCAATAAAGTCGCCAATATCAAATGGGCGGTACCCCAGGATCATGCCGCCAGCGGCGAAATTCGACAAGGTGTCCTGTAATGCAAAGCCGATAATGAATCCGGCAATACCCAGACCGGTTAACAGAGGCGCGATCTCTATTCCTACCTGGGAAAGAGCAACCAGCAAACCCACTACCATGATCCCACGGTTGGCAACAGAGAACATCATCTCACGCACCAGTTGGCTGGTACTAATATGTTGCGCCTCGAAACTCTTCTCCAGCAAAAAGCGACTGCCCGTAGCAATCAACCTGAATACAAGCAGAACGGCGACAAAAGCCAATAGCTTAACGAAGAGACTGGCGCCGTTCCCCAAAATCCAGTTTTTGATACCAATCAACCAGTCACCGGCCAATGTCTGGAAGACCTGGAGATTAAACAGGTCAACGCTGACCTCTCCTGTTGACTTTATGATCATGCTGCGATACTTCGTCGTGTCCGATCCGACCTGATCCAGGTAGCCTACAATGTCGTACATCTCTTCAAGGACTGCCGAGCTTCGTAAACGAATGGCTCTTAGCCTGGTTTTCAGATCAACATCATCGGGGTTTTCGTTGACCCGCCGTTCCGCGTGGTCCCGCTGTCCATACTCCAACTTGATATAGCCCGCGAGAAGATCGGCGCGAACCTTCAATCGTCTGCTTAAGTTGGATTCAATTGCAGCAGACTCCATATTCAGCTGCCGCATAACGCCAAGGCTATTCGTCCACTTTTGAAATAGATTGCTTGTCCACCTGGACTGGCTGGAAATTTCTCTCTCCAACGTCATCAATTTGCCTATCTCTACTTCGGGCCTCGAATTTCTTAGTTCGGCTGCCTTCAATTCTGATTCATCAATATGATCGACCAGCGCGACATTCAGCGCTCTGATTCGAACCTCGACGTCACTCCGCAACGCAGAATCCGGCTCGAAATTAACCTCCTTCTTGATCAGATACTTCGCGAGTTCCAGAACCCGATCCGCAATTTCCAGCTTCTCCTCAATCAGCTCTTGCTGAATGATTACACGATCTTCACCACTGGCCATCTTTTCCCGTGCAACGAGTAACTGAATGCGCTCACGTGAGAGTTCTATGTCCTTTTCTATGTGGACCGACTCGTCTGCGACTTCTGTCGTGCCCTCATCAACAGGAGTATCTTCCGCGAGCAGAAATATCGGAAAGAGTAGTACAAAACAGGCACAAATCAGTTTAAGCATATTTCGAAAACCCATGTCGTCTGGCAATGTTGCTATATTACCTTGAGAATACCTTTTGTCTAACGAGGGAATCAAAATGATTGGGTATATCACGCTAGGCACCAATGACCTGCAGCGCGCTGCCGATTTTTACGACACACTGCTGGCAGAACTGGGCGCCAGTCGCACGATGACGGACGAAAGAATGCTGGGTTGGGGCGCCAACCCACAGCAGACCATGTTTTCTGTTATCACGCCATTTGATAAGGAAGAAGCCACTACAGGCAATGGGGTGATGATCGCCTTTGACGCAAAAACACCCGAGGTTGTAGAAAAAGTCTACAAAAAGGCGCTTGAACTAGGCGCCACAGACGAGGGAGAACCCCACGATCGGGGTTCGACGATGGGGTTTTACGGCGGCTACTTTCGGGACTTAGATGGCAACAAACTGGTCGCTTACTGTCTAGGTTGGAAGCCCTGAAGCTCAGCTTTGGCGTTACCGGGAGATATCGGCCAGCAGTGAAGCCCGATTTTCATCCGCGACCTTAACCGGTTCGACTAAATACGCCGGGTGATTGACACCAAATGTGAGTGCCTGGTTGCCCCTTGCTGCTGCCAACTGGTCATCATTCAGTTGAAACCGGAGAAAGTGCACCGCGGCCGTTTTTTCTTCATTTGCCCTTTCCATATCTTCGTCCGCGATGGCAAAGACCGGCGCACAGTCACCAACCTGCACCCAGATCTGATCCTCAATGCCCAACAACTGTGTTAACCGAACCTTTCTTTGTTCAACATCCTCGTATTGAATGAGCAATGTACATTTCCAGTTCGCCCCATCCGGGATCAGTGGATTGTAGGCATCCAGTTCTTGCTGGATTGCATCGGCTTCAAAGATTTTTTCGATCCTGAGCATTTCCTGGATCTGATATTGAATAGTCAATCTATCCTCAAAGATCAGTCGCAGATGTTCACCCAGGAGAATTTTACGATGCTTTTTATGCAGCAGAACTTCTTCGCGAAATGCCTGCCGACGCTCGGCATACTGTTCCAGCGACCAGAGATCAGGCCGGGTCAAACTGTTCCTAGCTCGTATCATAGCCCGTACGCCTTACGTAACAAAGAAATGGGATGTTCGGAGCCTTCCACGGCATCTGTCAGGTTCTCAATTTGAGTCGCCGCCATCGGGCAGTCGCTGGTGAAATGTTGCGGTTGTTGTTTGTCTACCTGCCTGACCACCGCCCGTGCAATTTTTAACGACTTCTCACGGGTTTCCTGCTTCACGGCGTAGGTGCCATCATGACCCGAGCATCGCTCGATGGTCGTCACGGTCGTATCCGGTATCAGCTTCAAAATATCGCGAGTCTTAAAGCCAATATTCTGCACTCTCAGATGACAGGCCACCTGGTAACTCACTTCTCCCAGCGAATCTGCGAATTCGGTATTGAATTCACCTTGCTTGTGACGCAGGAAAAGGTATTCGAAAGGATCAAAGAAGGCTTTTTGTACTTTAATCACATCGGCATCTTCCGGGTACATCAACGGTAGTTCCTGTTTGTACATTAGTACGCAGGACGGTATCGGTGCAATCAGGTCATAACCTTCATCGACCAGTTTCGCGAGCACCGGGATATTCTTCTCTTTCAGCTTGTTAACGGCTTGCAGGTCACCCAGTTCGAGCTTCGGCATGCCGCAGCACGCTTCTTTCGGCACCAGGTCAATCTGAATGCCATTGTGTTCGAAGACCGAGACAAAATCCCTGCCGAGTACCGGGACATTATAATTGCCATAGCAGGTCGCGTAAAAGGCCACTTTACCCGTGGTAACGCCTGCGGGTTTCGGCTTAATCTGATGGTTAGTAAACGTCTTTCTCAGTGTTTTCGAATGGTATTCTGGTATCGGTGCCTGGTGATGCACCCCTAGGGTTGACTCAAACGCCTTCCGAAACAGGCTGTTGTTATTCAACGCATTGACGGTGATGTCAACCAGCGGAATGGTGGCAAGTTTTCCTACCCGGTCTGTGCTGGTCAATACCTCATCCCGGAACGATGCGCCCTGTTTTCGGTAGCGCTGGGCTTTTGCCTGTAGCATAAGATGTGGAAAGTCCACATTCCATTCATGGGGCGGTACATAGGGGCACTTGGTCATATAGCAAAGATCACACAGGTAACACTGGTCAACCACCTGGTAGTAATCAGCCCGATCCACGCCATCAACCTCCATGGTGTCTGACTCATCCACAAGCTCAAACAAGGTCGGAAAGGAGTCGCAAAGACTGACGCAGCGACGGCAGCCATGACAAATGTTATATACCCGCTCTAATTCCGAAAAGAGTTCGTCCTCATCCCAGTATTGATCGTTCTGCCAATTGATCGGGTGGCGTGTTGGCGCTTCAAGGCTACCCTCGCGTTTGCTCATTTAATCTCCCCTGTCTTGCCAACCTTCTCTGGCCAACTGTGCCTTGCCAACTGTGTCTTGCCAACTGTGCCTTGCCAGCCTGATTTGGTAATCAACCGGCGCATGCGTAAACTAAGTGAGACTTCTGCCGGAGTCCAATATTTTTTTCACTGAAAGTTAATTAAAAATTCCCACAGGTCCTTAATGATTAGATTGGCGTTATTGCTGTTAGTTTACTGTCCGCTTTGCGCTTGCGCGTCAGCATTGAAACAACATGCGGTGGTTGTTGACAATCACGAGTTTGCGCTGTGGCACAAACAGGTTAAATCTCCAAGGGCGACAGTTTTGCTGTTGCATGGCAGGACCTACAGTTCACTGCCGGATTTTGATCTGAGAGTGCCAGGCGAAGATCTCTCTTTCATGGACGGTCTGAATGATCTGGGCTACGAAGTTTATGCCCTGGATGCGCGTGGCTATGGTAAAACTCCCAGGGACGCATCAGGCTGGCTGACACCGGATCGCGCGGTACAGGACGCAATTGGTATTATTCAGTGGATTAAGCGCAGAACAGGCCAGCCACTGCATGTATATGGCTGGTCCTATGGCTCGATGGTGACCCAGCTGGTTGCCCAGCGGCAGCCTGAGTTGATGAGTTCCATCATTCTGTTCGGTTACCCGTTTGATCCTGGTCGACACGTCATCAGCAGCGATCAGGTTTACCCCGCCAAACCCCCCGCCAAAAAAAATACCCGCTCACACGCCATCAGTGATTTCGTTACCAGCGGTGCCATTTCGGACAAGGCGATTAAAGCCTACGCGGATGCCGCACTCAAATCCGACCCCATCAGGGTGGATTTTAGAAACCTGCACGAGTGGCAGGAGATGGATGCCCGCAAAATCTCCACGCCAACCCTGCTGTTGCAAGCCGAGTTTGATCCCATCGCACCGACTGCAATTCAGCAAGCCCTGTTTACCAATATCAGTACATCGAAAAAATGGTGGGTAGTACTGGCGGGGGGTGATCACGCAGCGTTGCTCGAAACACCGAGACAGGAAATGCTGAATGCCATGGATGCTTTTATGCGTTCTTTGTCGCCTTTTTTGTCGCCTCTTTAGTAGGAGGCCCCAAGAATTTAACGGCCCCTTTTTGATCGGCTGCTAAAGTGAACTTTTATACGCCTGGAACAATTTATCCACTTCCTGCCAGACAACACCGGCTTCGCCGTTTCCTATCGCCTTGCCATTCAGCACCCCAACTGGCCAGGTTTCATGGGTCGAACTGGTAATAAATACCTCGCTGGCACTGGCCAGTTCGTCAGCTGTGAAGGTTCTTTCTTCAATCGGCAAGCCTTTCTCTGCAGCCAGCTCTACAACGAGGTCCCGGGTGATGCCATGCAACAGATGGAGACTTTTCGGCGCGGTGACAATGACCCCGTCGAGCACGACGAATACATTCGATGAGGTGGATTCTGTGACAACCCCGTCACGAATCAAAATAGCGTCATCAACCCCCTGGGCAACAGCCTCATTTTTGAGCATGCAGGCGGCAATCAGGCTAACAGTTTTAATATGCCCCCTGGACCAGCGGTAATCATCAAGGGTAATAACCTTGTAAGGTGGAACCGCCTTTCTTTCAAGTACCGGCGCTGGTGACACCATCAGGAATATGGTTGGCGTCAGCGCATCCGGATATACATGTACCCGGGTCTTGTCTGCACCACGGGTGATTTGTAAATAAAGCGCAGCGGTGGTTTCACCGCTGCGCCGAATCGCCTCTTCGATCAGGTTCGACCAGTCATCGTCGGACAACGGATTGCTTAATTTTATTTCAGCGAGACTATTGTTCAATCGCGTCAGATGACGCGGCAGGGTAAACGGTCTCCCTTTATAAACAGGAATCACCTCATAAACACCGTCACCAAACAGGAAGCCGCGATCCAGCACGGATACCTTCGCTTCTTCTATGGGTTGCCACTGACCATTTAAATACGAAATCGACATCGTCGTAATTGTCCTTCTGCGGACTAATTCAACGCGACCGACGCAGGTGGCACAGCCAGGCCAACAACATCGGTTCTTGTGCAGTACACGGCACCCGCCTTGTCGCTATCCATGCCGTCGGATCCGGTGACGATGTAGAGCGTCTTTAGATCTGCGCCGCCAAAACAGACGCTGGTGCACATGGGCTGTGGGATTTCAATAAAATGTGATTCAGCGCCATCGGCATTGAATACACCAACCCCGTGGCCACCACCGGCAAGCGCCACCCAGACCCGGCCGTCCTCGGACACGACCAGACCATCCGGCGCGCCCTTGTCAATTTTAGTGAACAGTTGTTTTTCGCCGAGGGTGCCATCGGCATTGACCGAATAACAATATACGGACCGTCTGGTGGAATCAGAATGGTAAAGGGTACGGCCATCGGGTGAGAAGCCAAGCCCATTGGTCAGCATGATGTCTTCAGCAACCTTGCTACTCGTGCCATCCAGGTCAATCATATAAAGGTCGCCTGCCTGGGGTTCGCGGCCATCAGCGAAAACAGGGCT
The DNA here is from genome assembly GCA_012960755.1 of Gammaproteobacteria bacterium. The sequence goes on from DUAT01000072.1 coordinate 50,128, forward strand.
GGCGCCCAGAGATCCGACATAGATCCGCCCCACGGCATCGGTGGTTAAGTCGTTGTAACCGACAATGCCTGCGTCTTCATCCTTGTCCAACAGAGTAATGGTCGCCCCTCCATCGAAGGGCTTAAATGAGATATTCCGCCCGGAGACCACCAGGCCCTGTTTTTCATGCCTGGCCATGCCACCAATACCGCGACGATGTTCGAACACGGTGCTCACTTCACCGGCATCGGTTACGGCAAAAACACCACCCGCTAAAACATCGGAAAAAACCAGGCCAAGAACGCTATCCCACACGGGTCCTTCGACCAGCCCATAACCCTCAGTCAACTTATCCATACTTGCTCCTGTTGGGACTCTTTGTTGGAAATCTATCTGTAGGGAAATATTTCTATTGGGAAATTTCTGCGTAGAAAGTAAAACGCCCCTTAAAAAGAGGCGTTTTTAGTTATGCAGCAGGTACAAACACCGCTTTGGTTTCAAGGAATTCTTCGAATCCCAGTTCACCCCATTCACGACCGTTACCCGATTGCTTGTAACCGCCGAACGGCGCATTGAAATCAGGACCGGTCCCATTGATATGGACATTGCCGGTGCGAATCTGTGAAGCCACGTCCATCGCATGATCGACATTGCCGGACTGCACATAACCGGACAGGCCATAAGGCGTGTCGTTCGCGATTTTGATCGCATCCGCTTCCGACTCGTAAGGTAGAATTGTCAAGACAGGTCCGAACACTTCTTCCCTGGCGATGGTCATGTCGTTGTTAACATTGCCAAACACGGTTGGCTTGACGAAATAACCCACATTGAGGCCGTCCGGTCGACCGGTACCACCAGCGACAAGTTCTGCGCCTTCGTCAATGCCCTTCTGGATCAAAGCCTGAATTTTTTCAAACTGCACATCGCTGACAACCGGCCCGATCACCGTGCCATCTGCAAATGGATCACCCGGTTTGACAGCTTCTGCAGCCGCTTTGGCGATTTGCAATGCCTCGGCGTGGCTTTCCGCAGGAACCAGCATCCGGGTCGGCGCGTTACAGGATTGCCCGGAGTTGGTGAAACACTGGCTCACCCCGCCAGCGACGGCTGCCTGAAGATCAGCATCTTCAAGTACAATATTGGCAGACTTGCCTCCTAACTCCTGGGACACGCGTTTCACACTTTCAGCAGATGCTTTTGCTACCAGTACACCAGCCCGGGTTGAGCCGGTAAATGACATCATATGAATATCTTTGTGGGCCGACATGGCAGCACCAACACTGGGCCCGTCGCCGTTAACCAGGTTAAAGACGCCTTTGGGCACGCCTGCTGCGTCAAGCACTTCGGCCAGAATGATGCCATTAATCGGCGCCACTTCACTCGGCTTTAACACCATGGTGCAACCGGCAGCCAGGGCCGGGGCAACCTTGCAGGAAATCTGGTTGATGGGCCAGTTCCAGGGCGTGATCAATCCACAAACACCCACGGGTTCACGTCGTATGACGTAGCTACCCTTTTTTTCTTCCCATGCGAAATCTTTCAGGATGCCCATCGCTGTGGCGAAATGCGCTTGCCCGGTTGCTGCCTGGGCAGCCTTTGACAACCAGATAGGCGCACCCATTTCGGTCGAAATCACGTTGGCAATTTCATCGTAACGCTTGGCATATTCCGCCAATATCGCCCCAAAAAGTTCAAGACGTTCGGCCACGGTGGTACGTGAATAGCTTGCGAATGCTTCCGTCGCAGCGGCAACGGCCTTGTCGACATCCGCGGCTGAACCCAGGCTGATCCTGGCAAAGGCTTCTTCGGTGGTTGGATTTATCACATCCAGGGTGTTTGGTGTGACGGGATCAACCCACTCACCATTGATGTAGAACTTAAGATGTTCTTGCATGGTTCACTCTCTCTATCAACTGTTAACTAATAACTACTACATGATCAAAAAAATCGGGGCGACTAACGTAAAAATATGCCTTTGCAGTGTCAAGTCGGGTTGCTATGCACGGGTACCCTCAAACGTGGCATCCCCGAATGCACCGAGCTTGACCTTACCACTGATGCTGTCACCATCGATTTCAGCCGTAAAATCAAGGTCCATCGGCATGGGTTGCGTCATCTTTACATTCCAGGCGAGAGAGTTGCCGTCTGCAGTACCACCCTCAAATTCCTGGACGCCTTGTGCACCTGCCATCTTTCCAGACAGGGAATCGCCGCTGGTATCCAGTGTAAGTGTTGCTTCCTGGGCTCCCATCGGGGTATTCATCGTTACTTTCCAATCACCATCAGCGCTCATTATTACTCTCCTATACAGTTGCTAAGTAGCTACAGCAGTTACCGTAGCTTTTGGATTGCCTATCAGGTCGTTTGTCTTAGGCGGGACACAGTAACAAATGTACATTTAGCCAGCAAACATGATTAGTATGCCCGCAGCCACGGCTGAGCCAATGACACCCGCAACATTGGGGCCCATGGCATGCATCAGCAGGAAATTGTGCGGGTTCGCTTCCAGACCCACCTTGTTCGCCACCCGCGCTGCCATCGGCACCGCGGAGACACCGGCAGCACCGATCAGGGGATTGATCTTTTGGCTCGATACCAGGTTCATCAGTTTCGCCATCAGCACGCCCGCCGCGGTACCAATACAGAACGCCACCATACCGAGAACCAATATACCGAGGGTTTCAGGTACGAGAAATTGTTCAGCGCGCAATTTTGAACCGACCGCCAGACCAAGGAATATAGTCGTTATATTGATTAACGCATTCTGGGTCGTATCCGAAAGTCGATCCACCACACCTGACTCCCGCATCAGGTTGCCAAAACAGAACATGCCCAACAGGGGTGCCGCACTGGGCACCGTTAACGCAACGAGACCCAACAATATGATAGGGAAGAATATTTTCTCCCGTTGCGATACCTCGCGCAACTGGGTCATTTCGATTTTTCGTTCTGCCTCTGTGGTTAGCAGACGCATGATCGGTGGCTGGATCAGAGGTACCAGGGCCATATAGGAATAGGCGGCAACGGCGATGGCACCCAACAGATGAGGCGCGAGTTTACCCGCTACATAAATCGCCGTGGGTCCGTCCGCCCCGCCAATAATGCCAATGGCGGCTGCTTCTGCAATGGTGAAATCAAGGATGCCTGTCTGGGTCAACGCCACGGCACCGATCAGCGTGGCAAAAATGCCAAACTGTGCGGCGGCACCCAGAAACAGTGTTTTCGGATTTGCCAGCAGGGGACCAAAGTCAGTCAGCGCGCCAACACCCATGAAAATAACCAGAGGAAACACACCGGTTTCGATACCCATGGCATAAAACTGGTGCAGTATTCCCTGCCCGACCGCAATATCGACCCCCGGGATATTGCTGAGTATGCCGCCAAAACCAATGGGTACGAGCAACAGAGGTTCAAATTTTTTCGTAATAGCCAGGTACAACAGCAACAGGCCAATCACAATCATGGCTAGCTGACCCAGACTCATTTGGTAGACACCGGTTGAGTGCCACAGTGTGGTGAGTGGTTCCATATTCAAGTCAACTAGCTAGTTCCTGTCCAAAAAGTTACTTATTTGGGGCAATTCATACACCTACGTCATATTGTCAGTTTTAAAATCAATCACATAAAGAAGGAAGTAGCACTCACAAATCTATTTCCGGACAAGAACTAGCCAAGAGTAATCAACGTTTCACTCGCAGAAACACTGTCGCCCTCGCGAACAAGCACCTGATCTACCCTTCCTGCGCTACTGGCGCGAATCTCTGTCTCCATTTTCATGGCTTCCAGTACAAGGACAACATCGCCACTGTTGACCTGGTCACCAACAGCGATATTGAGTTTAAATACATTGCCCGACAGGGGCGCAGTAATGCCAACCGAACCACTGGAAGCAGCAGCTGATGGAGCTATGGTTGATTGAGAGGCCGATTGAGATCCAGCCACAGGCACGGCTGACTGCAAATCCCCACCTGAACTCACCCGCACAACATATTGCTGACCCTGCACCTCCACGGTGTAGATTTCCGAATCATCCTGGCGTGTCGCCTTCGGCTCAGGTTCAGCGGCTTCAATATCAGGGTGGGGCTCGAACGCTGCAGGATTGTTGCGATTTTCCAGGAATTTTAACCCCGGTTGCGGGAACAAGGCGTAGATCAGCACATCATCTTCGATAGACTGACCGAACTTCAGGTTTTTTTCCTGCTCAAGACCGAGTAGTTCCGCCTTCAGAGTTTCGAATTCCGGTTCTAACTGATCAGCCGGTCTTCTCGTCATCGCCTCGCCACCGGCTAACACCTGCTGTTGCAGAGCTTCGTCCACAGGTGCCGGGGTTGCACCATATTCCCCACGCAGAACCCCTTCGGTTTCCCGTGTCATGTTTTTATAGCGCTCACCGGTGAGTACATTGAGCACTGCCTGGGTACCTACAATTTGCGAGGTAGGCGTCACCAACGGGATAAAACCGAGCTCTTCCCTAACCCTGGGTATTTCAAGCAGCACCTCGTCCAGCCTGTCTGAAGCTTTCTGCTCTCTCAGTTGATTCTCGAGGTTAGTTAACATGCCGCCTGGTACCTGCGCGACGAGAATTCTGGAGTCAACGCCCCTCAGGCTACCCTCGAATTTTGCATACTTTTTCCTGACCTGGCGGAAATAGGCGGCAATTTCTTCCAGCAACTCGATGTTAAGACCCGTATCACGATCCGTGCCTGCGAGCATGGCGACAACCGATTCAGTCGACGAATGACCGTAGGTCATACTCATGGATGAAATTGCGGTATCGACATTATCAATCCCGGCTTCAACGGACTTGAGATAAGTTGCCGTGGACATACCGGTGGTCGCATGACAGTGCATATGTATCGGTACGCTGACGGTTTTCTTCAGTCGTGAAACCAGCTCAAATGCGCTGTAAGGCGTTAACAACCCGGCCATATCCTTAATCGCAATTGAATCCGCACCCATGGATTCAAGCCGCTGCCCCAATTCAAGCCATGATTCAATATTGTGCACCGGGCTTACGGTATAAGACAGCGTACCCTGGGCGTGCTTTTCCTGTTTTCTGACCGCGCTAATCGCTGCTTCGAGATTCCTGGGGTCATTCATGGCGTCAAATATGCGAAACACATCAATGCCGTTGACAGCGGCTCGCTCGACAAACTTGTCAACAATATCATCGGCGTAGTGCCTGTAACCCAATATGTTCTGACCGCGAAAGAGCATTTGTTGCGGCGTTTTCGGCATGACTTTTTTCAGTTCCCGGATCCGCTCCCAGGGATCCTCACCGAGAAAACGGATACAGGCATCAAAGGTAGCACCACCCCAGCTTTCCAAGGACCAATAACCAACCTCGTCCAGTTTTGATGCGATGGGAAGCATATCGTCGAGGCGCAAGCGGGTAGCAAATAGAGACTGGTGTGCATCTCTCAACACCACATCGGTGATGCCAAGTGGGGTTGTTTCGCTCATCTGGTTAGTTCCAACGGGTTACCTTCGAACAATTATTGTCGATCCTCTCGATGCCGCTTTACTGCCGCGGAAATGGCTGCAAGCAACTTCGGGTCCATCGAACCGGAGGGTATCCCCGATTCATTGGTGGTGGGATCAGTACCAATAAGATAAGACATCAGCATGGTCACGCCCACGAGCGCGGTAAGAAATATGAAAACGCTGCCCATACCATATAAGACGAGGTCTAACGCCTGGGATACTAGTTCTGGCATTTTTTATTCTATTTAAACAACTGTCATGGATCATACATGAAGCAAGTTGCGCGACCAAGGCCACTTATTCCCTGGCTTTAAGCCACCATTTCATGGTCGATGTCACCAGCTCCGGCGCATCCTGCTGGACGAAATGATTGGCGACAGGGGTCGTGACTAGGGTGAGATCGTTGTCGATCCAGTCCCATGTGTGGTTGAGAGCCTCGGATGAAAGCGCTCGATCCTGTAAACCATGGAATAGCAGCACAGGCATTTTTAACTGCGGTGCCGGTGGCGGAACGGGAGCACCTTTTTTGGGTAAACCGGGATAATTCTGCTTGTAATAGGCGAGCATGGCGTCAAAGTCCGACTGCTCAAATGCTTTGATGTAGTGCTTTCGTGCTTCCGGGTCAGTGACCCAACCCGAGAGTGATTGTGGTGTCATTGGACCGCCAAAAAAGACATCCGGATCCGTTGGCTTGCCGAGACGAAACACCTGCGCATAGTTGGTATTGCTTCTCGCTTCATCATTGCTCCTTGAGACCCTGGCCAGGCCATTGGGATGGGGCAGGTTCAGGACAATCAACTTATCGACCATTTGCGGAAAGGTATAGGCAAAGTTCCAGGCAACACTACCGCCCCAATCGTGCCCGACAATCACTGCTTTTTTCTGTCCAAGGTGCCTGATGACCGCTGCAACATCTGAAACCAGATACTGCATGGCGTAATTTTCCTGACCTTCTGGCTGGTCGCTGAGGTTGTAGCCTCGCTGGTCAATGGCAACCACATGATGATTGTCACTCAGCCCGGCCATCTGATGATGTCAGCGGCGGCGCTGATACCAAACAGGTTTAGTGCAAGGAAAAATACAATGACCGGCTTATTGAGGGTTTTCAGGAAACGTAACCGGTAAATTGAACCCATCATGACTGTGCTCCAGTGGTTTTTATTTCTGTACTTTTCTTATGTACTAACGCCTAGGACTGTAAGTGCGACACATCTGCAGTTTCGGAAAATCCAACCACTTCTTCCATCCGATGCATCGCAGTGAGCACACTTAAATCTGCCCTCTGCCTGCCGATGACCTGCAAAGCGACCGGCATACCTGCAGATGTCGTGGCAATGGGTACGACACCGGCTGGATTTCGCGTCATATTTAAACCAACGGTAAAACCAATCCACGACGGCGTATCGGACCCATTCACACTGCCATCACGATCTGTTTCCGGAGTATGCCCGCAGGTGGCAGGTGTGAGTATCAACGGCGCATCTGCAAAGGCGGTTTCCAGTTCAAGATTCAAGTGATGACAGGCATCAATGGCAGAGGCATAAGCAGGGCCCGTCATTTTCGTCGCGCCGATCTCAATCATGACTCTCAAGTTAGGGTCAATTTTCTCCCAATCGTCCGTGTCCATCAGGTGCTGCTGTGCCCTCGCCCGGGCACAGGTCCAGAATACCAGCCAATCCTGTACAGGGTCACGGCTCCACACCGCATCGTTCTCAATCACGGTGACTCCGGCAGCAGAAAGTTGCCCGATTGCTTTTTCAGACAAGGCTTTGATCTCATCATCAACCTCCGCATACCCCATTGTCGGAGACCAGATAACCTTTGCCGGTAATCCGGCTGACTGGATTCCGTCAAACCAGCTTTTCTGTTTGTTCGGCAGGGAAAAGATATCCGTAGGCTCGTGCCCCACGGTCTGGTCCAGTACATAGGCGATATCCGAAGTGGTTCGCGCCATCGGTCCTTTGACGGTCAGCAGACCGCTGCCCGGCGGATTGAGACCCCCATTCGGAATTCTGCCCTGGGACGTTTTAATACCACTGAGCCCACAAACAGCAGACGGAATTCGAATAGAACCGCCCCCATCTGACCCCGTGGCCAATGGAACAATACCCGCTGCCAACGCAGCTCCGGTACCGCCGGAAGACCCCCCCGGTGTACGTCGCAGGTCCCAGGGATTTTTTGTGACCCCAAAGGGCACATTGTCCGTTTTTCCCTTGTGCCCAAATTCCGGGGTATTGGTCTTGCCCAGTACAACACAACCCGCGGCTTTCATCCGTCGAACCAGTTCTGAATCAGCGTCGGCAACTGCATCTGTTGTGTGCAGCATCGAGCCATAGGTAGTGATAAACCCCCTGGCATCTTCCAGATCCTTAACACCGATTGGAATACCCGCCAATGCCAGTGACTCACCACTGGCTACTTTCTTATCCACAGCATCGGCATCGGAAAGTGCCAGATCTGCATTGACAGCACAGAAACTGTTGATCTCTCCATCAATACGAGCAATGTTATCAAGCGCTGCCTGAGTCAACTCCCTGGCTGAAACCTCTCTGTTACGCACCTGTTCGGCTAATGCCATGATTGATGTTGTTCGAAAGTCCACATGTCACCCCTCGGTTTGAAATTTAACGGTCACAAGTACTATACCTGTAAAAGTCATTGAATATGAACTGCGACAGATATTGGAATTTGATCCCTGTCCTGGCACGACTCGCAAGTCAGGAAATGACCGATCGGTTCCCGACCAGTGGTTGTGCAAGCTTTTTTGGGGGGGTTGTCAAAAGTGTGAACTGTGTCACAAAACTCGATAGGTGACAGACACAAAAGTGTGAACTGCGTCACGAATTTCGATAACGGACAGGCATAGTATTGGTCCGTTGTCAGTTATACCGAACATTTTTACAAAACACTTTTTCCCAAATTTATTTCCAAACATCGATTCTCCAATAAACAGACAAGAACAAGACAATGATAAAAACAACCCTGAATCGCCAAGTCGCTAAAATTCAACTGGACAACGGGATTAGCTTTGTTGTTTACGAAAACAGCCTGCCCTTGCTGATCGGGCGGGATCCAGGCTGCGGCATCTGTATTCCCGCCGATAATGTTTCCAGACACCATTGCGAGCTCTATCTCGATGATATTGATCTCTGTCTGAGAGATTTAAGTACTGCCGGTACTGTGGTCGGCTCCAAAAAGTTCAGGGGTGGCACAATCTCGATTCAAAGTACCACCAAAGTTCAACTGGCCCCACAGACGGTGATGACCATTACGCCGTTTGAATTGATTGATAAAACGATGCTCGAGCAGGCAACTGATCCAAATCAACAACTCACTGACCGACGCAGATTTACCCGTCGCACCAGAATTGTTGCGGTAGATATCGAACGACGATCAGTACAGCCGCGCAGAGTTAATATCCGCAGAGCCCGAGAACGCACTGCTGTACAAGTTCGTTGATTCACCTCAACAAGGTCTTTTTCGACGTCCCATAGGCAGCCTGTTTGATCTGCCGTCATTTTAAGAGTCAAATGTCTAACAAAATTCCCTGACAAAACTGGAGAAAATTTATGTTAACGCGACTGGATCATGTATCTATCGGGGTCCTGGACATGGACAAGGCGAAGGAATTGTTTTGTGAGATTCTGGGCGCTGAGATCCTGCCTGATGCCGGGGAGTCAACGGAAGGATTCGACTGGATCACTTTTTTATTGGGAGGTAAAAAGGTTGAACTGGTTTCTCCAAGAACCGCAGGGCAAGGTGGGGTCGGTCAATACCTTGAAAAAAACGGTGAGGGTTTTCATCATATTTCCTGTGCCGTGGAGGATCTTGTTGAATCACGCGCGTACTTCGAGACAAAGGGGATCAGGATTCTGGGTTATAACGACCAGAGCGAGAATTTCAAACATTTCTACCTGCACCCTAAAGATACCTTTGGTGCGTTAATCCAGGTATTCGAAGAGTGTGATCGGACACGGGAACTGGCTGGCTAACTCCAGGCAGCGGTGTTAAGGATGTAACGGCAGGTTGCTTTACGGTCAGGGTTTCCAATCCCCGGACGAAGTCATTATTCCCCCAGTTGTGTTCGCTTTCGGCGAATTGCAAGGATTCAAAACGCTCGAATAATTTCTGAAATACAATTTTCGCCTCCAGCCTGGCAAGGGACATACCCAGGCACAGGTGAATGCCATGCCCAAAACTGACATGGGCAATTTTTTCTCGTTCGATATCAAACTGATCTGGGTTTTCGTTGGCGAGTGGGTCACGATTGGCTCCCGCAATCGACAGCATCAGCATTTGCCCACGCTTTAGAGAGCGGTCTTCAAGTACAAAGGGCTCCTCCACAAATCGAATGGTGAACTGCACGGGAGGCTCAAACCGCAAACTTTCTTCCAGCGCGTTCATCAGGCAGTATTCGTCGCTTCGTGCCAGCTTCATTTGTTTTGGATGCTTGAGCAAAAGATAAAGGCAATTGCCGATCAGGCGAGTCGTCGTTTCATGCCCGGCTACCAACAACAGAACACAGGTGGAATAGAGCTCGTCGAGGCTGAGTTTATCGAAATCTTCTTCTGCCTCGATGAGCTGGGAAATCAGATCCTGACCTGGATTGGCGCGCTTGTCTTCTGCCAGGGTCGCAATATAGTTCTGCATTTCAAGATTAGCTTCCCCGGCTGTTCGCATTGCAATAGGGCTGGTGAGATCTGATACACCGATCAGTGCTTCAGACCAGGTTTCAAAAAGGTGCCGCTCAGATACAGGTACGCCCATCATTTCAGCGATAACAATCGCCGGTAACGGTTTGGCCAGAGACTCGATAACATCAAATTGATCGGCATCGGCGGGTATAGTATCGACCAATTCATCTACCAGTCGCTCGATTGTGGGCGCCAGTGATTGGACGTACTTGTGCATAAAACCTTTTGCCACGAGTTTTCTTAACCGCGTGTGATCAGGTGCATCCCGTTGCAGCATATTGGGGTTGTTCAGCAACGCGGCGCCTTTTTCACCCATAGCGAATTTGAGAATACTGAAGAAAAACGTATTTTTCCGCATATCACTACTGATGCGACGGTCTCGAAGCAAGCTGGATACCTGTTCAAAGCCAGTGACGATCCAACCGGCGTTTGAATATGAACGCAGCACCGGGCTACGTTCACGCAGTGTGTTGAAGGTCGTGTAAGGATCCCTGATGTGATCAGGATTGTTGAGTTTTATCACTGAGCCTGCAAAGTAATAATCTACCCGCTTTAACAGCCACAAGGCAGATTGAGTAGCCATAGTCATGATCTTGTAGATCAATTTATTCATTTTCGATACCCGTGCGTCAATCGCACGGGCTACTTTACTCTGTGGGATTGAGACAAGTAAACATGGAGAGACAACGCCCGGCGGCGTTTTCGTACCTCTGATCGTAAAAGGCCAGAAGTCGATGTTGTGTGTGGAGCGGATAGCACCAAGGGATAACCCCTGAACATTGTAATAGCTATGGCATCCGTATCATTACACGCGTTAGTCCCCGATATTGGACGCCATATGTGTATTCATGCGTAACAGCAGGTCTGGCAGAATTGCTTCAGGCAGGTTGTGCCCCATCCCCTCAAAGATATGAATTTCGGACCCTTTAATTAAATCAGCGGTGTGTTTTCCATGTGCGGGAGGCAGTAATGTATCATCCTGGCCATGCAAAACGAGGGTCGGGACATGAATAGACGCAACCGCTGATGACCTGTCACCGGTTTTCATAATCGCCATTAGCTGACGTGGAATGGCTTCGGGATAAAAGCCGCGCTCGCGCATCAAGGTAAACTGGTCTGTCTCCTGACCATCGGTATCTGCGAGATTGCGAATCGAGTCGGCAGAATCTGAACCAGGCGGTGGCAGATGAGGTGCTCCCGTGGTTGACATGATCGAGACAAGACTCAGTGCTCTCTCGGGATGCTGTGCGGCAATGATCTGCGCGATCATCCCCCCCATGGATGCTCCTACTATGTGAGCTTTCTCGATGTTCAGTTCGTCCATCACGGCAATGGCATCAGTTGCCATATCATCCAACACGTATGGCGCATCGACATCAAACCCAAACTGGTTTTTCAGAAACTGCCACCACAAGGTTGGTTCACCCCACTGTGTGAATCGACTGGAGCCTCCAGTGTCACGGTTATCGATCAGGATGACCTGGTAACCCGCGTGTTCTACCCCTCTAACAAAGTCGTCGCCCCACAACGCATGTGATGCCCCCAGTCCCATAATTAAAACCACCGGTGGATTGTCGTTTTCGCCAATCACTTTGTAGGCAATCTCAACATTGTTTGTGGTTGCGCTGGCGAAAGGGTATCCGTCGATATAGGTACGCGAATAGTCGCCTAGTGCAACATAAGGTACAAGGAGCAACAACAACATGATGGTTAGATGACGCATAATATGGTCTTCATTATCGAGTGTTGGCACCAGAGTAAACCATATGCGTTTATGGTGATAGTCACGGCGAATCTACTGGGTCGGAGTAAAGTGCCAGGATAAAAGACTGTGATTTACTCCGATACTTTACTCCAACCTGAATTGTGATGACTCATGTACGACCGCTCTTCACGTCAGTCTCAGGAAGGACTCATTAAAGACCTAATGTTCCCTGCTCTAAGGGGAAACAAACGACCTGTTTATGGGGCACTACTGCCATGTCCTTCTATCACAATGGATTCAATAATCTGGCCTCATACCGGGGGACACAGCTAACATCATATATCACTTCGGGCGACACATAAGACGTTGTTTTACCAGGGTTTCCAGGCAGCTGATGTGCCAGTTGCCGTTCGTCGCCGTTCGGCTGACCGCATAAGAATGACTGACTTATTCTCATTCGTTAGCCGACCCGTTGCTCGTCGTCTAACTGTCTGGATGGGCAGGGGTTTCACGGATGTACGGTGTTGAATAAAACATCGTCAACGATCAGGATAAGGAGTGCTTGAGTGAAAAAGGCAACGATAATAACCCTCAGCTTCGCCTTGTTGAGTCTGCAAATCTCATTTGATGTAGCAGCTACCAGCATCACAGTCAAAAATCGAACCAATACCGATAGAATTCAATGGGTGCATACCACGGTGCCCTTTGCCAAGGGCGAGGTTGAGACCGAGGCTGTAATCAATCGCGGTACGTTGGCCACGAACATCGTTGCAGTCGCCAAGTTTAAGAATGACCCACGCCTCTACTATGCGACATTTCTCAACAATATCAGAACAGTAACAAGTGACTCACATACATGAAAACGTGGAATGGAAGTGCACCGATACCTTCGAGGTACATAAGGATGCTGGATTGTATCCTCATTATGTCAACAAACAGACGACCAATACGGGAGGCCAGGCTGATTTCTCGTCAAATATGCCTCTCGTATACCAGCAGGCAATCCTGGCCCAGTCTGCCTGCCCGATTCAGCATCTCATACACGCTACACAACAGGAAACACATCGACCCGCTTACTATTTCTTTGATAACCGCCCGATGAGGTGGAGTGATACTTCCAGCGAGATCTTCTGGTGGAGTGGCAGGGTGCACTACGATTCCCGACAGAATCCTCCAAACACTGCCTGGGCACCGCGCATCGACAAAGACTTCGAAATGGGTCCCAACTATAGTGGTCAGGGCCGGATAATCAGCACTATGGCCACCACCACATTCGCGCGGCGTATGAACTCACGGGAGATGGTTTTCTATATGACCTGATTGTCTATCGGCGCTGTGGAATCATCTCGGTGATGGCGTACAGAAGCTCCGGGGCGGTTCAGAGCGTGGCCAGCGGCTGATGGAAGATGCGGTTCAGGACTACCTGATCGCGCCTGATGCGCCAGACGCCCAGAATCTTGAGTCGCGGATAGCACGTAAAATCCACGAAACAATCAGACCCACAATACAGGACCGGCTGACGATATATGACGTCGCCGCCTGGCAGACAGTTTATGGCGATGGTCGTTTCGAGAACTGTCTTGGCACCACATCAGGCCTGGACCCGGAGGAAAATATCTGTTCTGTAGTCTGGCAGTCCGGATTCAATGTGAGCGCACTGGCCTCTGCTTATCGACATGGCATCACCAGGCTTTCAACGGGTGCACACGAGGACGTCGAATGGATCATCGACGGGTATATGGATCATTTGAACTTTCGATTCCAGAATGACGGAGACCATAAGGCTTCGGTTCGCTTCAATAACTGGGATTCTTACAGTACTGGATATTCCCATTCATGGCTCAGCGGCTGGGTCCCTGCTGTCAAGCTACGCCAGAACCACGAGAACTGGTTCTGGTTTCGTGACACCTTCATTCCCTACATGCGGGAAAACAGCTTTCACCCAAACCGCTGGCCGCATCAATACTGGGGAGATAGCGATCAATGGCGTAATTTTGAGTAGAATAGACTGTGGTAGCAATGGGTCAAGTTTTCGAACTGAGGTGAACATGAAGGTACTGATTATCGGCGCGAATGGGAACACCGCTACGCGCGTCATCAGGCGGTTGGTTGAAAGCGACCATGATCCGGTTGCTATGATCAGAAACCCGTCGCATCGCGCCAAGTTCGACAAGCTAGGCGTACCAACGGTTCTGGCAGACCTTGAATACCCGATCGATCACGCGATACAAGGATGCGATGCGATCATCTTCGCGGCAGGGTCAGGTGGTAAGACAGGAAAGGACAAGACAGTACTGATCGATCATATTGGGGCGATTCGTTCAATGGTTGCAGCGCAAGTGCACGACGTTCGCCGTTATATCATGCTCAGCTCAATCAATAACGATATAAACAGTCAGTCACCCATCGCGCACTATCACCGCGCGAAAGCGCATGCGGACAATCATCTTGTCGAGTCCGATCTTGACTATACGATCGTCTGCCCTGGCGGTCTGACCGACGAAACAGGTACAGAATTGGTTTCCGTAACCTCGGAACTTCAGGGAAGCGGGCTGACGTCTCGTGAAAACCTGGCTACGGCACTCGTTGCGTGTCTCGATTGTGACAATAGCGTAGGTAAATCATTCAGCCTGCTTGACGGTAATACACCCCTGGCTGAAGCACTGAACTCTTTGTAAGTGAAAATGATATCAACCCCAACAATCAAACTCATGTTAGAAAGCAGCAACAGTCACAGAACGTGACGACGAACGAATTAGATCGTTAAACACCTGGCTAGTATTCATCATCATATTTCACGACAATACCTGAACTGGTGGCCAATAACTTTGCACGCCTTAGCTCTTTCAGGTTGAAGGCAGTTTGGGACATTCGGAACTCATTGCCTTGTTTCAGAACGTTCGCAGACCGAAACAAGCAAGAAATAACCTTTTGAGACGTGGTTCACAAACGGACAATTTTGGGGACAGATTTTCGTTAGAAACTGACGCTATTTTGTTCCAAGTCAGATCGCTGTTATCCGCATATGATCACTGTTTTTAGAATATTTATTCGCCTAACCTATTGATTAAATTACATATTATATTTATGGGTCGTTGCTTTGAAACGCATTTGGCACAGTTTTTGACCCATATTCCATGACTGAACAACTAACCATTAGTGTACCTATTATGGCTATCACACCAAGTGAAATTTCATGGTCAAAAACGTCCGGCTTTACAATGATCGAACTGATGATTGTTGTCGCTATTGTGGGACTCCTTTCGGCAACAGCAGTGCCGTGGTACCGCGGTTATATCAATACAGCATGGGTCAGCAAAGTAAGTAACACTTACGACAGCGCGGTGAAAACTGCGCGCCAGGAATATACAAAAAACACAACCCGCTCGGCATTGGGATTATCATCAACCTTGCCGTCCAATGAAGAAGGCTGGATCGAGGTTTTTACCGCGGGTGACGAATATTTAGCACCAGATGGAGGTCCAGCCTATCGCCCTGGTCATCAACCAGATGCTAGTGAAGACCCACCCTCCGGTGCAGTCTATGTCGCTTACCATTCGGACCATCTGTGTATAACAAGAAATGAGTTCCTTGGATTGATCGCACTAAAAACCAAAGTCTATTCTGATTCGATTGAAACTATAAATCTGTAGCTGAAGTCAAAAAATTAGACGCCTATCGGTAGTGAAGCAGGACAAAGCGCACTTTTAGTTTCTTAGTCAATACCCACCATTAATAAATCCGCAAACTTGTGAATAGCAATTTTGAATATGTTGTTCGCTGAGGAAATCTTTTGGCCCGTGCAGGCGTGGTTTTGACCTGCTAATCCACGCCTTGTTTAGTTGTGACATTTGAGCGGGGACGCCCCGTTAAAGCCGTTCTAAACGGTCCCGATGATAGGGTTGACATGACACGGCGGCATTGAGCGAAAAGCTATCTCGAGCAGCCGTCAAGGTTTTAATAGAATCGTCTATTCTGATAAACTATGGATCATGTAATGTGATTGTACGACTACCGGAATGGGGCCCTATAGCAATGCGCTAAGGATAGATGCTGTGCCGACGACGGAATCCATTGGCTCATTGAAATCAAGATTGAGCCATGGTTGCTCTGGGTCGGGACAACAATGCAACTTGGATAGTTTCCTGCCGCGATTACATCTTTCCGTCAATAAATTTCAAATGCCATAGGATTTGAAAAACTCGGTTAAGCTTGTTGTGGAAGTGCTTGCTTAAAATGAACGCGCTTACAAAAAGAGAAATTCAAAGTGAGCCATTGCCGTCAAATAAGTGAACTTCCATGTTGCATTGGATTAGCTGTACCATGGATAAATATCCAAACCAGGCCAGACGATGGATTTTGTGAACAAATCACTAAGATACCCCTTATTAGCGCTTAGCACGTTATTTCCTGCCAGTGCAATGGCCAGCAGCTCGATTGCAGACACTCACTTTTTCCGTCTGGGCGCCTACTCTCAGGATGCAGATGTCAAACTGACATCTTCGGTTGTGCCCTTGCCACCCATCGAAGTTGATCTGATCAAGGATCTTGGTACGGAAGATTCAAATACGTCAATCTATGCCTTGTATCGTTGGCATTTTACCCAAAAGTGGTCGGTGAGTGTGGCTTACCAACAGCTTGAACTTGATGGAAATGATACAGTAACCGCCAACTTCAATTTTGACGGCAATGTGTTCATTTCTGGGTTTGCGGCCAAGACGGAATTCAATATGAGTACTTACCTGATTGATGTGGGGTATTCTTTCGTACGCAATGACAAGTGGGAGGTAATGCTAGGATTGGGTCTACATGCCTTTGACATTGAATCTATTATAGACGGACAAGCGTCCGTGAGTGATGGCAACAATAACATCATACAAGAGGAAACAAGAGTCTCGTCTGACGTGCTGGCTCCGCTCCCGAATCTACGTGGCGCGGTGACTTATATGATTTCTCCAAAATGGGAAGTTAACGTGAGCGTCGGCTGGCTCAGCCTTGAGATAGATGAGGTTGATGGCTCCTACGTCTATGTGGACCTCCGCACGGAGTATCGGTTTACAGATCATTTTGGTGTTGGCGCTACTTACCAAGTTGCAGAGATTGAGGCCACCGTTACTAAAAACGATGGTTTTGAAAAAGCAGATCTTAAGTTCACGGGACCGAGCATCTACATTAGTTATGGGTTTTAAATCAATACAGGATTCTAGCGGCCGGGCTTCCAAGCCTAAATCTCGCAGAGTTCGTCCAACTATTACTTTGAGTGAACTTGAAGTCAACCGGTTGTAAATGGAACACGCAATAATGGAGTTCCCTTTTTGAAGCATCAGCGTCTTCTATCACGACTGAACCAACCAGATGGACGTGGCGTAAATCATCTCGCTAGAGACTGCTTTGCACCCATTGCAGGGACTGATCTTCGGTGTTCCATCTCATGCAGGATCTCACAGAAATCAAACTTTGAGCCCTTTAATAACCTTTGAATTCTTCTCCCGGATTAATATTTGGGAATTTCTTCATGCTGGCTTCTAATTGGCCGAGAATTTTTGAAATAGGTTCCATGATCCAAGTATGCGCATAACCTTCGTTGCCCCATAGTTCATAACTCTCAGTCGGATCATTTTTGATATCGTACACCTGCGGAAATGTGTAACCACCCACCACC
The DNA here is from genome assembly GCA_012960755.1 of Gammaproteobacteria bacterium. Next base: position 67,652 of record DUAT01000072.1, read on the forward strand.
TTGTCATGGGTGCCTTCCGCTGTTTTGAAATGGACTTTCATGCTTCGCCATTTTACCGACCAAACATCAGTGCCGACAAATGTCACAATGTAATCACGATTGGATTTCTCCTGTTTACCCAACAAGAAATCGATTTGACTGAATCCATCCATAGGTCTATCTGTAGAGACCTTTTCTTTTGCACCTGCAAATTCAGCGATGGTTGGAAACCAATCCAGATCGGCAAAAATTTCGTCGGAGACTTCCCCACCAGGAATATGACCTGGCCAACGAACCATAGCCGGGGTACGCATGCCACCTTCATAAGCAGTACTTAAACCACCACGCCAGGGACCATTGGAACCACCGACTTCACCTGAGGCGACACCATGTACAGGAAAGGCACCAGCAGCGTTGTCACCGGTTAGAATGATAATTGTATTATCTGCGATACCAGCTTCTTTAACTGCATTGAGTATCTCTCCAATATTGTGATCCACTTCCATAACAGTATCTGCAAACACACCAACCTTGGATACTTTTTCAAAATCCGGATGAACTAAAAACGGGGGATGAAAATGCGTCAGACCAATATAGTTGTAAAATGGTTTACCAGCTTTTGCCATTTTTTTTATATAAGCAATGGACTTCTCGGTAATCTCTCTGTCCATCACTGCACGGGCTTTTAGATCAAAGAGCTTCACTTTGTTAGCATCTTTCCCTCTGACACCTTCCCAGATGTAGGGTACGGTTGCGACTTCCGGGTCAAACTGTGGCGTTGATGTATAGGACGCGACATTAGTGCCTTCACTGTGGCCCCAAAATTCATCATAGCCTTGCTTATTAGGTAGTTTGTTAATGTTCATCCCCAGGTGCCATTTACCGAACAATGCGGTGGCATATCCTGCATCCGATAACAATTCCGGTAGTGTGTATTCCCATGCCGCAAGGCCATCAGGTTCACCCGGGGCAGGAACCTTATAAGTACCTGAACGGATCGGATAACGGCCGGTATGCAGTGCTGACCGTGTGGGTGTACATTGATTCTGTACATTAAAGTTAGTCAAACGCATACCTTCAGCAGCGAGATTGTCAATGTTAGGTGTGGGAATGTTTCCACCTTGTACGCTGAGATCCCCCCATCCCCAGTTATCAACAAGTATGTAAATGATGTTTGGGCGGGATGACGCGTCCACGGAACCCGAGACTATGATGAGTATGATCGACAGTAGGACAGGCCCATTAATAATGTTGCGCATCTTCAGCTCCGGAAGTTTTTTCCAATGCATCTGAGTATGGAGACGCCAATTCGTTAACAATGTCATCAGTTTTGTCGTTGACGATAACTAACACACCAACGGAGGAACCAAAAGCGTCTCGGAGAAAGATTTCACGTGCCGCATACTGCGCCAAAGAGCCTTCCTTACTTCTTAAGGGAACATTCAGAGCGGGTTGATCATGTACAGTGGCGCCACGAGACATAGCCCGTCGAAAACCTGCCCAGTGTCTCTCCCTGTAAGATTCCGGAATCAGAACTTCCATGCTCACGCCTATTATGTCTCCAGGTTGATACCCGAGCATTGATGCCATTTCTTCATCCCAATCACGGACGATACCCTCAGCGTCTACTCGAAAGTAGCCCGGGTTGTATTTGGCCTGTGTCATATTGCAGTACCTATTTATGGCTGCTGGGTCGCCGACGATTTCTACATATCCGACAAGCTTTTGCAACAACGCATGTCTGCTTATGGGCCAATAGGAGACATTTTCGGTTCTGATGTAATATCACCTCAAACAATTATGGGGCTGGAGTATGAATTGGGAGGCACTAGGTGCGATTACAGGGTCGTTGGGATTAGTAGTTGTTGTCATATCATTGATTTATGTTTCATTTCAGATGCGTCAGACCAACAGGATTGCCAAAGCGGCTAGGGAACTGGAAGCAGGCCGAATGTGGACTGATTTTCTGGCGAAAACTGCACATAGTAACGATATGGCTGATATATGGGATAAAGGACACGACAAGCAAGACGAGTTAACGCCATCCGAGAAAAGAAGGTTATATGGCTGATGTCCGAGTTATTTTCTATCGCTGATCATCTTTATCGCCAGCGAGAGTTGAATTTTCTGAGCGTCGAAACTTGGGAGCAGCACGAAGCTATGGTTGTTGGGATGTTATTAAATCCACTCGTGGCCCGATGGTGGGCAACCAAAGTTACACCAGATTCGACAGCATTCAGAACCCGCATAGATCAAGCCAGGAGTGAACTGGGCGATGATGCAGTCTGGGAATATACGCCCTTGTCTGAAATCTGAATTGAGATATTTTTGCAATTTGACAACGTAAATAATAAACCGGAGTCGGTAAAATTCATCTTTCGCACCAGGGCCGGAACAGGTTCCAATCCAAGTTTTTATATGGCGGAGAGGGAGGGATTCGAACCCTCGATGAGCTTTTAACCCATACTCCCTTAGCAGGGGAGCGCCTTCAGCCACTCGGCCACCTCTCCTGTTTATTGCTTGCACATGATTGGCAAACATAAACGCTGTCAGATAATTCGCGTCGCGAAATATCAATAAAGCAAATAATAATGGCGCGCCGAAAGGGAGTCGAACCCCCGACCTCCTGGTTCGTAGCCAGGCGCTCTATCCAGCTGAGCTACCGGCGCGCAAAGAACGCGTATTATCAGGATGGGACCCCAGCTCGTCAATGTTGAATGTGATGTTTATCGTCTAAATGTTACATTTTTGTTGCGAAATTAGCCGGGCAGTATAATATTACATAAATCTTCTGAAACTCTGCCAATCCGTAATAAATGAAACCGTCAACCTTAATCCTGGATCTGTTGCGTACCTATCATCACACCGGTACATCCGTGAAGACCATCATGGCTACGGGTAACCTGTTCGGGTTCACCGAGAACCTGATGCGGGTCAGCCTGTCTCGGCTGGTGGCACGGCACACCGTGGAGAATATCAAGCGGGGTTACTACCGACTGGCCGTTGCAGCCGATCCGCTGAACGATTTTGTTGAGCAATGGCGGCTCGGTGACAAAAGGTCTCGTCGCTGGCACAAGGGCGAGTGGGTTTGTATACATACACCACAATCCCTGTCTGAGAAAGGTATCTGGGCGCTGTTTAACAACGGTTTTCGCCAGGGTGCAGACGAGTTGTGGATCAGGCCGGACAATCTGCGAGTTACGGGCATTGAATTGACTCAATCTCTACGGGAACTTGGTTTACCCGAGTCCGCAATCTTAATGAGTTCTGCTTCCATTGACGTTTCGTTGCAGGAACGCTGGCTGGGTCATTTCAATATCGAGGCACTCAACAGGCACTACCAAGAGACAACCCGGCAGCTCGTAGAGAGCATGCAACGTCTTCAGTCGATGCCGGTCGAACTTGCAAAGAAAGAGAGTTTTAACCTTGGCGGGTATGCAATCCAGGTACTCGTTAAAGACCCATTGATACCTGAATGCCTGCAGCAGCCAGGCCACCGGCACCAATTGTGGCAAACCATGCTCAAATACGACAGAGCGGGTCGCGATGTCTGGGCGAACCGATCCAGCGATTCTTCATCCGTCACACTTGACGATATTCCCGACATCATCCCAACCCCTAACCTGGCCATACAACTGTGAAGCTCAAAAAATGAAAGCAAAAGAGATTCTTACCGAAAGAGAATTACAACAGATCACCTCCAGGAACAACTGGCTCGGCGCGAGCATTGTTCTGTTTGACTGGGTCGTTATCATCGGCACGTTTGTGCTGGTCAGCATGTACACAAACCCGCTCACCATTTTGCTGGGAGTGTTCGTACTTGGGGCAAGGCAACTGGGCCTTGGGGTTATCGTCCATGAAACCGGGCACCGGTCGTTCTTCACATCACAATTCTGGAATGATCTGGTGGGTAACTGGTTAGCCGGTTACTGGATTTTCTCTGACAAAGACACCTACATGAGAGGTCATATAAAACACCACCAGAATGGCGGTACTGAACAGGACCCGGATCTGAATAACTACAAGAGTTATCCTGTGCCTCGGTCGAGTCTGAAGAGAAAGTTCACCCGCGACCTGACCGGTCAATTGGGGTGGCGTCGAGTCAGGTCCATCTACCGGACCTTGTGGCGATTAAATGAGTTGTCCCTTGCTACAAGACAATATTTTCTGCGAAGTGTAGGCGCTAACGCTGTGATGCTCCTGATTCTGACACTTTTTGGAGCACCCTGGTTATATCTGATGTGGGTGGCAGCTTTTATGACGAGTCATATGCTGGTAACGAGAATCCGGCAGATCGCTGAACATGCTGCGGTTCCCGATGCGTTTAACCTGGACCCGCGCCTAAATACCAGGACACTTTATATCAATCCCCTGGAGCGTTTTTTTATCGCTCCACACCAGGTGAATTTCCATCTGGAGCATCATATGCTTGCTTCCGTGCCCATCTACCGACTCGAAACTATGCACAAGATGTTACTTGAGAATGGTTTCTACAAAGACATTGAGTTTCAACAAGGATACTTCAATTTACTCAGGCGAGTGACTTACGCCTGATCTACTTGTTCAACATGTAAATTGAAAAACAAAACTACAGGTCGGTGCCATTTTTCTGGTCATCGCCCTCGGCCTGGATTCGCTGATAGATTTCTTCTCTATGAACCGGAACTTCTTTCGGTGCATTCACACCGATGCGTATCTGGTTACCCTTTACACCGAGCACAGTAACAGTCACTTCGTCACCGATCATCAGGGTTTCTCCGACTCTACGAGTCAAAATTAGCATTCCTTTCTCCTATAAACTGTTCTCTATCAGTTTGCCGGTATCCTACCGAATCTGGACATAACACAACGCGCCGATAGATCATAAACCTTGTAGTGGCTAAAGGTACAAGGTAATTTATAAGATTATGCACTTTATCTGTACTTTATCTGCACCTAGTTCAGAGATTCGCCCTGATTTATCCGCTTATTCGCTCAACTCAAACGCCGAATGCAACGCACGAACCGCGAGTTCGAGATACTTCTCGTTAACTACCACAGATATCTTTATCTCTGAGGTTGAGATCATTTGAATGTTAATCGATTCGTCCGAGAGCACCTCAAACATTTTGCTCGCGACCCCCGCATGTGAGCGCATTCCCACCCCAACCAGGGATAGCTTTGCAATTTTGTTGTCACCTGTCACTTCTCTGGCTTCAATGCCTTTTGCGACACCCTTGAGTATTTTCATGGCATGGTCGTAATCCTCACGGCGAACCGTGAAGGTAAAATCAGTACTTTTGTCTGCCGCCACGTTCTGGACGATCATATCGACTTCGATATTGGCTTCACTGATAGGGCCGAGAATCTTCCAGGCAATACCTGGTATGTTTTCCACACCCAGCACCATGAGTTGAGCCTCGTCGCGAGTAAACGCAATGCCAGAAATTATGGGCTGTTCCATATCAGATTGGTCCTCTTTTGTAATCAGTGTCCCCGGTGCATCTGTAAAGGTCGAAAGCACCCGAATAGGCATTTGGAACTTGCTGGCAAATTCCACAGCCCTTGTATGTAGCACCTTTGACCCAAGGCTGGATAACTCCAACATCTCCTCAAAGGTCAGGGTTGAAAGACATTTTGCATCTTCTACCACCTTGGGGTCTGTCGTAAAGACACCTTCTACGTCGGTGTAGATCTGACACTCCTGAGCCTTCAGCACAGAGGCCAGTGCTACCGCAGTAGTATCGGAACCACCACGACCTAGGGTCGTAATATTATGATCTTCATCAACACCCTGAAAACCCGCGACAACGGCAACACAACCCGCGTCAATATCCTGCTGCAGTTTTGCCACATCAATATCCAGGATGCGTGCCTTCATATGGGTTGAATCCGTAAGTATCTTTATCTGCCCACCGGTGTAGGACTTTGCCGGACAACCCATTTTCATTAGGGTCATGGCTAACAATGCGGTAGTAACCTGCTCACCGGTTGACAGCAGTACATCGACTTCCCGATGCATATCACCTTCAGTGATGCCGACTTCCCGGGCAAGGCTATCCAGGCGATCCGTCTCATGTCCCATTGCAGATACGACGACCACTATCTGGTGATCAGCTTCACGGGAACGCAGAATCTTCCTGGCCACATCTTCGATATGCGCCACCGTCGCAACAGAAGTACCGCCAAATTTTTGAACCAAAAGAGACATAGCAGGCTCTGAATCTTTCCTTGATTTTGAAAGGGTGCGTATTAAACAGCAAAGGTCAACCTATTAGAACAGGTTTCATCGGTATTTATAGTGCCATATCGATGACATTGACCACATCGCACAGGGCATGGCGTGCTGCCAGGGTCAAATCTTTCCCAATGCGCAGGACTAATTTAACCCAGCAGATCTTCCAGGTACCCGGCAACGGACGCCATCGCGGCAGGCAGTGCTGATATGTTACTTCCACCGGCTCTCGCCATATCAGGTCGGCCTCCCCCTTTGCCCCCGACCTGGACCGCGACATGGTTGACCAGTTCCCCGGCATTAACCCGGTCGGTCAGGTCTTTGGTCACCCCGGCAATTAAAGATATCTTGCTATCCTTCACTGCTGCGAGCACAACAATACCGCTACCCAGCTTGTTCCTTATCTTATCCATTGCGTCCGGCAGGCTTCTCGGATCTCCACCATCAAGATGATGAGCCACCAGCTTGACGCCATTGACCTCGATGGCTGATTCTGCCAAATCCTGGCCGCCACCGCTGGCCAGTTTCAAATTGAGCCTGGATACCTCTTTCTCCAGTTCCTTGTTATGAGAGATCAGGCTTCGAACTTTGTCGACAAAATTTTGCTTATCCGCCCGTAACAAATCAGCTGATTCGTCGATGGTAGATTCAAGGGAATCAATCTGTTCCAGGGCACGGGCACCTGTTACAGCTTCAATACGTCGTACACCTGATGCGATACCGGTTTCAGAAGAGACAAGCAGTATCCCAATGTCACCCGTAAAGCGAGCGTGGGTTCCACCACACAATTCAACTGAGAATCCATTTCCCATGGTCAACACCCGGACCGATTCGGTATATTTTTCGCCGAACAGCGCCATCGCGCCTTTTTGCCTGGCTTCATCCTGCGCCATGATCTCTGTCTGGATAACAGAATTCAGGCGTATCTGTTCATTCACCAGTGTTTCGATGGCGCTAAGTTCACCCTTCGTCACAGGTTCGAAATGCGAAAAATCAAATCTCAACCGATCAGCATCGACCAGGGAACCCCGCTGATTGACATGATCACCCAATACCTGGCGCAATGCGGCGTGGAGCAGATGAGTGGCGGAGTGATTCGAACGCGTCCTGTTTCTGGTCTGCGGGTCAACTTCTGCTTTCAGATGATCACCGGTTCGTATTTCGCCTTGCTGCACAATACCTTTGTGCAGGAACCCAGGACCGGCTTTGATAGTGTCCGATACATCAACGGTCACACCATCTGAATACAATCTGCCCTGGTCACCTACCTGGCCACCTGATTCCCCATAGAAAGGCGTGCGATCCAGCACAATCAGCACGTTGTCTCCTGACTGTACTTGATCAACCCTGGTTTCTGCCTTGAACAGGGCGACCACGGTTGATTCAGCTGACAACGATTCGTAACCCACAAATTCGGTTTCTTCGGTGAGTTGAAACACACTGGTATCAACGGCCGCAAACTGGCTTGCTGCCCTGGCACGTTGCCTTTGCGCTTCCATTTCCCGATCAAAGCCTTCCATATCAATGGAGAGTTTTTTCTCCCTGGCAATGTCATTGGTTAAATCCGTTGGAAATCCATAAGTATCATAGAGTTTGAAGACGACTTCCCCGGGGATGACATCGCCCTTGAGATTTCGAATAACCTCGCCGAGGATCTTCATACCCTGATCCAGGGTAAGTTCAAATTGCTCTTCCTCCTTAAGCAGGATCCTCTCAATTTGCTCCTGGGTGTTAGTCAAAATGGGATATGCCTCTCCCATTTCCTCCACAAGGGTGGATACCATTTTGTAGAAGAAAGGGCCGGAAGACTGGAGTTTGTGACCCTGCCTCAATGCCCGCCGAATAATCCGCCGCATCACATAGCCACGTCCTTCATTGGACGGCAGCACACCGTCTGCAATAAGAAAGGCTGCCGTTCGTATATGATCAGCAATGACTTTAAGTGAGTCGTTGCCGAGATCTTTACAGTTAAGCAGCTCACCGGCCCTTTCTATCAATCTCCTGAACAGATCAATGTCGTAATTATTGTGCACACCCTGCATCACTGCCGCGAGACGCTCAAACCCCATGCCTGTGTCAACGCAAGGCTTGGGCAAGGGATTCAGGGTGCCATCTGCCTGGCGGTCGAACTGGGTGAAGACAAGATTCCAGATCTCAACATATCTATCCAGTTCACCGTCCGGTGACCCCGGGGGTCCTCCAGGAACCTGCTCACCGTGGTCATAGAATATTTCCGATGAGGGTCCGCAAGGCCCCGTATCACCCATGGTCCAAAAATTGTCATCGTCACCCAGACGTGTAATCCGGTTCTTGTCAAAGCCTACTTCGTTTACCCAGATGGCCTCGGCTTCGTCATCGTCGGTATGAACAGTGACCCATAACTTCTCTGCAGGAATGTTGATAACTTCTGTCAGGAATTCCCAGGCGAACAAAATGGCTTCACGTTTAAAATAGTCACCAAAACTAAAATTTCCCAACATTTCAAAAAACGTATGATGCCGTGCCGTATAGCCGACATTGTCGAGATCATTATGTTTACCCCCGGCACGAACGCAGCGCTGGCAGCTCACGGCCCGTGTGTAACCGCGGGTTTCTCTAAATGCCAAGGCTTCCTTGAACTGGACCATACCGGCATTGGTGAACAGGAGTGTTGGGTCGTTATCGGGCACAAGGGACGCGCTATCTACAACGGTGTGCCCTTTGCTGACAAAGAAATCCAGAAATACCTGACGGAGTTCGCGACTATCCATTGTTAACACTGCTTCGATCGAATTTCGAGAGGCTAAAGATACAGAAAAACGAGAGTAGAAAGAAGAGGTGACGAATGCCTATTCAATCGCCCGGATATGGTCGAATGAAAAACCCCGTTGTTGCAGAAAACGGCTTCTGCGGGCCTTCATTTTCATATCCGTGCTCTTATCCGCGCTCTTATTAGTAACGCCGGAATCACCAAATCGTTTGTGCGATACGGATTCCACCAACTCAAACCAGTCAATTCCGCAGTTATCAAAGGCGAAACCAATGGTGGAATCAGTAAGCCCTTTGCCGCGCAATTCAGCCTTGATCTTGACAGGCCCCTGGCCGCGATTCGCGCGCGCCCTGATGAATGTTTCTGCGAGCCTGTCATCGCTCTGTAATCCACTGTCCTGGAGTATGGCAACCTGTTGTTCGATCATCTCACGAAGGTCAAGATCAGGTTCTACTTCGAGGCTTGCCAGGTCGGTGGCTGCTCGGGTTGCCTTGCTGGCAAAAGTGTTGAGTTTGGAGAAACGGTTTAGCAGTTTACGAATGAGTTCATTGTAACCATGCTCTCGACGCGCCAACAGATCCATAGCGGCGCGACGAATATCAACTGCACTGATCTGGACCATATTTAACTTGGCCATATTATCAGGACCATATTATCAGGACCATATTATCAGGACCATGGTTTCTTTTTAGTGCTAGGAACCCGATATAGGTGTGACGTTATCTTCAACGGACTCTTCATCATCACCGGGTTCACCTAGTAACTTCACTCGAATCTGCTGCTCAATTTCCGCCGCGATATGTGGGTTCTCGGCTAAATAATCTGAAGCATTCTTCTTGCCCTGGCCAATTCGATCGGTCTTGTAGCTGTACCAGGCACCGGCTTTGTTAACCAGTCCTATTTGTACACCCAGATCAATGATTTCACCCAAACGAAAAATACCCTTGCCGTACAAAATCTGAAACTCAGTTTGTTTAAATGGAGGAGAGACCTTGTTCTTTATGACCTTAACCCGTGTCTCATTGCCGACTATCTCATCGCCATCTTTTATGGCACCTATTCGGCGAATATCCAAACGCACCGATGAATAGAACTTCAGTGCATTACCACCTGTGGTGGTTTCAGGGCTGCCAAACATGACACCAATCTTCATTCTAATCTGGTTGATGAACACGACCAGCGTATTGGATTGCTTGATGTTGCCTGCCATCTTGCGGAGCGCCTGACTCATCAACCGCGCTTGAAGGCCCACATGATGATCGCCCATCTCACCCTCAATCTCTGCCTTGGGGGTTAATGCAGCAACGGAATCGATCACCACAACATCGACAGCACCGGAACGGACAATGTTGTCACAGATCTCCAGCGCCTGTTCACCGGTATCGGGTTGTGAAACCAGCAAGTCATCAATATTCACGCCCAGGTTTTGTGCATAACTGGGGTCAAGTGCGTGCTCTGCATCAATAAAGACGCAAGTGCCACCGGCTTTTTGAGCCTCGGCGATAACCTGCAATGTCAGCGTTGTTTTCCCCGAGGCTTCAGGACCATAGATCTCAACAATTCGACCTCTTGGCAAACCACCAATACCTAACGCTATATCGAGACCCAGTGACCCGGTTGAAACTGATGGGATTTTTTCAATCGGCGAATCGCCCAATCGCATCATGGCACCCTTGCCAAACTGCCGTTCAATTTGTGACAACGCAGCAGTCAGTGCTTTAGCCTTGTTTGAAGATTCCTTCGAGTCGTTAGTATCCAGGTCAGCCATATTCTTGTTCCATCCTATTGATAAGTACTTTTTCGCAACTGCTTTTTGTAACCGCTTTTTTGTAATGCCTGCGCCAGTGATTTGCGGTGCATTCGTTGGGTGTATTTATACTGTATGTTTAACCAGTATTCAACACTTATTTTTTATACAATACATTGCCCCTGCAGACCTTGCCCCAATAGACCTTGTCCGTGTAGATTAGTGGAAGATTCACGTAATATGCACAGACACTAAAATTTTGATATCAGCTTTCAACAATAACGTTTCTTTAATGGGGAATCTCTGATTGAGGTTTGTATGCCGCATCACTACTTAATCAGAGCGTCCATAACTATCCGTGCCTGATCCCAACAAGTCGAATCATTCATCCCATACACCCATGATGCAGCAGTATCTGGGCATCAAGGCGCAGCATCCCGAAGAGCTTGTGTTTTATCGCATGGGTGATTTTTACGAGATGTTTTACACTGACGCGGTCCGGGCCGCCGCATTGCTGGACATCAAGCTCACCGAACGTGGCGCCTCGAACGGTAAACCCATCCCAATGTGTGGCATTCCCTACCACGCCGTCGACGAATATCTCTCCAAACTGGTAAGAGCAGGTGTTTCTGTGGCGATCTGCGAACAAATCGGCGATCCCGCCGCGTCCAAAGGACCCGTCGAACGTCAGGTTGTCAGAATTCTGACGCCCGGCACACTGACGGACGAATCGCTGCTGAAATCTAACCGCGACAATCTGATTGTTGCTGCTTACCGCCAGGACGATGTGTTTGGCATCGCGAGCCTGGACCTGAGCAGTGGCCGGTTTGAGGTATTGGAAGTTCATGATGAAGAAGCCCTCACCGCAGAGATTTTTCGATTCGATCCGGCAGAGCTTATCCTCTCGGAAGAGATCGACTACCCGGCAGAAACTGTTAACAGGGTGGGAGTTCGCCGTCGGCCCGTGTGGGAATTTGACTATGAACAATCGATTATTTCGCTCACCAGCCAGTTCAAGACCCGTGATCTTTCCGGTTTCGGTTGCGCAGAAAAACGCGTAGCCGTCGCTGCCGCCGGCTGCCTGTTGGCTTATGTCCGGGAAACCCAGCGGATGGCGCTGCCCCATATTCAATCAATCACAACACTGAACCGGGAAGATGCTGTCATTATTGACGCGGCCTCACGCCGCAACCTGGAGCTTGATATCAATATTGCCGGTGGTGAAGAAAACACCCTGTTTGCAGTTCTGGAAAACACCTCTACCGCCATGGGCAGCCGGTTGCTCAACCGCTGGATTAATCGGCCTATTCGGAACCGGATCGAACTTAACGACAGGCTCGATACCATCGAATACCTGGTGACCCAGTACCAATTCGAGACTTTGCAAAATCGACTGAACCCGATGGGTGATATTGAGCGAATACTCGCCAGGATTGCGCTGCGATCTGCTCGGCCGAGGGATCTGGAAAGACTAAAAGATGCCCTGGCGATCCTGCCGGGGTTGACCTGCTTACTCAAGGATATGCCGACAGAACTTCTTAAACGGATAGACTCTGCTTGCCAGCCCTATCCGGAACTCCACGCAACCTTAAACAAGGCCATCATCGAGAACCCGCCAACCCTCATTCGCGATGGTGGCGTGATTGCACAGGGATACGATGCCGCGCTGGATGAACTGCGGGGCATCAGTGAAAACGCCGCGGAGTACCTGGTCAAACTGGAGCAGCAGGAGAAACAGGCAACAGGTTTAACCAGCTTGAAAGTAGGTTACAACCGGGTCCATGGATACTATATCGAGATTTCGCGCAGCCAGTCTGAAAAAGCACCTGAACGCTACATTCGACGCCAGACACTGAAGAACGCCGAACGTTTCATCACGCCGGAACTTAAGGAATTCGAAGACAAGGCACTCAGCAGCAAGAGCCGGGCACTGGCGAGGGAAAAGCACCTGTTCGAGATGTTGATAGAGCAACTGGTCGAACACCTGTCGCCGCTCCAGAACACCGCCAGTGCCATTGCTGTCCTCGATGTTATTTGCAACCTTGCAGAGCGTTCCCTGTCACTTTCACTCTGTCGACCTGTGCTGACGAACGACCCTGGTATAAACATCGAAGCCGGTCGGCACCTCGTGGTTGAAGCGGTTCTGGAAAAACCATTCGTGGCGAATAACCTAAACCTCGACAATGACCGCAGGCTGCTGATTATCACGGGCCCTAACATGGGAGGCAAATCCACATTCATGCGCCAGACAGCGCTCATTACCCTGATGGCACATATCGGCAGTTATGTGCCTGCGCAAGCTGCATCCATAGGTCCCATAGATCGAATATTTACCCGGATCGGTTCATCAGATGACCTGGCCAGTGGTCGCTCGACATTCATGGTCGAAATGACAGAAACCGCAATGATTCTGAACAACGCGACCAAACATTCACTCGTCCTTTTGGATGAAATAGGCCGGGGGACCTCAACATTTGACGGCCTGTCCCTGGCCTGGGCAACCGCTGCACATATCGCCGAATCGTCCCAGGCAATGACCCTGTTTGCGACCCACTATTTCGAACTCACCGCCCTGCAGGATTCACTACCGGCAACAGCCAATGTGCATATGGCTGCGAAAGAATATGGCGACGAGATCATTTTTATGTACTCCGTTAACGAAGGTCCGGCGAGCCAGAGTTATGGACTGCAGGTTGCCCGACTGGCCGGTGTGCCAAAATCCGTCATAGAAAATGCCCAGACCAAGTTGCGACAGCTTGAAGAAAACGAAATCAGGTCCTCTCCACATCAATCGGACCTGTTTCTAACAACTGAAATCGTCCAACCCGTCAAAACGACTTCGGTAGTGGCCGAAAAGCTCAGGAAGATAGAGATTGATGACCTGACCCCCAGGGATGCACTCGATCTACTCTACCGGTTGAAGAATGAAGCAGAAGGGGAGAACCACGAAGATTGAAACAGTCGTGTAGGGTCCTACACTAGTTGCGCAGGGTGAACCGTCTGTTGGACTGATGTCGCCTTGTCAACTAAGTGAATGCCGGTCCCCTACCTTGTTCCGGGATAAAAAACTGATAGAATGCCTTTGCTGATTTTTCGAGCCTTTTCGCAGGCTGTTTTTCTTTTTAACTTATAAACATAGGACCTTCTCCATGACATTTGTGGTTAGTGACGGTTGCATCAAATGCAAACATACAGATTGTGTCGAAGTCTGCCCCGTTGATTGTTTCTATGAGGGTCCCAATTTTCTCGTGATCCACCCTGATGAATGTATCGACTGCGCATTGTGTGAACCAGAATGTCCGGTAGATGCCATCTATTCAGAGGACGAGCTGCCCGAGGAGGAACAGGTATTTCTCGACCTGAATGCAGAACTCGCAGAAGTCTGGCCAAACATTACCGAGAAGAAAGATCCGATGCCGGGTTGCGAAGACTGGGAAGAAGTGAAGGGTAAGTTAGAACATCTCGAAAAATAGTCTGGTACTAAGGTCAGATTTTAATGATTTAAATCAAAAACTTATGCTCTAGCTCTATCAGCGGTATGGCAACTGTCTTGCAAACATTTAGGACATGTCTTACAAAGTTACGAAAGGTTCCTTAGGCAAATAGATCAGCGGATCTTCAGGTTTTCCGTCCCTGCGAATCTGGAAATGTAACATCTCCACGTTTTTACCCGAGGACCCTACTTCTGCAACCGCCTGTCCGGATTTCACCTGGTCGCCTTCCTTCACAAGAATTTCCCGGTTATTTCCATAAGCACTGAGAAAGTGGTCATTGTGTTTTACGATGACGAGCTTTCCATAGCCTCGTAACCCTCCGCCAGCGTACACCACCACCCCATCTGCCGCTGAGTTGACAGATCCACCCAGCTTGCCGCGGATATCGATACCCTTGTTAACCTCCCCGCTGAGGGAGAATTGACTGATGACCTCTCCCCGCAAGGGCCATTGCCATTCTACATTCGAGCGCTGATTCCTGTTTCCCTGTTCAGTTGCTCCAGATGCCGGTGCTTTCTTTGACGGCTGTTTGACCACGACCTTTGTGGAAGTCGGCGGTCTCACATCTTCGATGCGAAGCCGCTGGTTTACAAAAATGGTATACGGAAACTGAATCTTGTTTGCCGCTGCAATTTCTCTGTAATCAATACCATAAACGAATGAAATCGAGTACAGGGTTTCACCCTTGCTAACCACATGATACCCGGAGGAGCTCCGGTTTTGTTCGCCAATCGACGAAACCGGTGCGTTGGATCCACTCCGGCATCCGGAAATCAGCGCCAGAATCACGCACAACAATCCAATCCCAATTGTAAAACGCTCTATCAGCATGATCTAAAGTAGGTAGTCCTTCGCTTGAATCATTTGGGTCGCTCTGAACATGGCAATTTGACCTTGAAGGACTACTAATTCTTGTCCGAAGACACATCAGCGTCACTATGCGCCAGAAAATTCAACCCGACAACACCGATACAACCCAGTATCAACCCAAAGATCGCAACAACCAGCTCCGGATTGTTGCCAGTGAGGTCCAGATAAACAAACGGTGAGACAGGATCCTGAACCAGTGCTATCTGTGACCCGTCGGATTTCAGGTGATAACTCGACACATACTGCCAGGGCCACAGCTTTACCAGGGAGCCCACCATAAAACCGGTCAACAGGCCAAATGTTTCATTGTGGTGGTCCCTGAGCAACCGGGTTAACAGTTGTGTAAACGCGACGATTCCCAGTACACAACCAGCCCCCAGGGTTAGCAAAACTACCATATCCAGACTCCTGATGGCCTCGAGAACATGTCGGTACAGACCCAGTATCAACAAAATAAAACTACCTGAGAGCCCGGGAAGAATCCAGGCGCAAACGGCGATGGCACCACCAAGAAACAGGGTTACCGGCGCAGGTTCTAATTCGACAGGCGCAAGCGTCGCGACGGTCATCCCAAACGCAGTGCCAAGCACGAGACTAAACGCAATATCCCAGCCAAACCGGGAGATCTGCTGAATCACCAGCCAAACGGATGCAACAACAAGTCCAAAAAAAAACGACCAGATAAAAATTGCCTGCTCTTCAAGAAGGTAGGTGACAAACCCGGCAAACAGCAATATGGCAATCCCCATACCGGAAAAAAGAATCAGCAGGAAGTTAACGTCCAGTTCCTGCCAGGTCTTTTTCAACCCGTTGAATTTTAACTTCCGAAACAACAGGGGATTAAACCCTTGTATGGCATTCACAAATCGTTCATAGATGCCGGTCACGAACGCAATCGTGCCACCGGATACACCCGGAATAATCTCTGCTGCACCCATCACCAGGCCAATAACAAACAATCTCACATTTTCTTTCATAACCACACTTCTATGATTTACTAACACAAGCATCCATTGAATCAGGCTTTACCGCGCATTAACGGGACGAATTTAACATCTTCAAGAATTTCTGTTTGAAACGACTCTTGCGTATTGGTGATCAGCTTCAGCTGTTGTTGCCGGTGCCCGACAGGAATAATCATACGCCCCCCGGCTGCCAGTTGAGACAACAGCTCATCCGGTACATGGCGCGGCGATGCGGTGACAATAATACCCTGAAACGGCCCCTGCTCCTGCCAGCCAATATTGCCATCGTCGTACTTAAATCGGGTGTTCCTCGTGCCAAGGAGTTTTAACCGTTCCTTTGCCTTGTCCAATAATCCGGCAATTCGTTCAACGGTGTACACCTTATTGGCCAACTGGGCCAGTATCGCAGTCTGATAACCTGACCCTGTGCCAATTTCCAGGACCCGTTCGAGCCGACCCCCATCGAACAAACTCTCGGTCATTCTGGCAACGATATAGGGCTGTGAGATAGTCTGGTTGAATCCAATAGGCAAGGCATTATCTTCATAAGCCCGGTGCGCCAACGCCTCATCGATAAACAAATGTCGTGGCGTCGAGTTGATCAGATCAAGTACACGCTCGTCCTGAATGCCCTGTTGTCTCAGGCGCGAAACCAGCCGATTACGCGTACGCTGGGACGTCATGCCAACGCCATTCAGGTCAGGCTTTTTGGTCGTCACCTGTCAGGTTCCCCGTTAAAAATGTTTTGTGAGGTCGAATAATCGATCAACTCATGCAGCAAACTGGTTGCGTAGGCACCACCTGGCAGCATAAAAGACAGGTCCAGGCCGTTCGTACCAGAGCCGTTCTCAGCGACGAACTCCCAGCTCAACTCCCCGGGTATAACGGCCAGGTTTCTTCGCATGGCCTTTATACCAAGTAGTTTCAAGCCTTCACCCCATTCGACAAACTCTTCAAGGTCCGGCACTGTGATATCTCGATGTGGTGCCAGGCCGAAGAGCCATATTGACTCATTTGTTTCTGGTGACGGATCCATGGCCTGCGCATACTTGTGCCAGGCACCTGAAGCGACCCTGGCCGATAATTCGTGGTTGAACATATACGACCGGGCAGCAGAGATGTACAGGCCACGCTGTTTACGGCCGCGATTATTCGGTGAGCTCTCTCCAGACAGCGCACCTGAAAATGCTTCTGAAAAGAGTGCTTCGGCTTTGATCAGATTATGTCCTTCGTGACCAAAACGCTGGGGACCAAAATAGTTGGGGAAGCCCGTTACTTTGATTCGTGTTAAGCGTTCGTTCAATGCCGCTTCGCTCGAGCCGCAAGTTAAACAGCTCACCTTGATCTTGAACCGGTTTGCCCGATGGACTCCCCGGCGCAGTTTTTTGTCGTGCCGAACTGCCTTTATCAATTCGACCCCTTCTATATCAAGCTGTGACCAGTCAGGATCCGCCTTACCGGGAAGCCAGCAGCTAAACCACTGTTTGGTAATCGCATGTCGATCTTTCCTGCCTGAGTAGCCAACATCAAAGTGACGCAGGTTCAGAAAAGCCGCCAGTTGGTCAGCAACCCAGCCTGTATTGGCACCTGTTTTTTTAATCCACAGATAAACGTGCTCACCAGTGCCCCCCGGCTCAAACCCCAGAATCTCATCAACCTGGAATTCCTCAACCGAACGACGAATCGTGCCCTGGCCAAGTGCCGGCCCATAAGCTCTATTGAACTCAAGGGAATATGAATTACTCACTCAGCAGCACCGCTGCCTGCGCTGCAAGGCCTTCCTCTCGACCAATAAACCCCATATTCTCGGTAGTTGTCGCCTTGACACTCACCTGATGAATTTCAATCGACAGGTCTTGCGCAATATGCTCCCGCATCTTGTTTATGTACTTTGCGACTCGCGGTGCCTCTGCAATTAAAGTCATATCCACATTAACGACGTGGTAGTTTTCGTTGCTCACCAACTGATTCGTGGCGCGCAACAACTCACGGCTATCTGCGTTCAGATAGACCGGATCCGTATCAGGGAAATGATGCCCCAAATCGCCCAGGGCAAGCGCACCCAACAAGGCATCACACAATGCATGCAGCAGCACGTCACCGTCAGAATGTGCCAATACTTCGCGCTGGTACGGCACCTGGACACCACCGATGGTAATCGACGACACCTTCTTGTCTCCAAACCTGTGGGCATCAAAACCGGAGCCAATCCGTATCATCGTTCTCATGGCTGTTCGTATGACTGCTGCTGCAAAAAGTACTCCGCCAGTGCCAGATCTTCTGTTGTTGTTATTTTGATATTATCTTTACTGCCTTGAATGATGATGGGTGTTTGACCTGACATTTCGATCGCAGATGCTTCATCGGTGACATTCCAACCATCACTTTTTGCCTGTTGCAATGCTGACTGAAGCAGCCCCAGACGAAACATCTGGGGTGTCTGCGCCAACCAGTGTTCCTCTCGCAAAACGGTTTTAACCACATCCCGGTGATCGCTCACTTTTTTTAATGTTTCAATCACCGGCAAGCCGAGCAAGCCCCCTACCGTGGATAGTTTGAGGTCATTATGGAGTCTGTTGATATCACCCGCCCGAACGCAGGGACGGACACAGTCATGAACCATAACCCAATCAGACGCTTCACCATCCAGAGCGTTTAACCCATTGAGCACAGAGTCTGATCGCGTCTCACCGCCGATGACGATGCAACACTGTTGTGTTGCCTCAATTGAAGCCCACTGTTTGTCATCGGCTGAAACTACCAGGATTATTTTATCGGGTTGCAGTGCAACCAGTCGTTCGAGTGTATGCTGCAGGATGGGCTTGCCGTTGACCAGCAGGTATTGCTTGGCGACTCCTCCACCCATTCGCAAACCCTTGCCAGCAGCAGGGACGATGAAGCTGACGTCTGGCAATGATGTTAAATCCGGATCTATCGAGGAATCCATCGATCAGGGTTCTTCCTGTTCGATCAACATGAAAAAAGTCTCACCTTCCTTGATAAAACCCAACTCAACGCGCGCCTTTTCTTCAATGGAATCATAGCCGCTTTTGAGATCTCGAATCTCTGCCCTGAATACCTCGTTGCGCTGTTCTTTAACCAGGTTAACTGCCCTCTCATGTTCTACCTTCGCTGCCAGACCATTGACATGGGCAAAGCTCCCTTCGCCAGCCCACAGCCTGAATTGCAGGCTCACCAGCATGACGACCAATACCGCCACGATTGTTTTTAAGGCCGTGCCTTTAAACCGTCCTTCTTTTGGCGCTTTAATCTTTCTACTCTTGCTACTATTTACGAGCTTGCGGCTATTCATCTCTGGAATTCTGCCATACCTTTAAACAAAGCGTGGGACTGATCTTCAATTCTCAGCAATCGATTGTATTTCGCAATTCTATCCGAGCGACTCAAAGATCCGGTTTTTATCTGCCCTGCGGCAGTTGCGACGGCAAGGTCCGCGATAGTTGTGTCCTCGGTTTCACCGGATCTGTGTGAGATAACAACCGAATAACCCGCGGATTTCGCCAACTGTATGGCTTCGAGCGTTTCGGTCAGGGTGCCAATCTGGTTTAGTTTTATCAGTATCGAGTTGGCAATGTTCTCATCAATGCCTCTCTGCAGAATTTTTGAGTCTGTCACGAAGAGATCATCCCCAACCAGCTGAATCTGATCGCCCAGCGCCTGGGTTAAGCGGCCCCAACCCTCCCAGTCACTTTCATCCATGCCATCTTCTATCGAAATAATGGGGTACTTGTTCGCCAGTTCAGACAGGTAGTCGGTGAACCCGGCAGAATCAAACCGCCTGCCTTCACTGGCCAGGACATACTGGCCATCGCTGTAAAATTCTGATGCGGCACAGTCGAGACCCAGGTAAACATTTTTCCCGGGCTCGTATCCCGCTTTTTCTATGGATTCCAAAATGATTTCGAGGGCGGACTCATTGCTGGGTAAATCCGGCGCAAAACCACCCTCGTCACCGACTGTCGTGTTCATGCCGCGGTCGGACAATACCGATTTGAGGGTATGGAAGATTTCTGCTCCGCACCGCAACGCCTCGGAGAAGTTAGGGGAACCCACGGGAAGTATCATGAACTCCTGGATATCAACATTGTTATCCGCATGCTCGCCGCCATTCAAAATATTCATCATCGGTACGGGCATACTGTAACGACCTGGGCTGCCATCCAACTCAGCAAGATACTCAAACAGGGCCACTTTTTTTGCCCGTGCGGCAGCATTTGCGGCGGCGAGGGAAACGCCCAGGATAGCATTGGCTCCCAGTGAAGCCTTGTTCGGCGTGCCATCCATTTCAATCATTCGATGGTCAATGTCGGTTTGATCTTCAACCTCACGCCCCAGCAGAGATTCCCGGATTCGAGTATTCACATTCTCGACAGCTATCAGAACACCCTTGCCCTTGTACCTTAGTGGGTCCTTATCCCGAAGTTCAAGGGCCTCCCTGGAGCCTGTCGATGCGCCGGATGGTACACAGGCAGAACCTACCGTACCATCGGCCAACTCGATTTCAGCTGCAACGGTTGGATTTCCACGGGAGTCAAGGATCTCCCTGGCACGAATATCAACTATCTCGGTCACTTTCCTAAACTCCAAATTTACTTCGCTGCTGCTTCCGGCAGATTACTTGATTTTACGACGTCATCTATTCGCTTGAGAAGGGCCAGCAATTCGTACATCTGACCCAGCGGCCATGAATTCGGACCATCGCTGAGGGCCTTATCCGGGTCAGGGTGTGTCTCCATGAAAATGCCGTGGATACCAGCGGCGACAGCTGCACGAGCCAACACGGGTACCATCTCACGTTGACCGCCTGAACTGGCACCCTGCCCACCCGGGAGCTGAGCACTATGGGTTGCATCAAATACCACCGGGCAGCCGATTTCCTTCATGACGGCGAGAGATCTCATATCCGAGACAAGGTTGTTGTAACCGAAACTGACACCACGTTCACACACCATCAGGTTCTGGTTGCCGGTTTCACGCGCTTTGTTAACAACGTGAATCATGTCCCAGGGTGCCAGGAACTGGCCTTTCTTCAGATTCACCGGTAACCCTGTGGCGGCGACATTCTGGATAAAATTTGTTTGTCGACACAGAAAAGCCGGTGTCTGCAGCACTGATACAACGTCGGCGACTTCGTTCAGGGGGGTGTCTTCATGGACGTCGGTTAAAACCGGCACATGTAATTCCCGCTTCACTTTTTGCAGAATCTTTAAACCGGCTTCCAGGCCGGGCCCGCGGTAACTGGTGCCGGATGATCGATTAGCCTTGTCGAATGATGATTTGTAAATGAAATGAATGTTGAGGCTTTTACAAATCTCAATCAGTTCTGACGCGGTATCCATTGCCATCTGTTCAGATTCAACAACGCAGGTACCCGCGATAAGAAAAAATGGTGTTTTGTCAGTGACGTCAAACCCGCAGAGATCCATCAGCTAACACCTGTACAAATAGTTATTTCTTTAATCATTACCCACACCACCTGAAAACTGTTGGTCATTAAATCACATCATAAAG
Organism: Gammaproteobacteria bacterium; assembly: GCA_012960755.1. The sequence continues at coordinate 89,202 of DUAT01000072.1, forward strand.
GAAAATGAGTTCGGCTTGATCACAATCTACACGAGGTCAGCCTCATGGGAGATTATCTATTCGCCTTTTGTTTTAACGCGGCATTAATAAAACTGGTAAACAACGGATGGCCGTCCCGCGGAGTCGATGTGAACTCCGGATGAAACTGGCTGGCCACAAACCATGGATGATCTTCCAGCTCGATCACCTCAACCAGGCTACCATCCAATGACCGACCCGCAATACGCATACCCGCCTGTTCCATCTCGGCCAGATAGTTATTGTTTACTTCATAACGATGGCGATGTCGTTCTTTGATAGTCGTTGAGCCATAGATGCTGGAAGTCAATGAATCACAGGTGAGTTTACACTCTTGCTCCCCCATACGCATGGTACCACCCAGGTTCGAGTCAATACCGCGCATTTCGATGCTGCCATCTTCTTTCATCCACTCGGTGATCAGGCCGATGACCGGATGTGGCGTATTTGGATTATTTTCAGTGGTGTCAGCATTTTCCAACCCACAAACATTACGTGCATAATCGATAAATGCGGCATGCAGGCCATAACAAATACCGAGGTAGGGAACGTTGTGCTCCCTTGCATAACCCGCCGCGGCAATCTTGCCTTCAAATCCTCTGGCACCAAACCCCCCCGGCACAAGAATCGCATCTGCCTCTTCGAGGATACCGGCGCCCTGTTGAACCACTTCTTCTGAATCAAGAAAAGTAATCTGAACATCTGTACTGGTATGAATTCCGGCGTGGATAATTGCCTCGTTGAGAGACTTGTATGCGTCCCTTAGGTCCATGTATTTACCCACCATAAACAACTTCACGGTTTTTGTCGGATTTAACTGTGCCTTGGCAACCTCATCCCACTCACTTAAATCTGCCTCAGGGCAGTCGATGTTCATCTTCCGGACGACGATTTCATCTAGTTTTTGATCGTGCAGCATTGAGGGAATCTCGAATATAGTTTTCGCATCAATCAACGGAATAACCGCACTACGCTCGACGTTGGTAAACAGCGCAATCTTATCCCGGGCCGACTGGCCAATTTCATGATCAGAACGAACAATTAGAACATCCGGTTGCAGACCGATAGACCTGAGTTCTTTGACTGAATGCTGTGTCGGCTTGGTTTTAGTCTCACCCGCGGTGGCAATAAAGGGGACCAGGGTCAGGTGAATAAACATCGCATTTTCCGAGCCCACCTCGAATCGTAATTGTCTCGCAGCTTCAAGAAATGGCTGGGACTCAATGTCACCCACCGTACCACCGATTTCGACAATAGCGATATCGTTGTCCCCGGCACCATCGATGATGCGCTCCTTGATCGCGTCTGTGATATGGGGAATAACCTGTATGGTTGCACCCAGATATTCACCACGGCGTTCACGGGCGATGACGCCTGCATAAACCTGGCCTGTGGTGAAGTTATTTCGCCGGGTCATTGTGGTGCGAATAAACCGCTCGTAATGACCGAGATCCAAATCGGTCTCGGTGCCATCTGCAGTGACATAGACTTCACCATGTTGCAATGGGCTCATGGTACCGGGATCTACATTGATGTAGGGATCCAGTTTGAGCATGGTAACTTTGAGCCCCCGGGCTTCAAGAATTGCGCCAAGAGAGGCGGCAGCAATGCCTTTCCCCAGAGAAGAAACAACACCACCGGTAACAAAAATAAAGCGAGACATTTAGCTCCCATCTAGAATGTGATGGTCAAAGAGAGATCGACCAAGATGGGGTTGTAGGATACCACTGAAGGGGTGGATGCTCAATCTGAAACTGCTGCTATAAAACAAACTATTCTTTTTGAATCGGTAAATTGCAGTAGCCTACCCGCTACGCTGAATTACCTGGGACGTCGGACACGATTGTATGAGTTCCAGAAAGCTATTCTTGCTCTAACCACCAATCAATCCTCCAACCGACTTCAGAATCAGATGCGGCGTGATTGGATGGGATGATAATCGGTAGATTCCACGCTGGAATGCCGCAAATGCCAACCAGTTCCCCGCGCAGATAGATCAGGGGTATATGGTCTCGCAGGAAGGCGGGAATTTTCTTTTCCTGGAATATGTTTTTCAGCGAGCGCGTCTTGTTAAATCTGATAGTTTCGCCGCCCTGCCGGAACGAAATGGACAGCTCACCCAGTTCAGCGCGCAGGCCTCGCCCCTTAATAAGCTCGGCAGTGACAATACCATTTGCCATCACAATACGCTTTTCATGAAACTGATATTCGGTGTCTGGTGCACCATTCTCGAAGCCTGGTGTCAGGTAAAGGTGGCCGTCAAATCTTCTGAATTCCAGCCCTTTCCAGCTCAATAGGGGAGCAGCGTCAACCCTGGCGTCGGTCAGGTTGCCCAGCCCTTCGCTTAGCATCCTGTCACCAGGCATGCTCAGAGCCCCTCGCCTCGAGAGCCATGCACGCAACAGATTTCTCTGGCGCATTTCAGGTAAGCTTTGCAGCGCAGCGAGAGAGATTTTATTTTCAAGCAGCAAACCTTGCAGATCAGAAACCGCTGTATCGTCAATGAGTTGCATACCTTCATCGGTTCTGTGCAGGGCACTCAGCAGGGTGTCTGCTATTTTAGGCCAGCGCGCTTTCAATCCAGGGATGATTTCGTGCCGAAGATAGTTACGGTCCAATGCTGTATCGCGGTTACTGCCATCTTCGACCCAGGTGAGCTTAAGTCGCCTGGCATAGTCTTCGATTGCATGCCTCGGCAACTGCAGAAATGGACGCACTAACCTGGCATCACCGATCTGGCGATCGCGGGGCATTCCTTTAAGACCAAAGGGACTATCACCCCGCATTAAGTGCAGCAATACAGTCTCAATCTGGTCATCCTGATGATGTGCCAGCAGCAGCAGATCTGTCGGCTCAAGGAAGTTTTTGAATGCGGCATACCTTGCCGTCCTTGCATTTGCCTCCAGATTGCCTTTGCCGCTCACTGAAACCCGTTCTATTTTCAGGCTCACCTGCCGTTCGGCACAAACCCTGGCGCAGTGTTGCGCCCACTCATCACAATTGCTGTGAAGACCATGATTGATATGTATCGCGTAAACAGGTCGAGTTAGTATTCGGCTTACACAATCCAGCAAGACAAGTGAATCGATACCGCCGCTGAACCCAACGACAATTCTACCGGCGCATTTGTTCATGGCAACAGCATCTTCGATAAGAAGCATGTTGTTGATTGTCTTAACGCTAGTCTTTTTTACGGTAGCCATAGCGATAAAAAGGATTAATAATCCAGGATGACTTGATCGGCACCATATCGATCGCGCAAATTCTGAATCAGATCATCATCGGGTGAAACGCGCCACGCATCACCTAATGTTACCTCGGCCTGGGCATTGGCACGAGTGTAGGCAATGGAGACCGGGCAGCCGCGACCAGCCTGACCTTTGAAAGGCTCAAGAATTTCTGCCAGTTCAGACGTAAAGTTATCCTTGAGCTTCATCCCGTTCAGGCTCAGCCTGAGTCTTTTTACGGATCGCTCCCTTGCCTGAACCAGATCATAAACTTCGCTGGCCCGCATTCGAATACCCCCGGTGAAGTCGTCAATGCTGGTACTGCCTTTGAAAAATACCACCAGATCCTTTTGCAGGATCCCATGGTGCATCTCATACAGCTCACTAAATACCCCGACCTCGAGACGGCCACTTCGGTCATCCAGAGTAACAAATGCAATGGTCTCACCTTTCCTTGATTTCATGGTTCGCATGCCGACGATCAAACCGGCAACTATCTGTTCGTCCTTACTCGCCCTGAGATCAACAATGCGGGTCTTAGCCAGATGTTTCAGTTCCCCCTTGTACAAGTCGATGGGATGGCCGGTAAGGTACAAACCGAGAGCGTCTTTCTCCTTGTTCAACCTGTCTTTAAAAGTCAGGCATCGCAATCCATCAAAATGGTTGTAGGGAGTATCCCGGTCTGGGTTTGACATCATGTCTTCGCCAAACAGATCCATTAAGCCGCCATCAAGGTTGTGAGCCTTTTGCTCAGCTACCTTGACGGCATCTTCGGTGTTTGCAAAAAGCAATGCCCGACGGAAATCGATTGTCTTCTGGCTCTCATCCTGCCCTTCGAACTGCACTAACTCATCCAGAGCCCCACACCCTATCAATGCTTCAATGGCACGTTTGTTCATCTTCCGGGCATCCACCCGTTCACAAAGCTTATAAAGGTCTTCAAAGCCGCCGTAGGTCCGACGACTATCAACTATTGTCTCTATCGGACCCTCGCCTAAACCCTTTATTGCTCCCAGGCCATAGATGATGCTCTCATCGGTGTCGGCAACGAACTTGTAATCGCCCCGATTAACGTCCGGGGGTGACAATTTGACGCCGATCTCACGACATTCCTCAACGTTTATCACCACCTTATCTGTCGTTTGCATGTCAGCCGACAACACGGCAGCCATAAAGTCTGCGGGATAGTAGTGCTTTAACCAGGCTGTGTGGTAAGCGATCAGTGCATAGGCAACCGAGTGCGGTTTGTTGAATCCGTACCCGGCAAACTTTTCCATGAGATTAAATATATGGTCAGCCTGTTTTTCATCAACACCATTGGCTATTGCCCCTTTGAGGAAGCCATCTCGCTGCTTGGCCATTTCTTCCGGTTTCTTTTTCCCCATCGCCCGACGCAGGAGATCGGCATCGGCGAGGGTATATCCGGCCAGAACCTGGGCTATTTGCATCACCTGTTCCTGGTACAGCATGACGCCGTAGGTGCCCTCAAGTACAGGTTGCAGGCTTGGGTGCAGGTAGTCCACCTTATCGACCCCGGACTTACGCTTGATAAAGTCCGGCGCCAATTGCATGGGGCCCGGCCTGAAGAGGGCTACCAGAGCAACGATGTCACCAAACCGACCCGGCTTTACCTGCTTCATCAGGTCTTTCATGCCCCGGGATTCCAACTGGAACACCGCCGTGGTTTTTGCTGCCCTTAGGTTTTCATATATTGCCGGGTCTTCAAGGGGAATCTTGTCAATATCAACCAGCTCGGCACCCAGGCTCAGCTTGCGTTTGTTAACACTCTTGACCGCGTTGTGAATGATCGTCAGCGTCCTTAGACCCAAAAAATCAAATTTAACCAAACCTGCTTTCTCAACATCATCCTTGTCGAACTGGGTAATCAGTCCGCCACCAGCTTCATCGCAGTAAATCGGTGAAAAGTCGCTTATTTTTGTTGGCGCAATGACAACTCCTGCCGCATGCTTGCCCACGTTCCTCGTAATCCCTTCAAGTTTAAATGCCATATCCATAATCTCGTCGGCATCGTCATTCTGGGCAATAAATTCCCGCAACAGTGGCTCCTCTTCCAGCGCTTTGGCGAGCGTCATGCCGGGATCAAAGGGAATCAGTTTGGATAACTTGTCCGCAAGGCCATAGGGTTTGCCTTGCACCCGGGCGACATCCCGAACCACCGCTTTAGCCGCCATGGTGCCAAAGGTGATGATCATGGAGACTGCATTTCGGCCGTACCGATCCATCACATGTTGAATTACCCTGTCACGGCCATCCATACAAAAATCGATATCAAAATCCGGCAGAGAGACTCGCTCTGGATTGAGGAATCTTTCGAACAGCAGGTCGTATTCAAGTGGGTCTACATCGGTGATCATTAACGCATAAGCGACCAACGACCCCGCACCGGAGCCCCGGCCTGGTCCAACCGGTATATCGTTGTCCTGAGCCCACTGGATAAACTCCATGACGATCAGAAAATATCCAGGAAAACCCATCTTGTTGATCACGCCCAATTCAAAACTGAGCCGGTCCTGGTAGGCTTTGAGCTGATCAGCATAGTCTTGCGCTGTAGGATCAAGAATATGTTTCAAGCGCTGTTCTAAGCCCGCCTCGGATACCTCGCAAAAATAGGATTCTGTACTGTACCCTTCAGGAACCGGGTACTCCGGCAGGTAGTAATTACCCAGATCGATATTGACGCTGCAGCGCATGGCGATTTCAACGGTATTTTCTATAGCCTCTGGAATGTCGCTGAATAGTTTACACATTTCTTCCGCAGACTTGAGATATTGCTGGTTGGTGTACTTTCTTTCGCGGCGGGGGTCATCGAGTGTACGACTGTCGTGAATGCAGACACGGACCTCGTGGGCTTCAAACTCTTCCTGCTGCAGAAAGCGAACGTCATTGGTTGCCACCACCGGGCAATCCAGGTCAAAGGCAAGATCAACAGCGGCTGAAATATATTCCTCTTCTCCCACTTTGCCGGTCCGGTGTAATTCCAGATAGTAAGCAGCTGGAAAAATATCCATCCACTGCTGTGCCAGTTGTCTGGCCTCATCTGGTTTGCCATTGAGCAGGGCGCGACCCACATCGCCGGTGTGACCGGCAGAAAGCGCAATCAATCCGTCGGCCTGGTCAGCGATCCAGCTTTTTTTGAGATTCGCTTTACCGAGATGCTGCCCTTCGAGGTATGCCTTAGAGAGCAGTTCCGAGAGATTGAGGTATCCCTTTTCATTGCGAGCTAACAGCACCAACGGGGTAGGATCCTCATTCTCGTTCCCGGAAGCGACCCACACATCACAGGCAACGATGGGTTTTACACCGGCTGCAGAGGCGGCGCTGTAAAATTTAATCAGGCCGAAGAGGTTGTTATTATCCGTGATCGCCAGGGCGGGCATCTGCATCCCGGCTACCGCTGCAGTCACGGGTTTTATACGTACGATGCCATCATTTATCGAGAACTCAGAGTGCAGGCGAAGGTGTACGAATGGTTGACTCATTGAGTGAGTTCTTGTTTCCCGGTCTGTGTTGCAGGTGTTCCCTATAGTAACTCAAAGACAGAGTTTGTGTAGTCAGTTCCCGTCCATAAATAGGCATTTTCAGCCACAATCACGACATCTGTAAACTGTTAGTTATATGAAACAATCACTTACGAGAGAAGGGGCCGCCGAGGTATAACACTGGATGCGCACCAGTTAGTGCCTTTCCTGAAAATGCCAATTTGAATATATAATGCAAAACTGGAATATCGTTACTCATGTGATAACGGAGTTACTGGCATGCAGTTCGACAATCATGCGCAGTAGAGTCGCCCGCCTAGCAGCCTGCTAGGCTAGATTAGATTAGAACACTTCAAATTAGATCGAAAGTCATCCCTGCTTTTGCCTGCAATCGTTTGATGAGCTTCTCTCCCATCGCAGATGCAGGCGTCCAGATTCCTCCACCCACCTCCAAATCGTCCAGGGCGAGGCATACAGCGGACTCTGCCAACATTTTTGAAGTGGCGCCGTAACCCGGGTCCTTGTCACCGGTAACCCTGGCTCGGAGATCTTTTGCTGCATCATCCGGATGCTTTGCAATCAGTTCTATTTCAAAGGAACCTTGCTCCCGGGTTTCCAGTGAAGGGCCCTCACCCGGTGAGGGTAAAACCGATTTCAACAAGTTTCTTGTCGGACCAAATGCTGTGGTAACCCCTAACACACCGGTGACCAACGTGACCAGCAGTGCCTTGACATAACCCCCCGGGCCATCACCGGTCAGAATCGCTTCGTTGTAACGAAAATCCTTGCCGTACTGATACTTCATTAAGGCATTGCTGCAGCGGACGACCCGGGTATCAACCGCGGCCATGATAAAGGGTCCGGTCCACTGCTTAAAATCAGTATCGTACCTGGCCCCTGACTGGTCAGGTCCATCCGGACCTCTGGGCATGTTCAACGGATTGAGCGCATAGGGGTCAGCGAGCAATTCCACGATGGAAGCGTCGTGTTTCACTTCCTCCATCATGTTCATCATGGTCGCGACGGTTCCACCGCTGACACCGCCATCATTGGACACGACGCGAAACTTGATTTCACTGGCAGGCATGTCATGTTTCGTCAGCATGGATTGTTGCATAAAAAACACACCCAGATCCGCAGGGATACAGTCAAATCCACAGGAGAAAACAATTTTCGCCCCGGACGCTCCCGCTGCTGTCTGATGCTGATCAATCATTTTACGCATCCAGGGTATTTCACCGGTTAAGTCACAGCAATGGGTACCATACTTTGCACAGGCTTCCACCATCACTGAGCCATACAGGGCATAGGGTCCAACGGTGGTGCAGATCACTTTTGTTTTTTCTGCCAGTGCAGCTATGGAATCAACATCGTCGCTGTTCGCAATCAACTGGGGCAGATCATCTGCGGCATTCCCGGCCACTGAGTTCGCGGTGGCCGCCAGTTTATCGGCACTACGACCCGCAATGGCCCATTTCAGGTCTCCTCCGACACCATACGCATCTACCAAATACTCGGCCACCAACTGGCCGGTGAATCCGGTAGCGCCCCAAACAATGACATCAAATTCACGATCTGTATTTTTCATTCAGTACTCGTCTACCTTAAATTGACGGGTTCAGAGCTTACCAGATGATTCAAGACAAGGCGCAAGCCGAAGGGAATGGCGAGTTGGGGACGCCGAGTTGGGGACGCCGAGTGGGGAACGCCGAGTTGGGGACGCCGAGTTGGGGCCGCCGAGGCGAGCCGAGAAGCCGTCAGTTTATGGTAGACGGAGTACTAACTTACCAAAAGAGAATATTCATTTTTCCATTTTCCGGGTTGTTTCACATTCAGGCGACTAACATAATCCTCTTCCCCACAGCAATGGCTGTCGTGACCAAGCAAAACACTCACTAGGAGCGATCATGATCACAGTACACGGAGTTTCACTATCACCTTTTGTCAGAAAGGTCCTGCTTACCCTCGAATACAAAGGCATTGAATATTCACAGAATCCAGTGTTTCCAGGTTCAGATGATGAGGATTTCAGGAAAATCAGCCCTCTGGGGAAAATTCCGATACTGGAACACGACGGCTTCACGATTCCTGACTCAAGCATTATTTGCCGGTACCTCGACCAACAGTTTCCGGACAAACCCATTTATCCCCAGGACCCGCAGCAACAGGCCCGTGCCTGCTGGCTGGAGGAGTTTGGTGATTCAAAATTAGTCGATGGCTGCGCGATCTTGTTTCGCGAACGAATGCTGAATCCAAAGTTTTTCAACAAACCGGGTGATGAAGAGGCCGCACAGGAAGCCATTAACAACACCCTGCCGCCCCTGCTTGCTTACCTTGAATCAGTCGTGCCGGAGTCAGGTGTCCTGGTCGGCGATCACATCAGTGTCGCAGACATTGGCATCGTGACCTGTTTTGCCCAGGCGGCATATGGCGACTACCAGGTAGATGCAGCATTGTACCCCCGGCTAAAAGCTTATCTGGACCGAAGCTTCGGTCATGAGCTTCTTATCAAACGACTGGAAGAAGAGAAACAGATGCTGGGCTAGCCATTGCGTGCCTTGATCCGGTTTCTCCTTCGCGACAGGGCGCAAAAGACATTCGATGAATGGGACTCGGCCCGTGTATACGAAGGGCTGCCAGGTGTGCCGCGGTTGGATAGCCCTTGTGTTTCGCTAAACCATATTTAGGGTAGATTTTATCCAGGGCTTTCATTTCCTTGTCCCTGGCTACCTTCGCAATAATGGAAGCTGCTTTAATAGAATTATGCTTACCATCACCCTTCACCAACCACTCTGAGGGGCAGTAAAACCCTGGTGTGCGATTACCATCGACAATGGCAAAGTCGACGGTGACACTCAGATTATCCACCGCTCGCTGCATCGCAAGAAGACTGGCTTGCAATATATTGATATCGTCGATCTCTGCAACATCAGCAAAGGCAATACTGTAAGCCACCGCTTTGAGTCGAATTTCTTCGTCCAATACCTCGCGCCGTTTTGCGGTCAGCATTTTAGAATCTCTCAAACCCTCAATAGGTTTGAATGGATCCAGTACGACTGCAGCGGCATAAACAGCGCCCGCGAGCGGCCCCCGTCCCACCTCATCCACACCAGCGACATGCTCAAGCCGGTACATGTTGTTCGCCGATCAATTCAATAATCGCCTTTGCCCCGACATCACCCGAGTTTTTTCGCAAGTCGTGATGAATTTCATCGAATTTTTCTATTAGCGCTGCGTCCTCAGAATCAAGCAACCTCAATACCTCATTAGACAAGGCAGCAGGCGTTGCCGCATCCTGAATAAGCTCAGGCACCAGAGCCTGCTGGCTCAAAATATTAGGTAGCGCAAAAAATTCAGTCGTCACAAGGCGGGAGATAATGGCGTAGCTTAATGTCCCCAGGCGATAAGACATGACCATGGGTTTCTTTAACAGCATTGCTTCGAGTGTCGCAGTGCCTGAATTCACCAAAACAACATCCGCAGCCTGCATCACGGTCTTGGCATCGCCCAGGGTAACGGTGACAGGCAGGTTTTTATCCTGCTTGAAAAGCAGAAGCTCTATTTGCGCCTTGCGCTTTTCGTTTGCTGCAGGGATGATGAACTCAACCCCGGGTTTTTGTTGGAATATATTGTCGGCCGCCCCGAGAAAATCAGCGCCCGTATACGCAACCTCGCCTCCTCGGCTACCTGGGAGAATCGCCACCAGGCACGTGCCTTCTGAAACACTATACTTTTGTCGGGCAGCCAGTTTACCCACTTCACCGTCGTCAAACCCAATCTCGTCCGCTTTTGGATGACCGACACAAACCGCCCGGATATTATTTTCATGATAGATTGGCAGTTCGAATGGATACAGGGTCAACATCAGGTCAACTTTTTTGGCAATACTCCTGATTCGCCCTTTGCGCCATGCCCAGACTGTTGGGGAAACATAGTGCACTGTTCTGATACCGCGCTTCTTAAGCATCCCTTCAAGCAGCAGATTGAAAAAATTGGAGTCGATACCTATGAAACAGGCAGGCCCAGCTTTGAGCATTCGGCCCCTGGTCTGAAGCAGAATTTTAATCAGCTCGGGCAAACGTTTTAATGGATCGACAAACCCGTTGACAGACAACCGATCCATGTCAATCCAGGAATCCAACCCCTCCCTGATCATGGCGGGCCCACCAATCCCGATGAATTCGGCATCAGGGTCACGCCGTTTCAGGCTTCGAATAAGATTGGCGCCAAGATTGTCACCGGACGCTTCCCCTGCAAGAAAGCCGTAAATGGACACTAGTAGTCCTTCAAGGTGAAATTGCCATGTTCAGCGAGTCGGGAAGCGTTTGGCCGCAAGGCGCGCCTCGAAGGGAATGGCGAGTCCTTTCCGAGAGGTGCAACACCGCGGACGAACGCTTCCCGGCTCGCCCGAAGGGAGCGACCGAAATGATCCAATGCGGCGTTGCAGTCCTTGGAAAGGACTCGCCATTCCCTGCGCACTGCGCCTTGTCTTGAATCATTTCGGTCGCTCTGAACATGGCAATTTCACCTTGAAGGACTACTAGTCCCAGGGTCTTCTTAATCCAAACATTAAACTAGCCAATCTTCTGTTCCGCACAAGTTAAAAACGAAGAGCAAACCAACTGGTCTCCAACGAATGCCTTCCCTGTAGATTTCATCCAATGCGTGCGCAGATTAACGATCTCTATTTCAAGCCTGAGTTGGTCACCGGGCAAAACAGATCGTTTAAATTTCGTTTTATCCGTCCCGGCCAGATAGTACACATACCCATCTGCCAGTGTTCTGTTGCGGCTCTTGAAAGCCAGTACGCCGGACGCCTGTGCCATCGCTTCGACAATCATAACACCGGGGAACACCGGGTTTCCCGGGAAATGGCCAGTAAACTGTGGTTCATTAATGGTGACATTCTTGATGGCAACGATGCGCTTGTTTGCTTCAAATTCGATAACCCTATCAATCAACAGAAAGGGGAACCGGTGAGGCAGGAGTTGCATTATTTCGGTGACTTCCATCGTGGCTTCCATCGTGACTCTATCCTAATATTTTTATTTAGTTTGCCTCTCAAGCGCTCTTATCCGCTTGAGAATTTCGTCGAGCTTTGCAAAGCCAACGATGCTGCGTTTCCAGGATTTACCAGACATCAATCCAGTACCGGACGAGTATCTGCCTTTCTCCGTGATTGAACGACTCACCAGGGACATGGCGGTAACTTCTACCTGATCAACTATTTCAATATTATCCACGATACCCACAGCACCACCAATCAGACAGAAAGCGCCAATTTTTGTGCTACCCGCAATCGCCGTGCATCCAGAGATTGCAGTGTGATTACCAATGGTCGTGCCATGGCCCACTTGCACCTGATTATCCAGCTTTACACCATTGCCTATGGTTGTGTGGTTCAAGGCACCCCGATCAATGGTGGTACCAGCGCCAATTTCGACATCGTTACCGATCTTTACAGTATAAATTTGCGGAATTTTCACCAGGACGCCATCGGCAGGTTCAAATCCAAATCCATCGGCGCCGATCACAACACCACTATGGATGATCGCATTTTCACCAATGCTGACGCCATGATAAAGGCTCACATTGGCCGCCAGCCTGCTGTTTGCACCGACGATGGTCTTCTCGCCTATGAAACATCCCGCCCCAATAACCACGCCCGCATCGAGACGGGCACCTGCTTCGATGACAGCATGGGCACCGATGGTGACTTCACTGCCGTAAGTCGCTGTACCTGAAATCACTGCTGTCGGGTGAATCGTCAGGGCCGGCAGCGGAGTTTGATCAAACAAGGCTGCAATTCTGGCCCAATCCAGCCTGGGCTGGGCAGAAAACAGCACCGGAATCATACAGTCTTGCGCGTCTTGTTCACGAAGCACCACGGCCGCTGCTTTGCAGGTTGCCAGATATTTTTTGTGACCTGGATTAAACAGGAAGGTGAGCTGATCAGGCTCGGCATCCAACAAGTTGGCTATGCCGCTAATTTCGATAAATGCATCGCCTTTAAGTACGAGACCGAGTCTGCTAGCTATGTCTCCTAAGGTGAGAATCAAGACGCACTATTTCTTCTTGGATGAGGCATCAATCTCATTGAGTTTTTCGGTCACCTTGCGGGTAACATTGTACAAATCACCAACATACAGCAGTGCCTGTCTGGGCAGAATCAGATCGTAATCCTCTTTCAGGACAATTTCTTCAATTGCTTTTTGTACCTTGGCGTCGATGCCTGCAAACAGTTCTTTCTGGCGTTCTTCTATTTGACGCTGCAACTTCTGTCGCAGGTAGACAAAATCATTATTCTTGGACTCGATTTGTTGCTGCAGGCGCCTTTTCTCTCCTTCACTCATCACGTCAGCGTCTTTCTGCGCACGTTGCAGCATGGCTGCAGCATCAGACTGAATTTTGCGGATCTCGTCTTCTTCACCTTTGAACTCGGTCTGGATTTGTTGCAGTAACCGTTTGGCTTCTTCGGATTGTAAAATTGCGCTCTGAACGTCAACGATGGCTATCTTGACTTCAGCGAATACGGTTGGTGCAGTAAAGGCCAACGCGAAGATCGCCAGAATTGCCAGAATTCGTTGTTTGATATGCACAGGTATTCTCCTCAAGTGCTGGATTTATATCGAGTTATTCTAATATTCGAGTATTTCTCGAAGGCGCGATGTTGTCACATACCATCTTTCGATTCAATCTTTTCACGCCGTTTTGACCTCGTTGTGGCCGGAAGGTTCTTATTAGACGGGGATAAGGGTGAATTCAACTACATCGCCCGGCCCAATTCGAACTGAAATGATTCGGTTTCATCGCCAGGTTTCTCGTTCAATACATGGGCAATACTGAAGCTCAGCGGGGCGAAACCAGTGATCCAGGTGACTGCTAAACCGACGGTATAACGGAGTTCACCGTCCTTGACACCGGTACAAATTGTACTGATTTCCAGACAGTCAGTATTAAAAACATTACCGCCGTCAACAAAAAATACCGACTTCATTTGTCGCTGGTCTTCGATAAATGGTAACGGGAAGATAATCTCTGCATTAAAGGTGATGAGGGTGTTGCCACCAATTGGATCAGGGTCATTAAACTGATCATTGGGCGACGGCGTAGCCCTGGGCCCCAAAGAGTTGCTTTCGTAACCCCGTACCGATCCAAAACCACCTGCATAGAAGTTTTTGTAAAATGGATAAGTCTCTGTGCCGCCAAAAGAGTTCCCATAGCCCAGGTTGGTGGCAAGGCGCAAAGTGAGTGCCCGGGTCAGGGGAAAGAAGATCTGGCCAGCGTAGTTAATCCGATAAAACTCCAGTTCACTGCCGGGTACCGTCATCTCAAACGAAAACGTCTGGGACTTGCCCCCCGTTGGAAGTAATCCACGATTCAAAGCAGACATGGAATACGCGGCCTGTAATGTGAACAGTTTAAACTCGTTACCTTCACGGGCCAGGAATTGGGAAATTTCCTGGGCTGGGAATATGCCCTCGGTGATATTGGTATCTTCGTAGCCGAAGCTGAAATTTACCCTGGAAACTTCGCTGATCGGGTACCCAAAGTTCACACTGACACCCAGAGAGTCGGTGGAAAATCGCGCTATATTCCGTTCGTCAAAATCACTTTTGCGATAAAAAACCGAATAACCACGACTTACACCATCGACAGTGTAGTAAGGATTGAAATAGGAAAAATTGTACGCTGTTTGAAAGCTGCTGTGATTAACCCCCAGGTTAATACTGTTACCCGTCCCCCAGATATTGTTCTCCTGATAGCTGGCGCCCAATATCAATCCAGTATCTTGAGCGTACCCCAGGGTGCCGGATATTGAACCAGAGGGTTGTTCCTCTACGGTATATTGAACATCAATCTGATCTTCGGTGCCCGGGACAGCGGGAGTTTCAACGTTGACCGCCCGGAAGAAACCTAACCTCTCGAGCCGTACCTGTGAACGCTCAATAAAAGCGTCGGATGCCCAACCCCCTTCCATCTGGCGCATTTCCCGGCGCAACACCACGTCTTGGGTCACAGTATTGCCTGAAAAACTTATCCTGCGAACATAGGCGCGCTTCCCCGCATCAACAAACATTCTGATTTCAACAGTATTATCCTCGTCGGACGGAACCGGTTGCCCACTGGCATTGGCGAACATATAGCCCGCATTACCCAGTGCACGAGTGATTTGTTCCTCGGAGATGGTCATTAACTGCCGATTGAAGATCTGCCCTGGCTGTATGTACACAAGGGCGCGAATACTCTCTTCGGGAATGTCATGGAGTTCCCCCGCAATACCAACCTTCGAAACTGTGAACTGCTCACCTTCAATCAGGTTAACGGTGATGTAGACATCTTCCTTGTTAGGGGCAATCGAGACCAGGGTGGAATCAACCAGAAAATTTAGATATCCGCGGTCCAGATAATAGGATTCCAGGGTCTCCAGGTCGCCGGTCAACTTTTCTCTGGAGTAGCGATCATCCTTGGTATAGAACGAGAACCAGCCTGGCAAACGAAGTTCCAGAAGCTCCAGCAGTGTTTCATCGTCAAATACCTTGTTGCCAACAATGTTAATATGTTTGATACCAGCAACATCACCTTCAGTAACATCGATAAGTATCTCTACCCGATTTCTAGGCAGTGCACGAAGCTCGGTTTCAATGCGGGCGCCATATCGCCCCTGGGAGACATACTGCCGTTCTAGATCAGTACGAATATGTTCAAGCGTCACCTTCTTGAATATTTCACCCTCCGACAGACCTGAGTTACCCAAACCCTCGAGCAGGGCATCAGTTTTAATCGCCTTGTTGCCCTCAATTTGAATCGAATTGATCGTGGGACGTTCAGTCAGCATGATCACCAGGACATTACCATCCCGACCTACCTGAACATCGTTGAACGAACCTGTTTTAAACAGATTGCGAATAACCTCACGCAGATCTTCACTTTCAAGATCGTCGCCGACATTCACAGGTATTGCGGCAAACACGGTCCCTGCGGAAACACGTTGCAAACCCTCAATTCGAACGTCCGAGACAGTAAACGCAGAGACCTGAAAACACATCACCAGGGCAAGCATACCAAATAAGCTTCTCAATTCTTTCATAAACAACAAAACCGTGAGGTTCTAAAGCCTCATTAGATCATTATAAAAAGCCAATAACATGATACTGACAATAACGAACACACCCATCTGTAAACCCCACATCTGGATACGTTCCGGCACTGGACGCCGGGTGATCAATTCCACCAGATAATAAAGCAGATGACCACCGTCCAACACCGGGATGGGTAACAAATTTATCACGCCCAGGCTAACGCTAAGCAATGCGATAAACGATATAAAATTGGTTATACCTGATTGGGCAGTCGCATTGGCAACCTGTGCAATGGTGATGGGTCCACTCAGGTTCTTGGTAGAAATCGCGCCCTGAATCATCTTCTTGATTGACTCTAGAGTAAAAACAGTCACCGACCAGGTCTTTTTAACGGCAGGGATCCATGCTGAGTAAAACGGATAACTCACTTCTCTCCGCATATTTTCGGGCAATTCAACTGGCAGTCTCGAGGCACCAATGAAACCGATCGTCTTGCCCCCACGTTCTATCGATTTGGGCATGATTGTTAACTCGATGACCTGACCATCCCTGACTACAGACAGGACCACGATCTCACCGGGATGTGCCTGGATCTTCTCAACAAAATCTGCCCAGTTGGAAACTGATTCACCGTCAAAAGCCAGAACCTTATCCTCGACTGCCATTCCCGCTGCTTTGGCGGCACCGTCATCAACCAGACCGCCGATGATTGCTGGAATGGGCGGGTAGTCTAAAACCAGTCCCAGGTCATTGGTTGGATAGGGGTTTTCTGCCTCCGACAACCACTCCACGACGCCAATCTGGTATGTCGCAAGCGAGTCGTTACTACCGGCTTCCCTCACTGTAATCTGGATTTGCCCGGTATCGCCAATGCGGCCAAACAACTGCATATTCACATCAGACCAGGTAAGGGTCGGGTTTGCGTCAATTACGACAATTTCCTGTCCGCGTTCGAGCCCGGCCTGACCTGCTGGAGAATCAGGGTCGATTTCACCCAGCAGTGGAACAACACCGGTAATGCCGACCGTGAACAATAGCCAGTAGGCTGCGATTGCCAATAGAAAGTTCGCGATGGGGCCCGCAGCGAGTATCGCTATCCGCTGTAACACCGGTTTGCGATTAAACGCCAGGTGTTTTTGATCATCAGGGACAAAGCCCTCACGTTCGTCCAGCATTTTGACATAGCCACCCAGAGGGATGGCAGCAATAGCAAATTCTGTACCCTGAAGCGGCTCATTGCTGCGTGTGAGAATTTCCTGCTCCGGCGGTGGAGGCACATCAGCCGGTGGTTTGCCGCGCTTCATAATAATAGGTTTACCAAAACCGACACTAAATCGAAGCACATGGACATTACACAGTCGTGCCACCCAATAATGGCCGAATTCATGGATCGTTACCAAAATCGAGAGCGTAACGATGAGTGCCAGGGCACTCTGTAAGAACTCAATCATACTATTCCCATCTCATCTGCCAACTGCTGCCGAAATCAAACATCACCACCTATTACACTATGACCGACTGCGAAGCTTCATGCTTTCGAGTGCTTTTGATCTTGCTTCGGCATCCACTACGATAATATCTGCAATTGTTGATACTGCCTCGCCCTTTGTCTGATTTAATACCTGATCGATGATGATTGGGATGTCCGTAAACTGAATAAGTTCACGTAAAAATGCATCAACGGCAATTTCATTGGCTGCATTAAGCGAAATCGACAGGCTCCCAGCCCCCTCCGCAGCGGCTTCCGCCAGTTCCACACAGGGAAAACGCTGACGATCGACGGGCTCAAAGTCAAATCGACCCATGGTAAGCAGATCCAGGCTATCGACGCCGGAACTTACCCTCTCCGGCCACGCCAGCCCATGTGCAATGGGTGTTCGCATATCCGGATTGCCCATTTGCGCCACAACAGAGCCATCGACATATTCCACCATGGAATGAATGATCTGTTGTGGATGAATCACAATCTCAATACCGGATAACGGCACGTTAAATAACCAACGAGCCTCAATGAGTTCCAGGCCTTTATTCATCATCGTCGCTGAATCCACGGATATCTTGCGGCCCATACTGAAATTCGGATGTCGGCAGGCCTGGGCCACAGAAACATCAACCAGTTCCGGTATTGGCGTTCTGAGCAGGGGACCGCCGGATCCGGTCAGGAGGATCTTGCGGATCCCCTCCGCAAACCCTTTTGCACCGTTCGCCAGGCATTGGTAGATTGCATTGTGCTCACTGTCAATGGGTAACAGTGTCGCACCATTTTCTTCGCAGGCCCTGGTGAAGAGTGCACCAGACATCACCAGGGATTCCTTGTTCGCCAGAAGCAATTTTTTACCACTGGTCGCAGCAGCCATGGAGGATTCCAGCCCGGCAGCACCGACTATTGCTGCCATCACAATGTCGACCTCTGAACGACTGGCAACCTCGCACAGACCCGCCGCGCCTGTTAAAACTTCTGTTTTACAACCCTCATTACAAAGTCTTGCAGATAGATCAGCCGCGCTTTTTTCATCCCGCATCACGACAACGCGTGGCTTGAATTCTTTACACTGGTCAAACAATGCCGACACGCTGGTGTTAGCTGTCAGGGCGAATACCGAATATCGACGGGTATGCCGCCTGATCACATCCAGGGTGTTTTGGCCAATGCTGCCGGTCGATCCGAGGATAGTCACGCTTTGGATTGCCGCAGTCGTCATCAGGACCACCCAAACACGACGATAAACAGTGCAAAAACAGGACCTGCAGAAAGCAGACTATCCAGACGATCCAGCACACCACCGTGACCAGGGAGCAATCCACTTGAATCTTTAATACCCCGGTTGCGCTTTAACATGCTTTCAACCAGGTCACCCAGTACAGAAACCATAATGATCACCACGCAACCCACAAGAAAGATAACACCCCCGATGGACTGTAAATCCGGTCTGCCCAGCCACATCAACATGGCAACGGCGATAAGCGTTGCGAACAGCAAACCACCGCAAAACCCCTCCCATGATTTTCCCGGGCTGACCTTCGGCGCAAGCTTTTTGCTGCCAAAAGCTTTGCCAGAGAAATAAGCACCAATATCTGCGCCCCAGATTAAAAAGAACAGTAAAAGAATCAGGAAACTGCTGTCGGTAGTTTGTTTTAAAGTCACCATGGCGACATGCCCGGGAACCAGACAGAAAACCCCCATGAGACTGATAGCAGCCTTAGAAGACCACCAGTTGGACATTTGTGGATAATTCACAACGAGAACGAAAGCCACCAGCCACCAGATTACACCGGGGATTAGCAGCAGTTCAGCACTGACAAAGGATGACGCACCCATTAGCAAAGCAATAAACAAGGCGTACAGATAACGATTTGAACCTTCAAATCCGGCAAAATTGGCCCATTCCCAGGCCGCAATCGTCAGCACCGCGCCTATAAACACGGTAAATGCCTGGGTCGGAAGAAAAAAAACACCTCCGATAGCGATGGGGATAAGAATCAGTGCGGTGACAATTCGCTGCTTTAACATCGTGGCAACCCGCCTAAATCTCCATCAGATCAGCTTCTTTAGCCACTAACGTGTTTTCAACTTCTTTTATGTTTGCATCTGTCAGCTTTTGCATCACGTCAATAGCGCGCCGTTCTTCATCTTCGGAAATCTCTTTCTCCTTTAGAAGATCCTTCATATCGGAATTTGCATCCCGGCGGATGTTGCGTATCGCCACCCGAGCGTTTTCAGCTTCATGTTTCGCTATTCGAGCCAGATCCCGACGATTTTCCTCTGTCAGCGGCGGCATCGGCAGTCGTATTTTGTCACCACTGGTGGAAGGATTTAATCCAAGGTCTGATTTTAATATCGCCTTCTCAACGACGGGAATCATCGGTTTTTCCCAGGGCACTATCGCCAGGGTACGGGCGTCTTCAATTGTGATGTTGGCCACCTGGTTCAATGGTGTGTTATTGCCATAATAATCGACTAAGATTCCGTCGAGTATTCTCGGATGCGCCTTTCCCGTTCGGATCTTGGCAAACGCGGTACCAAGGGATGCCAGGGACTTTTTCATCCTCTCTTCAGCATCTTTCCTGATTTCTTCAAGCACTTTTATCCCCTGTTAAATTTGCTTTCGTCAGAGCCTTCAGCTCCCAATCAAAGCCTTCCGCTCCCAATCAAAGCCTTCCGCTCTCAGTCAAAGCCCTCAGCGCCCAATCAAAGCCTTGAGCTCTCAATGAGTGTGCCTTCGTTATTGTTCACAATCGCGTTAACCAGCGCACCGTTCTGCCCCATTGCAAATACCCTCAGGGGCATATTATGGTCTCGAGCAAGTAAAATAGCCGTTAAGTCCATCACACCGAGTTGCTTTTCCAGCACCTCATCATAGGTTAATTTGTCGTATTTTGTCGCACCAGGGGTTTTTAATGGGTCAGCGGAGTAAACGCCGTCAACTTTGGTCGCTTTCAGGACAATATCCGCCTCGATTTCTATGCCACGCAAACAGGCCGCAGAATCAGTGGTGAAAAAGGGATTTCCGGTTCCGGCTGAAAAGAGCACAACATCACCCTGTTCAAGATGGCGAATCGCCAGACGGCGATCATAGTGTTCGACGACACCACTCATTGGAATAGCTGACATGACAACGGTGTGAATTCTTGCTCGTTCGAGGGCATCGCGCATCGCCAGCGCATTCATCACCGTCGCCAGCATGCCCATATGATCACCCGTCACCCGGTCGAGACCGGCTGCATTAAGTGCCGCGCCGCGAAATAAATTACCGCCGCCGATCACCAGTCCAACCTGGACGCCGATACCAACAAGCTGGCCAATTTCGAGCGCCATTTGATCCAGTACTTTCGGATCAATCCCCGCACCTTTAATACCTAAGGCCTCGCCGCTGAGTTTAAGTAGAACCCTGCGATACAATGGGGTGCTTTTGCCTGGCATGAAAAACGTCGCCCTGATGTTTTATTAAGCTTCTTTTAACTGGCTGGCAACTTCTGTTGCAAAATCGACTTCTGCTATTTCGATTCCTTCACCGACTTCAAAACGTGTGAATTGTGTAATTGTCGCACCTTCTTTTTTTAGAAGTGCGCCGATTTTAATATCAGCGTCCTTAACGAAAGGCTGGTCCACCAGACTGATTTCTGCCAGGAATTTCCGAATTCGACCCTGGACCATTTTTTCAACGATTTCCGGCGGCTTGCCACTTTCGTTGGCTTGAGCCACGTAAATATCCTTTTCTTTCGCAATTACGTCTTCGGGCACGTCATCTGCCTGCAGGTACTGTGGATTAACGGCGGCAATATGCATCGCAATATCCCGGCCCAGATCTTCAGAACCGCCATCCAGGCTGACGAGGACACCAATCTTTCCCGTGGTGTGAATATAACTGGTTGCATTCCCTTCGACGACTGCTGCACGGCGAATAGAAATATTTTCACCAATTTTTTGCACCAGTTCTTCCCGCACTTTCTCCAGACCATCGGCGAGCAGCTTTTCGACGTCAGATTCCCTGGCCTCAAATACCGCATTGGTCACGGTTTCGACAAATCGGACAAAATTCTCATCCCGTGCTGCAAAATCGGTTTCGCAATTCACTTCAACCATGATGGCGTTACCATCTTCACTCCTTGATCCTATGGTTCCTTCCGCGGCGGTTCTACCGGCTTTTTTTGCAGCCTTCATACCGCTGGATTTGCGCAGGTTTTCGATTGCCAACTCAGCATCGCCTTTAGCCTCAACCAGCGCTTTCTTGCAATCCATCATACCCAGACCAGTACGTTCTCTTAGTTCTTTAACCATTGATGCTGAAATTGCAGCCATGATAATTTTCCTCATACTAAAATGGGGACAGCATCTGTCCCCAAAATTGATAACACCTACTCTTTTCGCCAGTCTTACTGACCGATTTTCTTACGGTTATTCCTTGGGAGCAGGGGTGTCAGTATCGCCGTCAGCAGCTGCCTCCTCGACTGCTTTTTCAGCAACCGATGTCTCTGTGGTGTCTGCAGTCGGTGCCTGTGTTTCAACCGCTGGTGTTTCAGCTGCAGGTGTTTCGGCGACCGGTGTTTCAGTTACGGGTGCTTCAGCTACGGGTGCTTCAGTTACGGGTGCTTCAGCTACGGGTGCTTCAGTTACGGGTGCTTCAGTTGCTGGAGTCTCAGTCGCTTTTTCAACGGTATCATTTGCAGCCTGATCCGTGACCTCAACAAACTCATCCACGCTTCTTGGCCCCTCAAACTCAGCCTTGCCTTCCGAAATAGAATCCGCTAATGCCTGTACAAACAAGCGAATGGATCGAATGGCATCATCGTTGCCGGGTATAACGTAATCCACGCCTTCAGGGTTACTGTTGGTATCAACGATCCCGACGACGGGAATACCTAGTTTATTGGCCTCGGTAATCGCAATTCTTTCGTGGTCAACATCAACAACGAACAACACATCAGGTAGTCCGCCCATGTCCTTGATACCACCCAGACTTCTCTCAAGCTTGTCCAGCATTCGCTGTCGATGCAATGCTTCTTTTTTAGTGAGCTTCTCGAATGTCCCATCTCCCTGCTGTTCCTCGAGATCACGCAGGCGCCGTATTGACTGCCGAATCGTCTTGTAGTTGGTCAGCATACCGCCTAACCATCGCTTGTCCACGTAGGGCATGCCACATCGCTCGGCCTGTTCTTTGATGACCTTGCCGGCACTTCTTTTAGTGCCAACAAACAAAATTTTGTTGCGTTTAGAGGCGACATTGCGCACATAAAACAACGCCTCATCCAATGCAGGTACAGTTTGCTCAAGATTAATAATGTGTATGTTGTTCCGGGCACCAAAGATGTATTCGTTCATCTTGGGGTTCCAGTATCTGGTCTGGTGACCAAAATGTGCACCTGCCTCAAGCAGGTCGCGCATGGATACGCTAGACATAACTTCTCCGAAATTGTTTTGGGTTAAGCCTCCATACACCCCATCATCCAACCCTTTCCCAGCGTTTGTGACTGCTGCTGCATCGAGGGCACCCGAATGATGTGTCGGTATATGTGAGAATTTTAGTTAGTTCCTGCCGGGTAATCCCAGCAGGAATGGTTCGTCAATGATCTGGTTCCCCCAGACCGGCGCGCTTTATAACATATCTGCCTTTGAATACCAATATCTTATCTCGGGAACAGATGAAGACAGGACAAATATTCGTGCCGAGGCAGGTACGCTTTTTCTGGTATAGTTCGATCCACTTTTTTTGACCCGATTCCAACCCAAGACTCCAGCGAATGTCCATAGAACTCAAATCAGAGGCAGATATCGAAAAAATGCGAATTGTAGGCAGTCTCGCGGCTGAGCAACTCGAAATGATCGAGGAACATATAAAACCCGGTGTTACCACCGGTGAGCTGGACGGAATCTGTCACGACTACACCATCAATGAGCAGCAGGCGATTCCGGCACCGTTAAATTACCGGGGTTTTCCTAAATCAATATGCACATCCGTTAATCATGTTGTCTGTCACGGTATCCCCAGTGACGACAAGACCCTCAAGCACGGCGACCTGATTAATATCGATATCACCCTGATTAAACACGGCTTTCACGGGGATACCAGCAAAACCTTCCTGGTCGGCAAAGCCGGAGTACTTGCCCAGAGGCTAACCCGGGTTGCCCAGGAATCTCTGTACAAGGGAATAAAACAGGTCAAGCCAGGCCATCACCTGGGCGACATCGGCCACGCCACGCAAATCCATGCGGAGAAAAACCGTTTTTCTGTTGTGCGCGAGTATTGCGGCCATGGTATTGGGACTGTTTTCCATGACGAACCCCAGGTTTTACACTATGGCAAGTCAGGATCCGGTATCGAGCTGAAAGCCGGCATGGTATTTACCATTGAACCGATGATAAATGCGGGAAAAGCTGGCGTGAAATTACTTTCCGATGATTGGACCGTAGTGACGAAAGATCACAAGTTAACCGCACAATGGGAACATACCATTCTCGTCACGGATTCTGGGTATGAAATCTTAACCTATCGTCGAGATGACACGATAGATCGCTGCGGTTGAGCCTCATGCTAAATTTACGTCCGGTGACAGAAAGCCTCGAGTCCCAACTCGAGGGCGCAAAACAAGTCACTCCTGTGTTCAAAAAAGCGTTGCATGAGCTCAAGCAGAATCTGGAAAAACGATTCTACGACGGTGAAGAAGTTGAACCGCTGATTCACGAGCACACAACCTTCGCAGATCTTGTACTGCGATTGGCCTGGCAACGTTTCAGCTGGGATGAGAATCTCACCAGCTGGAGAAAAACCAGAATTTCACTGGTTGCCGTAGGTGGTTACGGTCGCGGCGATCTCCATCCCCATTCTGATATTGACTTGCTGATACTGCTCGAAAGAAATTCTTACGGTAAACACCGTTCCAACATACAAAGTTTCCTGACCCTGTTGTGGGATATTGGTCTGGAAGTCGGTCACAGCGTTCGTTCAGTCAAAGAGTGTAAGGTCCAGGCGCAGCTCGATGTCACGGTGGTTACTGCCATGATGGAAGGTCGAACAATCTGCGGCGACACCGATTTGTTTGATCGCGTGAAACAGTCAACGGACCCCAAAAAAATCTGGTCTCAAAAAGATTTCTACCGGGCCAAAACGAGGGAACAAACCGAACGCCATAGAAAATTCGATCATACTGAATATAGCCTGGAACCCAATGTCAAAACTTCTCCCGGAGGGCTCCGGGACATTCAAACGGTGATGTGGATCGCCAAGCGGCAGTTCGGTCCTGTCAGTTTTGATGACCTGGTGAGCCTCAACTTTCTCACGGCGACCGAGCACGAAATACTCACCCAGGGTGAGAGGCTCTTATGGCGGATTCGCTACGGATTACACCTGATTACCGGCCGTGACGAGAACCGGTTGCTTTTTGAGTACCAGCAAAAACTCGCGAAGGTATTCGGCTATGTCGACAGTGACCAACTGGCTGTTGAACAGTTTATGCAGGCTTACTATCGGACCGCCATGACCGTTAATGCAGTGAGTGAATTGCTCCTGCAACATTTCGATGAAGCCATTATTCGATCCCGTGTCCGAGACAGGATCATTTCTATTAACGAACGATTCCAGATTAAAAATAATTACATCGAAGTGACCCGGGATGATGTCTTTGATAAATATCCACCAGCTCTTATGGAAATATTTTTTCATATTGGCACCAATACAAATATTGAAGGCACACGGGCTGAGACTATCAGATTGATTCGGCAAAACCTGGGCCTGATAGATGAAAGCTTCCGCCACAATCCCGATGTTACCGGGATGTTCCTTCAGATCCTCAAGTCCTCGACTCGACTTTCATCCCAATTGCGACGCATGGAACGGTACGGAATACTCGGCGCCTACCTGCCTGAATTTGGGCGGATTATTGGCCAGATGCAGTTCGACCTGTTCCATATCTACACCGTCGACGCTCACACACTTCAAGTCGTCAGGAATATGCGGCGATTCAGGTACAAAAACCAGGAGCAAAGATTTCCCGTGGCGGCTCACATTTATCCGCGCCTGCCAAAAATCGAACTACTTTTTATTGCCGGTCTCTACCACGATATTGCCAAGGGTATGGGTGGAGATCATTCGCAACTTGGTATTGATATCGCCGCGGCATTTTGCAAACGCCATCATCTCGGCACCTGGGACACTAACCTGGTTTGCTGGCTGGTTGAGAACCACCTTGTCATGTCCAGCACGGCGCAGCGCAAGGATACTTCTGACCCGTCGGTGATACACGAGTTTGCCTTGCTGGTTCAGGATCAGGTCCGCCTGGATTACCTTTACGCGCTCACGGTCGCAGACATCAATGCAACCAATTCGACCTTGTGGAGTAGCTGGCGGGCTTCCCTGATGCGCCAGCTCTATGTGGAAACCAAGAAATCCCTGCGCCACGGCCTGGAAAATTATGTTGATCGCGCTGCCTATATCACCGATACCCAGGATCATGCTATCGAACGGCTTGAGGAACATGGTTTAGACAGGGAAGAGATTCTGGAAATCTGGGGGGGTGTGGATGATGAGTATTTTGTCCGAGAATCAGTCTCAAACATAGTCTGGCATACCTCGGCGATTCGCAACCACCAGTTGAACGACGGACCACTCATCCTGATCAGGGATGTTGCAAACCGCAGGGATGATGAGGGGGCGACGGAGATATTTATCCATACCAGGGGTATGGATCGCCTGTTCGCCTCCACCGTCACTGCCATCGGCATGTTGGGGCTTGACGTCGTCGATGCTAAGATTGCCAGCAGTGATAGCGATTTGATCTTCGACACATTCGTGGTACTGGAGTCTAATGGCAAACCAATTGGACCTCTGTCGACTCGACAAGAACAGGTAAAAACCCTGCTAATGCAGCACCTGATCCAGATGGAACGCGTCGAGATACCTGTCCGGCGCAGAACGCCCCAATCGCTGAAACCATTTGATTTCAGACCTGAAGTTACCCTGAGCCATGACAAGCAAAACCAACTGACGATTCTGGAAGTGGTCTGTCCCGACCGACCCGGTGTGCTCTCTATCATTGCCAACATTTTTGTTGACCTGGACATCCATCTTCACAGTGCAAAAATCTCTACCCTGGGAGAGCGTGTTGAAGATGTATTTTATATCACCAGTAACGCCGGTGAAGTGATTGCCGACGAAGAAACGCTGATCGATAAACTTTGTACGGAACTGGATGAACATATCACCCAGAGGAATGCAGAGTGAACAACCGACTGGATACTCTTCACCTCTATCCATTTGAACGCCTGAATGAATTGCTAGCCGGTGTTACTCCGAGTTCGAATCACAGTTTCATTCCCCTGTCACTCGGTGAACCAAAACATGATACTGCGGATTTTCTAATCGACTTGCTGACTGATGAGCAGATTATTAAAAACGGCGTAGGTACCTATCCGCCAACCAGAGGCACTCAAGAGCTAAGAACAGCGATCGCTGACTTCATTAATCAGCGCTTCAATCTCACTGAACATCCTCTGGATCCAGAATCCCATGTGTTACCAGTCAATGGAACAAGGGAAGCACTGTTTTCATTCGCACAGGCAGTCCTGGATGATCGCGATGATTCCGTGACACTCATGCCTAACCCTTTCTATCAGATCTACGAAGGTGCTGCACTGCTGGCAGGCAGTCAGCCGGAGTACATCCCTTGTCACGTGGATTCACAATTCCACCCGGACTACAGCCAGGTCAGCGAGGAAACCTGGCAGCACTGCAAATTGCTCTACATCTGCACGCCTGGCAATCCCGCAGGCGCGGTGATGAGCAATGCGGATATGCAATACCTGATCAGGCTTTCAGACACCTATGATTTTGTCATTGCCTCCGATGAATGTTATTCTGAAATTTACCTCGATGAGAGCAAACCCCCGGCAGGACTTCTGCAGGCTGCGAGCGCAATGGGTCGAGCCGACTACAAAAACTGCATGGCTTTTAACAGCCTGTCGAAACGTTCAAATCTGCCCGGGCTGAGATCCGGTTATGTGGCCGGAGATGCGAACCTGATCAGCCGGTTTCTGTTGTATCGCACCTACCATGGTTCGGCCATGCCGGTACACACCCAACAGGTGAGTACAGCCGCATGGCAGGATGAGGAGCATGTGCGTGCCAACCGTGACCTGTATCGCGCAAAGTACACCGCCGTGCTGGACATCCTGGCACCAGTCTGGCCCATGGAAGCACCACCGGCGAGTTTCTATCTATGGCCAGAAACACCCATCAACGATCTGGACTTCACAAAGCAGCTACTCGAACACACCAACATTAAAGTCCTGCCTGGCAGTTTCCTGTCCCGCACCGTGGATGGTGTAAACCCGGGCGAGAATCGCGTCAGAATGGCACTGGTCGCCACAGTCGATGAGTGCGTCGAAGCAGCCAACCGAATCAGGGAATTTGTTCTGCAGCAAGGTTATTTTCGATAGATCCAGGAAAAAGTAGCACCTACCTAAACTAACCGTGACAAACCAACACTGGAATCAAAGCCAATTTGGTTCGCCTCACAAAACGTTGAGTTATCAGGTTTACTCAATATGAAACCTAAGTAAAAATTATTCAGATAGTAGATCTTAGGCGGTGCCTGCCCGGCATTTACCCAGATTCACCTGCTTTCTCACACCAAAGAAGTCATAATAAGCCTTTATACTGATCGGACAACTTCATTATGGCTAACCTGTTTAGCTTTGCATTTGGTATTGGTACAAGAAACTACAATGGGCAGTGGCTCGAAGTTTTCTACCCGGTGCCTGTGTTTAAACCCACGACTGCTGAAGTCGACAGTATCAGCGAAATACTTGGTTACAAGGGTGGTAACAGCAACGTTGACCTGTCTGACGAACTGATCGGAGGTCTTGCTGATGTTGTACAGGACAGCCGACAACTGGAAATTCTCGGCATGATGCAACAATCAAACCAACCGAGAGTTGCCTGCCTGCTTGAAACTGACAGTGCCATTACCTCAACACCCGAGGCCTATTTGAAACTGCATTTACTCTCTCATCGGCATGTAATACCCAATGAAATAAATCTCGAGGAGATCTTCGCCCAACTGCCCAATGTTGCGTGGACCAGTCAGGGCGCCGTAGACCTTGAAGAACTTGTTGATAGACAACTGAAGGCTCGAGCCAATGGCGAGGTTCTGGAGGTCGGCTGCGTCGATAAATTTCCCAAGATGTCAAATTACGTAGTCCCCAGCGGTGTGCGAATTGCACACACGGCACGGGTGCGCCTGGGTGCATACCTGGGAGAAGGAACCACCGTCATGCACGAAGGATTTGTTAACTTTAACGCCGGTGCAATGGGACCAAACATGATTGAGGGGCGCCTGTCACAAGGGGTCACTATGGATTCCGGCAGTGACTTAGGGGGTAGTGCCAGCACCATGGGTACCTTGTCCGGCGGCGGGAAAATTATCCTGTCACTTGGCAAGGATTGTTTACTGGGTGCGAACGCGGGAACAGGGATTCCTCTCGGGGATCGATGCACCATCGAAGCTGGTTTGTATATCACCGCTGGCACCGCCGTGCAGATACTCGACGAAGACAGGAATCCGGTTAAGATTGTTAAAGCCCGGGAACTCGCCGGGCAGAACGATATGCTGTTTATTCGCAATTCCCTGACTGGGACAGTGGAATGTCGCACCAACCGCAATGCGATTGCGCTGAACGAATCCCTGCACGCGCACAACTAGATCGAAGCAGTATCAGACGACTATGGGTGACAAGCAGACAATGCTGGATCTGACGAAGCAGCTGATCCAGGCAGAATCAATTTCGCCGTCAGACGCCGGGTGCCAGACGCTGATCAGTCAGCAGCTGGTCGAGATGGGTTTCGTGGTGGAGCATTTACCTTTTGGCGAGGTAAGCAATCTCTGGGCATGCCATGGAGAAGGACCTCCTTATTTTGTATTTGCAGGGCACACCGACGTTGTCCCACCGGGTCCCCTGAGTGATTGGCAAACACCACCGTTTAAGCCAACGTTGATTGGAGACAAACTCTTCGGCCGCGGTTCCGCGGATATGAAAGGGTCCCTGGCTGCAATGCTTACAGCGACCAGACGATTTCTGGCGTCATTCCCCGGGCATTCAGGCACCCTGGCATTTCTTATCACGAGCGACGAGGAAGCTGATGCCATCAATGGCACCCGTAAGGTGATCGAGGAATTACAATCACGTCAAATTGATCTCAACTGGTGCCTGATTGGTGAACCTTCCAGCAGTCAAAGACTGGGCGATGTGATTCGCACGGGTCGGCGTGGTTCATTGCATGCCAACCTCAGGATTATCGGCATTCAGGGCCATGTTGCCTATCCAGACGAAGCTCGAAACCCAATTCACAAAGCGATGCCTGCACTCACGGAACTGGTGGAAGAAGTTTGGGATGAGGGCAACGAGTACTTTCCTCCCACTTCAATGCAGATATCGAATATCCACAGCGGAACCGGTGTCACCAACGTCATACCCGGCGAATTGGAGTTACTCATTAACTTCCGCTTCTCCACGGAGTCAACCCAGATTGATTTACAACGACGTACAAAAGCGATCCTGGACAGACATGGCATCCAGCACGAAATCAGCTGGACGCTGTCCGGCGATCCATTTCTAACCGTCGGCGGAGAGTTAATAGCTGCTGTCCAGCAATCTCTCAGAGACATCATGAACATAGAAACAGAGCTGTCAACTTCCGGTGGAACGTCAGATGGTCGATTTATCGCCCCGGCAGGAGCACAGGTCGTCGAGCTGGGTCCTTGCAATTCAACCATCCACAAGGTCAACGAGAATGTGTCGGTTGAGGAATTAGCCCAGTTGGCCGATGTTTATCAGCAAATCCTCAATCGGCTTCTTTGTCATTAGCACCTATATCCGTAGCATCAATGTCCACAGTACTTATGTCCACAGCACCACGAGGCTCTCAGCAATGAGTAAACGATACCCGGACCTTGAGATCTATATTCATCGCACCGAGACCGATCATGTACTGCGCTGGCTTGCGGAGATATTTGAACTAAAACAGTCCAGGCCGCTAAAGGATTCAATTATCTGCAACCTCGTGGGCGTGACCGGCAAAGAAATGGAGTGTGTCATTCTGTCAAAAGCAGCCAGGGGCGGGTATACCTCGGTTTGGTTCAAATCTAATGAAACAAAGTGGGATACGGACAAAGATTGCGCTGTCGATGCCTTCGACTTTTTTGCAAAAGAAATTCGCTGTAGCGCAGGCGGTTGGCAGGGCGAGGACGAGGGCGGCTGGTTTCGTGTCACCGACGAAGGTGTCAAAACGGCTAACTGGCTTGCATAAACGCTTATGAAGTATTTTATTTTATGATTATTTTATGAAGGTACTATTGTATTTCGTTGCCGCACTTTTGAGTTTCATCATTTTTATGGCCGTATTAACCCCCGCTGCTGTTGTCTGGCGTTTAATCAGTGATGAAGTATCGATTCCAAATTTGCAGGTCTATCAAGTGAGTGGAACACTCTGGAACGGACAGGCTGAGCTTAAATACCGGCAGTTCCCCATCAGCTCATTGCACTGGGAGATTGATCCCCTGTCGCTTGTTTACGGAGACATTGAGCTGGAGTTCCTCATCTCGGGAGATTCACACGAGTTCAGTGGTGAAGCGCTCCTGGGCCACTCGAGAGTCGCCATAGTCAACCTGCGAGGCACTCTGGGCAGTCGCTACATCAACGACGTCAGCCGATCCCAGGGATACACCATCTCCGGTGAATTCGAGGTACGCGATGTCAACCTTGCCACTGACTTCAGGTTGTTCAATGACGCCGGGGGCCGTGTTTACTGGTCTGGCGGCAGAATTGTGTCACTAAACGAGCCCGGCACCAGAGTATGGGACTTACCCTCCCTGGAAGGTGATCTGGATCTGGTCGATTCTTCGGTAGAGCTACTCATCCACCGCGAACAGGCAAGTGTGGTCGATATTCGGCTGAAACCCGACGGATGGATGTCCGTCACTATCAAAGGCAGGTTGTTGAGTCTGGCAAAACTCCCGTTACCTTCTGCTACAGGCATGCAGGACACTGTGCTAGAGTTTGAGGAAAAGGTCTTCTGGCCCAGGAAATCATCCGGAGAATACTTTGAGCACGATTGAACTATTCAATCAACACAATAAGACACTGGTGACAATCACCAGCGTTGTACTCGTGATACTAATGAGTCTGATAATCGCAAAAGCAGTCTTGTTCTTTGTCGAGGCAAGTGTGGACAACCAGATAACCCCGGGACAAAATATTGCTCAGCCCAACAAAACCGCTAACAGCCAGGAAAATTACGGTCTGGGGCAATTGAATCTATTCGGTTCAGTTGAAGAAAGAGCCGCTCCCGTCGTCGTTGATGCGCCAAAAACCAGCCTGAACCTGGAACTCCAGGGCATTTTCACAAACAAAAATCCAACGCTTTCGAGCGCGATTGTTGCGCAGAAAGGTAAAAGTGGTGAATTGTTCAAAATCGGTGACCAGCTTCCCGGAAACGCCATTCTCAACGCGGTACTCGATGACCATATTCTTCTCAAGAGAGGTTCAAGAATCGAAAAACTTACGTTTCCTGACAGCTCTCTGAGCCAGTTCTCAACCCCGTGGACTCAGCGCTCGAACAGCCGAGGACGGAACTCCACTACACAACCGTCAAACTCAGCTCGATTACAAGAGGTGAGAGACAGAATCGCGAAGCGATCAGAAGAAATTGCCAGGAACCGAAGCAGCAGCAAGGCTCGAGGAGCTGACTTCAGAAAAGAGATCAACGCATACCAGGAACGGCTCGACTCGGATCCCCAGTCAGTCCTCAATGAGTTAGGCATTGTCCCTGTTAGCAAAAGCGATTCGAAAGGTTATCAAATAGACTCAAAAATCTCCCAGACGTTCTTGCGGCAAGCCGGACTCAGGCAAGGGGACGTCATCCTGTCCGTGAACAGCCGCCCCGTGGGCAATATTTCCAATGACAAGGCACTTATCAGCCAGGCTATCGCTGCAAAAAAAGTTCGCGTTGAAGTTCAACGCGACAGCAGGCGATTTTTTATTACCGTCCCCATTCCACAGTAGCCCAGCGGATTAGGGTAACATGGCATATTTCTTACGAGGTCAGTTAAGTTTGCTTATGTGTCAATTTCGGTGCTGGTTACTTCTAAGTCTCCTGA
Organism: Gammaproteobacteria bacterium; assembly: GCA_012960755.1. The sequence goes on from DUAT01000072.1 coordinate 121,677, forward strand.
TCATTGCATTTCCCAATGCCAGTGCCCAGGACGACAGTACCTGGAAGATTAATCTTAAAAACGCTGACATCCGGGAGTTTACAACCCAGGTTTCAGCCATCACTGGCAAAAGTTTCATCATTGACCCCAGGGTAAAAGCACCGAATGTCACGGTGATATCCAATATTGAGATGAACAAGGATGCGATCTATGAACTGTACCTGAGTGTCTTGCGAGTGCATGGCTATGCGGCTGTCACATCCGGAGGTGTCATTAAGATCATTCAGCAGGTGCTTGCCAAGCAAAGCGGGAATCCCCTCGACTTTGACTCGGCCATCAGGGGTGAAGAACTGGTCACCCAGGTGATTCCGGTGAGGAATTCCCCCTCAACAGAGCTGGTCAAGATATTGCGACCCATGGTGCCCCAGTACGCAGTCATTGCCCCGCTGTCCCAGCCTAATGTCCTGATCGTCAGTGATCACGCCAGCAACATCGCCCGGCTAACCGAGATAGTGGCCAAGATAGATATCGCTGACTCAACCAATGTAAAGATCGTGCCTCTGAAGGAAGCCTGGGTCGAGGATATGGTGGCATTACTGGAAAAACTGGCCCCGGAACAAATCGGTAAAGGTGCCAAAGGACCCAATCGAGTCACGATTGTCGCCAGTGAACGCACCAACAGCCTCGTGATCAAAGCGGAACCACAAACCATGAGCAGGATTGAGTCTCTGATCACCGATCTGGATGTCCCGGCGAACCGGGCGGGTACCATTCAGGTCGTTCGCCTTGCCCATTCCGATGCCACCCAGCTGGCAGACATACTCAAAAACCTGGTCACTGATTCGAGCGCCGGTGACAAGTCCAGTCAGAATATTAAAACAAATATTCAGGCTGATGCCGCCTTGAACGCCCTGATCATCAAAGCCGACCCGACGACCATGGCTGAACTGAAAGATATTATCAGTCGGCTTGATGTCCGACGCTTGCAAGTCATGATTGAAGCGGTGATTGTGGAGGTCAGTGAAAAGTTCAGCCGGGACCTTGGAACAGAGCTGGTGGTCGGTAATAATTCCGGCAGCACCATACCCCTGGCAGCCACAGCGCCATCTGGCACCCTGACGTCCATTATCCGCGCCATTGCGACCCAAGACTCAGCGAATGTGAATCTCGGCACCGACCCAACCATCATTGGCGGTAAAAGGAGCACCTCAGGTACCAGCTTTGCTTTTCTTATCAGCGCACTGCAGGAAACCGGTGAGGTGAACTTGTTATCGACGCCCAGCATCACCACCATGGACAACGAGGAAGCCAAAATTGTTGTCGGTCAAAGCGTGCCTTTTAGAACCGGTTCTTCAGCCACGGGTAGTGGTGGACTTATAAACCCCTTCACGACCATCGAAAGGGAAGACGTCGGGTTGACCCTGCAAGTCACTCCGCACATCCATGATGGTCAGCTGATTCGCCTCGAAATTTACCAGGAAGTATCTGAAGTGGATGACAGTGGTATCACCATCGGTACTACCGGTGCGTCAGATATCATCACTAACAAACGTACAATTGAAACCACAGTGCTGGTGGACGATGGCGACGTCATCGTTCTTGGAGGTCTTATCAGGGACAGATCGATTGAGGGCGAAAGTGGTGTACCGTTGCTGATGAATATTCCGTTTCTCGGCTATCTCTTCAAGAGAACCACACATTCCAACGAGAAGCAAAATCTGCTGGTCTTTATGCGCCCAACGGTTTTAGCTACCAGCAAGTCCATCATCGAACAGACAAAGCGCAAGTATACCGGTATATGGGAGGTCGAGATCACCGGACGCGATCCTCTTGACGCCATAAGCGATCTTTTCGATGGCAAGCATTAGACATGTTATTGTTGCGAGTGCAGAAAGAAAAACGGGCATAACCACGATGCTGGCTAAGCTGAGGTCATTTCAATTTAGCGTGGCTCGCAGCATTTTGTTTACCTGGATTCGGCCTACCATTCTTGGCTGCAATAGAAACCATCTCGAACTCCAGGCCGACGACATCGTCTGTTATGTCATGCCTTTCAAGTCTACAGCAGATCTGCTGGTGTTGGACCAGGCCTGCCGCAACAGCGAGCTACCGAGACCTATCGAGCCGATCAGTGACATCGAGTCACGCGCGTTCTTTTTCCTCGGTCACACGGAGGGCAGGATGGGTAGAAAAACCCTCCGGCAACAATCTGCCCGCATGGGGCGTTTACTCGAACATCAATCCAGTCTGGCTACCTCTGTCAAGATTGTCCCGGTTTCGTTTTTTTGGGGGCACCAGCCTGATCGCGAAAAATCCATCTTCAAACTATTGTTCTCCGATAACTGGACCGTCACCAGCCGCTTCAAGAAGTTGTTAGCTACCCTGTTTCATCCTAATCACATCCTGGTCCAGTTCAGCAAACCTGTAAGCCTCCAGGAACTCACAGCCGGTGTTACAGATCCTGAAAAACAAAGGAGAAAGCTGCACCGATTGCTGAGAGTTCATTTCAATCGGCAACGACAGGCAATTATTGGCCCCGATCTTTCCCATCGCCGAACACTGATCAACTCCATGCTCACAAGTCCAGCGGTGCTGCAAGCCATTGAAGAAGAAGCCCGGGAAGAGGATAAGACCCAGCAGCAACTCGAAAAGAAAGCCATGGCCTACGCCAATGAAATTGCTTCACATCAATCCTATCGGGTCATCCGGTTTTTCTACGGATTGCTGCGATGGCTGTGGAACAAACTTTATGAGGGTATCGAAGTAAGCCACATCGACACCGCAAAACAGCTGGCGGAGTCCCATGAGGTCGTTTACATTCCCTGTCATCGGAGCCATATCGACTACCTGCTGCTATCCTACGTTTTATATTTAAACGGCCTGACGCCCCCTCACATAGCAGCTGGAGAGAACCTGAACCTACCGGTTGTAGGCCCGTTGTTAAGAAGAGCTGGTGCGTTCTTCATGCGCCGAAGTTTTGCCGGTGACGCCCTCTACAGAGCAGTTTTTGACGAATACATACACCTGATGTTTACCCGGGGATACTCGGTTGAGTACTTTATCGAAGGGGGCCGTAGCCGTACCGGACGGACCCTCGCACCCAGAACGGGTATGCTCAGTATGACGGCTCGCAGCTTTCAGCGGGATTCATCAAAACCAATTGCATTTCTACCGGTGTATTTTGGATATGAACGTATTTTGGAGGCATCGACTTACCTGGCCGAACTCACGGGGAAGTCGAAGAAGAAAGAATCCATCTTTGATATATTTGGAATATTCCGCACATTCAAGCATGCCTTTGGCAAGGTGGCCGTGAGTTTTGGAAATCCGGTAGAACTGGACAAGTTTCTTGATCAGCATCTGCCGGGTTGGGACAATCAGACCAGCGGATCTCCGGCAGATGACGCAAACTTTTCCCGGGCCTGCTCCACACTTTCCATATTGCTTGCCTCACGAATTAATGATGCGGTAACCGTAAACCCGGTAAATCTGGTCGCTACCGCTATTTTGTGTACTCCAAGGCAAACCATCGAACAACATCGACTGGAGAGTCAGGTTAATGTACTCAGGACCTTAGCGCGTGCGACAAACGCTGGTACGGCGGTGACACAACTCAACTGCAAGGACATCATCAGCCAGGCTGAAAAAATTACCGGCATCGAGAGAAATCAGCACAAATTCGGTGACATTTTACGTGCGCCAGCAGAAATGGCTGTATTTCTGACCTACTATAGAAATAACACGGTCCATGTATTTATTCTCGCCTCCCTGATCGCCCGGGTCGTCCAGTTCGAAACGACCGTTACAACAACAGAGATCTGCCGGGTCTGTGAGGGTTTGTACCCCTATCTCCAGTCAGAACTCTACCTGAGTTGCGATGCAGGTGACATTCCCAACCGGTGTATTCAAACACTGGATATCATGTCAACACTAGATCTGCTTAGCATTGAAAACGACGGTGTCCTGGCACCCGCACCAACAACGGATGAGTACGCCAGCCTGATGGAGCTTGGGGGAATCGTAGAGCCCACCCTGGAACGATTTCATATTGTCATCGCCCTGTTGCAGAAATTCTCACAACAAAGTAAGCAGCCGGACTCTTTTGAAGAGACTTTTGAAGAGAGGTTTGAAGATAAGTTTCAGGGGAAGCAGCAATCAAAGCAGGTTCTGGAAAAATCTGCTGCAAGCATTGCGCATCAACTGTCCGCAATCTACCGCATCAATTCTCCCGAATTTTTTGACCAGTCTTTATTCGCCCGGTTTATCTCTACCTTAAGTGATCAGGATGGCATAGTAACTGAGGGCAACAAAATCTCACCAGGACCAGGTCTGGAACCCTTGAATTTACAGATAGAGAAGTTTCTCGACAACGATGTTCGATACAACGTCATGAAGATCATCAGCCAGATGGATTCAAAAAGACATCAAAGCGATTCGATTTCGCAGACAAGCTGAATGCAGGCTTAAAGTCGCCAAATCCTGCTCCGGAGATCGGGCGTTTTACGACAACCCTTGGGCATCGGGATTGCAGAGCCAATCGCACCAACTCACTGGCGTCTTCGTCCTTACCGATAAATTTCTGCAGGATCTGCATCCCACCCTTCACCCGGGCACTTTTCCTTCTCGACGGGAACATCGGGTCAATGAATACCACATCCGGCGCTTCGACAATATTCTGCAAGTAATTGACGGCATCATTCTTAATCAGCTTCATCCGTGCGGTTATTTCCCTCACTTCGCCACTGGCTGAGGTCAGGGCTTGTTCAAGCAGCATCGCTACGACCGTGGAACGCTCGAACAGTGTCACTTCACAACCTTCACTCGCCATCAGGAAACTGTCGATACCCAACCCTGCAGTGCAGTCCCAGACCGTTAACCCCGGCCGCGCGCCGACTGCCTTTAGCAGCAATTCCTTCTTACCGCCATGGTACCGGCGATAGTGGAGTTCAGAGGATAGAAAGTCGACCCTGAGAGGATGTTGGGAAACAAGCACATCCTTTATTCCGTAGCCATATTCATCCTTTACAAGTACGAATCTGCTCATTGCCGGGGTTTCGCACTTGCAACCTGTTCGCGCAGGTATTCGGGCCTGGCTTGTTGAGCTGATACTGAAAGACCACGATTGTGCCGATCAAGTCCCTGATCAACCAGATCCCGTCCCGTTGGGTAAAAATTCGGGTAAATATCCCCAACAGTAACCTGCACGCCCTGCTGCAACCGGGTCTTCAATTGCCAACCGCTACCGATACCTATCCAGTTTTTATTCTTCTCCTGCTTCGGCACTTCATCAGCTTCGAACACGCCTTCTGTACCATTGCCGACGGCAAAGCCGTCTTTAATTGAATAAGAGCCAAAATAGACTTCCTGCTTGCGGGCGGTCAGTGCAACGATACTGTGCTTATGACCATTAACTCGAAAAGCATTTTGTGCCAGGCATGCCATACTCGAGATTCCCACCACGGGTATCTCGAGCCCGAAAGCAAGACCTTGAACAACACCGATGCCGATCCTTAATCCGGTGAAGGAACCAGGACCCTGGCCAAACACGATCAGGTCCAGTTCGCTGTTTGCCAGCTTAGCTTCCGACAAGAGGCGAACAATTCGAGGCAGGATCACTTTGCTATGGGTACGCTCAACAATCTCGGCATCTTCAAAAAGCTGCCGGCCAGTTGAAACTGCAAGAACACAGGCATTTGTCGATGTATCAATGGCAAGGACATTCATGGGAATTTCTTAGGGAACCTCTGATTAAGATAAGTTCATCATGTAGTCAACGGCCTGTTGCTGGCTTTGTATCCACTTCATTTGGGGTAAACTCTGTTTTAGTATTTTACCGTAGCTTCGGGTGTTTATTCTTGTATCTCCCAGAACAAACAGCCCGCGGTCCGACTCCTGCCGAATTAGCCGTCCAAACCCCTGTTTCAAGGAAATTGCCGCTTCTGGCAGGGTGTATTTTCTAAAACCATTTTCACCGGATGATTCAATGGCGCGCAGTTGCGCCTGAACCATGGGATTATCTGGGCTTGAAAAAGGTAACTTATCAATCACCAGGCAACGTAAATCGGCACCTTTGACATCGACTCCCTCCCAAAAGCTCTGGGTTGCCAGCAACACGCAACGTGGTATTTCCCGGAATTTTTGCAACAACAACTTTTTTGGCATCGCGCCCTGTTGCAGAAAAACAATGTCGGCTTCCTGCTGTAACAGTTCAGCCGCCAACCTCAATGCCCGATGACTGGTAAAAAGGAAAAAGGTTCGGCCGCTAGATGCCCTGATTAAGGGGAGTGTCGCCGCCAACAAGCCTTGAGTGTGACTGTCATTACCGGGATCAGCCAGATGCTCGGGCACATAGACCTGCACCTGCTGCAAGAAGTCAAACGGAGATTCAAACTTCTTTTCAACCACGTTGCCGATACCAAGTGAGGCTCTAAAGTGATCAAAAGATTCAGCAACGGACAAGGTGGCGGAAACAAACAGCCAGCTTCGGTTGGCATCTTCAATCAGTGGAGCCAGATGTTGCGCGATGTTAATCGGGGAAAGATGTATCATGAACCCGGACCGTCCCCCGTCAAATACCTGCCTGTCGATCCAGTGCGCATATCCATCATCACCATCACGACCCTCCGTTAACAAGGTAAATAAATCCGCCAGCCTCATGGCCCGTAAGTAACAGTTGCTGAATCCTGCACTTCGAACCGAAGTATGTTGTAGATGTCGAATAAGGTTGGCTAGTGTCACATCAACATCTTCGAGAGCATCCCGGACACTGGACTTATGTAACAACTGGTCAAGAGTCAGCTCAGGCACGTCGAACGTTCCCACCAGATCTTTAACCGATGCTTCAGCCAACCGTGCCCGGCGGATTAACTCCGGGTCATCATTTCCAAAAAGACCCTGTTCTGCCAATACATCGCGAACCAGTTCGAGCAGTTGCCAGGTACTGATCCGCTCTCCAAAAAACGTTCGGGCAACGTCGGGAACCTGGTGGGCTTCGTCAACAATGATCAGTTCCGCTGACCGCAGCAGCGGACTCAGGGAATCTTCTTTCATCGCTGCATCAGCAAACAGAATGTGATGGTTAACCACCACCAGGTCAGCTGAATTTGCCTGGGCTCTCGCCCTGTAAACCGGACATTCATCAAAAAAATTACACTCCGATCCCAGGCAGTTGTCTGTGGTACTGGTAACCAGTGAGACGACCTTACCGGCGCCACCTGCATCAAGTAACTCCGTTAGATCACCAGTTCTGGTTTGCTGTGACCAATCACTAACCCTGACCAACTCATCAAGTACCGCACTCCCAACATGCCTGTTGATGCTGGTGAGGTTTTTATGCAGCCTGTGTGGGCACAAATAGTTTGCCCTGCCTTTTAAAAGCGCTGTTTTTATGCCAGGTTTGCGATTGACCAGCGGTATGTCCTGATAGAAAAGTTGATCCTGGAGATTTTTGGTGCCCGTGGAAATAATTATCCGTTTACCGGAAGCGATGGCAGGCAACAGGTAGGCAAAGGTTTTTCCCGTGCCGGTGCCTGCTTCAATGATTCCATGACCGGGTCCGTTTATCACCTCTTCAATCAGCGCCGCCATCTCCATTTGTGATGGCCGGACGACGAAGTCAGGTATTTTTTTAGCCAGCTCACTGTTTACAGTAAGCGGTTCGAATCTGATTTTTGTCAAACTTAACCTATTTTTTTTCTCTTTAGACCGGGTGATAAACGGTTACAATGCGTCACAGATCCACTTTGTGAAAGCAGAGCCAATTCATCAAAGCAGAGCCAATTCATCAAAGCAGAGCCAATTCATCAAAGCAGAGCCAATTCGATGTTAACCTTTCTCACACGACGAAAGAATTCACCAACATGAATAACAATGTTACTGCCATTTTACTTGCCGGTGGCCAGGGACGTCGAATGAAAAATCAGGATAAGGGTCTGGTCGAATTTGATGGAATACCACTCATCCAACATGTACTCACGAGGATCCGTCCACAAGTTGAGACCATTGTGATCAGTTGTAACAGAAACATTGATCAGTATGAAAAATTCGGCTTCCCGGTTGTTACAGATTCCCTTCCTGATTACCCCGGTCCTTTGGCGGGTATACTATGTGCCGCTGGCAGAGTTACCACGCCAGTTTGTTTCATCGTCCCTACCGATATGCCTTTTCTGCCCATGAATATAGTCTCCCTATTACTCGACAATATGGATACCCATCAGGCAGTTACAGCAGAAGCCAACGGTAAACTTGAACCTCTGGTATCACTGGTGCTGGTAAGCGCCCTACAGACTATTTCCGATTATCTGGCATCAGGCAGACATTCTGTAAAAGGATGGCTGCAGTTACTGGAAGGGATCGCAGTGCCTGTCAGGGAGACTGGCAGGGCTTTCGAGAACATGAATTCACCCGGGGACTTATCTCGTAAAACCAAGGCCCCGTAAACCAAGGCCCCGGAAGATCCAAGGCTAAAACACAGTAAAAACCACTTAAAAGCCCTTAAATTAAGGGCTTTTTTTTGCAGTTGCAGGTTTTACTTCTTTTTAGCAGCCTTTTTCCTGGCAGCTTTCTTCTTAGCTGCTGGCTTTTTCTTGGCGGCCTTTTTCTTAGCAGGCTTCTTCTTAGCTACCTTTTTCTTCGCAACCTTCTTCTTGGCTACCTTTTTCTTGGCTACCTTTTTCTTGGCTACCTTTTTCTTGGCAACCTTTTTCTTGGCTGCTTTCTTTTTAGCTGCCGGTTTCTTTTTAGCTGTTACTTTTTTCTTAGCAACTACTTTTTTCTTGGCAACTTTTTTCTTAGCCGCCTTTTTCGCTTTCTTTTTTGCAACCACGTTATCACTCCTATTCTTACGTTTGGAAAAATGAACCTAACATCAGTACAGCAATTTCAGTAGCAGCTATATCACATCTCCTCGGCAGTTGTGTTAGACACTTTTTTAGCATTTTCTTAACACTTTTTTTAAACACTTTTTAAACACAGTGAAGAATAAATGTATACAGTTGAAATTACGTAACGAAGTTTAGAAAAAAAAATTTCATATTGCGAACCTTTTTTTTAAAAAATTGTAACTTTTTCAATGTTTTATTCGTTTGAGTTAAAAAAGTTCTAAGGATTTTTTTGTCAGTTCTTCACTGAATGACAAAAACAACAGCGACACTTACCCTTGTTCATCGCTGTAGTTCGTAACTAACAACATTCAAACTATCGCACGTTTTCGATTCAAACATGACCCCTTTTATGCCAGGTAAACTAACAACGGTCACAATGCGACATAGTGACTATTTTAACGAGCTCAGGATGTCGAAAATTTTACTGCCGATTACTTCACTATCACCCATTCCATCAATTGCGCGATACACCAGATTACAGCTCGAAACAGAAGCCAATTGCTGATAAAAATTTACTAATGGCTCAGTTTGCGCACGATAAACCTTGAGCCGCTCCATAATCGTTTCTTCCTTGTCATCGTCCCTTTGAATCAGGTCCTCACCGGTCGCATCGTCCTTACCCTCGATTTTTGGGGGGTTGTAGCGAGAGTGATAAATACGCCCCGATCCTACATGAACCCGACGACCACTCAACCTGGCAATGATTTCATCATCGGGAACCTGAATTTCTATCACAGTATCAATGTTAATTTCCAGATCGACCAAAGCTTGTGCTTGCGGGATTGTTCTCGGAACTCCATCAAACAAAAAACCGCGGATACAATCTGGTTGAGTGATCCTTTCCTTAACGAGATCAATAATAATGTCATCCGTTACAAGCAAACCTTTACCCATGACTTCTTTAACGCGCTTGCCTAATTCTGTGCCTGCTTTTGTCGCTTCTCGCAGCATGTCTCCGGTAGAAATTTGCGGGATTGAGAACTTATCTGTTACCAATTGAGCTTGCGTGCCCTTACCCACGCCAGGTGCGCCTAATAAAATGATATTCAAGAAATACTCTCCATGGATTATTTAATGTATGTAGCAATTAATTCAAAAATCGAATTGATTATCACAATTTTTAGGAACCACACTACGCTACAGTCCGACGAGCGGTGATGACGTTAGGTAGCTGCTCAATCTTTTCCAGGGTCCGCAATAGTTCATTAAGGCTGGTGATTTCCATCACCATTGTCAGCGAAACTCGATTGCTGAGTTTATCTGAAACAGAATTCATTGCGATCACATTGGTTTGTTGTTTTAAAAAAACTCCCGTAATGTCATGTAACAGACCGGCACGATCATATGCATCAACATCAATCGTCACAGGGAATGTGTGTTGCACATTTTCCTGCCAGTTCAGACGCATAAGACGTCCGTAGCTGTCTGCCCTCAAAGCCTGAATGCAGTCCTGACGATGAACATGGACCGTATTACCATCATCTATTACACCAACAATGAAATCCCCGGGAACCGGTTTACAACATTCGGAAACAATATGGGCAAAGTCACCCATTCCCGCAACCAGGGGCTCACCCATCGGCTTGTGTTCGTCTTTAAAGCTGAAGTTAAGCTGATGTTTGGCACCATCGAGTTCCAGCACCCTGGTAGCAGCCTCAATGACATCCATTGAATCGATATCTCCACCGCCAATCGCGGCAAACAGGTCATTTTCCTTCTCGTAGCCAACAGCATTGAGCAGTCTTGGCCCTCGTACCTGTTCAATCCTCAGATGACGAAGTTCATCCAGCAGTAGCTTTTTCCCGTCTTCAATATTCTTGTTTTTGGTTCGATTGCCAAACCAGCTTTGAATTTTTACCCTTGCGCGACTGGTTGAGATGTATCCAAGATGTTCGTGTAGCCACTCCCGCCTTGGTTCAACTTCATCACTGACGATGATTTCGATCCTGTCTCCGGATCGCAGCTCATGGTTCAGGGGTACAACGCGACCGTTGATTTTCGCTCCGCGACATTTATGGCCAACTTCTGTGTGCACTCGATAAGCAAAATCAATGGGTGTGGACCCGGGCATCATATCAATCACATGGCCATCCGGCGTGAACACATATACCCGGTCAAGGCTCACTTTAGATAGTAGTTCGTCGGCCAGGCCGGAAACGTCACCAAGTTCTTCCTGCCAGTCAAGAATTTGCCGCAACCAGGAAATTCTTTCTTCATAGACTGAAGGTTCATCGGCGTCATCTTCGACAGTTTTGTATTGCCAGTGGGAACAAACGCCAAATTCAGCTTCTTCGTGCATCTCATGGGTTCGGATCTGAATTTCCAATCCTTTACCTTCCGGACCTATGACGGCAGTATGCAGCGACCGGTAGCCGTTTTCCTTCGGTGTCGCAATATAGTCATCAAATTCATGGGGAACATTGCGCCACAAGTTATGCACGACACCTAACACCCTGTAGCAGTCATTAACCTCTGGCACCAGAATACGAACCGCGCGCACATCATAAACCTCGGTGAAAGATATGCCTTTGTTGCGCATCTTTCGCCAAATACTGTAGATATGTTTCACACGACCATCTATGTCTGCTTCTATCCTGACGAGTTGCAGTTTCTGTCCGAGAGTTTCAATAACGCGCTCGATATATTCCTGACGATCAGTGCGTTTTTCATCCAGGAGCGCCGCTATACGTTTGTAGGCTGTGGGCTCGAGATAACGAAACGCGATGTCCTCAAGCTCCCACTTGATGTATCCAATACCCAAACGATGGGCGAGGGGAGCATAAATTTCAAAAATTTCCCTTGCCAGCCGGATCCTCTTTTCCGGTGAACTTTTTTTGATGTTTCGAATGGCGCAGGTTCTTTCTGCCAGTTTTATCAACGCAACCCGGACATCGTCGACCAATGAGACGAGCATTCGCCTTGCCTGCTCCAGCTGGTCCGAACGTTCTCCCAGGAGCGGTTGATCGGAGCTTAATTCGATGTTGCTTATCGCTGCCATGCGTAATACACCCTCGACCAGCCCGGCCACCTTATCGCCGAATGTTTTCTTGACATGATTTAGGGTAATTTGATTTTCGCGGACAGCTCGATAAATTAACGCTGCTACCAGACCATCCTCATCCATATGAAGTTCAGTCAGAATATTTGCCATGTCGAGGCTGGTTTTATAGCTGCTTTGGCCCTCTTCCCAGACACTGTTGGTCGAGACGGCTTTCTCTTCCGCTTGTTGAGACAGATCACAGACCTCACGAATCCTCGCGAGATTCAACTCTGGAATCTTTTCTGTGAGTTGTGCCAGCCATAGTTCCAGGTTGATACTGCCATCAAAATGCAGCGGCTGTTCCTCTCTGACTTTAACCATAGAATAATAAATTAACTTTGTGAAAAGCAGCCGATGGATTCAACGTGGGTTGTATGTGGAAACATGTCTATGACTCCTACGCCTTCAAATCGATACCCATTGGCAACCAGAAAAGCGGCGTCTGAGGCAAACGTCACCGGGTTGCAGGAAACGTACACTACCCTTTCAACCGGATGTGTTGCAAGTTTTTTACAGACCTGCAAAGCTCCGCTCCGCGGGGGATCCAGGAGCACCTTGTTGGCCTCCTGCAGGCCAGGTATTTCAAGGCCTGCAGCGAACAGGTCCTGCACTTTGAATTGACAATTGAAAATACCATTCTGATACGCATTTTCCTGTGCTCGATCAATACTGGCAGGGGATGATTCTACCCCCGTTACAAACGCGGCTTTACGCGCCAGAGCCAGGGAAAAATTACCAATTCCACAGAATCCATCGAATACACGGTCAGATAAGTTCAGCGCCAGCAAGTCAATCGCAAACAACACCATTGCACGATTAATCGAATGGTTTATCTGGGTGAAATCCAGTGGATGGAACGAAAATGACAGGTCAAGTTCCGGTAATTCGTAAACCAGTCGCTCATTCTCGTCAGCTGGAAACAACTTGTAGACACTCTCGGCGTTACCCGGTTGCAGGTAGATGTCGATTTCGTATTTAGCAGAAAACAGCCGGAATAACTCAAGGTCTGTCTCGAGCAGTTCTTCCAAATGTCGAAACACCAGTGCCACTGACCTTGTGCCCACCGCTACTTCTATCTGAGGTATGGATCGCGAAATAGAAAGACTGGAAATCAATTCGGATAGTTGTGGCAGCAGCGCCGAGACCGGTTCCCGAAGCGTATGACAACCAGGGACATCAGCTATAAATGGTTTCATTTTTTCTCGAAAACCAACCAATACCCGGTCCTTTTTCTCAACAAACCTGACTCCAAGCCTGGCTTTGGAACGGTAATGTTCGACGGGTCCCATAAGGGGCGAATAGAAATGCTGCGGTTGGGTATCGCCAAGTTCCTGTACAAGGAGGCTCTGTTTATGTGCTATCTGTCTCTGTGTATCAAGGTGCTGCAGACTGCAGCCACCGCAGATATTTGCGCCGGGACAGGGAGGCTCAACCCTGTCAGCGCTCGCGTTATGGACCTCAATCACCTTTGCAAAAATTTTCTTTTTCTTCACGGTGATGGGTAAAGCTGTCACCACCTCACCCGGTAGCGCTCCGATAATGCGGAGTTGTGGATCCCCGGTTATTCCATGGCCATCGGCATGCAGTCCAGTGATTTCCACGCGGAAAGGTTCAAAGGGTTTTTTCATCCTATGAAATTTAACGAATCATCAGGAGAACACGCCAGTTGACAGGTATCGATCACCCCGGTCACAAATAATGGCGACAATGACGGCGTTTTCTACTTCTTCGCTCACTTGCAGAGCAGCAGCGACAGCCCCACCGGAAGAAACGCCACAAAATATACCTTCGACTTTCGCTAAATCCTGCATGGTAACCTCCGCGAGACCCTGTTCCATGTCTATGATTCTGTCGATATCCCTGTTGTCATAAATGCGGGGCAGATAGGCGGCTGGCCATCTTCTTATACCTGGAATCGCTGAACCTTCTACAGGCTGCAGGCCGATGATTTCAATTTCCGGCTTCACTTCCTTGAAATATCTCGAAACACCCATGATGGTGCCAGTCGTGCCCATGGAACTCACAAAATGAGTAATGTTTCCGTCAGTCTGGCGAATGATCTCTGGCCCGGTACCATCATAATGTGCCTTTGGGTTGTCTGGGTTTGCAAACTGGTCCAGCACAACCCCTTTGCCGTCGGCCTGCATCTCGAGGGCAAGATCCCGAGCACGTTCCATTCCCTCTTCCTTGCTTACGCTAATGAGTTCAGCACCATATGCCGTCATCGCGGTCTTTCTTTCATCACTCATATGGGCAGGCATAATGAGTACCATCTGATACCCCTTTATTGCCGCTGCCATCGCCAGGGCAATCCCTGTATTGCCGCTGGTGGCTTCAATCAGCGTATCACCGGGCCGGATATCTCCCCTGGCCTCTGCTCCATTGATCATACTCAGGGCGGGTCTGTCTTTAACCGACCCTGCTGGATTATTACCTTCCAGTTTAACCAAGATGGTGTTGGTGGTATCGCCAGGCAAGCGTTGCAATCTCACCAGGGGCGTTTCACCGATGCAGGACTCTATTGTCGGGTAGTTTGTCATCTTATTCTTGTAGCATATCCCAAATGAATTGCGATGATAGGAGAACCGGGCTGATTCATATAATATCAGCTTAATCTAACCAAATTCATTTTAGGTATATGTCTCTACCGGCAAAACATGTCCAGACACGATAAAGAACTGTTTTTTCTTATCACCTTACCCGCGTTTATTACAGGAAGTTTCCTGTTCTGGTTTGTACTAACCACAACGGGTGTCAAACAGTTTACAGTTGCCATGCTCGTATTGTCGCTGCTGATTCTTACCACCAGCTTTACCTATCGGCAAATTCGCAAGAACTTTGTAGATCCTGTCATACAGCTCAATCAAGAACTGGAAGAGCCGGACCTCAGGCTGGATCCAGATAACTTCATTGACGGCACCCCGGTGCAGAATCTTGCCTCAACCCTGGAAGGAAAAAACTACCAGTTGCAGAAAAGTTTTTCCGAACAACTGATAGCCGCAAACGATATCCGGATACAGTTGCAACACACCATTCGAGAACTGGAAGATGAAAACAAAGCCACAAAAAATTCACTTATCCAGTTCAAAACAACCACCCAACTCGAACAACAGTGGTCGCAGGTTCTGGCCCACCTGTCGGAATTGCCTCTGTCGTCAATGATCGGCTATGTCAATCGGTACACTCAGCAGGTGGTCGACACTCAACAGGTGGTCGACGCTCAACAGGTGGTCGACGCTCAACAGGTGGTCGACGCTCAACAGGCACTCGACACTGACCATAACAAAGGGCTTTCTGAAAGTCTGGGAGAGCTGGAACGTGTTGCCAGACAAATAGTATTTCTGAATCGTGAATTGCAACAATACAGTTACGCCGGAATGCATAATATTCAATTCAACGTCCATCAGATTGTTGATGACACTCTGGCTTTACTGCACCCGATGCTCGAAGAGCGTGGGATTCTGCTGTTTCCTGTTTTTGATGAAAAGTGTGCTTTCGACTTTGAAGGCAAGCCAGAAATAATAAGTGCTTTGATGTTTAACTTTATACTCACACGAATCCTGATGCGCGAGACACACGCCATCTCTGACGACATCTCTTACGACATAGAGCGGGCGAAAACACTCATGCTCCAGGTGAACTTCAATGAAACAACAGGCCTGGTATTTGACCTGTCACCTTTGAACCAGACTGATTCCAGGCCCAGTTTACCTCGCCTGGAACAACTCATAGGTTCCACGGCTCTAAACATCGAAGCTACAAAAATGTCCATTCCAGTCACCGCGACCATGATTCCCGGTCAGCGTGCAAGGCAAGGAACTACCGCGCGAATCGTCGTTCAAAACCATATCCAGCAGCACAGCATCGAAAGTCGGTTATTCAATCTGGGAGTAGAAATTTCTGAAAATGAAAGCACGCCTTCAATCTGTGTCATCGGCTTCGAGCAGCATGAGGACATTACAAATATCACCAACAAGTTAAATCCACAGACGAAAGTCCTGCTGTTAAACAACTCAACCCTTTACAAGCAGGAGAACTGGTACCAACTCAGGAACCCAATTGATCACGTTCAACTGACCCAGACAATCCAGGCCCACACCCGCAGAATCGAGGAGAATTATCGTTTGCTCATCGTTGATGATTATGACGCGAACCTCCAGCTGCTCACCATGATTTTGGAGGAGATGGGCCACACTGTGGTCGCGGTTAACAACCCCATGGACGCCATAACCAGAGCGAAGCTGGAACAATTCGATCTGATTTTCATGGATATTCAGCTGCCCGGAATTTCAGGCACGCAAACCAGCCGAATGATAAGAGAACAAGGCTTTACCGGGCGTATCATAGCCCTGACAGCACACTTATCGGAGCAGGAGACAACAGAGATTCTACAGTTTGGGATAAATGACGCGCTATTGAAACCGGTTGATAAAAAAGCCCTGAAAAATGTTCTCAACCGCTGGCTGAAATCAACCGATGACCCTGCTGAAACAAGTATTTCTATTCACGACTCGTTGCATGAAAACAATCAGCCGCGGGAGATATTTAGTGAGCGACTCGCACTACGCCGTGCTAATCATCGCCCTGACCTTGCCAACGAGTTGTTGCAGCTGTTGATGGACTCCCTGCCGGACGATCTCGAGAGCCTGAACTCTGCATATACAACCCAGGACGCGGAGATGTTCCGCAGGCAGGTTCATAAGATTCATGGTGCGAGCCGGTACTGTGGAGTCCCTCGATTGGGACGGGCCATAGAGTCTCTGGAATCCCTGGCAAAACAGGACCGGATGTTGCAATCCGACGCCATCCGTCAGGCCCTGAACGTAACTAACGGTGAAATAAAGGCGCTACGGGAATGGTACGTGAATGTTGCGAAGCCTTTTAATTCTCAAAGTTAGCCTTGATCTGACAATATTATAATTTCAAAACAGTGAGAATAGTTGGCTCGGTATGATGAATCTGCGTAAGCCCACTAACAGTGCGGTTACAAAGGTAGACCGTCCTGGCCTCGGCGGCCCCACCTCGAGTCTGCGGCACTCGACCAGGCAATCCTGAGTTACCAAACTCGTGAGACATTTATCAAGATGATGCAGACAAATGTCAGTCAATATCAGTTTTTTTGTTTTGTCCCTGAATGATACATCTCAAACAACTCACGGCTCTTGAGAGGCTTGCCCCCCAACAACACGGCGAACGAAACCTGGATGATCTTTTTCGCACAGGAATCAACCTCAGGTATGGACAGATCACCATTTGAGATGGCTAACAGGTTCTCTCCCTTGTATGAGGCGTTTTCGGTATCGTGTACGAGCTCGTGAAAGCCTTCATCCGGTACGTACCGATAATAACAACCGGGCTTTACCGGTTCACCTGACATAGCATCAATTCCGAAAGTGATCCCATAACCCAATTGCCTGAGTAACGTCAGCTCAAAGATTCGCAATGATGGTGCAGACACACCGGCGGATACCAGATCCAGCAGCAGTGCCTGGTAGGCGTGAAATAAAACCGGTACAGGCTCAAACTTGCCAAGCAGGCGTACCAGCAGTTCATTGACGTAAAAGCCGACGAGCAGACTCTCGCCTGAGAGCGGATCAAAGTTTCCTGCATCCAGCTTGGTAACAGTCTTTAGATCACCGCGGCCAATATAGGAAACCAGAAGTGGTGTAAAGGGCTGGACCACTCCGGTTTTCTTTTTCCCGCCCCTGGCGCCTCGAATGACAGCAGTCACCCGGCCTTCTTTTTCCGTTATAAAATCAGCAAGCAGGCTGGTATCCCGATATTTTCTGGTATGCAGAATGTAAGCTGGAGTGAGTTCGGCGTCACGGCTAAATGTCGTCATATCCCAGACTCTTTAGTGCCCGCTCATCATCGGACCAGCCTGACTTGACCTTAACCCACAATCGAAGCATGACCTTTTTATCCAGCAGTGCTTCTATATCACGTCTGGCATCTGTTCCAATGCGTTTTAACTTACTGCCCTTTGCGCCTATTATAATTACTTTCTGGCCATCCCTTTCGACAAAAACCGTTGCATCAATATGAAGCGTTTTACCCATCTGTTTGAAGTTTTCTATCTGGATAGTGACCGCGTACGGAATTTCTTCACCCAATTGACGCATTATTTTTTCCCGGATAATTTCTGCGACAAGGAAACGTTCACTTCTGTCAGTAATCTGCTCATCGGAAAACAAAAATGGCCCGTAGGGCAACCTCGATTCCACTCGCTCTTCCAATGCCTCAAGGTTATCACCGTTTTCAGCTGATATCGGGATAATTTCAGCATCTGGAAACATTTCCTCTAAAGTGGCGATATGTGGCAGTAGCGTCTTTTTGTCTTTAATCAAGTCAACTTTGTTGACTGCCACTATGATCTGCCCGGCAGCATACTTGAGGCTTTCAAACGCAACCTGATCATCAGGCTGCCATTGTGTTCTGTCAGTCACAAACACAATGACATCGACGTCGCGCACGACACTTCTGGCACTACGATTCATATATCGATTAATAGCGCGTTTTTCTTTGCCGTGTATGCCAGGGGTGTCTACGTAAAGAAGTTGGGCATTTTTCGAGGTCTTAATGCCGAGTAACTGATGCCGGGTTGTTTGTGGTTTTTTTGAGGTGATACTCAGTTTCTGGCCCAATATGCGATTTAGCAAGGTCGACTTGCCGACATTGGGACGGCCAATAATCGCAACGTATCCGCATCGGGGATTCGTCTTTTTAGCGGTCATGGTGTTCTATTCCAAGATTAACCAGGGCTACCGAGGCAGCGCTTTGTTCGGCGACACGGCGACTGGTTCCCTTCCCTTTCGCGGCTTCAGCCAACAATTCTACACGGCACTCAACGTGGAAAATCTGTTCATGGGACTGGCCTTCAGTCTTCACTACCTGGTAGTCCGGCAACGCAGCCTGTCTGGCCTGTAAAAACTCCTGCAGACGGGATTTAGCATCTTTGAACGACTTCTCCAGGGATAGAATATCCAGGCGGCTGGCAAACCAGGCTACGATACGTTCTCTGACAACATCAAGATGGGCGTCGAGAAATATGGCGCCGATGACCGCTTCCAGCGTGTCGGAAAGAATCGAATCGCGTTGAAACCCGCCACTCTTGAGCTCACCAACCCCCATAATCAGGTAATCGCCCAATTCAAATTCTCTCGCGATTTCAGCCAGGGTCTGGCGCTTTATCATCTTTGCCCGCAAACGACTGAGCTTGCCTTCCTGAGCGGCCTCAAAACGCAGGTAAAGATCTTCTGCAATCACGAAATTTAAAATGGAGTCACCGAGAAACTCAAGGCGTTCATTGTTGTTGGAACCATGGCTGCGGTGTGTGAGCGCCTGGGTCAAAAGATCACCTTCTGAAAACGTATAGCCTAAACGTCGCTGAAGTTTATCAAATGTAGTGTCCTGTATGGATGGCACTTTACGTGACCTCAAATGCATAAAAATACATAACAAAGATGTCAGTAAATCAAGTCAACTTCCTTGTCAAAAGAAGCAACCAGGTCAATATTCTGTATTAAGGATACCCGGACTTCATACTCCAAGGTGACTTTAGTGCCTCGCTCTGTTGACTCGATCGTTAAATTTTCTGAGAGGGGGAAATTGCGAATCTGGTTAATCCTGAGCTTCTTGTCAATGGCAGTTATGATGCCTTTTTTATTTCTCTCGACCATGCCAGGCTCTTTAGCCAGCTGATCGAACACTTTGGATATGGCGTAGTGATCCATATAAAGAGGCAACAATTTGACACCGCCGGTAATAACTAATCCAAACATGAGTACCAGGATCATCCATCCAGCTAATCCGATACCGCGCTGACGATCAGGAAAATTCATAACCTTTATTCGCTCCTTTGAACCGATTCCCCTGCATTTCTGCTTACTCGATCCAGCCGTTGTGAGAAAAATCCGGGAAATTCAGACCCGGTTCCTTATGCAACCACACACCAAAAGCCTTACCAACGATGTTCTCTTCTGCAACCAGACCCCAGAACCGACTGTCACTACTCTGATCACGGTTGTCACCCATCATGAAATAGTACCCTTCCGGGATGACCCATTCCTCCACCCGGTCATCACGGTAACGGTTGACATGAATCAGGTGCTCCACACCGCCGAGTACTTCCTTGTAGACCAGGTAACGCGGATTGTTAGCCGGGATCCTGGCAACAAACTCCTGGGGCTGCTCTTCGCCATTAATTGTCAGTTTCTTGGCATCGTATCTTACCCTATCACCCGGAATACCCACGACTCGTTTGATGAAATACTCATCTTCATGAGGAGGAATAAAAACCATGACTTCGCCATTTTTCGGATCGTCCACCGGGATAATTTTTGTTCCCAGTACTGGCAACCTGATTCCATAGGCAAATTTGTTAACGACGATAAAATCTCCAATCTTTAGCGTAGGAATCATTGAGCCTGTGGGGATCTGGAATGGTTCAGCCAGAAATGAACGCAGCAGCAGCACAATAAGTAATATAGGGAAAAAAGATATCGAGTACTCGACGACTACTGGCTCTCGAAGAATTTTCGCCACGGCTTCTTCCGACTCTTCCTTCAGCTGCAGTTGGATGTTGTCGGCAGCCAGAACTCGTTTCGGGCGTAAAACAAAGACATCAAAGACCCATATGATTCCGGTTATACCGGTAGCCAATACGAGGAATAACGGAAAATTAATGCTCATTTTTCAACCTTTAGAACAGCCAGGAATGCTTCCTGGGGTATCTCGACACTGCCGACTTGCTTCATTCTCTTTTTACCAGCTTTTTGTTTTTCCAGCAGTTTTTTCTTGCGGGTGATGTCACCACCGTAACACTTGGCTGTAACGTTCTTCCTTAACGCCTTGACCGTTTGTCTGGCAATAATTTGCCCGCCGATTGCTGCTTGAATAGCCACATCAAACATTTGCCGGGGGATCAGTTCCTTCATTTTTTTAGTTAAGGAAAATCCTTTTGTACGCGCATCGTCTCGATGCACAATCACGGCTAACGCATCCACCTTGTCGCCATTAATCAAAACGTCCAGTCTGACAAGGTTAGCAGTTTCAAAATGATCAAAGCTGTAGTCCAACGAGGCATACCCACGGCTGACTGATTTCAGTCTGTCGAAAAAATCCAGCACCACTTCATTCATCGGTAAATCGTAGACAACAGAAACTTGTTTACCCACGAACTGCATATCTTTTTGCACCCCGCGCCGCTCAACGCACAGGGTAATAACACTACCCAGATACTCCTGGGGAACCAGTATGTTTGCCGTCACAACGGGCTCACGCATTTCCTGAATCGTTGAGGGATCCGGTAATTGAGAAGGATTGTCGACCTTTGTAACATCTCCATTCTTGTTAACAACCTCAAAGACGACCGTCGGCGCAGAAGTAATCAAATCCAGGTCGTATTCTCTCTCAAGGCGTTCCTGAACAATTTCCATGTGCAACATTCCCAGAAACCCACAACGGAATCCATTTCCCAGAGCTTCTGAGCTTTCAGGTTCATAAACCAGGGAAGCGTCATTGAGTGTCAATTTTTGTAGTGCATCACGGAAGTCTTCAAAATCATCAGCACTGACGGTAAACATGCCTGCAAATACTTGCGGTTTGACTTGCTGAAAACCCGGCAGGTTCGGCACATCAGGCGTTGCTGCCAGGGTAATTGTATCGCCCACCGGCGCACCTTTAACATCCTTGATACCGGCGACAACAAACCCGACCTCGCCAGCTTTCAATACCCCGGTTTCCTGTCGTTTAGGTGTAAATATACCAGCAGAATCGATCTGGTGGGTCTTGCCTACGGACTTCATGATAATTTTATCTTTTACTGAAAATTGCCCCTGGGTAACCCGCACCAGGGAAACGACGCCCAGGTAATTGTCAAACCATGAATCGATAATCAGTGCCTGGGCATCCTGATCCCGGTTTGACAGCGGGGCTGGAATCGTCGCGATTATTTCTTCCAGTAATTCTTTGATACCATCGCCACGTTTCGCGCTCACCCTAACTGCGCCGGTTGCATCGATACCAATAATTTCTTCAATTTCCTGGCATACGGAGTCCGGATCTGCCTGGGGCAGATCGATCTTGTTCAATACCGGCAGGACCTCAAGACCCTGCTCGATAGCCGTATAGCAATTCGCCACGGATTGCGCCTCGACACCTTGTGCAGCATCAACTACCAGCAATGCACCTTCACAGGCAGCCAGGGACCGGGAAACCTCGTAACTGAAATCCACATGCCCGGGTGTGTCGATCATGTTAAACTGGTACTCATGACCATCATCAGCCTGGTAAAACAAAGTTACACTCTGGGCTTTTATGGTGATACCACGTTCTCTCTCGATATCCATCGAGTCCAGAACCTGTTCCGCCATTTCCCGTTCGGACAATCCGCCACAGATTTGTATAAAACGATCCGCAAGGGTCGATTTACCATGGTCAATATGCGCGATAATGGAAAAGTTTCTTATGTATTCTGGTTCTGGCATTAGTTCATTTTAACCAGTTCTTGTCAGGAAACAGGAATTTGTGAATGTGAAATATGGGTAAAACTGACCAGGACGCCGGTCAGTACCGTCTCAAGCCGTGGCGTAAAAACCGCAAAGCGGTGCAGTCTATAGGAATAACAGCCGCAACACCAAATATACGCCATTTAGGCCGGAAGGCCGCAGATACTCAGACTCTTCCGACGAGGTGCATGGAATTCCGGCTACTCAGGGATTTTGATCACCAGGAATTCCGGTGTCTGGTTCCGTACCACCCGAATTGGAATAGCCTCTCCAGCAGGTAACTGTTGAACCATCCGCTGCAACTGCGCGACCGAGGTAATGCTCTCACCATCCAATGTGGTAATCACATCCCCCTGTTCGATTCCAGCTTTACGGGCAGGGCCCTGGCCTAATATTGTGACCAACACGCCCTTGTCGACGCCCAGGCTCTCAATCGTTTCTGGTGACAGGTCTTCGACACCAATGCCGAGACGACCGTAGGTTCTCCTTTCTCTTTCACCTGGTAGTCTTTCCTGCGGAGCAGGTAGAAGCCCTACTTTTACTTCAATTGTCTGCATTTTGCCGTCCCTGACAATTTCAGCATCTACTACTGTATCCGCCCTGATACGACCTACTACGTGGGGCAGGTCTGATGACAAGTCGATTTTACGACCATCAAATTCCAGAATGATGTCACCTTCCCGCAATCCACTTTGTTCAGCTGGACTATCGAGCAGAACTTCGGTTATCAATGCACCCTGGGCTCTATCCAGTCCGAATGACTCAGCCAGGTCGCGATCGACGCGTTGAATCAGGACACCCAACCAGCCACGGGAAACCTCGCCCTTGTCTTTCAATTGTTCAACCACTTCCATGGCAACATCAATTGGAATAGCAAATGACAATCCCATAAATCCGCCGGACCGGGTGTAAATCTGTGAATTAATACCGACCACCTTGCCTTCAAGATTCAACAGGGGACCACCGGAGTTTCCCGGATTGATCGCGACATCAGTCTGTATATAGGGAACATAATAACCAACCTCATCGAGCAGGCTTCTGCCTTTGGCGCTTACTATTCCTGCGGTGACCGACAATTCGAAACCGAAGGGGGATCCAATCGCCATCACCCATTCCCCAACCTGAAGATCCTCGGAACTGCCAATCTCAACCGTCGGCAGGTCCTTTGCATCAATTTTCAGTAGTGCCAGATCAGAGGAAGGGTCTGCTCCGACTAATTCAGCGACCCGATATCTGCGATCACCCAGAGCCACACTGATCTCTTTCGCATCTTCAACCACATGATGATTAGTCAGGATATAACCATCAGAAGATACAATGAACCCTGAACCACGAGAAGGTCGGGGTGCCCTTGGCTGACCGTCCCTGAAAAAACGCCGTAGGAAATCAGGGACGTCACGCTCGTCATATCCGTCGAGTCGTGGCGCGCGTTGTTCGCGAACGGCTGTAATGTTGACAACCGCCGGTGAAACTTTTTTTACCAGATCAGTAAATTCAGGGAACGACCTCGCATTGGCATCAGGTGCCAATAAAATGGCCAACGTCGTAACACCCGTCAGCATCAGGCGGCTCACGCTATTCAACAGGTGCGTTCCTGGCTGAACTGCTGACTGAACTGTTTTTAACATCTTTCTACCTCATTAATAGTCAATCTTTGCACCGAAAACGTCCTGCAGGCAATTATGCCTATAGCCATGCCAAGAACAGAAAACACCACGGTTATCAGTTCAGTTAGCCATTCTTCAGCTAACCATAGTTGATTTGCCAGAGTTGCACCAAGTAAGAATCCGATCAATGGAAGCATTAACGAGTTAAATAACAGCCATAGCTGGTTTGGACTGCTCATTGATATTTCCACATGGGTTGCAGCCTGGCAGATGTCGGTCTGCTCCGGCAATCGAATCAACTGAGCCTGTTGACAATTATTACGACAGGAATTACAGCTTGTTCGGGGAAACTCGACCCAGAGACCGGACAAGTCCCGGTCTTTGATCCGCCCCACGTAGTTGGACATAAACGAACCGGCGATCAGTATATTACTGGTTCTATTGACTCAGCCACGCGTCTTGCAGTTGCTAGCGGAATTTCGCCAACCACCGTAATCTGCTGCGATGAGCCTTTAATCGTACGGGTGAACACGACGGTCCCACCTACTGATGTATGCATGTCACCCAGATTTGACTTGCCTTTACCTTCAAAAAAAACTGACAAGGTAGCGATACCATCGGAAAAGGCCATTCGATTTGCTGCGGGTGCATTCACCGGTCGAAACCCGTTCGGTACCCATGCAACGTGGAAGTCTCTCTTCTGCGGTTGCATTGCCAGTTCCCGATTGGGCGGGGTTAATAAATGCTTGATGGCGTCCTCAGGAAGCGACGAGGCAAATTGCTCAAGTTCAATGTCGTGTCCAATCTCGATTTCGGTAAACTGGAACAGCTCCAGAACACGACCGCGATTGACTAAATCGGATCTCAGTAGCAGACCGGTCGCTTCATCCAGCCACAGTTGATAGCCGTAACGATCCTGATTATGGGGAGTGATTTGCAATTTGATTGTCGGTCTGCCTGCCATTCTGTCAGTACCCACCAGGGATAAGCGGTACATCGACTGGTTTGCCTTCAGACTCTCACTAAAATGCTGTGAATAAGGTCCCATCGGCACCCCATGGGACAGGTCAAACTTGGCACCAGGTACGTGATAGCAAACAATTTCATCGTTATCCCTGATGATTTCGCGTTCTTCACCACTCAAGCTGGTCAGGCGTTTGAATTCCCTGCCATCTTCAATGTGGTGCACAACCTGAATGGTATCTAACTGGGACCCCCGCAGGTAAATAAATGAGCCTTTATAAGTTTCATTGTGCAATGCAGAATCCATTTTCTCCAGCCATTCACTGGCAGAGAGACCGGCACCCGTCGTGGCGTCAGCACGGGAAACAGGAACCGCGAAACTCACACTGATGATTGCCAGGCTGGCTGCGTATCCCAGCGCATTTTTCACAAGAAAAGTGGCCATTGGAAATCGATTGAAGCCTGACATCTCACAGGTTCCCGTCGGAATATACTTGAGGGAAGCTCATGTCGAAAACGCTTGTGGAAAATACTGTCACTCATTAAAAATTCGAAACCTCTTCCAGCACTCAAATCGCAACACTTAAATCGACAGTTCTGGGAGATAATAGTCTTCCTCATGTCGACTTGCGACAACTAGTTTTTCTTGGCCGGCTGTTTGAAAATTACCGTTCGCTCATTAGGATTCATACGGCTGCGATCATGTTGGTTCAGATACTGGCGTAATTGCCTTTGCTTATCTTGGTCAAGTTCTCGCAGCACCGTGAAATCTTTCTTGCCCGCGCTAAAAGCCTCCTGGGATCGGGTAATATCTTTCAGATCTGCAGATGCGGTTTGAGCATCAATACCAGGCGCCTGCCTGAATGCATCTCTCACATTGGAAGGGTTGATAACGACATCCGCCTCGTTATCAGCGTCTGCAACCTCAACGCCACCCCGCGATTCAGTCATTGAGATATTGAACCCGGCAAACACTGCAACCACCATCGACGCGGCTACTGCAAGCCCCAGTGCCGGTTTTGCCCAGTTTGATCGGATAATGCCTGAAGCGGTCGACCGGGACAGGGTACCGGAGAATTTTGGAACAGTTTCCTGGTCAATTGCGGCACAAATCCGGCGGTGTAATTCCAGATGTTGAGCGCTGTTAAGCGAATTTTCGCCACGAACCACGGTGCGAATGGCCTGGTAGGATACAAATTGTTCTCGAATAGAAGGATCATCACTGTACTGACGCAGTAAACGATGCAACTCGATCTCGCTGATTTCCTCGTCTACCAGGGCTGAAATGGATTCTTTAACTTTTTCTGTCACTTATTTTTCACCCTGTAGAGCATAGTTTCACCCTGTTGGATATACGTTTCACCCTGCATGCGGCTCTTTGTCACTGTCTGTGTAAGCTTGTTTGCCATAAATTATCTATGTTACTTGTCTGTCATGCTTGTTTGTCACTACTTTTTCGTCATCAAAGGTCAATTGCCGCAATCTTCTTTTCGATCGCTTCCCTGGCCCGAAATATCCTTGATCTCACCGTACCGACGGGGCATTCCATAATCTCTGCAATTTCCTCATAACTGAGACCTTCAAACTCCCTTAAAGTTATGGCAACTTTCAAGTCTTCAGCTAGATCATCAATAGCCTTATAAACTACCGCCTCCAACTGGTCGGTTGCAAGACTATTCTCAGGATTCTGAATGTCGGCCAGCGCACCTGAGTTTTCCTGAAATTCTCCTTCATCGATGTCTACATCTGTACTCGGAGGTCTCCTTGATCGCGACACCAGGTGATTCTTCGCTGTATTTATGGCTATCCGATAAAGCCACGTGTAAAACGCGCTATCTCCTCGAAATCTCGGTAACGCCCGGTATGCCTTAATAAAGGCCTCTTGCGTCACATCCTGAACTTCATCCTGATCCCTGAGATAGCGACTCACCAGAGCAACAATTTTGTGTTGATACTTCAGTACCAACAGATCATAAGCTCGTTTATCTCCGCGTTGTACCCGTTCTACTAATTGCTGGTCCGTCTCCTTTTGAGGTATCACATCAATCCCCAATACAGCTTTGGACTTTATGCAGGGTCGAGCTATGAATTGATAGACACCTCATCGACACAATAGTTCGCTCACTCACCCTTTTTATACAAATAATTACGTAAAGCTATATAAAGTTCTGAAAAACCTTCAAAACAACGTCAGTTTCACCGGAGAGCGCCTGATTAACGTCTCAATCAGGGGCTCTTGGTGTGCATAATACCAATGCCATTGCTTACGAGGCAAACTGCCAACCGCTCACCCTTCGTCTTCTCCCGCAGGCTGCCAGGAGAATGAAACACCATTTCCCTCGGTCGCTCTATTTAGGTAATCTTGGCGCCCATTTTGTCGCATTAGAACAGTCAAAAACCGGTGAATACAGAAACTCATACTCATGACGTGCTGATTATTGGCAGCGGTGCAGCCGGAATGACCGCCGCGCTGAAGCTCCCCCAGGCGTATTCAATTGCCATGTTGTGCAAGGATGTTGCCAACGAGGGATCCACCTACTATGCCCAGGGCGGAGTCGCGGCGGTGCTGGACGAATATGACACGATTGAATCTCACATCACCGATACCCTTGATGCCGGGGCCGGACTGTGTCATGAAGACGTAGTCCGGTTTACAGTTGAACACAGCGCCGAGGTCGTCAACTGGCTGGTTGACCTGGGCGTTGAATTCGACAAGGAAACCCAACCCGACGGCAGGCAGGAGTTTCATCTCACCAAGGAAGGCGGGCACAGCCACCGGCGGGTGATTCATGCGGCGGATGCCACCGGCAGAGAACTCGCCTCAAAGCTCGAACAGGGTTTGTCGACCCATCAAAATGTCGAAATATTCGAAAAGTACGTGGCCGTCGACCTGATCACCAAAGATCGAATCGGACAGCCCGGTAATGCCTGTATTGGGGCTTATGTGCTTAACCTGGAAAGTAGCCACGTCGAACTCTTCCGCGCCAGATATGTCATCGTCGCTACGGGGGGCGCCAGTAAGGTTTACCTGTACACCAGCAATCCCGACACGGCGTCCGGTGACGGTATTGCCATGGCCTGGCGAGCGGGTTGTCGGGTCGCCAACATGGAATTTAACCAGTTCCATCCCACCTGCCTTTACCATCCAGAAGCGAGGTCTTTTTTAGTTTCTGAAGCGCTGCGTGGCGAAGGCGCCACGCTCATACTGCCCGATGGTAGCCGATTTATGCACAGATTCGATGATCGTGCAGAACTGGCCCCCAGGGATATTGTTGCCCGCGCCATTGACCATGAAATGAAACGCCTGGGTTGTGATTGTGTTTACCTCGACATCAGTCACAAAGAACCTGAATTCATCAAGAGTCACTTCCCCACAATCTATACGCGCTGCCTTGAACTCGGTATCGACATTACACAATCAGCGATACCGATTGTGCCTGCGGCTCACTACACCTGTGGCGGCATCGTCACGGACAAATCAGGCCTGACTGATATCCCCAATCTCTACGCCATTGGCGAGTCCAGCTTCACCGGTCTGCACGGCGCAAATCGAATGGCGAGCAATTCACTGTTGGAGTGTATGGTGTTCGCCATCGAGGCGGCCAAACATATCCGCACCAATGAGGTCACCTGGGAGGATTGGAAGATACCTCACTGGGATGAATCCCAGGTCACCAACTCTGATGAAGATGTGGTTATTTCACACAATTGGGAAGAGTTAAGGCGCTTTATGTGGGACTACGTTGGTATCGTCCGGACCAGCAAACGATTGCAACGGGCCAGGCGTAGAGTCCAGTTGCTAAATCAGGAGGTGACGGAGTATTACAGTAATTACCGAATCAGCAGCGACCTGATCGAACTACGAAACCTGATGAAAGTGGCTGACCTGATTATTCAATCGGCAATACAGCGAAAGGAAAGCCGCGGATTGCACTTCACCCTTGATTACCCTGAATTGAATGAATTTCCCGCTGATACAGTACTGGTGCCACCTCGATTCGGATAGCAGGTTAACCGGCTATTCAGCCTGGAAACTCAGCCCTGAAAACAATATAGCAGGAAGTAAATTCGGCTTCGCCTGTGATCAAATTCAGAGAGGCTGTCAGGCATTAGAACCATCGGATAGAACCCGGCCTTGTCTCGAAAGACGGCGACAACCAGCCATGGCCAAACCAATACCTCGCCACTTTGACGCACCTGCCTGGTATCCCCATTAACCAGTGTGATCTGCCAATGATTGGAATCTGCCTGAATTCGACTGATTGCCAGTGGATGGCGCAGTACCGACAGGCGGCCAAAGTGAAGCAACGAGATAGCTGCAAACAGCACAACCATGAGTTCAAGCCAGAGTGGCTGCTGGACCAAAAAAACACAAACAACAGCCAATCCGTGGACAATCAACATCAAACCAAGATGCAGAAAGGAGGGTTTGCAACGAATGTCCAGATTATCCATGCAGATCATCCATGTCGGTCCCACGTCTGGTGTCGCACGGTATTCTCCTGGTAATGGTTCAAGGCTGGACACGCGCCAGGATAATCTTTACCAGCTCAGCCATCCCCGGATCAGAAGGTGATGCCTTTTGACTGAACCATTGCAACAGATCAGGATCATCCTGCTCTAACAGGTTTTCGAAGGCTCGTTGCTGTTTCTCTGGTAAATCCCGGTAGGCTTCATCAAAAAATGGTAGCAGCAGCAGATCCAGTTCCAACATCCCTCTTCTGCTGCGCCATCTCATTCGATTTAGTTTTAAGTCTTCTGGCATTAATCGTTTACCTTGCCCTCATAATAGGCTATTCCAAAAATTATACCTTTTTCAATTCCTGAACAGGTAAGATATAAACCATGGATGAACTGCTTTCTCTCTCACGGTTCGGTTTTCTTTCGGTTACCGGCAAAGACGCGACAAAATTTCTTCAGGGTTACACCACCTGTGATCTTGAAGTTCTGGACCCGGGGGAAGTTCGTCTCGGAGCAATTTGCAATATTCAGGGACGAATGGTGTCAAATTTTTACGTCGTGGCTATCGACGACGGTTATCTGTTGCGAATGTCACGTAGCCTCGTATCTCCGACACAGGGATTTTTGAAGAAATACATCGTTTTCTCAAAAGCAGTAACCAGGGATCTGTCTGACAGTTATCACTGCTATGGTCGCATGGAATCCATGGCAGGTTTCCCACCAATACCAGGAACGTTCTCTGTCATTGACGACGACAAAGTCATTTGCGTTGATGGGACACGGTATGAAATCTGGACAGGCAAGTCGAGGAGTGCAGCTGATGACATTTCACCCTGGATTGCAGCAGATATTATGCAGGGACATGCCTGGGTCGATGAGCACTCGGCAAATAGCTTCATACCACAGATGTTTAACCAGCACGAACTAGGTGGAATCAGCTTCGACAAGGGTTGTTACCTGGGCCAGGAAATCGTGGCACGCATGCAGTATCGGGGCGAGCTCAAGAAACGCCTGCATCGGGGTCATGCGAGGCAAACCACAGCCATCAAAAATGGTGATAATTTACTCAACAACGCGAACAGATCAGTGGGGACTATTGTTACCAGCCAGGGGCAGGAATTTCTCGCAGTGATCCAGACAAAATCTACCGATGACGGTCAGTATTTCCTGGCTGACCAGACCGCTTTGACGGTCGTAGACCTCGCTAATGCCAAGCAGGGCCTTCAAGTGTCAAGCTTAATCTGATACAAGCTTGTAAGTCGCTCTGACCAGCTGTATGCCAACTTCTGCTGAGCCACCGTTGTTCAGTGTCCAGCAGGTACCGAGGGTGGCATCAATAAATGCGGCCCGCGCCAAATCGGTGATCCCGTAGCCCAGGATTTCGCCGAAAACCTGATATCTCGCTAAAAGCAGTTCGCACAAATCATCAACGTGCGCGTCGATAACTCTGGAATCACCCTGCAGCTCATCCTCAAGAAAGTTGTGCAGGAACCTGCCACACTCGAGTATTTTAGGTCCAATAACACCTTTTGGATCGATCGCTACCCAGCCTCTTTGAGTGTCCAGTAGTATGTTTTCATGGTGCAGGTCCCCATGAAGCACATAGCGCTGCGGTGACCCGGACTCCAGATAAGCAAAAGCCGCTTCTGCGGCAACCAGATAGTCAAGAAATTCAGTTTCTTCGGGATACTTTTCCCGAAACTCGCTGAATCCTCCCTTTATCCAGCGGTCAAACGTCGGCAAATCAATATGCTGTGATATATCTCTGGTGCCAGGCGCTGAATCTGGTTCTGAATAACGCACCGGAAGATTCTGCATCAACTCGATAGCTGACTTTATTTCGTTCTTGTCATTGCTAATGTCATTAGCGCGCTGGCGCAAGGTGGTACCGGGATCGAGCCGCTCCAGCAGCAGGGCACCCAGTGTTTCGTCTGCATCAAGAATTTGAACTGCTGACCGGCCCCGATAGAATCTCAGCGTCTTTATCTCGGTTAGCTGTTCTGGATGGGGGTGGCCAATCTTGAGGACCCGTGGATCTCCGGTTACTGACTCAGCCAGATAGATCATATTGATGGGCAGACCGATCGTTACCGACTCCTTTAACACCAATTCCCAGCGTTCCACAAAGGTCTTAAGCAAACCGGGATAATCGGCAATCCATGCGGGTCCGGATTCCGGAAACTCCTTTACAATGGCTTCCCGCCTTGACGCCGGTAATTCATAGCCAACCATTGGCTGGTCTATTCCTGCCCTGTAATTGTTAGGTAAGGTCTCAATCCCCGGCTCATGTGATCTTTGTGAAGATCTTTTGAATGCTGGAAAAATCAATTCTGCCGTTCCCGTCTTTGGCGTGATTGACATACAGATTCCTTGCCAGTGACCCCATGGGTGTGGACGCGCCCTGTTCCAGGGCAGATTCCATCGCCAACCCCAGATCCTTGACCATCAGGTCGACCAGGAACCCCCCCTCGTAGTTGTTGGAAGCGGGTGCCGCTGCCATGACGCCGGGATAGGGGTTATAGACCTGCAATGCCCAATTTCCACCGGAGCTTTCGCGCATGATCTCGGATAGCACAG
>DUAT01000072.1:153750-174573 GCA_012960755.1 Gammaproteobacteria bacterium
ATCTCAGATAGCACAGCAGGATCGAGGCCGTTATCAACACCCAGTTGCAAGGCTTCGGCCGTACCTGTCATCAAGACCGCCAACAGCATATTGTTACAGATCTTGGCAGCCTGGCCAGCCCCCGCTGTCCCCGCAAGAAAGATATTCTTGCCCATCGCTTCAAGGACTGGCCGGGCTCGTTCATGCGCAATCGGCGTGCCGCCAACGATAAAAGTCAGTGTGCCTGCGACAGCGCCACCAACGCCTCCGGACACCGGGGCGTCAATCATTTCTATATTTTTCTCAACAGCCGCCTCATTTACTTTTCTTGACGATGAAGGTGCAATTGTACTGCAGTCGATTACCAGGGTTTTTGGCGATATGCGGTTTAGCAGACCCTCATCCCCCAGATACAATGATTCAACGTGTGCTGACGCGGGTAACATCGAGATCAGGACATCGACATCAACCGTCGACTCGGCTGCTGTCTTGCAAGCCTCCGCTCCTTGCTGAACGAGATTCTGCAGTGACTCAGGCACAATATCGAAAGCCTTTACCTTGTGACCGGCTTTGATAAGATTACCAGCCATTGGCCCACCCATATTACCTAACCCAATAAAGCCAACTGTGGCCATGTCTTGCTCCTTAGTCTATTCCGCCAGATCCTGCATGGGATGCTGAGTCCACGGTTCGTAAAAATGCTCCTCAACCCATTCGTTGGGAACTTCACCCATCACCCCATGATACCAGGATGGTCTGTTATCTTTCTCAATCAGTAGTGCACGAACGCCTTCAGCAAAATCAGGATGTCGGCTGCATTGCACCGCAAGGGTCAGCTCCAGCTGAAACGTTTCCTTCATGGTCATGCTTTTGGCACGCCGAAACTGTTCAACAATGATATGTGCTGTCGTGGGGGCACCACCGTCAAACGTGGCAGCGGCTTTTTCAAGCCAGTTATCACCTGTCAATCGATCCAGGGAATCCCGGAAATTCGCAACCGGATTTTCACTCGTAAGCGCAGCTACAACAACATCTCGAATCAATTCCTCATGGCGTTCCAATTGTCCATCCGGGAAATCACTGCTTCTGGATTCAAAATTCGCAATAAGATGACTGAGTACTGCTTCAGGATCACCCGACCAATCCTGTTGCCCTAACTGATCGATGAAATCCCGCTTGTATTGATGATTAACCAAAAAATCAATCAACCCCACCTGTTTCGCGTCCCGGCCATTGATGCTACTGCCCGTCCAGGCAAGAAAATAAGCCCAGTGTTCCTCCATGCGAGAAAAGGACCAGGTCGCCCCGGCATCAGGAATCAACCCGATAGTAATTTCTGGCATGGCAATACGTGTTCTTTCTGTACCGATCCGATGGCTGCAAGCCGACAATATGCCAAGCCCGCCGCCCATGACAATGCCATGACCCCAGACGAGGGTGGGTTTTTTGTAGGTACGAATTTGATAATCGAGGCGATATTCCTGTTCAAAGAAGGCATCGCAGTATGGACAAGGACCACCCTTATGTTCGACCATATCGTGATACAAGGCCTGAACGTCACCGCCTGCGCAAAAAGCCCGATCACCAGCACCTTGAAACAACACAAATACGATGTCGTCATCTTTCTCCCAGTTGGCAAGTTGTGGCGCCATCAATTCAACCATTTTCAAACTCAGGCTGTTGAGGGTCTTTTCGATGTTGAGTGTTACCACACCCGCGGTTTGGCCGTTTTTTAATCCGAATGTTTCGAACAGGACTTCATCTGACATTTTTTAAATCCATTTGCATAACCATATTCAAACTAGGCGTTTTTCCATACAGGTTTTCTCTTTTCAAGAAATGCAAGTACGCCTTCTTTCTGATCCTGAGTGTCAAACAAGGCAACAAAAGCATCGCTTTCATCAGGATAGGCATCTGTCATCGACCCCGAACGAGCCGATTGAATAAGTTTCTTACACGCAGAGACACTGGTTGGGCTCTGATTTTCTACCTGTTTGGCCAATGACAGGGCTTTCTCCAGACTTTCACCTTTCTCGACAATCTCTTCCACCAGGCCAATCCTGAGTGCTGTCTCTGCGTCAATCCGTTCACCGCAGAGCACCATTCGTTTTGCCCAACCTTCCCCGACAAGCCATGCAAGATGCTGGGTACCGAGCCCCGCCGGGAGCAGACCCACAGTTGCCTCAGGCAAACCCACTACCGCATGGGATTCGACAATGCGAATATCACATGCCATGGCACACTCAAGACCGCCGCCCATGGCGAATCCGTTAATCGCCGCGATAGAAACTCCCCTGAATTTGCTCAGGGTTTCGAAGGCACCACTAAATTTTGTTGCAAGTTCCCGGGCCACGGCCTTGTCGCCTGAGGCAAACATCTTCAGATCTGCCCCGGCCGAGAAAAACTTTTCCCCCTGACCCGTGATCACCAGGCTATAACACTCGGTATCCTGACTGAGCTGTTCAACCAGTTCTCCCAACCGGGGCAGGCTTTCCTCGTCCCACGTATTGGCGGGTGGAGTGTTTATCGTAATCACGGCTGTGTGGCCCTTCATTTCGAACAACAGTTTTTCGCTCTTTTCACTCATTCCATTTCCCAAAAATTATCGTTTCTTGCGACTAGTTCATGTGAACATGTGTTTATCGAACCGCTACTAACCTACTGTATCAATTCCACGTCTGCCAGTGTCAACAAGCGACGTGAAATTACCAGCCTCATGATCTCATTGGTCCCTTCCAGTATCTGGTGCACACGGGTATCACGGATATAGCGCTCAAGGGGATATTCCTGCATATAGCCGTATCCTCCATGCAACTGGAGTGCCTGATTACAGACCTCAAAACCCACATCGGTGGCAAACCGTTTCGCCATGGCCGAATAAACTGCAGCTTCGGGGCTCCCCTGATCCACTTTGAAGGCTGCCAATCGAACCATCTGCCGGGCAGCCACCAGCTCAGTCACCATGTCGGCCAGCCTGAACTGGAGCGCCTGAAAATTGCTCAATGACTCGCCAAATTGCTCTCTTTCCAGCATGTAGGCCTGGGTCCGATTCACCGCCGCTTGCGCGGTACCAATAGAACAGGTCGCAATATTGATGCGACCACCATCCAGCCCCTTCATCGCGATCTTGAACCCATCACCTTCATTACCGAGGAGGTACTTCACTGGCACCTCAACATCTTCGAAGGAAATTTCCCGGGTTGGCTGGCTGTGCCAGCCCATTTTTTCAAGATTAGCGCCGTAGCTGATACCGGCAGAATCAGCCGGAATCGCCAGGGTCGAGATACCCTTTGCTCCCTCCTCCCCGGTGCGAACCATGGTAACGAGTACGTCCGTTTCTCCAGCGCCGGATATAAACATCTTGCTGCCGTTGACAATATATTTGTCACCCGTCAAAACCGCTCTGGTCCGCAACGATGCAGCATCCGAACCAGCGCCAGGTTCCGTCAGGCAATAGCTGGCCAGGTCATCACCTGAGATGAGAGAAGGACAGAATTCCTCAATCGTCTCTTGGCTGGCGAAGCTGGCAATCATCCAGGTAGCCATATTGTGAATAGAGATAAAGGCGGTCGTCGATGTGCAACCCATGGCGAGTTGTTCCAACACAATACTGGAATCCAGTCGGCTTAGCCCCAGCCCACCGATATCCTCAGGGCAATACAAACCACAGAAACCGAGACTGCCCGCCAGGGAAATTACTTTTTTAGGGAAGACCTTGCCTGCATCCCAGTTCGCAGCGTTGGGTTTAAATTCTTTGTCGGAAAATGCCCGGGCAGTTTCCTGAAATGCCAGTTGATCCTCGCTGAGGTCAAAATCCATAACCAGTTCCGGGAAAAGGCCTAATTACTTCAGCGAAATCGTCATATTGTCCGAGACAACAGCATCGCTTGAAAACCATCGTGCAGTAATGGTCTTGGTTTCTGTATAGAACCGCACTGCCTGTTTGCCGTAGGCGTGTTGGTCGCCGTAAAAGGAGTTTTTCCAGCCGGTGAACGAGAAGAACGGCAACGGCACAGGAATAGGAATATTAATACCCACCTGGCCCACCTCAATTTCGCTCTGGAACTTTCTTGCAGCCCCACCGGAGGAAGTGAAGATTGATGTTCCGTTACCGAAGGGATTGTCATTGATCGTTTGAATCGCCTCATCCAGGCTCTCGGCATTAAGGCCGACCAATACCGGGCCGAATATTTCATCGGTGTAAATACTCATCTCACGGGTAACATCACTGAATAGTGTCGGACCAACCCAGTTACCATCCGGCAAACCGTCGACGGTACAATCACTGCCATCGAGTACACAATTGGCACCCTCGGACTTACCTTTTTCGATATAGCCAAGCACCCGGTCCCTGGCTTGTTGACTAATCTGGGGTCCATACCCGGCGCCATTGTCATCCCAGGCACCTGGTCGAACTTTGGACATGGCCTCGGCCACATCAGGAATCCAGTTCCTGGCATCGCCGACAAAAACAGCAACCGAAATCGCCATACAACGTTGACCTGCAGCACCCACCGACGCACCGACCAGGGCACTGATAGTTTGCTCCTTATCTGCATCGGGCATAATGATCATATGGTTCTTGGCCCCTGCCATGCATTGAACCCGCTTTAGGTTGTCAGTACCCAACCGGTAAACATGCTGCCCCACGGGTACAGAACCAACAAACGATATCGCCCGGGTATCCGCATGGGTTATCAATGCATTAACCTGTTCCTTGCCGCCGTGAACGATTTGAACCAGGTCCTTCGGGAATCCCGCCTGATAGAACAGTTCTACCAGCAGATTGGGCGTCATCGGATCCTGCTCCGACGGTTTCAAGACAAATGTGTTTCCGCAAGCCACCGCCAGGGGAAACATCCACAAGGGAATCATCGCCGGAAAGTTAAACGGTGTGATACCAACGCACACGCCCAATGGCTGAATCAAACTGTAAGTATCGATACCCCTGGCGACATTTTCGGAGGTCTCACCCATCATCATTGCGGGTACATTACAAGCCTGCTCAACGACTTCAATCCCGCGCCATATATCTCCCTGGGCATCGGCAAAGGTTTTACCGGTCTCCTGGGACAGCACCTCCGCAATTTCATCCTGCTTTTCTTTCAGAAGCATTTGATACTTCATCATAAAGCGGGCTCTTTCCGGTGCGGGCACCAGACGCCAGGTTTCAAAAGCTGTTCTGGCAGCCGCAACAGCCTCATCAATTTCTTCCATGGTGCAATAAGGCGCGTCCACCAGGACCTCCTGATTCGCAGGATTGGTCACCGGAATCGTCTCACTGCCTTTACTGTTACGAAATCCACCATTGACATATACGTCCAGAATAGCAGCCATTTTTGTTGCCCCTTAAAATAAAATATCCGTGCATGATATATAAAGCACCCATGCAGTGAAAGAACTGCAAATGGGCTTAATGAAATGTGCGTGAAACGTCAATATTACGAGTTGGTCCAGTCTATCGGAGTCTGGCCGGTATTATTCAGAAAATCGTTACACCGGCTAAAATGCCTGCACCCGAAGAACCCCCGGTGAGCTGACAATGGTGATGGATGGGGCGCGGTTAAAACCAGGTGCCTGTCATGGTCAATCATTTGACCTTTCTTTTGAGCGTAACTGCCCCATAAGAGAAACACACAGTTTTCTCGCTGGGTCGCAACAACTTCGATGACCTTGTCAGTGAACTTTTCCCAGCCCTTCCCCTGGTGGGAGGCCGCCTTGTGTTTTTCGACCGTCAGTACGCTATTCAACAGCAATACCCCCTGGTCTGCCCAGGCCGTTAAATTCCCGTGTTGCGCAGCCTCTGTGGTACCCAGATCAGATTGTATTTCCTTGAATATGTTGACCAGGGACGGCGGAATCCGGATCTGTTTTTGAACTGAAAAACACAACCCATGTGCCTGCCCGGGCCCATGATAAGGATCCTGGCCTATTATTATCACTCTGGTCTTATCAAGGGGGGTTGAATTGAGTGCATTAAAATACTCGTTGCCCCTGGGATATGTAGTCCGCCCTTTATCTTTTTCGTCAACGAGAAACTGGCGCAATGATTTCATATACGGCAGGTCAAATTCATCCCCAAGATGATTGAACCAACTGTCATGCAATTGCACCACTCTAAGAGACGCAGACGGTACGTCAGTCATCAGTTTCTGGGGCGCATATGGGGAAATAATATAACATCACGGATCGATGACGAATCAGTCAGCAGCATCACCAGCCTGTCTATGCCAAGCCCCTCTCCAGCGGTAGGAGGCAGGCCATACTCGAGCGCGGTGATATAGTCGTGATCAAAATGCATGGCTTCATTGTCCCCGGCTTTTTTTGCTGCCGCTTGCTGTATAAATCGATCGGCCTGATCTTCGGCATCGTTTAATTCGGAGAATCCGTTGGCGATCTCCTGGCCCATACAGAACAATTCGAATCTATCTGTTATCTCGGGATCGGCATCATTTCGTCGGGCAAGCGGTGATACTTCCGTGGGATATTGAGTGACAAAAATCGGTTGTTGAATCTTGTCCTCGACGGTGAGATCAAATATTTCGGTAACAACCTTGCCATGACCCCAGGCATCATTCAATTGGACGCCCAGACTAACCGCCAGGGCTAACGCTTTTTCCGGATCTTTCAATTGATCCAGCGAGATATTCCCATTAAATTCAAGAATCGCATCAATCATACTCAACCGTTTGAATGGTTGCGCAAAATCCAACTCGACGCCCTGGTAGGTGAATTTCGTGGTGCCCAACACGAACTCTGCAACCCCCCGGAAAAGTTCCTCCGTAAGATCCATCAACTCATTGTAGTCGACGTAAGCCCAGTAAAATTCAAGCATGGTGAATTCCGGGCTGTGTTTGGTATCCACACCTTCATTACGAAAGTTTCGGTTAATTTCAAAAACCCTCTCAAAGCCGCCAACAACCAGTCGCTTCAAGTTCAATTCCGGTGCGACACGCAGGTACATCTCGGTATCCAGGGCATTGTAGAAGGTCACAAACGGCTCTGCCGTCGCGCCGCCTGGCGT
This sequence comes from Gammaproteobacteria bacterium, assembly GCA_012960755.1. The sequence continues at coordinate 160,754 of DUAT01000072.1, forward strand.
CGACAGCATCATTGGTGTTTCGACTTCCATAAATTGACGATCTACAAAATAGCGTCGGATGTAGTCGATAATTTGAGCGCGTTTGACAAACCGTTGCCGGGTGTCCTCATTCACCATCAGGTCCACATACCTTTGTCGATAGCGAAGTTCTGTATCTGTCAGGCCCGCATGTTTATCTGGCAGAGGCCGCAAAGATTTTGTGAGCATGCGGATCCCTGTGGCGTGGACTGACAGTTCACCTTTGTTTGTTCTCATCACCGTACCACTAATGGCTACAATGTCACCGATGTCCCACTTGTTAAACTCAGCGTAAGATTCCTCTCCCACGTCACTGAGGCGAATATAGGCCTGAATCCTGCCCGACATATCCTGTAATGTTACAAAACTGGCCTTGCCCATGGCACGGCGCAGCATAATCCTGCCGCAGATCGTTGCACCAATCCCCGATGCGGCCAGCTCTTCTTTGCTCTGCTGTTCATGAGTTTCATGCAGCTTTGCCGCGAAGTCTGTGCGTCGAAAGTCATTGGGAAAGGCATTTCCCTTTTTTCGTAACTCACCCAACTTTGCCCTGCGCAGGGCAATAATTTCGTTGTCATCTGCATTCGTTGGGTAAGTTAAATCTTGATCGTTTGACATGGGTGTTGCTTCTGATTGGGTGAGTATTACAGACCTTGTTTCAGGCTGGCTTCAATAAACTGGTCAAGGTCACCATCCAAAACAGCCTGGGTATTGGATGTCTCAACGTTGGTTCGCAGGTCTTTGATGCGAGCCGAATCCAGCACATAAGATCGTATCTGGCTGCCCCAGCTGATATCGGACTTGTTGTCTTCAATTTCCTGCATTTCAGACAGGCGTTTTTGCTCTTCCATTTCATACAACTTTGCTTTTAGTTGTTTAACGGCCTGGTCACGATTCTTGTGTTGCGATCTCTGGTTCTGGCACTGAACGACAATACCAGAGGGAATATGAGTCAGGCGAATGGCAGAATCTGTCTTATTCACATGCTGACCACCGGCGCCACTGGCGCGATAGGTATCTACACGCACATCCGACATATTCAGCTGGATATCGATGTCGTCGTCCAGTTCTGGCGAGACAAACACTGACGCAAAGGAAGTATGGCGTCGACTGCCTGAATCGAACGGGGACTTTCGTACCAGTCGATGAACCCCTGTCTCGGTTCTCAACCATCCGAATGCAAATTCTCCCTCGAATCTAACAGTCGCCCCCTTGATTCCGGCAACATCTCCATCCGAGACTTCCATTACTTCTGTTTTAAAACCTTTTGCCTCACCCCAACGAAGATACATCCGAAGCAGCATACTGGCCCAGTCCTGTGCTTCAGTACCCCCCGAACCCGACTGGATATCAAGATAGGCGCCGTTCGGGTCCATTTCACCAGAGAACATGCGGCGAAATTCAAGCACTTCGAGACGCTTGTTGAGGTGATCGAGATCTGCTTCAACCTCTTCAATCAGGGAATCGTCACCTTCTTCCCGGGCCAGGCCGATCAGGTCGCTGACGTCCGACAATCCGGTATCCAGCTGATCAATGGTGTTAACTATTGATTCAAGCGAAGATCTTTCTTTACCCAGCTTCTGGGCATTCTCCGGGTCATCCCAGACTTTTGAATCTGCCAGTTCCAACTCGACTTCTGCGAGCCGTTCTTTTCGCAGTTCATAGTCAAAGATACCCCCTGAGAACGTCTGTGCGCCCAGCAAGGTTCTTGATCAGTTGTAATAATGGATTCACTTCCAAGACGATCAGCCTGAATGATTGTTGGCGAAAAGATCGCGCATTGTAAACGAAGTCAGAGCCGTCAGCCAATTAAGAGCCGGCAGCCAATTAAGAGCCGTCAGCAAATCAAGCACCGTCAGCCGGAAAACCGTTGCCACTGCTGTTCCAATTGTTCGCGCATCGCTTCCGGTGTTGAATTGTTATCGATTACCACGGTTGCCTTTGCGGTTCGCTCTTCGTTACTCAGCTGTGAGTTCAGCCTGCTTTCAACGGCCTCGCGCTCGAGCCCATCTCGCGAAATCGATCGTTCGATGGCTGTCTCCCGGTCCACCACGACCACCCAGATTTCGTCACCAATATCGTCCCAACCCGCTTCAAACAGAACCGCAGCTTCAAGCACGACTGTCGCATCAGGGTTGAGCGCTTCGAAACAGGATATTTCCAGCTCCGCTAACCTGCGTATCTCGGGCCAGACAATATCCGTGAGTTTCTTCAACTCGTCGGGCTGGCCGAATACCTTGCCACCCAGTACCTTCCGGTCTATTTGATTCTCGTCAGTGACGACATCTTCACCAAAGGTGTCAATCACCTTCCGAAAAGCCTGCGTACCCGGGTCGTATGCCCGATGACCTAACCGATCGGCATCGATAATGTCTGCACCGTGTTCCTGGAGGAATTTCGATGCGGTGGATTTCCCGGACGCCAGACCACCTGATAAACATATAACTTTCAACTGAACTCCTAGTACGAATAGTAAAGACTCGAGCGGTGCCTGCAGCCAGATGCTTACAGCCAATAAATAAAAGAACCAGTGCCACAGCTGATAATAGAGTGCCACAACTGCTAAAAAAAATCACCCGTACAAATCATCACCACTCTTAGGTAGACTTTGGTAATCGAGTCTTAGGGGAAGGTCAATGAGCCAACACAGAGACGCCGCTATCGTCGGCATTCATGAGTACCCGTCACGGGCAGTCGAAGGTGAAGTTTCAGCGTTGCAGATAAAGGCAGAAAGTGCTGCCCGTGCGTTGGAAGATGCCGGACTGAACTGGTCCGACGTGGATGCAGTTTATGACGCCGGTGACGGTGGCGGAATGAGCGGGCTCAATATTTCCGAGTATTTTGGGCTAAAACCCAATGTTATTGATACCACCGGTGTTGGTGGGAGTTCATACGAATTCCATGCGGCTCACGCAAAAAGAGACATAGCAGCGGGCAAAGCAAAGGTGGCCTTGTTAACTTACGGTTCGACGTCCCACAGTAGTGCCCGGGCAATCGGAGTTGGTGGCCGCGGATTCGGTAGCGCACACCCAGCAGACAATATGGACACCTTCGCCGGAATGACGCTCATTGCCAACTATGCCATGGTGGCCCGACGCCATATGCATGAGTATGGTACAACCAGCGAACAACTGGCAGAGATTTCTACGGCTACGCGGTATCACGCCATGAGGAATCCTGAGGCAGTCGCCGCCATGGAGGACCTGGAATTTCTCGATATCCGCGAAACCACCATCGATGACGTCGTTAGCTCAAGGATGATTGCTGACCCGCTTCATTTACTGGAATGTTGCATGATTTCCGACGGTGGCGGCGCCGTGATCATCTCCTCAGCCGAGGTCGCGAAGGATTGTAAAAAATCACCGGTCTGGATCCTCGGGGCAGGCGAGGCAACCAAGTACCCCGAGAATGGCGGAGATATCACGACCAGTGCAGCAGTACAATCTGCGCCACAAGCTTTTGGTGAAGCCGGTGTAACCCCAGGTGAAATTGATATCGCCATGATCTACGATTCATTTAGTATCACTGTGCTAGCGCTACTCGAAGATCTTGGCTTTTGCAAAAAAGGTGAAGGTGGCAGCTGGGTCCAGGGTGGGAAACTCAGGTTTGATCAGCCCGGTGGCCCCGCGCTGAATACCGACGGTGGTGGTCTTTCCTCCAACCATCCGGGTATGCGCGGAATTTTTCTGCTCATTGAAGCAACCAGGCAGTTGAGGGGTGAATCATGTTCCCAGGTGCCAGATGCAAAACTCGCAGTCGCTCACGGCAACGGTGGAATGTTAGGCAGTCGACACGCTGCCGGTACGGTAATTTTGGGAAGTGACTAGGAGGCTGACTGGGCCTCCTGGTTTATTCTACCCAGCCCAGCACATCCCTGACAACAGACCATCGACTAACAGCTTCACCGTCTACCTGACCAAGAATCCAGGTCTTGTAGGTTTTATCGAAGGTTCCGTCAACTTTTCTTAGCCCTACCCAACTATCGACATAACGTAGCAAATCAGCATTTTCCCAACTGACTGCATAGCCCGTGGGATAACGGGCCTTTCGGTCGTATACCGCAACACCATAGTCAGGGTAGAACAAGGTCCAGGCCGACCCTGCTTCGGCGCTGATCATCAAGGCATCATAAGTACCCGATTTTTGTTTAAAGAAAAGCTTGTAGTTTTCAATCGCCACGAATTTCATTTGAGGAAAAACCAGCCTGAACCTGGCAATCAGTGCATCGTCTTCTACGTAGGCTACAACAATAGGTTCGGTATTGAGAATTTCTTCAACACTGTCAAAATCCTTAACCCGATGATCAGCTAACACCAGACTTCGAGTTAATTCCATTACCGGCGTTGAAAAGCCCACCCGTTGCATCATGTCGGCATTGATCAACAATCCCGACATCGCCACATCAAAAAAACCTCTATCCAGGCCAATTTCGTATTTACCTCGCCTGAACGGCACAAACTCAATAACCACGCCCATATCCTCTGCAAGTCTGTTGGCGATTTCCACGTCAAAACCAACCAGGTCCCCGAAATTGTTGTAGTAGGAAAAAGGCACATTGCTGGGTCGGTAGCCGACACGTAAGACGCCTCTTTTTTTTACTTCTGCCAAACTGGCGATCGGCCTTTGTTCATCATTGTCATTTTTAAACTGACGCAACACGCGGGTGGGGACCTGTTCGGCAACCTGCATATTCGCGATGACCTCATCCGTCTGCTTATCCTGATCAATGACATAGTCCAACCCAACTCGCGTAACCATCAGAACCGCAGTAACCACGACTCCCAGCCCTATACCCAATCGGAGTATCCGGGTGACTGATATCTTCACTTTCCCTAAAAATAAACTAATGGCGAGCAACGTCAACACGAACAGGTTCATGACTGCCACCATAGAACTGACTTTTCCGGTCAAAAAACCCGACATAACAAAAAACTGAAACAGATCAGAAGGCAAGTGCACAAGATCAAGCATAAACGGGATGGCGACGTAGACATCACCAAACAGCGATAGTAATCCACTGACTGCCAGCGATGGCAGAAGCTCGGCTTCGACAGGTTTTCCAGAAAACCATCCGGCAAACATAACGAACAATATGACCGTAAATTTTCCGATATTGGGAAAGGAGTAGGCGATAGGAACCAGGATATCGATCATACTCCTGGCTTCATCGTTAATTGTCTCTCGTTCAGCCAATACCCGCTTACACTCTTCAGTGACCACGGGCAAAATAATGAATATGTTTCCGGTCGCAAAAGCTGTCACGAGTGCAGCTCGCGTTACCCTTAAAACGTCCTTGTAAGGAACAGGTGTCAGAACCGCTACCACCCAGGGCAAGACCCAAAATGTCAGCAGCATACAAAGCACAAACATACTCACCAGATAAACCTGCATACTGGCGAACTCTTCCACCCCCATGGTTCCCGCAGCACTGGCAGACATGGCGAAAATGCCGAAAGGCAACACCTTTAGTAATCCGTCAGTTACCCTGGACAGGCCAGTGGATGCTACATCCATGAAGTTAATAATTTCGCTTTTATTATTCATACCGATCAACGCCAGACCCAACGCAATACAGAACAAAACCATAGCTGGTACAGATCCTTCGGCCATGGACTGGAAGGGATTCGAAGGAATATAGAGTTTGTAATAGTCAACCTGAATCGGTTCGGCTATGGAACTGGTACTAAAAAAGCTCGCGGACTCGAGTTGCGGAAAAACCACAGGCATCAGAAACACAACGGCCAGCCCCAGTAACCATAGCAATAACATGATTACGCCTGCCTGACGGAACAGCATTGACGCATCTTCTTTGGTCAGTTTCCCGATCCCACCGATAAGCGAGACGACGATGTACGGGTACACAGTCATTTGCATCAATAGAATGACGGTATTGCCGATGATGCTCATCCAGCCCACCATCTCACCAAAAAAAAGACCGACGGCAATGCCCATTGCCAGGGCCAGCATCATCTGGGCTGACCGGCTCATAACCGGTTTCGATTTGATGATGTTGCCGTCAACCGACTGATCCTTCATTGCTTGTGGTTCCGGGGTCATCACCATTTGGAACCGTCGACAAAACCAGCTGTGCCTTTTTTACCAACGTACAGGGATTCCAATTCGGTGGCGGGTCGATCACGTCTGACATTACGGTGAGGGAATCGGCCGAACATATGGATAATCTGAAAATGTTCCACCCCCTTTTGAAACGCATTTAGAAACTCATAAGGGTGGTTGGGGTGCTCGTTGATAGCCTTCAAAAATTGCAACGACAGTTCCTGTGATTCCAGATTTTCGTGATGCATCAGCGGATAGACCACAAACAGTTTTTGATAACCGGTAAAGTAATATTTGTAGAATCGCTCTTCTATATTGGTTTTTGCCGCCGTTCGTGACAGATGGTCGTGTTCATAAGCCTGCTCCGTGCCACGAAACATATTTCTTGTGAATTGATCTAACAGGATGACGTAGGCAAGATTCTCATAGGGATTGCGCTCAATATCCCAACCCAGCTCCCCTGCAATCGCCAGGTGAAAGGTGTCGAGAAATCTTTCTGTGATTATGCGGTCTGTTTCCCTGCTACCCTCTGCACCATCAGGACCATGGGGAAACCACTTGTCATTATAGCGCCCCTTACCCTTTTGTTGCATATCAGCTTCCCATTCTTCAAACCAGTATTTGAGTATATCCATTGCTCTGGGATCGGATTCGCTCAGGAACTGCTTTTGTTTGACGGACAGTGCAATGTTGGTGTCAGCAACAACAGCGGATTGAACCCCGACCAGTAAATAAAACAGCAACAACAGGTGCAGGTTTTGGGATAGATATTTCACAGTACGAGCCTCGTTTTTCCCACTATATCGTAACGACTGTGAAACTGCGCCGCAGGAACAACTTATCGACAGGCAATGTTGAAATTCCCCGCTATCTGGTGGATAGTCAAACATAATTCCTGCGGCGTCATGATTTTGGTGAAGCGTTGGAGAAAACGTTTGGAGAAAGGTTTGCAATGAATAATACTAAACGACCACTACCACGAACAGATGAGTACGATACCCAGCGGTTCTGGGAGGCAACAAAAGACAAAGAATTCAGATATCAGCAGTGCGATAGCTGTGAAACAATCGTCTTCTACCCCCGACGTCACTGTACCGGTTGTACCAATGGTTCCCTTGCCTGGAAGGTGTCTGCCGGTACAGGTACAGTCTATACCTTTAGCGTTGTTCGCCAGAGCTATCACCCCTTCTTCCGTAATCTTGTGCCTTATGCTGTTGCCTGGATCGACCTGGATGAAGGGCCACGCATTCTATCAAATGTTGTCGGTGTTCCGCCTGAAGAGGTTGCCATAGGCCAACGCGTCCAGATTGAATGGGAGGAGCATGAGGAACTAAATATTCCATTGTTCAAGCCTATGGTGGCTTAGCTCCCGGAACAGCGAGCAACAAGCCCCTATGCCTGCCTCCCGCATCAACTCACTTGAAGCACCTGATGAAGCACCTGATGAAGCACTTGATGAAGCACTTGATGAAGCACTTGATGAAGTAACCGCCAAAACGCTTTCCCTGGCCGGGTTTATCTCAAAAGACTTATCAAAAAATGGCTTCAGACGAATGCATATCCTGGTGCCACAAGTGCGCGGGCTGGTGAAAAAAGGGTATTCCTTCTACGACGCGAGCCCTACCAGTATTGTTAAACGGTGGGACCAGATCTGGAAGCACTCGCAATGGTACGAGGTTGCCCATCAGGCACTGTACTACTACCAACAAAGGATGCTGCATAGCGCTATTACCCGATCAGAATTTTCCAGAATCAAAACCTGGATCAACAGATGTGACTGCTGGTCACACAGTGACGACCTCTCGAAAATCTACGCCCAGGTGGTGGAAGACAACCCATCCTGGATTCTGCCGTTGTATGAAACCTGGAACCGTGCAAAGTCCCCATGGAAACGACGGCAGTCCGTTGTCGGACTCATTGAATACAAGGCAAAGCGCAAGCATGTTTTGCCTTTTTCAATCCTGATCCGGTTCGTCGATCCCTTGTTACAGGATGAAGACTATTATGTTCAAAAAGGTGTCGGCTGGACCTTGAGGGAGATTTACAATGCGTACCCGGACAAAACACTGGACTATATCAAGGCCAATCTTGGTTCGTTAAGTGCTATTGCCTATTCGAGTTCAACCGAAAAACTGGACCGCAAAACCAAGGCGGGCCTGAACTCAACTCGAAAGTCTCTGAGGACTTCCTGAGGGCTATTCAGGTGACTGCACCCGATTGATATTCTGACGCAACCGACCCCGTGCCCGACTGATCACACGATCATAGTGCAAATAGGGTAACAGCAGCGCATCACAGATCTCCGGTTTGGTCTGTTGATCAAAGTAGCAACGAAGCAGTATGTCCCTGTCGCGTTCAACCGCCAGTTTTTCAATTGACTGGAGAACCAGTCGGCATTGTTGTTGACTGCTATATTCGGATTCCAGTTCAGGCTGGGTATTTACGACACTGTCAAAAACGCCCCTGAGTTCCAATCGGTTATCGGATTTTCGAAGCCAGCCCAGGTACATAAATTTCGCGGTCTGATACAGGTAACTGGCTAGTTTCTGAGGTTCGTCCAAAGTTTCACTGCGAAGTTTTTTTAAAACAACAATCAATGTTTCGTGAGCCAAATCCTCAGCGCGGGCTCGATCTTTCGTGTAACTCTCGAGCAGGGTTACGATACCTTGCCGGTATCGACAGACTAATTGTTCCTCAGCTTTTTTATCACCTCGTGCGATGGCCTCGACGAGAGACTTGGGTTCAGCTTCTACATCTGGTTGGGTCCGGCCCATGGAGTGTCCTTTTATAATAATTGTTAACAAGAGAACTGATCAATTTTTATGCCAACCGAATATATCGAATGATTTCAATCGCTTGGTAAATACAGCCGGTTGGGAGGTGTCAAAAGTGTCCAATTAATCGGACAGGGCTGTCCGACTAATCACACACCTTAGCGTGGCGAAGTCGGAAATTACCCGATGAATAATTACTTCACTTTCCGAAGCAGGCCAAAGGAATTGATCAGGTTATTGGCTTGTGATCGAGACAGGTTGAGGTCTCTGGCGGTTTGGCTGATATTCCAGTTCGTCTCGAGCAGACTCTTTTCCAGCAGTCGCCGTTGAAACTGGTGAGTTGCAGTATGAAAATCATGTGTCTCCAGCTCTTCATAAAGTGTTTCATCATGATCTTCATTAGAAGTTTCATCAGGCAAGTCAAATGCAGTAATTTCTGAACCTTGCTTAAGCTGGGCATAAATACAGGCTCGCTCAACCACACTCTGGAGTTCGCGAATGTTTCCAGGCCAGGAATATTGAATTAGCGAATGTTCGGCTTCAGGAAGCATACGCATGGTAGCGAACCTATGCTTTTTACAACAGTCGTCAATAATGTGTTCTGCAAGCAGCACAATGTCTTGTTGACGATCTCGCAGACTCGGTAGTACCAGTTCAAAGGCATGTATACGGTAATAGAGATCCTCCCGAAAAGTCTGGTTGGCAATCTTCTCTTGCAGGTTCGTGTTGGTCGCAAGGATCAGACGGACATCCGATGAGTGTACCTCTGCGGAACCCAGTGGATAGTAGTTTCCAGACTGGATAAAAGTCAGCAGCTTCGCCTGGGTACCAAGCGCCAATTCTCCGATTTCATCGAGGAATAGCGTACCCCCATCTGCAGCGGTAATTTTTCCCTTGACGGCTCTGGTCGCCGTGGAGTGGCCTCCCGGGGCAGAACCAAAAAGCTCATTCTCCGCCAGTGACTCAGGCAAAGACGCACAATTTATCTCGACGAATGGCGCGTCCTTTCTGTTACTGTTTTTGTGGATTAATTCTGCCAGTTGCGTTTTACCTGTCCCCGTCTCTCCCAACAACAAGGTGGTGACCTCCAGGGTCGATATCATCATTGCCGACTTCAACAGTTCGGCAAACTTGTCGCTTCGCCCAATAATGTCCTCAAGTCGATACTCCCGGTGCAGGTTTGCCATCAGATTCGAGTCTTCAAGACGTTCATGCTGTTTCAGCAACTGATCCAGCAAAGGCGAAACATGCAGTGTAAACAATTCGGCATCCAGGCGGATTTTCTCCACATTGGATTTGAAATTAGGATCACCCTGCAGATAGAGGATGCCTTGCGTGTGATCGCCAAAAAAAGGCACGCAAAGCACAGATTCAATATTCAGCCGCTGTACGCTTTCCAGCGTATCAAAACGCGGGTCAAACAGCGCAGAAGGGATAAGCACTGATTCTCTTGTTCTGATGACTTCAGCAATGATGCCGCTGGAGATGGTTTTCTGCAGGTTAGCTATTTCGTCATCAGTCACACTGAACGACTGGTAGACACAATGGTTATTCTCGTCGCGAACTTCCAGGTAACCCTGGTCAGCATCGGTGATGCCTGCAATAAGCTGTAGCGCCTCTTTTAATATATCCCGGAGATCTTCCTCATTACCCAACTTGAGCAGCAGGTGGTAGAAATCTCGCTGAAACTGGATTCGTACTTTGTCCATTTAGCTGTTTCCTGTCAACAAAGTCTTTTTTTCAGGCAAATCATGATCCTACTTAATATAGTTAGTTCATAAATCAATCACCGAACCAAGGAAGCAGCACCCACAAATCTGCCCACGGACAAGGTCTAGCTCTCTTTAAGCCCTTGTTTGTTATACCCGAACCTCATTACAACCAGGTGTGCCACACCAATCAGCAACGGAATCAAACCGAACACAGCGGCTTCCAAACCGTCGTCGAATGCCAAACCAGCTGTTAACGGCAGGCCAATAGCCATCCAGATCAGGCCTTTACGGAAGTCAGATCGCGACCCTTCGATCTTGTCGAGAACTTTCGCGAGTTCCGGATTGATATCGCCCGTTTTTTCAACGAGCCTAAGAATCGTCTCTAATCTTCGACCTCTGCCGAGGTAGGACAGATAAAAGATAGTGACGATACTACCAAAGACAACCACCACACTTATTATACCCAGCAGCATTTCCATAAGATTTACTCCGCCAACGGATTAATGATGCGGCGCTCTACAAACCCGTTGATATGTGCGCTGAGAAAGTCAAATGCAAAATCGATTTCCTCTGCGGGTATTTCCGGATGCAAGCCCGGGTTGGCGTGAATCCGTTTATCGGTCGAACTAAATCTATCAAATATCTTTAGGTATCCGTCGCGCTGAAAGAGTTCATCTTCAAGCTGCATTAGAAATAACAACGGGCAATCGACCTTCTGCGCAGCCTCGAGCATTTCTTCTTCATGGGGAAAGTTAGACTGCACTCCGACCAGGCCAAGCGTTGCAACAGTCACATCCGATCTTGATGCGACAAAAGGAATGCCAAATATCGAACCCATGGAGAGACCGAAGTACGCCAGTTTGCCCCCACCAACTTCTGCCATTGCCTGAATCATCTCTACAGCACATGACCACTCTTCTGTCATTTCTACCAGACTTTCTTCCCGTTGAAATTCAGGGAAGAACGCGGTGCGGCCACCTTCACCAACCTGGCGCAAGCCGTGAACTGGTCCATCCAGTGACAGAACCGGGATCCCTGTTTCATCGACAAATCGACTGGCAAGATAACAAATAGGTGCCTGGTACCGGTTTCCCGACGCACCATGACCGAAACACATCAATGTACTGCCGCGCACGGGAGACTCAGGCAGCCAGATCGCGCCGGTAATATCTCGTTTTCCCTGACGGGTAATTCTGAACTCACGGGTAGGCACACCCTGGTCATCTGAAGCATGTTTCCATTTTATGTCAGGCATTCGACAGTCCCCGCTGTTAATCACTCAGTTCAGCAATAATATTGAGAATGGGAAGAATAAACCAGCTTCCTGGCTTTGGGGATTTTTCGGACCAAAGTATGTTTCGATTTGCCGGGTTACTCAGCTATATTGCTTCTGCTTCAACGACACGCGAAGCGGTTGGTGGGAAAAACGCATTATTCCGCGACACCATTCACAAGAATTTAGAAGGTGCCTGGTACTTTCGAAATGGTAATGGAAAGGAGATTCCGGAAGCCGCGGGCGTGCTCAACACCCTCGGAAAAACGTGTTCGACCAGCTCAATTGTAGCGTCTCCGCGGATGTACAAGGAGTGAACCCTACCAACTGTGTTGGCTTCAGGCATCTAAAATGGGTAACAAGCTGCATCTACTAGCCATAGTGCAGGAATTCGGTCAATCTGTGAGTTCACTCAGATGCTTGGCATCACCGTGATGACTTTGGATAAGGTACGACCCATTCTTTTTGTAGAAAATTAATCCATCAAGAAATTCAACATCACCTACCTTTGCCGCTTGCTGGCCTAACAGCCTATCGCGAAGGGTATAGATGGTCATGTCATGAGAAACCAGTATGTCGAGTTGTGGTTTTCTTAGGGGTGACTTGAGCTTCTCGACACTCACACGAGCGACCAGCTTTGCCGCATAGTCGGCCGGGATCATGACATCTGCAGCAACATCATTGTTGAACCAGCGCTCCAGGAAAGGTACCAGCCCATCAGCCTCTCGCATGGCCATATACATTTTCATTTGATCCAGAACATAAAACACACCCAATGCCTCAACCGTACGGTTTCGACTGAAGTGACCACCTTTACTGTCATGACCGGTCAGGATCAAGTCTGCGGTTTCAATGCATCGCTGGGCAGGGCTGGAGTAACCTCGAAGCATCAGCTGTTTTGGCAGGGCCTGGCCGAGTCGGGTTGAAAGTTCGCGACCTTCATCGGTTAACGGATTAAGTAAGTCATGTTTACCTGGCGCGAACTCTCTTGCAGAATGCCGCATGAGCAACACACAGTGCTCAACATCGTCGGAAAAAACCTGTTCGACCAATTCAATTGTGGCGTCTCCGTATATCGCCATGCGTTTCCTTATCAGCAATTTGGCACGTCGCGAGAATAACCGATCTAGGGCACAACTGGAAAGTTTCAGACACTGACTACATTTAGAATGGGAAGAATAACCAGCATCCTCAGACGAATTTCCAGGGCTAATTCCCCGCGAGCCATCTACCGTGTCTGAGTTTCATCAACGCTTCCACAACTGCGCTCTTGATGCTCGCTTTCCACCTGCTTGCAAAGGCTGCTGACAATGGCTTCCAGGTCTTCGTTTTTCTGCTCCAGTGTCGCTATGCGCCGGGATTGCTCTTCCATTGTCCGTTCGTGTTGCGTATCGATCACCTCAAGCTGGGACACTCGCGCCCTTAATCTCCTCAGATCCACGACATCTGATTCAACTTTACTAAGCCGATTAAGCAACTGGTAATAGCGGGAATCCTCTGAAGCGCCCACCGGGACAGAAGCAGAAAACAATAACGCGGCAATACTCAATGTGGTTATCCGTACCATAAGTCAGTCTCCGTTTTAAGAACGATGGAACGCCCAATATGGGAGTTTCAGGCAAGTTCGTCCAATGTCAGTTTGAAACTCGGGACAAAAGTAGCGAGAAAGTAATTTACCTCGTCCAATCCCAATGCTTCCACGGTTACCTTAAGCTCCTTCTCGGCTTGAGCAAATTCCTGATTACCAGCCGTTAGTTCTGCCAGGCACTTGAGATAGGCAGCCAGCTTGTCAGCAGCTTTCACTAATTCATGAAGCTCCCGCTCGCTTTCATCCTCCTGGAAGAGGCCAAGAAAGTCGGCAGTTAATGCCTCGGGTACCATGGAGACTAACTTTTGACCGGCAGCAGCTTCAATTGATTGGTAGGCTGTCCTGATTTCAGGATTAAAGTACTTGACGGGTGTGGGTAAATCGCCGGTGAAAACCTC
>DUAT01000072.1:174587-308447 GCA_012960755.1 Gammaproteobacteria bacterium
GCTGGCATCATGATAAACAGCCAGCAGCGCTGTTCGCTCGGCATTGATACTGCCATCAAACAGCCGATTGCGTATTACGGCCAGGGCGTGGGCGATCATTGCTACCTGTTGACTGTGTTCCTGCACATTTTCCGCATAGTTGTTGTGCATCAGACTCCAGCGCTGGATAAATTTCATTCTGGACAGATAAGCAAATAAGTGACTCATTTCGAAAAAACCTCAGATGTCGGTTTGCTGTTCTGATTATCCATTTCCATCGAGAAAACCCCACCTCCGTGAGGTAGAATACCGAATTAGCGATCAGCAAATTTCCCATGAAACCACAAGCCATCCTGTTTGATCTCGACGACACCATTCTTACCTGCGAAGGCGGCGATCATATGAAGCTGTGGAGGCGTAGTGTTGAGACACATATCCACAGATTCCCGGGCTTGGATGCGGAGGACTTTTTCAAGGAAATAAGATCCGTTGCTGACGAATTCTGGAGCGATCCCGTTCGACATCAAAAAGGACGTTTGAATATTCGCATCGCCCGCCAGAATATCGTAAAGCGTGCTGCAAGAAATCTCGAATCTTCCAACGACGAAGCATCTATTCTGCTGGCAAACGACTATCACAATCACCGTGAGTTTAATGTGGTGCCTTTTGCGGGCGCGCTGGAAACTCTTGAACATTTCAGCAAGCACAAAATAAAGACAGCACTGATCACCAATGGTGGGTCCGAAACTCAACGCAGCAAGATTGATAAATACAGCCTGGATAAGTACTTCGATTTGGTTTTAGTTGAAGGTGAATTCGGCCGCGGAAAACCTGATCCAGTGGTTTACACCCATATCACCGATCAGTTGGGAGTTTCCCCCATTGAATCCTGCATTGTTGGTGACAACCTGGAATGGGAAGTTCGTGTACCAAAGACACTGGGGTTTTATACAATCTGGAACGACCATCGCTGCGAGGGGTTGCCAGTGAACAGTGACTCAAATCCCCATAGGATCGTAAACCGCATCCATGAGCTGATTGAGCTATATCCCTGATCAGAAAATGGCCGGGGCAGCGAAAGTGAGCGTTCCGCTTCCAGCTGTTTGCTATAGTGGAAAGATTCAAAAAAGTAAAAAATGAAAATCCAACAGGAAAGACTCAAATGCCGGAAACGAAAACCCAAAATAGAAGAGATCCACGATTTGTACCCATCGAAGGTTCCCTCAATTTTCGGGACTTTGGCGGCTACCACACCAAAGATGGCGGCACCGTGGCTAAGGGCAAGCTGTTTCGCTGTGGCTCTCTCTCCGGTATTCCCGAGCAGGCATT
Organism: Gammaproteobacteria bacterium; assembly: GCA_012960755.1. The sequence goes on from DUAT01000072.1 coordinate 175,896, forward strand.
TGATGATTTCGCACGACTCGACGTCGGCGTAATTTGCGATCTGCGGCGGGAGGATGAGGTCGCCATGGGCGGCGCGCCTGCTGACCCTCCCTTTAACTGCCGGGTACATATTCCCATCGCTCCGGGGAGTTCACCACAACTTAGAGCAAGCTATGAGGACCCTGACCAGAACCACGAACATCGAATCGCATTTATGAAAGAAATAACCCGCGAGATCGCACGAGACCATGTCGAGTCCTATACAAAGTTGTTCGAGGAACTGATGAATGTTGAAAATGGTTTTCTGCTGCATTGCTCTGCGGGAAAGGATCGCACCGGATTCGGTGTCGCGATGATTCAGGCAGCACTGGGAGTATCAGAGCAAGACATATTCTCTGATTACCTGCTCACCAACGCTGCGACGGAGTTACTGGAGCGGATGATGCCCAATTTTAATGAACGCTACGGCGGTCGGGTCGATCATCAAAGCCTGAAAATCATTGCCGGTGTCAGGTACGAGTATCTCAGGGCCGCATTGGATGAAGTGATTTTGCAGCACGGATCAATCGGCGGGTACCTGGACGTCGTCGGGCTCGATCATGTCGCCAGAAAAGAGCTGAGAGCGAGACTGGTAAGCGATCCCTAAAAATTGCCAATACCATTGTATTGATTGATTGCCGGACACTCAGGCAGGGATTTCAACGGTCGCGGTACCAAAAACCCGCGTCTCACCCTTCTGATTCGCCACGGTGATATCAATTTCCACCAGTTTGTCTTCTTCGTTAATATCAGTGACGACGCCGGTAATGGTATGTTTTTCGTCGGCAATCACCGCAGCCCGAAATATGGTATCGATTGCACGGATTTCTGCACCGGGCGCCCAACTGTGAATCATCGAGACAAGATAACCCTGGCTGAGAATCCCCGGCACCATCGCGCCAGGCAGTCCTTCTTTTCTGGCGCCTTCATGGTCCGAGAAACGTGCGCTACCGAAGCCCCAGCCGATTAATTTTACAAATTTCTTAACGGTGTCCAATGACGTATCCGGTTCAAACGCAGGCAGGTCTTCACCAAATTCCACGTCAGTAATCGATGAAATCGGCATTAGCTTTTCTCCCGCATAACGGCGCGACTATCTGCATTGGCCAAATGGGTACCCTCAGCATCAAAAAATTCAATTCTGCTGACTGTGAAAATCATTCGACCCGATCTCCCGGTCTTGGTGTAAATGTCATGCAGATGGGTTCGACCTGTCAGTGGCTCACCGGGTCGAATCGGCTTGAAACACTCAACGCCTTTACCTGCGTCCATGCCAATACCCAGTCTCGGAAAATCTACCGGCATTGATCTTCTGCCACTCAAGCTCGCAATATAAGTGGGGGGCGCCTGAAAATCCTCATGATCAGGATTGAGAAAACGTTCAGCCGTTTCACCACAAAGCCGTGCATATTCGATTGTTTGTTCGGGTTTAATCTCAAAAATCTTCTCGTCAAAATCCTGATTGAGGTATTTCTGCCTCAGCTCTTCAATATCCTGGTCCACTCGAATTCTCTCTTTTAGATTAATACAGTACAAGTTCAAACATCTGATTTTACGCTGACACTTTCAGGTTTACCGCCTCAAACTCACCGGCTTTTAAGGCGGTAACCAATTCATCCATGTTGTTTATCTGGTGCGAAAAGCGGGTCGCGCAACGTCCCACATGGCTCACTATATGTGAGTCACTGCCACCAATGCCCTGATAACCGAGTTTTTTTGCATTGTCGATGGCAATCCTGTCTTCCTGGTCGCGGCTGCCGCCATTGTATATTTCAACGATCGTAACGCCTTTGGGAATACCCAGGTTCTCTGTGTGGGCAAACATACCAACTCGGGGTCTTCCCGGGTGGCAGGGCGCGGCAACGGCACCGTGGGCTTTACTCACTTCGAGGACCATTTCGAGGGACAAGTGCGTGTTGGAAAAATCGAATGCATTTTGCAGGCCTTCGGTGACGCCAAATACCAGTACATGGCCATATTCGGTTTCTACTTCGGCGCCCTTCAAAATGATGAGGTCGAACTTATCTGCCAATGCAGAGTAGTCCGACTCATCATCAAACTGCCGGTGCTCGGTCAACACAAAACCATCAATGGGAATATTCTTGGCCTTGATCCATTGACAGTAGTTTTGAACTTTCGCACGTCCATCGTCTGATTTAATGGAATGAGTGTGTAAATCCAGTAACAAAATGACCTCTGGGGATTATTTTCGATTCGGACGACAAACTGCCACAGCCATCCTAGATGTGCAAGTAAGTCCATGTTTGAGAATGATAATGCAGAAACAGCCTGAATCCCGGCTGTCTGGGCTTTGAGTTTTTATATGACCGACAGCACCACTGGTTGCGCGGTTTCCAGCGATTCATGAGGCTCAAGCCCTGACTGGGTAATCTGGAAAATCGACGCCGATACCTGCCCTTCGGATACATCGAGATAACCCATAGTCCCCATCCTCACAGACTGGTTCCTTGGCAATGTCGGCGATCCGGGGTTAACGCAGAGTAACTTACCGACCTGGTACACACCCTCGAAGTGGGTATGGCCAAAGATGACCACATCCGGGGTTCTGTCAAAGTGGCGAGCGACATATTTATTGATAATTTCGGGTGATTTCCTCAATGGGGATGGAAAGTGATGAATAAGACCCACATGCACCCCTTCGAACTCAAACATCCAATTGTGTTTCAGTCGTTCATCGACAATTCCAATATCACCGTTGCCGATGGAGACATAGGTTGGCGCAAGCTTTTCCAGCTCATCCACAATATCCAGGGTATGCAGGTCCCCGGCGTGCAGAATACAATCGACACCAGACAGTGCATCCTTTGCCTGGGGCCACAGGTCCGCCAACGAACCGGGCATGTGTGTATCGGCAACAAGCCCTATCCGCATGCTTCGACACTCACGGGGATGCCCGTCATAAAGGCCTGGTTACTGAGTTTTTCGAAACTACCGGGGCCTGAAGGCAAGAGTTCATTGGCATTCACACCGGCATATTTCCTGGCTACATTCATGCGGGTTCGCTCATGCCCCCAGCCATGGGTAATGGCGACTGTGCCAGGTTTCAGTCCGTCATCCAACACGACGCTGGCCGTGATCGAGCCATTCTTATTTTCAATCGTGGCCATCGATCCATCTCCAAGATTCCGGGCCCTGGCATCATCCGGATACATGTACAACGGGTTCTCTTTGTGAATACCCCGTTTCAGGGATTCAACGTTATGGAACCAGCTGTTGACCATATAATTGGTCCTTCGAGAGATCATTTTTAATGGGCGTTTATCTTCAGGTTCACTACCCTGCTGCTCTTCCAAAATAGAAGTAAATATAGCTTCACAATTATCCAGCGATTCAGCAAAAATGTCCGGGCAACAGTCAATTCTGCCGGATTCAGTCTGGATCCAGTCATCAAAAAATCGACCCGGCCGACTGGCGGGCAGCACAACCGTCTGGTTGGGTAGATCCCTCAACCTGTCCACTGACACATCCGAGTGCTTCAGCATGTGATCGGTTCGACCGAACAGATTAGGCATATCCGCTTCATCCAGGACAGAGTCAAAACCCTGGGCCTGCTCAATACGCGCCAGAATCCACCATTCCGGCTTGCGCTCGTATTTTGGTGGGACAATAAAATTCGTGTACTGAACAAAGGGCTGGTGTTGCAGACCCAGCCCACACATATTGATATCTTCCCTTTCGTACATACCGGTTGCCGGTAGTACATAATCCGCCAGCTCTGCCGTGGCGTTGGGGTAGATATCAATTACAATCAACAGTTCCAGACTTTCAAAGGCTTCCCGCAATCTGCCATTGCTGACCGACAGCATGGGATTGCCTGAGATGACCACCATAGCCCTGATTGGGTCCTCTTCCGCGAGAATCATGTCAGCCATGAGGTTTGCGGGCAGCGTGCCGCGTATCCTGCGAATTTCACCATAGGGGCTGTCAAAGAATGGGCTTTCACCCTGTACCCTGCCTGCTTTTGCTGCAGGATAAAATCCCAGTGAATAATAGTTACCACCCGGCCTGTCAAAATTTCCTGTCGTCAGGCTAAGCATAAACAAAAGCCAATAAGCTAACGTGCCCTGTCGGCCCATATTCACGCCGGTGGACATATAAACTGCCGCTGAATCTGCCTGGGCAAATTCATCGGCGAGTTGTTTTATTTCAATGGCACTGATGCCAACGACGCTGGCGACCCGTTCCGGGGAGTACTTGCCAACAAATTCCCGTAGCTGCACGACATTGTCGCCATGCTGATTCAGATATTCCTCATCAAACTGATCGGTTGCATCAAGGTGGTTCAGCATGGCCGCCATCAGGTAGACATCAGTGTCCGGGTTTACATGAACGATCTCCCCAATCCCCTTCACCGTTTCATTGATACGGGGGTCTACAAAGCGGATTTTTGTGCCACGCTTTTTGGCTTCCCTGAGTGCTTTGACCGGATCCGCAATCGAGATAAAACTCATATGGGATACCCGTGGGTTCGAACCAAACAGCAGCAGAAAATCTGTGTGATCGATATCCGGTACGGGGTGAATCGTACTCGAACCAAAGATGACCTCACTTCCGGCAAACTTATTGGTGCAGTCCTGGGTGCCAGAGCTGAAATTGGTGCGTATTTCATTTTTCACCATGAACGATCCAATCGCGGGTCCTGCAAGAGAATTGAATGCCAGTGGATTGCCGCTGTAGGATCCGATGGCCCGACTACCGTATTTTTCCCTGATTTCTGCTAACCGGGAGGCAATACCATTGGCAGCCTCATCCCAGCTGATACGTTCGAAATCATCAGCGGACTTTTTCAGGGGAAAAGAAAGCCGATCCGGGTCATTGTGAATATCCAGTGTGGCAAGACCTTTATGACAGGCAAAGCCCCTGGTCACAGGATGATCACGGTCGGGTTTGAGAGAAACGATCTGTTCATCCTCAACTTCTGCAATCAGTGCGCAGGATGGTTCGCAGACGCGACAAAACGTGCTGATCTTTGCCATTTGGGTTTCTCCTTTGTTTTTCTTACGAAAACTCATCAACAGGAAACCATCTATTACTATCGCCGTCAATGATCCTCTGAGCTCACTGCACATGACCCAGCGTCACAACCCGGCTCATTCCCATCAGGTTGGATGGTTCACGTGATTTGTACACAGAGTTGGAAAATTGGCATTTTGTTTGATCTATGGTAGAAAGGCAGAAGTAATTTCTACCATTAAGGAACCCCATGTCTCTGAACATCAAGAGTGCTGAAGCAGATCGCCTGGTTGATGAAGTTTCCAGGCTGACCGGCGAAAGCAAAACCCAGGCAGTAATCGAATCTTTGAGACAACGACTTGCCCGTGAGCATCAACGCAGGGATGCAAGTCGATTAGCGTCCGATTTACTTGCAATAGGTGAGAAGTGCGCGACATATGAAGTGGTTGAGCCAGGGAGCCATGGAGAACTTCTTTATGATAAGAATGGGTTACCCCGTTGATTATCGATACATCCGTCCTGGTCGCAATTCTCTTTAATGAAGCCGATGCAGGTTTATATGCCCAGGCGCTGGCTATGGCTGAACATCGGCTGATATCTGCTGCCAGCTATCTCGAATCGGGAATTGTGATTGACCGACAGAAAGGTGCGGCGGCAGGTCGGCAACTCGATTCACTCATCGTTCGCGCCGAGGTGAAAGTAGAGCCAGTGACCAGGGCCCAGGCTGATATTGCGCGTCAGGCCTACATGGATTTTGGCAAAGGTGCTCACCCGGCAGGACTCAATTTCGGTGATTGTTTCTCTTACGCTTTGGCAAAATCTCTTGGCATGCCGTTGTTATATAAAGGCCAGGACTTCTCACAAACGGATATCGAGTCTGCGCTGTGAGAAAGCCGCACTAGTCTGGTACTAATTCATAGCTAACTCCCGGATTCAGTTTTCAGACCAGCAGGCCCTATCCCGGGCTGACCGGAGATGGGATAACTTGCGCGCCAAAACCCACGCTATAAAATCAGTTTAGATCTCACTGAAAATAAACGGTTACCAATAATGAAATGCATCATCTTTTGCAGCTGTCTCCTCATCATGGCCGGAACCACACCCGTAAATGCCAGCGAAATGGCCGATGAATCCAGCAATCCAAGGAACTACCTTGTTCTGGCAAGTTTCAGGGATGCCGGTCAGGCTGTTCTCTTTGTGAGCCAAATGACCCCACAAGTGGATAAACCAATTAAGGTCACAACACTGCAAGCAGATGGGCGAACAATCTACCGCGCAATGATTGGACCATTCGATAAAAAGTTAACGCGAATTCAGAATCAGTATTCCGGTTTTGGACGTGGCGGAATCTGGTGGTTGAGCGCAAATGCAGGTGAGTTAATGCAATTCAATTCAGAAACTTCGGTGATGAGGGTTGTAGTAAGTGAACCTGCGATAGTCGCAGAAGCTGTAGTCACAGCAGAACCTGTTGCAGTTGAGCCCATCGTCACGAAGCCTGTCGGCGTCGAACCAGTCGCGGAAGAGTCAGTCGTAGAAGAACCTGCCGCAGAAGAACCTGTCGTTGCCATTAAGGAAATCAGGTCACCCATGACTGTCGCGCAACACCTGGAATTTTGTGCCGTAAAAGCGAATCTTGCCACGCGTAAAGCGCAGTGTTCAGATGACGACATTTACGAAAAGATGGTTAAGTATGTCGAACTGTTAGGCGTGACTGAGTGGCAGTAACTCACCTACTGTAACACTGCACCTGGTAGAGAACGGCGTCTGTATTGCACGGACCAGTTTTCGGATGTAAGAGTGAGTCATATCAACACTCTCCAGGTCTCAAACTGAGTATTGGGAAAAGATAGAGACCTGACTTTCCTACCCTGCTGTCACGATTTCAATACTGACACCATCAGGAGCAGATACATAACAGATCGGATTCCCCGGTGTAAATTCCCAGGGTTCGACGACAAAGACAGCACCTTTCGCCCTTATCTCTTCGCAGTAAGCCAGCAGGTCACCGCGATAGCTAAAACCGAAGTGGTCCGTTCCCCATTCATCATGACTTGAATAGCCTTCAAAATCCTGCATCAGTTTTGTACTCACCGGAGCCTCGCCGGGTCGTTGACCTCTTATGAGCAAAGTAATACCACCCAACTCGAGTCTGACCTGGGGCGCATCGCGAACCTGCCGTCGTCTGAGAATCGTTGCCCCCAACACGTCCACATACCAGTTTGACGCAGCTTCAGGGTCTTCGCTGATCAAATGAATGTGATCAAACGTAAGAAAGTTATCTGACATCATATTACTCCTGGTTGTAAATTAACTCTGTTCCAAATGGTACTTTCCTAAGATTCCAAAAAACAACTGTTAAAGATTCGTAACGTCAGCGTACTCACCAAGATGTTCCAGCAGCAGGCGCGTCACGGTCTCTGACGCCTGTTGGGGAACATAGTTTCACACTCTCGTCGAGAACTTCAAACCGATAAGGTCCTCTCACGTATCGTGCATTGGCTTCGGCAACCTGCCTGCTGATACGACTATTTACAGCCACGAGAACGAACACTCCGAAGATATTATTGCGGCACCTGGACCGGAGCAGGAAGCATTAAAGGTTATCAATGCTTATCAAAATGCATGGAACCTACGTGATTTGGCCACAATGGATGCCACATTTCATTTCCCCCATGTTCGAATCGCCAGCGGAACGATCAAGGTGCTTGAAGAAAGTGGTTTTAGACCTGTTAACTTTTTTGAACAGTTCGTTGAGAACACCGGCTGGCACTATACCCTCTGGGACTATCGCCGAGTCGTACAGAGCACCGATAACAAGGTGCATTTCGCAGTACAGTTCAGCCGATACAGGGAAGACGACAGTTTAATCGGCAACTACCCATCCCTGTGGGTCGTATCGTTAATCGATGGCAAATGGGGCGTACAGGCTCGCTCGAGTTTTGCACCTTAACCCTTTGCTTCTTAACAGATGTAATTGAGTCGCGGGTCATTCGGAAAAACCCAGTCGTCACCAATTACCGCGGGCACGCGCAACTCAGGTGGAATGTTGTCAGTGCCGATCATTTTGTCGGCGGACTGGTGCCAGTAATATATCCGTGCTTCCTGGTAACTAAGCGGTACTCCGCTAAATCCATAGGACTCCACAGATTTTTGGATCCAGGCGCCAAATTCAGTATCTTCTAACAATACCTGAATCAGTTTCTCACCATCGTTCTCGGTCCACATATCGGGTTTTCGACCTTCACCCCAGTCAGGGGCAAATGTCCAGGTCTCCAGTCGCGACTTGTTAATACCGTTGGGCCAGAATAATAAGGGTGGTAAAGCGTAGGGACTCAAAGGTGAAACCCAGTTTGGAAAGATTCCATAGGACTGGGTACAGGTGCGACCAATTTCCCCAACTGTCTCAAATTCTGCCACGTCAGGGTTTCGCTGTTGCATGATGCCTTTCATTTTCTCTGGCCGGGGCGCGATCATTCGCCCATGACCATTCGGATAAAAGCTGTTTACATTACGTCGATCATCGAGGATAGGTGCGACAGTGGTCGGGTGAATATTCTTAACATGATAAACTTCAGTATTGGCCTCCATGGCGATCTTCCAATTGCAGTCAAGGTCAAAAACATGTCTTGCCGCCAGGCGGCATTTGTCGAACTGGAATTCCTTCCACTCGGTGGCAATCGGCCCGAGCCAGTCCATTAACGACATTGCATTTTCGTCAAAGTTGACGAAAATCAGATTGCCAAACATTTCACAGCGAACGCTCTTCAGCGAGCGACAGGAAAAATCGAGGTCAGAGAAATCTTCCGGATCACGGACGGACAAAAGCTCGCCCTCATGGTTATAAGTCCAACCGTGATACTTGCAGGTTAAGCGAATTTTTTTACCGCTGGATTCTGTCACCACAGGTGCGCCGCGATGCCGACAGGTGTTATAGAAAGCATTGATGTTGCCAGTCTCCGAATGAACAACAACAATCGGCTGCCCAGCCTGCTCCCACAGAATAAAACAGCCGGGTTCAGGTATTTCATCGATATGGGCGGCGAGCAACCACGACTTACGCCACAGGTGCTGCTTTTCCAACTCAAGGAAGCGTTCATCGGTGTATCTGCCACCGGGTAAATCAGGCAGTTGAGGAAACTCCGCTGGCGGCGATGTTCGACTCGCCTCGTATTCCATGAGTTTTCTTAAGGTCGCTATTTCTTGATCGTCCATACTGTTTCCGATTCAATCAAACACGCGTCTGGCTACACCTGAAACGCTATACCTGAAGCGCTAGAACTTTTTTCACCACGGGAATCTCAAGCATCCGGTTTCTGTGCTCAAGTACTTTTGGAAACCGGGTCGGGTCGACCCTGTCTGCTTCTAACCATTGCGCGATCGTAAAAAGATAAATGTCTGCGATGCTGTATTCTTCCCCCATCACCCAGGGTCCTTTGAACATTTCGCTCTCAATCAATGCAAAAGAATCGCCAACGACCTGGGGCATCTTTCGTTTCATCTCACTGATGGCAGCTTCATCATCAACCCATCGGTAGCCTCTCACACCATGCGCATGTGCCACGTGCACGGTGGAGCTGAGGTAGGCATTGAATGAATGTATGCGTGACATCGCGAAGGCGTCGTCCAAAGGTGCAAGTTTAGCTGCCGGACAGGTCTGGCTGATGAACATCAATATCGCCGGGTTTTCGGTCAAAATCCCGCGCTCTGTTACCAGCGCTGGCACCCTGCCTTTCGGATTGATCGCCAGGTACTTATCCTGCCGCTGCTCGTCGGTTTCAAAGCCAACGCGAACCGGTTCATAGTCTGCACCTGCCTGTTCCAGCGCAATATGTGACGCCACGGAACATGAATTTGGAAAATAGTAGAACTTGTACACCGATGCTCCCCTTCTCAGTCCTAGTCCGGTAAACCCAGCACCCTTTTGCTGATGATGTTCATCTGAACTTCGTTAGTACCCCCATAAATAGTCACTGCCCGATCACGAAGCCAGCCCCGGGTGGCGTCCAGTTCGTCGGCAGTAAAACTGTCACCTTCCCAGCCGAGACCCGATGAACCACGAAGTTCTGATTTCAACGCCGAGCCTTCCTTTGACAATGTGGAACCGACGAGCTTGAATATTGAAGTGGTAGCACCCGGTGCCTTGCCTGATCTGCTCTCTTCAAACACCCGCTGAACCGTTAGCTGCAATGATTTTTCCATCATCGTCTGTTGGGTGATTTTATCCCTGACACCGGCATCTACGACTTTACCGTCAGATTCTCCCAGGTACATTTTTGCAATATCGGCATAGGCGTTAACCGGTTTGCCTTTTTTCTTCGATCGTACAGGCGATGCAGAGCGTTCGTATTGCAACAGGCGTTTACCCACGGTCCAACCCTTGTTGAGCTCACCCACCAGGTCGTCACGCTGGGCCAGCGCATCGTCAAAAAAGGTCTCACAGAATGGTGATGAACCGGAAATCAGTTGAATCGGTTTTACACTCACCCCGGGTTGATCCATTGGCAACAACACGAAACTGATTCCATCGTGTTTTGCTGCATCTGGATCTGTTCTTACCAGGGCAAACATCCAATTTGCATGTTGCGCCCCGGAGGTCCAGATCTTCTGCCCATTAATCACGAAATGATCACCTTCCATGACGGCTTTGGTTTGCAAACTGGCAAGATCGGAGCCTGAACCGGGTTCACTGTATCCCTGGCACCATCTGACTTCACCCGTCACAATCTTTGGCAGATGGCGCTGTTTTTGTTCTTCAGTGCCAAATTCGAGCAAGGTCGGACCAATCATGGACAGCCCCATACCTGCAGCGGCAGGCAATGCCTTGATCGCTGCCATTTCTTCCTGGAGGACCCGGTTGGTGTCATAATCCAATCCACCGCCGCCGTATTCTTCTGGCCATGTTGGCGCAGTCCAGCCCCGTTCGGCGATACGATCAAGCCACAGTTTTGCATCAGGAGTATTGTAGATCTCAAACGCATCTTCAAAATGCACTGCCCTGTTGCGCATGCTTTCAGGGCAGTTTGCAGCCAGCCACTCCCGGGTGTCGCTGCGAAAAGTCTCCAGGTCCATCATTATTCCCCACTTATCTCTTTTGTATTTACGTGTTCCGTGATTAAACGCCATATGGCAGTTTGATGTAAACAAACTATCGGCTATTGCCGGTACCGGCATCAGTCTCCTACCTGTTCGGCCATTCTGCCTCGCGTTTCTCCAGAAAGACCTTGCCACCTTCTTTTCGATCCTCGGAGTTCATAACACGGGTTTGTACATAGTCGGTAATGTGGTCAACTGCGGCATAGTCCAGTGATGAGGCGCGAACCATGGATTCTTTCATCCCCTGCACGGCAACCGGACTGAGCTGGCAGAACCGGTCCGCGATTTTTTCTGCTTCTGCCATCAACTGGTCCGCCGGAACAATTTTGTTGATCATGCCAACGTCGTACGCACGCTGTGCACTAACGCGCTCTGCCAACAGCAGTAATTCCGACGCAATCGCCCAGGGCATTATTTTAGGAAACCACGCGCAGGGAATTGTGGCGATACCCCATTGTGGTTCCGGCAACCAAAAAGATGTGTCTTGCGTCGCAATCCTGATATCCGTATCAAGCGCAATCCACATGCCATAACCCACCACATGACTATGGAGTGCAGAAATAATGGGCTTGTAGACCTTCTGGGTCTGGGTGATATCAGGAAAATCGCCCGTGTAGCTGTACTTCTCCGGCGCACCACCGGAAAGATCAGCACCAGCACTGAAACAGCGACCATTGCCGGATAATATCGCCACTCTCAGTTCATCGTCATCGCGAAAATCCACCCATGTTTCAGCCAATTCCCGGTGCATCACATCATTCATGGCATTGAGTTTTTCAGGCCGGTTCAGGGTCACATAGGCAACCTGGCCTTTTTTCTCGTAAGTGATAGTCTCCATCGGTATTCCCTTAAATTTCCTGATTCTTCCAAGTCTATCAACTAATCGATGGGTTGCGCGAAGAAAGCCACTCACCGGGGCTATCAAGCAGGATTGGGAACAATTCTGTCTCTATTGACTAATATCAATACTTACCCGACCGCTAAGGCGCATACTATGAAAAATAGCCGAAGGGAGAGCAGCTATGCTTGGTGTAGACAGGATTTTGGTAGCGATTGACCATACAGAAGGCGCGATCGTCGTACTCGAAAAAGCACTGGCACTGGCCACGGCTTCGAACGCCGCACTCGAGGTAGTTCATGTTATTTACGAAGGGATAGTGGATATCCCGGTTAAGCAGGTCGAAAACAATCAGGAACTCAAGACTTTCCTGATGCAGTCGGCTGAAACCTGGCTGGAAGATCAGCTGGACCCGATTCGAAACAAGGTTAAATCACTTGAATCTGCAACCATCTGGAACAAGGATAAATGGCACGGCATTCTCGCTGCAGCTGAAGAAAGCCGGGCAGACCTGATCATTAAAGGCGCGGACCGGGCTGACGAATTTGGAGTCAAGATTCGAACACCACAGGACTGGAATTTACTCCGGCATTCAGAAATTCCGGTCATGCTGGTAAAAGATGTTGCCTGGGTATCAAGTCCGACCATAATCGCTGCGGTTGATGCCCTTAACGAAGATCAATTTGCTCTCAGCAAACGGGTCCTGGTTGAAGCTGCACATCTGGCCTCGATCCTGGAAGGTGAACTGACCATCGTGGTTGCCTATCCACTGGTTGAAGCCTGGGCGGAACCCACCGCCATTATGCTGGACTTTGAGAAACTTCAGGCTGAAATCGAACAAGAAATAAAAATCAGCATGAACAGACTCGTTAAAGAATCAAATGTCGATTACAAGTACCTGCAGATATCAGAAGGCGGCCCGGCCATGCGAATCAGGGATAGCATTGAAGACAGCCAGGCAGAGCTTCTTGTTATGGGTACGGTGGGTCGATCCGGGGTAAAGAGTTTCGTCATTGGTAACACCTCGGAAACGATTCTTACACATACACATTGCGATGTAGTCGTGCTTCGATAGATCAAATCTGGAACCAATCGTGGCAATGACAATGGAAAAACACTTATCCATTCTTTGTCTTACTCTTTGTCTAGTCGCAGGCTTAACGGCTTGTGGCAGTGACCCACTGAAAGACTATGATCCTGCGACACCAACTACACTACACGATCTCTCAGTGGAAGACAGCGGCTACCCACCGGTCCAGGTCTAAAGGGGAAAATATCTCGCTGAACTACTGGCTTGCGGCACCTGCCACACCGATGGAGCGTTAATTGGTGAACCTGATATTCAGCGCATTTTTGCGGGTTCCGGCATTGGCATTGCCTATTCCAACCCCTTAACCGAAAAAAACCCCGGTGTCGTTTATCCCGCCAATATCACCAACGACATTGAAACCGGTCTTGGCAAATGGGAAGACGATGAGATTGTAGAGGTGATCCGTACTGGTATCGACAATCATGGTCGCCGTCATCTGTCTGTGATGCCCTGGCCGGGTTATTCAAGGATGACCAATGAAGATGCCACCGCAATTGTCGCGTTTTTGCGCAGCCTGAAAGTCGTAAGATATAAAGTCCCTGACAATGTCATCCCAGGGGAAAAAGCTACGGCTCCTTTCGTTCATTTTGGCGTGTACCGAAGTAAACGCTGAGGCGTACAAGATTCTTGTGGCTAATGATAAGAAACCAAACGAAGACCAAACGCCGAAGCAGTTGCCCAATCTGTGGCTAAATGCACTTATCTGGTTTCTATTTGCGATAGCGATTTCCTTTTTCTTACGACAGGGCGATGGCCCTGATGAAATCCCTTATTCCCAGTTCAAACAAGAGATACGCGATAGTCAGATCGAATCTATTACACTTCGTGGTAACGAGATCATTGGCGTGTATCGGTCACTGGAACTGGGGAAGGAAAAAATATTCACCACAACCCTGCCTGCTATTGCAGACGCTGATCTCATTCCATTGCTCGAAGAAAAAAAGGTGGTCGTTAAGGTCCAGTCAACCGAAACGTCACCGTTGCTTACATTTCTAATCAATGTTATTCCGTGGATCTTCCTGATTGGACTTTTCCTGGCAAGCCGACGGTTTTTGGGAAAGCAGTTTCTACCGGGCGGCGGCGGCTTCACGAAATCCAGGGCAAAACTCGCTCAAGCAGACGACATCCACACCCGCTATAGCGATATTGCCGGGCTCAAAGGTGCCAAAGATGACCTTCGGGAAGTCATTGAATATCTGAAAAATCCTGAAAAGTACGAGAAACTGGGAGCGAAAATCCCGAAAGGCATACTGCTGATGGGGCCACCCGGTACAGGTAAGACCATGTTGGCCAAAGCCACAGCCGGTGAAGCTGGTGTACCCTTTTTTAGTATCACCGGTTCAGAATTTGTGGAAATGTTCGTCGGGGTGGGCGCTTCAAGAGTCAGGGATATGTTTCTACAGGCTCGTAATGCTGCACCCTCACTGATATTCATCGATGAAATAGACTCCGTTGGCCGGACCCGTAGCGGTGTGTCAGGTATGAACAACGACGAGAGCGAGCAGACCCTGAATCAAATTCTCGCAGAAATGGACGGTTTCAAGGAGGAAGAAACCGTGGTTGTACTCGCCGCGACGAATCGGCCGGATGTGTTAGATCCGGCGCTACTCAGACCCGGTCGATTTGATCGCAAGGTCGTGCTGGAATTACCTCAAAAACAGGCACGTGAAGCGATTCTCAAGGTCCATACACGCAAGGTACCGATTGCGGATGACGTTGACCTTGAAAGCATCGCCCTCGGCACCGTCGGGTTTTCAGGGGCTGATCTGGCCAACCTGGTCAATGAGGCAGCATTACTGGCGGCTCGACAGGAGGTGGAGGTCGTTTCACACTCGGAATTCGAGCAGGCAAGGGACAAGATCATCCTTGGTGAACGCAGGGAGGCGCTATTCTCAGAGGAAGAGAAGCGCAGGACCGCTTATCACGAGGCAGGTCACGCACTTACCGCCTTCTATATGCCTCACGCAGATACGCTCAGAAAGATCACAATAATACCCAGGGGCAGGGCGCTGGGTATGACCGAACAGGCACCCGCTGAAGATATGTGAATTTCAGCCAACACTACCTTGAAGACAGGCTGGCAATCCTGTTGGGTGGTCGAGCCGCAGAGAACCTGGTTTTTCAGGAAGTCAGTTCCGGTGCGGCCAACGACCTGAAAGAAGCCACACACCTCGCACGTCATATGATCTCGGAGTGGGGGATGAATGAGAATCTGGGCCCGATCACATTTAGTGAGAGCGAACAAAACTTCCTCGGCAGAGAATTCACGCCCTCACGGGAGATCAGCGACCACACGGCTGAGATGATCGATGATGAGGTAGCGAAATTAATTCAGACCAGCGAGAACAGGGCAATTGAGGTGTAAAAACTACATCGCAGCAAGCTGGATGACCTGGCGAACGCACTACTGGAGCACGAATCCCTGAATGCCGACAGCATCAAAACATTACTTACCTAAATAGTCCTGGGTACCTCACTTGTACTTGTAGTGATCCGGTACCCATACCTCGTACTTGGATTGCAGAAAAGCAACCATGTCGATCAGCTCCTGTACCGACATGACTTCATTGTAGCTTCTCATCTTCGACTCACCGGAGTCAGTCATGGTGGACGGATCGTGAAGTCTCGACATTTTGTGTGACGGGTTGATAATCGAAGTCACCAGATCGCCATAGGTTTTCACATGGGTGGTCTCACCACCCAATTTAACGTGAATCTCGCCTTCACTTGCTGCGCCGTTCCAGGCCACGTCATCAACACTATGACAATCGTTACACTGCAATAGTATAAAGGTGGCCTTCCCGCTTTCGACACTGCCTTCCGGCAAATTGAATCCCTGGCTCTGGAAGTTACAAGCCCCGAGAAGGAACGTCCCGAAAAATAGTAATATAAGCGTGCGTGCTCTTTTCACGATCAGCACTCCATGTGTTGCAGGTCATTTCACTAACAATACATCGCGGCCATCAACGGGTCAAAATCATGCTACCGGTATTCGGCGCACTTTAGCGCCTTGTCGCTTGTGCAGGGACACATGCAGAACGCCACCCTTGTACTTTGCCGTTGCCCTATCTTCATCCACCAGACACGGCAGTGGAATTAACCGTTCAAAACTCCCATAGGCTCTTTCAGTGACGTGAAACCTGCCTTCCTTACGATCAGACTGGTAGTTTTTGGTACCTCTGACGATAAGCGCCTGATGATCAATCTTGATTTCAAAATCATCCGGGCTCATTCCTGGCGATTCCAATTGGACCTCAATATTGTTGTCGGTCTCCTTGACATCAGCAGACAGAACACCCCAACGAACCGATTGTGTCGCGGGGATAACGTCTTTCTGGTCATTCTCCTTGGATGGCGCAAAATAGGTTATTGAATTTCTGGCTTTTTGCCACAAGTGTTGCCAGCCGTCAGAGATGTTACCTAACGTATCTCTTAAGTTGTGTGATAAATTGTCGAAAGTACTCATTTGATTTGCCTCCAGCTGGGGTTATCTAGTCCAGGTTCTCGACCTGAATATTCAACTTGTCAGAATTTACTACTTTAGGGATTGAAATTCGCAGAACACCTTTGTCCGCTTTCGCGCTGATGTTATTCGTGTCAGCTGATTCCGGTAAGGTAAACTGCCGCAAAAAATGACCGCTTGTTCGTTCACGGCGCTTGTATGATCTCTCGCCGGACGCCGAATCAACGACCCTTTCTCCACTGATCGATAGTTTGTTCTGCTCGACGGTGATTTCGAGATCATCGGTATCGACTCCCGGAATGTCCGCCCAAAATGTTAACTCTGACTCATCTTCCGTAATATCAATGTCCGGTACCCAGCCGTGAGAATCCATAGCAGCATTGAAAGGCCGGGACGAATGTATATCATCGTAGGTTCGAAATAGCCTGTTCAGACTCGGGAATGGGAAATATTCTGGTTCGTTCATGTTCGCCTCCTGTTTGCACTTACATAAGACCCAACGAATATTTTTCAAGGGTTTCTTACAAGGCAACTGTACAAGGGAATCTCCCGGGGCGAATTGATCGTGGTCATTTAACCCATCGATCAGATTCACTATGATAATAGCGGGCGACAGGTATAGGAGAAACACTGTGAATACCAAGCAAATTGAGAGTAAATTGATCGTTCTGAAGAAGGTTATATCTGAAAGGGTCATGCGCACTCACCATCATATCTATGAACGGGATAAGCCCGTCAGTGCCAAGTTCTCCGATCAATCTGTAGAGCTCGACAATCAGGCGCTGGTGATGGCTCTCGATGTTGAAGGTAGAGAGGAGCTGATTCAAATTGATCATGCACTTAATCGTCTTGAGGAAGGTACTTATGGGACCTGTTTAGTGTGTAATAAGGAGATTTCTTCCGAGCGTTTAGATATCCTGCCGTTCACGTCTACTTGTATAGATTGCGCAACATAAGGAGTGGCCAACATGTTTGATCCAAAAAAGCTGTTAGTTGTTATTCATCTGGATGAGGCAACCTATCCTGCTCTGGACAAGGCTTTAGCGATTGCCAGGTCGAAGGATGTAGAAATAGTTCTGCTTTCCTGTGAACACACGCAATATCTGGTCGAGGGCTACTACTTCGATTCAGCCGAGGTCACACGATTGCGTACCGAGTATTTGCAGGAATGCAAAGAGCAGCTCGAAAAAATCGCCAAACCGATGCGAGAGAACGGATTAACAATCACCACCCTGGCGCTTTGGGCTTACCCGGAGTATGAAACTATAGCAAAGCAGGCACTTGAACTGGACGCAGATCTTGTTATCCAGCATATCGGGCGTCACGGTGCCCTGTCCAGAATGTTCCTGACACATACCGACTGGCAACTCGTTCGTACCTGCCCAAAACCCCTGTTGTTAGTTAAAGAACACGCCTGGAGTTCGGCACCAAAAATTATTGGCGCGGTAGATCCAAAACACGCGCGTTACAAGCCATCTGGTCTCGACCACAAGGTTCTTGAGTTTTCCATAGATCTGGCAAAGGTATTGGCTGGTACCGCCTATGCACTGCACGCCTTTCACCCAGTTGCGTTATCCGGCGTGTACCCGGACCAGGCTGAAGCCGATCATGAAATGGCCTTTAATGAACTGATGGCAGATTTCAGCATCGACAAGGATAGACAACTGCTGGTCGAAGGCGCACCAGAAATAGCACTATACGAGACACAGCAGGATCTGGATGCTGAAGTCGTGGTAATGGGAGC
This sequence comes from Gammaproteobacteria bacterium, assembly GCA_012960755.1. The sequence continues at coordinate 194,116 of DUAT01000072.1, forward strand.
GATCTCCCGCAGTTTCTTCAACGACGTATTTATAGGTAATACGACTGAAAAAGCCATGGACTATTTGAAATGCGACGTCCTGACGCTGAAACCGAACGATTTCAAGATGCAGGGTAACTAACTCTGGTCAAGCATTGCCACCACCCCGCCATGTCCGGCAGGAGGGCCAAACGAGAACTGTTGATATGATGGCCTGCCGCTGCAGTTGGTTGTTGAGCCAATATGGCGACAAAAACAAGTATCAGTAATTCGGAAGTCATACATCAGCAAAAATATCGTAACCAGTGGAAATAATGCGAGTCCAATTCGCGCTGGGGAGTACATGAATAATCTGACTCAAGATAGAGGACAAGAACACTAGATTTAGGTGGCAAGACGACAAGGGGGGTGAAGCCGTGTCGGACACAGATTCATTGACTTACGACAGTAGCTTTCGCTGTCTAAGTTAGGTTATTCAAGAGTATTCATAGTATTCGAGGAGAGCATCAGGGCAACCAGGAGTTTTAACTGTGTTTCATCAAGCCGTTCCCCAAAAGCGGGCATCACGCCATTGCGACCATCCGCAATCGATGCTTTTATTGCTCCAACATTTCCGCCATAGAGCCAGATGTCATCTGCCAGGTTGGGAGCACCCAGCGCTGGATTACCTTCTCCGCTTGTGCCATGGCAAGCGATGCAGAACTGATCATATTGTGATTTTCCTGGATGACTGGTCTGTGTCCCGCTGGTAAGTGACAACACGTACGCTGTGACGTCATTCACGCCCTGGTCACCCAAAACCTCACCCCAGGCAACCATAATGGCATTTCGACCTCCTCGAATAGACTGTTCAATCTGTGCTTCGGACCCGCCCCATTGCCACTCGTTATCCACCAGGTTCGGGAAAAGCGAAGCCTGTCCCTGAGCCTCATAGCCGTGACAGACAGCACAGTTACGATCGAAAACGCCCTGTGCTGAGGCCATCGCTTGTGGATACCCGTGTATCGCCTGTACTTCCATTTCTGCCAGAGCGCTTCGACGTTCACCGAATTCCGCACGAAAGGCTTCCTCGTCCTTAACGACCTGGCTGCCTGAACTCCAGTTGAGAATTCCCTGGTAGGACCCGAGCCCTGGAAACAACATCAGGTAAATCAGGGAAAACACGAGACTGAGAAGAATCAGCCAGAACCACCACATCGGTGCTGGGTTCGCACCCTCCCTGAGATTGTTATCCCACACAATGTCTTCATGGTGTTTGTCAGCTTCGGATTGGGGGAAATAAATGCTGTACACCAACCAACACAAGACACCAAGGCTGACCAGCGTCAGTACTACGATCCATCCTGCCCAGAAGCCTGTCGGTAATTCAGTCATCAGTGTATTCGTCTTCAAGCGGAATCCTGGCAGCTTCGTCCGCTGCTTCCGCAGTTGATTGCGTAAAAACCCAAACTGCGAGGCCGCACATAAACAGCATGACGAGCATATCACCTACGAAAAGGAACCAGGTCATGTTGCGTCCTCACTGAGTGGCACAAACCGATACATCGATGCGTTCATTAGCGTTCCGCTCCGTGGTCGTCAACCATGCTCTCATCAAAACCGGTACCGAGCATCTGCAAGTAGACCACGAGCGCATCAACCTCCATCAGGCCTTCAAGCTGCGTCGGTGCTGCTTCAATATCTGCATCGCTATAAGGATCACCGAGACGTTGAAGCGCCTTCAGGTTCGCCTGGATATCGCCGGTGCTGGCTGCAGGTCGCATCGCAAGCCAGGGGTACCCGGGCATGATGGAGTTCTCCACCACCCGCCGTGGATTGATGAGATGAACGCGTTGCCAGGTATCGGAGTACTTGCCCCCAATCCGCTGCAGATCCGGACCGGTTCGCTTGGACCCCCACAAAAATGGCCGGTCATAAACAAACTCACCCGCACGGGAATAAGGCCCATAGCGTTTGACCTCCGCCAGCAACGGTCGAATCTGCTGTGAATGGCAAACACTACAACCCTCGCGGATGTAAATGTCGCGGCCAACAAGTTCCACCGGGCTATAAACCCGCGTATTCCCGATGGGGGTCTTCAACGAATCCTGGGTCAAACTGGGGACAATTTGCACGAGGCCGCCGATTGCCGATACGACCAGAATGCCAAAAACCAAAAGCCCGGCGTTGTTTTCCAGTCTTTTATGAAGGGATAAACCACTCATTGCGCTTCACCGCTCACCGTCACCTCGGGTGGTCTTATTCGCACCGTGGCACGACCTTTCATGGTCATGACCAGATTAAAAATCATCAGCAGGGTGCCAAGATAGAAGGTCAATCCGCCAACAAGGCGCAACAAATAATATGGCGGCATACTTGCCATAATATCTTTGAAGCTGAAACTCGGTTCACCGATCTCGTCCAGGCTTAACCACAACAAGCCCTGGGATACACCAGCACCCCACATGGATAAGACATAGAGCATGGTCCCCGCAAGCGCCAACCAGAAATGCACATTGGCCAGGTGCACGCTGTATAGTTTTGCGTCCACGAGTTTTGGTACAAGATAGTAAAACGTACCGAATACAATTAAGGCGTTCCAGCCCAGTGCGCCGGAGTGAACATGGCCGATAGTCCAGTCGGTAAAGTGGCTGACAGCATTGACGCTTTTTATCGCCATCATAGGTCCTTCAAACGTTGCCAGCCCGTAAAACGCCAATGACAGTACAATAAACTTTAGCGCCGGGTCGGTTCTGAGTTTCTCCCAGGCACCGCTGACCGTCATTATGCCATTGATCATGGTTGCCCAGGAGGGAGCCAGCAATATCAGGCTCATCACCATACCGAGGTTTTGCACCCAGTCAGGAATCGAGTTGTAATGAAGATGATGCGGACCCGCCCAAATGTACGCATAGGTAAACGACCAGAATGCGACCACCGAAAGCTTGTAACTCCAGATCGGTCGATCTGCCTGTTTCGGCAGAAAGTAATACAGCATGCCAAGGAAACCCCCAGTCAACAGAAAACCTACAGCATTGTGACCATACCACCATTGCACAATGGCATCCTGGGCACCGGCATAGACCGGATAGGACTTAAACAAGGTCGCAGGCATCGCCAGGCTGTTAACGACATGTAACATCGCTATGACGATGATCAGCCCACCGTAGAACCAGTTTGATATATAGATAGGTTTGATACGACGGCGGGCGATCGTCGCGAAAAAGACGACACCAAAGCTGATCCAGACAATCGCAATGGCAATATCAAAAGGCCACTCCAGTTCCGCATATTCCTTTCCTGTATTCATACCCGCCAGTAGAGACAAGCCCCCGGTTAGTATGCAAACTTGCCATAGCATAGCCGTCACCCAGGCCAATCGGAGCGTCGGCAACGGTACATGGCAGGTTCTTTGAACACTATAAAAAGCCGTTGCCATCAAAGCTGAGACGCCGAAGCCAAAGATAACCGCATTGGTATGCAAGGCTCGAAGTCGACCAAAGGATAACCAGAATTGTCCAAAGTCAATCTCTGGCCAAATTAACTCCGCTGCAACATAAACTCCGGCACCCATACCGAGCACCGCCCAGACCATTGCGCAAATCACAAGGAAACGCACAACTCCGTCGTGGTAGTAAACGTTGGTTGTGATCTGTGGGGTCCGGGTCATATGTTCAGGCGCCTATCGAAGGGCCCAACCCATTTGTCCAGAGGACAACCGTTACCCCCAACAAGGTCACGAAGCCGACAAGCAGCCAGCCAACCAGGGAAGACGCCATCAGCATGCCGCGCTCTTGGTTGATATTCAACGCTACCGGTAACCCAACATACAACAGGTAGATGACCCAGATTAGGACGGGAATAAACACCAGCAGGTTCACAAAGACATGGGGATATAAATGTACAGCACTACCGACTGTGACAGGTACCGCGAGGATCGTCACCATCGCCATATGTACACCGAGAGATTTGCGGGCACCATAGGTTTCGGACATCCATTGAGATGCGAAAGCGGTCGACACAAATGCGGTAAGCAAGACCACGTAATACAGGGCACTCACTACTCGCAATTCGGTTTCAGCCAAGATCAATGGATTCGCAGCGCCCAGGTCCCAGCCATAGCGTGAACCGCCGATATAGGCAAACAAAGGTGGCAACAGCGCAAACCATATCAGGTACCTGAAAAAAACCCGGTAAGGCGACGGCTCAGCCCGTGCGAGGTCTTCGAATGCCTCTCTTGGCCGAAACAGAACCTTGAGAACCAGTGGGCTGACATTGCTGGTTTGATTGTTCATTTTTCGTTCTACCTTGAACGGAATAGAAAATAAACCGGTTAAGTGACGATGTCAACACGGCTCTGATATTGCTCCAAGTCCACCGGTCAGGTTCATGATCTGTGCATGTGTCTCTTCATTGGAATCCAGGCAACAATCAGCGCTACGTTCTGCGGCCATATCACGAGCTTCAATAGTTCCGCTGGTGTTTTCCAATCACTGAATTGTCGCTAGAACAACGCCTGATTGCGACCAACCAACTAGGCGCGCAAGACCGCCAAAAAAATAGCCAGCAACAGGAAGCGAAATCGAATTCAGGTCTGCTAGATGAAGAATATAAGTAGACTAAATCCCCTTTGGTTACTGTCAACTAATCTTGTTAAGCATCCCTGTGTTGCCTACCACTAACATGCGCAGGCGAAAATCCGTCGTCTCCAGAGCAACAGGCACTTCGAAGGTTTTGCCTATCCAATTTCCCATTTGATTCTCGCTTTTTGGTCAAAATAGACCTTTTCTTGACCGAACTTATCCTGTACAACGTCGCCCCACCATAGACGATCTACACGTTTTTTAGAGACAGGAGCAATTCGACTATGTCCGATGAAACCAAGGACACACCTGAACAGGCTGAATTTCGCGCCCATTGCCAGAAATGGCTAGCCGAAAACCACCCTGGCCAACCCCCGGTTCATATTCCCCAGGGCGCACTGGAACTCAGTGATCCAGACGCAATGGAGTGGCTGCAGCAATGGCAAAAATCAGCCTATGACGCTGGTCTTGTGGGTTGTGATTACGCAAAAGCAAGTGGCGGTGGTGGCATGACGGATTGCCAGTCGATCGCCAACCAGGAAATGCAGCGGGCGAAGACGCCGTTTCTACCCAATATTATTGGCATGGGCATGGCGGCGCCTACGATCTATTTTCACGCCCGGGAAGAGGTCAAAGAGGAACTGCTGCCGCGACTACTCTCTGGCGAAGACATCTGGTGCCAGGGATTTAGTGAACCCGGTGCTGGCTCAGACCTGGCAAATCAACAAACCTTTGCTGAAAAGAAAGGCGACTCCTGGGTCATCAATGGCCACAAGGTCTGGACATCCCTTGCTCATTTTGCCAGCTGGATGATCCTGCTATGCAGAACCAGCAAAGATGACAAATATAATGGCCTGTCCTACTTTGTTGTGCCAATTGAATCTGTCATGGGCAAGGGCGTCACTGTTCGCCCTTTAATCAAGATGACAGGAGAAACCGGATTCAATGAAGTGATATTCGAAGACCTGGTGGTTGAAGACAAATACCGCCTGGACGAGGTCGGTGCCGGTTGGAAAGTTGCTATGACGACGCTTGCCCATGAACGAGGTGCCGGTCTGCTGGTTACCCCATCAGCCGGGGGTATGGTGACAGCGGAAGAAAAAGGCGCCGCAGTGGGTAGTGCCAGCTCTTTGATTGACCTTGCACGGCAGTCTTATCGAAACGGCAAAACGGCCGCCGATGACGCGGTAATTCGTGACGCTGTAATGAAACTCATCATTCGTCAGGAAGGCTTCAGGCAAAACCAACGCCGCATTGGGGTAAAGGCACTCAATGACCACCCCATGCGCCTGCCGTTGCAGTTCAAACTCGTAGCGACAGAAATAGGCCAGGATATAGCCCAGCTCGCCTATGAAATCGAAGGTGCGGGCAGCAGCCTGTATGTCAACGACGACAATGCACCCGCTGGTGGTCAGTGGCAGTTAGCCTATATGAATAGTTTCGGCATCACGATCGCCGCCGGTGCGAACGAAGTGCAGCGAAACATTCTCGGTGAACGGGTACTCAACATGCCCAAGTCCAAGTAAGGAGTATTCCAGATGACGCAATCAAAAAACTTTGGCTTCGGCGAAGACGAGGCAATGCTAAGAGACGCGGCGCGAAAATTCTTTGCTGATAACTGTAGCGCAAACAAGATTCATACCCAGGTGGCACACGATTCCAATATCCATCGGGATATCGAGTGCATCTGGGACAGGTCCCTATGGCAGCAGATCTGTGAGCTGGGCTGGACCGCAGCATGTGTTCCTGAAGCTGCGGGGGGTATTGGCATGCCTGTCGTTGCGGTCATTGCCCTGGCTGAAGAGGTCGGCAAAGCAGCATTTCCTTCTCCCCTGCTGTCCACCTTCAATGCGACCTTTGTATTGCGAGAATGTGATTCCGGCAATGCAACAACAGCGCTGGGAGAAATCGCGACGGGTAAGTCTGCAACTCTCGCCATTACCAACAAAAGAGGTTCCTGGGAAAGTACAGATACTGATGTTGCCCAGGTCGATGGAAAATTGAATGGCATGGCTTACTTTGTCCAGGATGCTCAAAAAGCGGAAACACTCGTCGTTGCCGCAAGCTCGAATGCTGGCGTTGGTTTGTACCTGGTCGACGTATCAAGCACTGGCCTGACAATTATCCCTGATGGCATTATTGATCTCACCAGGGATCAGGCAAGAATCGAGTTCGTCAATGTGGATGCTGTGGAAGTGGCTGCTCCAGGAACGGGTCCCGCAGCGGTTGAAAAAGCCATGCCAGCCATTTTGTGCGTCACAGCGGCAGATATGGTGGGCTCTGGCGAGTGGTTGTTACAGACCACGACGGAATACGCTACCACGAGGGTTCAATTCGACCGGCCGTTGGCGTTTTTTCAGGCTGTTAAACATCCCCTGGTCAACGTCATGCTGGCTATAGATGCCGCAAAGTCACTGACCTACAATGCCGCCTGCGCCATTGATGAAGAACCTGACAATGCCGAACGCCTGGCGCGGATGGCCAAATCTGCCGCCAGCGACATGGCGGTATTTTCCGCCAGCCGGTCTGTACAGTTTCACGGCGGTATCGGATTCACCTGGGAGTGCTTCGTGCACATCTTCTTCAAACGTCAAATGCACAACCATGTTCTGTACGGTGATGGAAAATATCAACGAAGCAAGCTGGCAGATTTGTTGATGGGAAACGCTGCATAAGCCTTTTTACCGCTCGACTATGGGAGTTAAGTAAACTGCCCCGGAATTAACGTGGAAACAGTTTGACAAGCTTCTGGTTTTGGATCATATAATTAGCGTACTAATTAATAGCATCCTATCTATATGAGCGTGAAGGATCTGAACCAGACATTTACGGCACTGCTGTTTAACGCCCGGAATCGAATACGGTTTGCCTTTGATGACAAGTTCAAACCACTTGATATCACCGATGCAACCTGGCGAACCCTGTACTTTCTTCGACAGAGTGGCGACGGCGTGCAGCAAAAAGAACTGGCCAACACGATGGGCATCGAAGGCCCCAGCCTGGTAAGGTTGTTAGATAATCTCTCGGAAAAGGGTTTTATTGAGCGAAGATCTGACCCCAACGATCGCCGCAGTAAAACGATTCACTTAACCCCCGCTGTTGAACCTCTTTTAGCACAACTGGATAAGAACGCAGCAGACGTGCGCAGGGAAATCTTCGAAGGTATCGATAAGCAAGACGTGCAAACCTGCATCCGTGTCTTCGAACAGATCCTGGCGAGGAGGTAGCGTGGCCGACTCAACAGCACCTGCTGCATCACGACGAATTCTTAACCCCACGAATGTGATTGCATTTTCATTGCTGTTCTTTTCCAGCATCTGGCTGGCCTGGTGGTTTTACGACAGGTCGAACTATGTCTATGTCAGCGATGCGCGTATTACCTCGACGATGATTTCCATCAGCAGCCGAATTCCGGGTTGGGTGGTTGAATTTACTGTCTCGGAAGGATCAAGGGTGAACGTGGGTGACGTATTGGTGCAAATAGATCCCCGTGATGCAGAACTGAGGTTAGCAGAAATCGAAGCCAGCCTGAGGACGATGAGGGCAGAATATGACCGGCAACAGAGTCAATTGGAACTCGCCGAGCGCCAGGTCAGCTCCAGATTCAAAGCTGAGAAATCGAAACTCAATGCCGTTTCTTCCGGGTCGTCCGAAGCCAGGATTGAGCTGTCGCTGGCAAAAAGAGAATTTTCCCGGGCAAAATCATTGTTACAGGAGAACATGATATCGGAAGGGGACTACGACAACCGAAAATCTGAACTGGACCGGGCAGCACAATCGTACAAACGAAGCATCGCCGATACGGAAACCGCCAGGGCAGAGTTGCTACTTTCAGAGGCAAACCTTTCTGAACTGGATGTGATAAAAAAGGAAATGCAGATTATTTCTGCCCGGGAAGCAGAACTAAGCATTCAGCGAGACCGACTGCTCAATACCCTCAACGACCACACCATAAAAAGCCCAATTACCGGCGTCGTGGATGAATCCTTCGCCAATCGGGGAGAATACGTTTACCCGGGGCAACGAATTCTAATGATCCACAACCCGAATAAAATCTGGATCAAGGCAAATGTAAAGGAAACTGAAATCCGCCATCTGCGCCTCGGATCATCCGTTAGAGTCGACGTTGATGCCTATCCAGGTAAAGAATTTCGCGGCACGGTGAGGAACATTGGTAACTCTGCAACCAGTCAGTTCGCACTCTTACCCAGCCCGAATCCAAGCGGGAATTTCACCAAGGTCACCCAGCGGCTGGAAGTTCAGGTTGATATCGAAAGCGGCAACGATCTGCTCAGACCGGGTATGATGGTGGAACTAGCCATTGACGTGGCCAACTTCACAGATTTCGTTGATTCAAATACAGCCGTTTCAAGAAACTGAGCCGACATGGCCTCCTCAAGAATTCCCGAAGGCATCGAGGCAACGCCACCCATACTGGCAATGTTTGAGCAGTTTGGGCCGAAGTACGTCTGGTTTGCCGTCTTCACCTCAATCCTGGGATCATTTGCCACCCTGCTTACAGCAACAATAATCAATGTTGCCATACCCGAAGTAATGGGTGCCTTCGGTATTGGTCAGGATCGTGCCCAATGGCTGGCGACGGCTTTTCTTGCCGCTGGCACGGTCACCATGCTGCTGACCTCCTGGTGCATTCAGGCATTAGGGGTGCGGCTTACATTCGTTTCGGCGATGATCGTATTCCTTTTAGGCTCCCTGCTGGGTGCGGCTGCACCCAATCCCGAAGTACTCATCTTATCCCGGGTTATTACCGGCGCTGCGGCTGGCTTAATCGGCCCTATCGCCATGGTCGTAAACTTCCAGATTTTCCCCGTCTCACAACGGGGTTTCGCAATGGGCCTGTTTGGTATCGGCGTTGTCCTTGCGCCCGCTTTAGGCCCTACCCTCGGTGGTGTACTGATCGATAACCTGGGCTGGCGATATGTTTTCTTTATGGCAATTCCATTTTCAATTGTCAGTATCCCTCTAGCCCTAGTTTTTATGCCGGAGCGTGACGAGGGTGCGACGATTCCCAGGTTCGACTGGGTCGGGTTTTTGTTGGCATCAATATTTCTGACCAGCTTTCTCACAGCTTTGTCGAGTGGTCAGCGGGAAGGATGGTCTTCGACTTATATCGTTCTTTTAGCCTGGATCACCTTCGCGTCACTGGTCCTGTTTGTCTGGTGGGAAAGTATTGTTGAATCCCCGATGCTGGAGTTAAAACTGTTTTTAAGAGGGCGCTTTTTTGCCGCCTCTATCGTCACCCTGGTGGTGGGTATGGGGCTTTATGGTTCAACTTATCTTCTGCCGATCTTTCTACAAACCCAGCAGGGGATTATGCCCACTGATTCAGGGTTGCTTATGCTTCCTGCCGGGCTGGCGATGGCTGCATGTTTTCCCATCGCCGGGGCGTTAAGCGATCGGTACGAACCAAGACTGGTCATCATGGGAGGGCTTGCGCTGTTCGCAATTTCGAGTTGGCTAATGCGTGCCATCGATTTAAACACTGCCTATGTTTCCATCATGACCTGGGCAGTGATTGGCAGGGTCGGGCTCGCTATGGTCTTTCCCAGCCTGAATGCGGCGTCACTTGGCTCTCTGCCATTGTCGCTCTTGAGCCAGGGTTCCGGTGCTGTTAACTTTCTTCGCCAACTCGGCGGTGCTTTCGGGGTGAACATGCTCTCCATACACCTCGCACAACGCAGCGCTGAGTATAGTCACGAGTATACCCTGACCCAGGTATCATCACCTGCAACCCTGGCAATGTTGAGTAACGTCCAGGACATGATGTTCGGCCAGCACTTCGGTTTTGTTATGCAGTTTCCCGTATCCTTCGGTTTTCTCTCAAGTACAATCTATAGCCAGGCAATGGATATGGCATTCAGAGAAGGATTTATGATTATCGCGGCCATTTTTGCGATATCCCTGATCCCGACATGGTTTATGCGCGCCGAGCGACCGGCCTAGTCAGTTAGTACTCTATTCAAGCACCCGGTCAAGAGAACGAAAACCCCTCATAGCCTTTTTCGGAGACCTGGTCACAAAGTTCACGATAGGGCCCAACGCCACCGGCGTAGGGCATAAACACTCGCGGCTTACCAGGAATGTTGGCGCCAAGATACCAGGATCCCCCTTTGGGAAAGAGGGTCGCGTTCGCCACTTCATCCACATGTTCTACCCATTTCTCCTCAGCGGCTAATTCAGCTTCAAAACGATTTAGATTATTCGAGCGCATATGGTTAATAAAGTCGGTAATCCAATCAACATGCTGTTCAATGCTGACAATCATGTTACTCAGCACAGACGGGCTGCCAGGCCCGGTTATGGTAAAGAAATTGGGAAACCCATGAATACCTAGCCCCAGGTAAGATCTTGGGCCTGCTTCCCATTTGCTGCCTAAACTCAGCCCACCGACACCTCTGATATCCATCGCAAGTAACGTACCCGTCATGGCATCGAATCCGGTGGCCAAAACGAGCATGTCAAATTCGTACGAGCCGTCGCGGGTTGTCAAACCCGTTTCTATCACTGTCTGGATCGGGGAACTCGCCACGTCCACCAGTTTCACGTTGGCGCGATTATAAGTTGCATAGTAATCTGAATCGACGCAGATTCTCTTGGTGCCAATGGGGTGAGTCGTGGGACAAAGCAGGTCAGCAATATCCTTATCTTCGACGATATTGCGTATCTTGTTTTTCACAAATTCGGCGACAATATCGTTAGCTTCCTGGCTGACCATAGTGTCAATGTAGGTACCCAAGAAACGAGCACCGCCAAATTGCCAGAATTTCTCTAACAAGGCATGTGCTTCAGCTAACGGTACTGAGGTAATCAAAGTCTCCGACATACTACGGAATTCATCAGGAATCATCAGGTCACCAAAACTTGAAACCCTGCCATGGCGATAGTCATCCCGATGTTTTCGATAATCCTTCTTATAGTCCGTTACCCAGGCAGCATCCAGCACGCTGTTGTGGGCCGGTATGCTGTAGTTCGCAGTCCTCTGGAACACGGTCAGCTGTTTCGCCTGTTTTGCAATCACCGGTATTGCCTGAATCGCCGACGAACCTGTACCAATCAATCCGACACGCTGACCTGAAAAGTCAACTCCTTCATGCGGCCACTGGCTGGCGTAGTGGGTCGGACCTTGAAATCTGTCGAGCCCTGAAATGTCCGGAATCTGTGGCGTCGACAAGCAGCCCGTCGCCATGATACAGAATTGTGCACTCACCTTATCGCCCTGTCCGGTCTCGACAATCCAGCAATCACCCTCGTCCTGATACTCTGCAGCAATGACGGGTGTGTTTAACTTGATATTCGGCCACAGGTCGAACCGATCAGCGACATGATTAATGTAACGAAGTATTTCCGGCTGGGTTGCATATCGCTCTGTCCATTCCCATTCCTGCTCCATCTCTGCAGAAAATGAGTAGGAGTAAGCCATGCTTTCTGCATCACATCGCGCCCCTGGATAACGATTCCAGTACCAGGTACCCCCCACGCCGTCCCCGACTTCAAACACCTGAACGTTCAGTCCGTGACCTTTCAATTTGTGGAGCAGATACAACCCGGCAAACCCGGCACCTACGACAACGACATCAACATGGGGAATGCTGGAATTCGACAGACTCATTTCATAATCTCAATAATGCTTAGCCTGATAATCTCGTAACGAGGTGCAGTTTTCAATACAAGGTCAGACATTGGGCCGATCGAACTTACCGAAGCCAGTGAATCGATTCACCATCCGAACTCGCTGTATATCCGGTTTCGCTTGTATTCTTTCAAGGCATGCAGGATGTAAGGAATAGTATTTTCAGGCAGGGAACCAGATGAGAACCAGGCCAGCTCTTCGCACTTGTCCGGCTCCAGATTTGTGGGTTCACCCTGATACCTGAGAGGTTTGAAGAAGAACGAGAGCCGTTCGGTTTCTGATTTACGGTGAATAATATGGACCAGTTGCAGATCTTCGGGCGCGATGATCAACCCTGCTTCTTCCATTGCCTCACGAGCCATCGCTTGCCGGGCGGTTTCAGCACCGTCCATATGCCCGGCGACCAGGCTGTACTTACCGTCTTCATAGCCTGTATTGGCTCGTTTAAGCAAAAGAATTTCACCATCACGTTCCAATACCAGATGTACTTCGGGAATCAGTCTAAATCGATGCATCGGTACTCTTTCATACGTGCTTCATACCTGCTTGTCATGCCCGCTTGTCATGCCCGCTGGTCGTTCCTTTTTCTTTTTCTTTGTTTTCTTCTTGCTGATCTTGTCCTTTTGTCCCTTTTTATTTGGTGTGGTTTCATTCCCGATCGACTTTAGCGGTTTCGTTCGCCCCTTCGTCTCAAGTTTCTCGAGCCGGGAAATGTTTATTCGCCGACCACAAATCCAGGTTTTCTTAAGATCACGGAACACCTCTCGCGGCATCCCTGTGGGCAGATCGACATAACTAAACTCCGTGTGTATATCGATATGGCCAATATGCTCAGCGTCCAGACCCGCTTCGTTGGCTATTGCGCCAACAATATTACCCGGTTGCACTTCATGGTCACGGCCCACCTCGATCCTGAAACGTTCCATCCCTTCCGGCGGTTTAGATTTCGATTTTAAGCTCGAATCCTTCCTGAAACGTTCCTTCTCGGGTCGTTTCCTGCTTCTGGGGGATAAGTCATTTTTTTGTCTGGATTTTTCGGTAGCTGAACCTTTCCGGGTTCTTTGTCGTACCACCTTCTCTTCCAGTACCAGAGAACGGTCGCCCATCGACATCTTGGCCAGAGCGCCAGCAACTTCCAGGGCAGGAATGTCGTGCTCCTGCTGATACTGCTCTAGTACCCCTTGCATAAACTCCAGTTCACCAGCTGCCAGTGTGTCAGTGATCTGCTGCTTAAAGTTAGCAATTCGCTTGTTATTAACCATCTCTGTTGTCGGCAACTCGAGAGGCTCAATTTTCTGCCGGGTGGCCTTTTCGATCGAGCCGAGCAAGCGCTTTTCTCTGGGTGCGACGAACAGAATGGCATCACCTTGCCTTCCGGCGCGACCGGTTCTGCCAATACGGTGGATATAGGCCTCGGTATCATAGGGAATATCATAATTGAACACGTGGCTTACCCGCTCAACATCAAGACCCCTGGCTGCAACATCCGTGGCCACCAGAATATCCAGATTACCCTTCTTCAGACGATTGATGGTTCGTTCTCTATCTTTCTGTGGCATGTCGCCATTTAGCGCTGAGGCTGCGTATCCCCTGGCTTCCAGACGTTCAGCCAATTCAACCGTCGATATTTTGGTACGCACGAAAACAATCATGGCGTCGAATGTTTCAACTTCAAGGATCCGCGTCAGGGCATCCAGTTTGTGCAGGTTGCTCACCAGCCAGTATCGCTGACGAATGGTATCTGCTGTGGCAGTACGTGCTTTGATCGCAATTTCCTGTGGATCTCGCAAAAAGCGCTGGGCAATGTTCTTGATCTGTTGCGGCATAGTGGCGGAAAACAACGCCATTTGACGCTGCTGTGGAATTTGTTCCAGGATCCATTCAACATCTTCGTGGAACCCCATGCGCAACATTTCATCAGCTTCATCGAGCACCAATGCCCGCAGACTATTCAGTTTGAGATTGCCCTTGCGCATATGATCCATGACCCGCCCCGGCGTCCCCACCACGACATGCACCCCACGCTTCAATTGCCTTATCTGGCCGGAGTATTCCTGCCCACCATAGATGGGTAACACGTGGAAGCCTTTAAGGTGTGCCGCGTAGCGTTGGAACGCCTCTGCAACCTGGATGGCGAGTTCACGGGTGGGAGCAAGCACCATGACTTGCACCTGTTGTAACTTAAGATCCAGTCGCGCCAGCAACGGCAATGCAAAGGCTGCTGTTTTGCCGGTACCGGTCGGCGCGTGGCCCAGCAGATCCAACCCTTTCAACAAGTGAGGTATTGTCTGGGCCTGAATGGGTGAAGGCGTTTCGTAGCCCACATCGTCAAGGGCCTTCATCAATGGTGCGGGAAGATCGAGGTCGCGGAACGTTGTAACTGGTGCGTCAGATTTTGACATGGAGGAGTCCAGTGGGGAAATGGCTTGCATCGGGATGGCAGGGCGGCGAGTATACTGGTGATATCGCCTGAAATCCAACAAAAGCGCTCAGAGCAGGTTGATTGCAACACCTTGGGCCGGGGCGAATAATCACCTGGATGAATCAATTATTGAAGGAATACTCATGCTGAAACGCCGGCGATTAATGCAAGCCGCCGTCGCTGGTGCTGGTTTATCTTTACTGCCGTTAACAAAGGCAGCAGTAGTGCCAGCAACGCTACAGAGCCAGTTACAGGAATCAGACCTGATTTACCTCACGCCTATTCAATCCAACGGCATGGAAAGCAGTTGTCAGGCTGAAATCTGGTACGTTTGGGATGGCTCTGATATCTACGTCTGTACAGACACCAGGGCATGGAGGGTAAGAGCCGTGGCAAAAGGTCTTGATCATACAAGGATCTGGGTTGGTGATCTTGGCAACTGGAAGCGAACCGATGGAAAATATAAGTCACTGCCGAAAATAGAAACAACGAGCAGCATTGTTACAGATACATCGGTTCATGCTAATGCACTGGAGATGTTTGGAAAAAAATATCCAATTGGATGGATCAGATATGGTTCGGAGTTTACGGAAGGTTTAGCGGATGGAACACGAACCCTGCTTAAATATCATCCTGCATCGGTTTAGACAGGGCAGCCTGCAACGGCTCAAACTGCCCACCCTGGGCTGTCACCCAGGCTCATCGCTGTCAGGGAGGAAATAGTCACCTTCCCCAATTTCAGTTCCGTCTGCGAGCTGTACCAGTTCAACGACAATTCGGGCATCGGCTGAGGCCCGGTATGTGATTTTCACCTTCATCCCGACCTGTAGCATTTCGAAGGAACCGAAATTCGAACGGACCATTTTTACTCCTGGTAAGTCATAACCGTTGGTGCCAGCAAACCCGTATTGATAGCCGCTGATGATTGCGCTTTTACCGGCAATATCCATCTCCATAATGACGCCGGTTTCTGTCAGGGTGTAATCACTCGCTTCAATCTCTGCAATGGATGGCCGTGCCATGACCATCATTGCCATCAGCCCTGTTAATAGGATTATTCTGTTCATTGAAAACCTCTTGGTTAATTGGAGTTCCGTCGTTCCCAGGATATTCGACCTGTATTGTTCGACCTGTTGGTATCCGTAAACCTGACTTCCAGGGTCTGGTCGCTGAGTTGCGTCACACGGTTCCCACCAAAAAACGTTGAATCCGTGGGTACATTTTCCTCAAAAAACACGGTAGCAATCTTCTCGCCAATGACCGTCAAATCATCCGCATTAACAATGCCATCTTTGTTGGTATCGAACACACCGAATTCCCGACTGCAAGCAAGGTTCCCCGTGTGCGGACAGAAAGCATTTGCCGCACCACCAGCCTCGGTGGAACAGCTGAGCTGCGATTTGGGCATCACACTGTTTACAAAGACAATCCCGCCTTTCATCTGGATGTTTCGTATCGCCTTTTCGCCCGGAAATTGCGGCAGTATTCCGCCACTCGCCGGAACGTGGTCGAAGTTAATGTACCATCCGGACTTAGTGGCGTAGTCAACCGGATTTTCGGATAAAACCCGGCCCGCACCGACGTTGGCGTCTCCGCTTATCGCAGTAAACTCCTGCTCCACCAGATCGCTCTTGAGAACGGTCGTGTTTCCTAAACGATCCCAGACGCCGTAGAGGCTTTGTATCTCTGAATTCGTATCGTCACCTTCGAAAATATAACTACCTGTGCCGAATATCACGATGTAACCACCGCAAAGTTCATCGACCTTTTCTTCCTGCGCGTTGTACGCATAGCAGTTCGCCCCTGAAAATACCGTTGGATGAGTCGCCACCAGCGGTTGGGTTACTATAGGCTGAGGGTCCAATCCATAGGTGGCCTGCGCGATCAGGGTTGAATTCCAGTTCGAAGGGTCCGGATCCCTTAAATCGAATCGGTAGAGGTTGCCAAACCTGTCTCCGGCGTAGGCGATGTCCATCGTGCCATTACCATCAAGATCTATCCCTCGCGGCGTACCCAGGCCATTTTTTACCGTAGTACTCAGCGCCGGTGTCTCAATCTTGACAAAGTCGTAGGTCCCAACTGTACCGTTGCATACGATGGGTTTATCCGGATGACACCAGGTACCATCAGTTCCACCACCGACAAACAGTACATATAGAACTGCCTTACCACTGGTACTGTTGTAACCATTACCAAAAACCGCCACCCATTCATTATCCTTGGCCGCCGTGGTGTCGCTAACATTGCTCATCGAAATAGTGGGTGTACTATAGGAGAATCCTATATCACTGATGGGAAAACCAAGGGGATCGAGCAACGTGCCCGTCGTCGGGTGAACGTCATCTTCGTCGGTAAACTCCCACATCACTACTTCACCTGCATTCGCTTCCGTTACTGCGTCCGGGTCAGTAACATCCAGGGCAAAGTAGCCCTTACCGCCACCTCGATAGCCCCCGATAAGGATGGTTGCCCAATCCTTATCGGGGGCTATGGTTCCCGACCTTCGATTTGGATCAACAAAAACATCATTGATCGCAACGGACAAATCAATGGAATAGCGGTGCGCATAGTCTGTGCTCAATAGCTGTTTTACCCGCTGGCTGTAGTCACCAGTAATGATCTGGTCAGGCATAAAGGCAAATATTTCTTCGCCATCGTCGGCATCGAATGCATGCAGCATACCGTCATTGGCACCAATATAAACCGCGGCCCGGCGGTTCTGCTTGTCCGAGGCAAATGTCGTATAGGGTTTGGCAATCGAATAAGGCGGGGCGATGCGTCGTGTGAAGGCAGGCGCACCATAGTATACGGGCTTTGAATTCACCACATCGCCCAACCTGCCCTTGATGCTCGGACGCTCCCTGAGATTGCCAAATGGTCGCTCGCTGGAAGCATCGCCGCGTAGATAATTAATATGCTTGGCTATCTGGGTGTCAAACTCCACCGAATTCTCGGCCATCAAATCTGTCGGGTCATCTTCCAGTGCCAGTTTCTGTTCTGACGTCAGGTTCGCAAACCTGAATGGAATACCGCCCGCGCCACTGGCAACTGTTGGATCAAAAGACAAAATATTTCTCAGGGAGTAGGTCTTCGATGGGTCATCGAGCCCACTGGCGGCACTCCAGACCTCGCTGCTCAATGTTCCATCTGCACTAAATTCCTGCGCGATAAGGTCGCCGGTGTTTTCCCGGATATTATAAAAGGCCCGATAAATGAGTGCGCCTGCCTGGACTTCCTGGGAATTAAAACTGACGGCACTGGCACTACCGATGGCCTGGGTAAACTGTTCGAAGGAGGCCGACAGCGCACTGCTCAACTCTTCAGGGTTGTTGGCATTCAGGTATTCACCCCGCCCATTTATAGCGGCGTGCAGCATATCGTCCAGTTTGCCATCATCAGTATTTACATTGCCCCAGTTAAAGCTCTGAGTATAGTCAAACGGCACACTCTCCGGGTCAATGACGCCCGATACACCAAAGGATATAACAAAGGTCGACATATGCTGATGCATTGTCGGGCTGCTTTCTGTCCCACCAAACGCTTCTTCCGGTGCCCCCGCAAGGTCCTTGGCGTTGGCCGGGACTTCGTCATCCAGCGAGGACAGGTCATTTTCATAGAAATACATGGCTACATCAGCCAGTGTTCTTGAATTCGTATCAGCGTATCGCCCACCATCAAACAGACTGGTTGAAGATGCGTCCGCATTGGAAATGTAGCTCCCCGGACTCCAGCCGTTCCAGTTACCGTCGCCAATCAGCAGCGTGAAATTCTGCTGACAGTTACCTTCCGGTGCAGGAAGGATAGGACAGGTTCTGCCGGTAGAAATGATTGTGTTGCTGGTTTCGCAGGCGTAGTACCTTCCCACTTTTTCCAGGGATCTTCTCATGGGTGTAGAGCCACTTGGATCACTGCGATGCAAGTTCCTCAACAGATTACCCTTGTTACCTGTAAATGCAGATTCGTTCATCTCAACAATGTTCAGGTTATCACGTGAACTGTTAAAGGCGCCGTAACCAATCCGCATGTTATCGGCAGTTGACAGAACCTTGCCTATCGAATTTTTTGCAGCATAATGCCGGGTCCTTGCATAGCTGTAGAAATTCGCATAGTTCCGGATTTCCTCGTCGTAGGTGCAAACAGTACCTGCACAGTCGGCCCGGGACGCCGCTTTGGGGTAGCTCGTCACTGATGGTTTAATCTCAACCAGCGTGCCTTCCGCACATGGGTCACCGGATACGGGCGAAGGCGTCGCATCAAGCTCGCCTGCCACATTGTTGGGGCACGCCGCACTATTAATATCATTCCAGATATAATACCTGGTCCAGTAGATGTAGCCTTCCGAATTGAAAAACCGGCGCTTTACGGTCAAATCATACCGGGTGCTACTGGCGTTATAAGGATCTGAACGTGCACTTGTAGGATCCGCTGACACCATCAGGTTACCCACGTTGTCAACGCCAATCCATGGGCGATAAGTCACCGCCGGGTCATAGTAAATTTTGTTGTATTTGGAATTACGCACCCGCCATACCCCTCTTCCGGGAATACGGTTTTCGGTATATGCATACTTGTAATACCTGCTGCCGTCTCCAGGCAGGAACCAGTCTCTTTTGTTAGACGTGTAAACCCTCAGGTAATACTTACCGGCCGACTGCTCCGTGAGAATATCCCAACCCATGCTTCCTGAGTCATCAAGTAACACAAAGACGTTGGGTATTGAGGCCACGGGCAGTTCCAGTGGACCTTGCGCCAGGTCATCCGACAGGTTGGAGCCATCGGTTGAAACCGTTGCTTCCTCTGTTTGGCTCGCATCTACAAAAACTATACCCAGGGCGCAATGAGCTTCTGATTCGTCCACGGGG
Organism: Gammaproteobacteria bacterium; assembly: GCA_012960755.1. The sequence continues at coordinate 213,592 of DUAT01000072.1, forward strand.
TCATCACAAACCCGATAGACAAAATAGTCAACCCCACCGTCCGTTGCATTCAAATCCGCCGGTGGTGTATAGATGAACTCACCCGTTTCGACGCTCGTTCCCCACTCGTCCTCAAATCTGATAACAGCCAACAGATCGGTAACGTTCTGTCGTCCAGTGTAATAAAAACTGGAGCTGTCCTGGTCAAGATCCTTTTCAATATTGTTCAGCGAAACGCGATAGTTAATTTGTCCGGTATCTTCGGCAAGCGGATCAACATCACTCGCGATCAGTTTCTTTCCCTGCTCCATGTAGTAGTCATCGGTTATATCCACGATTCGATGGCAGGGGTTAGCCGCAGTGAAATTGTAGTAGTACTTGATTGGGCCGTAGGCGGCATCGAGTACTCCCAGGGAGACCCCGAATTCATCAAAATGTTCACACATGGTCACACCGGGGGGATCATTTTCATCACTTATATTCACGATGATTGTTGCAGTATCGGTCAGGCCACTACTGTCGGTCACCATCAGTGTCAGGGTGTATAACGAGGTTTCCTCAAAATCGAGCACCTCAAGATCCTGCGTATGCTCTCCTACAAGGAGATCGCCACTACCATTAACCTGGAATTCATCCTCGATCATACCCGCAGTAATGGCGTAAGTTACCGTATCACCCGTGTCACCATCTATGGCGCCGAGCGCCAGTATAAATGTGCCACCGGCCAGGTTTTCCGCAATGGTCACTGTCTGATCTGAAATAGTCGGGTTCTCATTCACCGGTATTATTGTCAACGAAACCGTCATGATCGCACTGTCATTCACGCCATCATTGACCTGGTACTGGAAAAAGTCGCTGAAATTTTCTGAATCATCATGCACATAAGTAAAACCGCCATTTGCATTCAGCGTCAGGCTGCCAAAACTCGACGTCGTGATCAGGTTGGCGACCAGAGTGTCGCCAGGCAAGTCAGAATCAGTATCATTGCCGAGCACGCCGGTGCCGGACAGCCCCCCGGTTCCGGTGAGCGTTGCACCCTCGAGCAAGGTGTAGCTTTCGGTCAGCACCACCGTGGCATTGTCGTTGACTGGGTTTACGGTGATGTTAAAAGTACCGGTGATAGCGCTTGATCCATTTTCGCCACCATCAACAATGCTAAAGTCAAAACTGTCTGCGAAGTTTTCTGTTCCGTCATGAAGGTAAGTGACCAGGCTGTTACTAACATCATCCAGGGTAAAGGTGGTAGTACCGATACCGGAAATCCGGAGAGCACCCACAGTTGAAACACTGGTGACATTCACGGTTAACTGGGACGCGTCATCGTCAATATCCGATGCAAACAGCATTCCGCTTGAAATTGTCACCAGGGCACCCTCATCAACAGCAACACCCGAATTGATTCCCGAGCCCGGCGTGTCATTTACACCTGTAACAGTGATAGTGATGGTTGCTGTGGTCGAACCACCGTCAAGAGTATTCACATTAAATGTATCGTTGGCTGTCTCACCGGTACTCAACTGGTCCGTCAATCCACCACCGGTATTGTCTAAGGTATAGGTCCATGCGCCAGTGGGACTGATCATCTCCAGAGAACCATAGGCACCGATCCGTATCTCAGCAACAAAAAAGGCTTCACCCTGATCCGTGTCCAGTATCGTCATCGAACCAGCAATCGCAGCAGTATCATCCTCTGTGATGGCGCCGGAATCTGTCCCGCCAAATACAGGCATATCATTCGCACCCGTCACGGCGATGGTAACTGTCGCGAAGGCGCTACCGCTGTCGTCCGTGTTCACAGTGAAGGTATCACTAACCTGCTCGCCTGCTTTCAGCAAATCAGTGGCGCTGCCTGTGGCGTTGCTAATGGTATAAGTCCAGCCGCCTGCCCCATTGGTAATCTCAAAGGAACCATAAGTCCCGGCCTGAACACCAGTAGTGTATGCACCCTCTCCTGAATCCGCATCTGTAATCGACAACGCGCTGCCCACACTTGCCGCTGCATCTTCCGTGATCGCACCTGTAACCGTGCCGCCAAGTACCGGCATGTCATTCGCCCCAGTGACAGTGATGGTTATCAATGTGGTCGCACCACCGGTACCATTGTTGTCGTCTGTCTTGATGCTAAATACATCGCTAACGACCTGGCCTGCACTTAACTGATCCGTCGCGCTACCACCGGCGTTGTCAATGGTATAAGTCCAGGCACCTGCTGCATTGGTTATTTCAAGGGATCCATAGGTACCAGCGGTTGTGCCCACAATGAACCCGCCTTCACCGTCATCAACGTCACTGATTGTCATGGAATTGCTGACGGTTGCGACACTGTCTTCGGTAATGGCACCAGTGGCAGTACCACCAAAGGACGGCGCATCGTTCCTTCCGTTGACTGTGACGACGATATCTGCGAGCGACGCGGACCAGCCGGTTAAATCCCCTGAGTAATACCGAGTTGTCCGGACCACCCCATCCTGGATGGAATCTCCGACAGCGAGGTTTTCAAACAAACCATTCGGGTTGTAGGTGAAACTGCCATCAAGAAAGAGTGTGAACGTGGCACCGGAAACTGCTGTTCCCTGTACTCCCGGTACAAAACCAGGCACGAGATCTACCGCGTTAACCTTGAGCCCCGCGCCACCGCCAGTATCATTGGCCAGCACTCCGGGTGCGCCAACGAACAAGACGGTATCCTCGTTGGTTCCATAGGCATCATCTACGGCGGTCGGTATGGCCCAGCTGTCTACACCTGTAAAGGACGCGACAAGGAATATCAACAGACCGAGTGTGTTGGATCTAATTGATTTGATTCGAGTATTCATTGAATAAAAGTTCCTGGCCGTTAATCGTGTTAAAATTCATGCTTCATGATTAAAATTCCTTGCCATAGGTACTTTGTAAAAGAACCTTCGCAGATTCTGTTCTCCCTGTCCCTAGTGCTGTTATTCGAAAAACCTGCGTTCTGTCTGCGCCTACGGAGCCGCCGACATTATCGAGATTAAGCCTGTCCTCATTGGTCAGTACTGTCTCGATGAACTCGATCACATATCGTGGTTTGGCATAACCATCGCTGTAGTCAACTTGAACAGATTTGACGCCCTGCCAATATGTTTCGTCTTCCCAGATTGGGGATTCACCGACGTTGTGCGCCTCATATTTACCGTTTGAATTGGCCTCATAAGGTGTGAGCGCAATTTCAGCTTCAATAACCTGTTCCGCGACCTGTATCGCTGCCTCTGCGGCCCGAAAGGCAACATCACTGTCAACACTGTTCCTGGCTATTCTCTCCGCCAGGCCCGTTATTCGAACAGACGATGTGCCGAGTACTGTGAGAATTAACAAAGTGACCAGGGTGATGACCAACACCACACCTGACTGCTTACTTTGTGAGCTTAAATACATTTTCACTTCACCCTCTGTTTTTCAACACAACTGTCCGAGTGAAAGATCTGCGCAACAGACCATCTGTAGTTTCACCAGGCTTACAATACTGGTTGCCACAACCATGGGTCGGGCTTGAACCTCCATCCACATCATTCACCGAATTGGCGACAACTGTAATTCGAAGGGTGAGTACACTACCAAAATCTGCTACTTCATTTGCATCAACATACTTGTTGGGAATGTTGTCATTGTCTGTATCAATGCCGTACCTAACCTGTAGATCCTCTATTCCATTGACAATTTCTTGAGGCGCTTCAATACCTATTTTCCGCCATAGTGACATGGGTTTGTTGCCGAACTGATTTTCACTTTGGCTTGCCATAATGAAATAGGTTTCTGAAATGATGGCAGATACAAAAGCGTCTGTTTCAAAGGTGTTAAATTCCGCCAGTCGGGTTAACGCATTGGTGTACCCATCAGCATCGACAGTTCCATCATGTTCAACTTTGTTAGTACCATCGAAACCCGTAACTCGAAAAACCGTGCCTTTTTCGCAGTCATGTATAAACGCCATATGGTCAACTCCAAATTCGAACCCCGCGTTTTCAACTTCGACCACCTCACCGGAAGTCGCCATATCAACGGCAAGCCTGTGTTTGGTTTCGTGTATATGGTTAAACGTAACGATGTCAGTACCACGCAATATCTTGCTGGTATCGATGCCGTTACCTGGCCCTGCGGTTCCAGCCGCATAGATATTTGAATTGACATTGCTGACTGTTTTCGGCAATACAGTCTCAATATCGGGCAACCATGTCGTGGTTTCTGCCTCGAATCCGCGCACGCTGGTGGCTATGTCGAACTCATAGGGAATATCAGCCAGGAATGTTTTGTAAATTTCCTTGTTCTTTGAGAAACAACCTTTGTATCCAGCCATCTGCCCCGATCGCGTGAGAGTTTTGATCGCGAATCTACCGGACTCCTGCATAAATGACTGACCACTTAACATGTGATAAGTCCGGGTGTTTTCAACAAACAGTTGCATCATACCCAGGGTGATGATCGAGGATAAACCCAATCCAACCATCATCTCGACAATGGTAAATCCGATCTGCTGTTTTGACGCACCAGACATCTTCATATCGGTACCTGCATAAATAATTGGACTGAGCTTGTTTTGTTGGTCTTGACCTCTGTCCACTGCACCTTAATCGCATATTCATCATCAATTGTTGCGACAGACGCCTGCCCTGATGGCAATGTGCCAACAATCCCAAGATCATTGCAGGCAGAATATTGAGTACCATCGGTGTTCTGGGAGTTGATAGAACACAACCATTGGGTAATGTCATATGCCGCCATTGATACCGGTGAGCAGTCACTCTCCGAGCAATCAGTGACAGTCGGCGGTTCATCCCCGAGCGCAATGGGTCCGTAGGTTGAGCCGTCATTTGATTCAATCCTATCGATGAAGTCGGTCACTAGCTGGCTCGCCTCAATTCGCAGCATCGCGTCCCTGTTGGAAGCCAGTGCTCTCATTTGCATACTGGTCATACCAAGAATGCCAACAGACAGGATCAAGACCGATACCAGGACCTCTATAAGCGTAAATCCTGAATTCTTCATGATTCGCTACACACCGGCTTTCTTTGTGCAACCGAGTCATCCGCTCCGTGGGAACTCGATCTGCCGATTAAGCTGATATAGACACGTTTGTCCGTTTTTCCGCTGCATAAATCGATGTTTTGGACGGCTCCTCCAGCCAGTTCCCCTAAATAGTTAAACTGTATGGATGATTCGTCTTCGATACTATCCAGAGTAGTGGCATTTCCAGCCAGCGCCGGAAATCTGCGTATCGCCGTACCGGTACAATTGCCAGGGTTACCCGCCACGATGCACCATCCACCACCAAATTCATTCCCCAAATCGGTCGCATCGACGGCCTGAATACTCACGACGGTTCCCAACTTCAATGCTTCGCTTCTGGCGAGGTTTATTGACTGGAGGAACTCATTTACATGCGTCACAGCACGATTGCGTTCAATCATGGCACCAAATGAAGGCATTGCCAGTTCCAGACCAATTGCCATAATGGTGATAACTACCAGCATTTCGATCAAGGAATAACCCGAGTTGAAATTTCGCATGACTACTTACCTCTACTCCTACGTTTACTTCCAAAAAAGACCTGAAATCTATTGCTTGTGGAATGTCTTGATAACAACCAACTAACTTTTGTAAGTTAAACCGTACAATCTTGGAAAACTTCGCAATAGAGACCAGAGGTACATTCTCAGTTGTAAACCGCACAACTACAGATAGACGGTTGTTCATGGGACGCAAAAAAGTTGATTCGCTTAACTTTCAGCCTAACATATTCTATATATTACAATAACTTAGTTAGTTTTTATAGAGAGCCCGCTGAGGGAAGTTTCGTAGGCATTTGTATTACATACTTGAACGAAATTACTGAAGATTCTGAAATCTTGTTATGACCTTTGTTGTTGCAAATAAGTGCCCCAGATCGGACCAATAATACAAAACATAAAGAACACAAAGTGGTGCCAGGGCAGCATGGATTGCCAGAATGAAACCTGAGTCGGAATTGCAATTGCCAGCATAACGAAAACCACCGCAAGACAATGCAAAAACTCTTCTCTACCGGCGATCCTGGCAGAGATATAGCCTGTAAGAACAACGGCAAGGAACTGAATAGCTTCAACTGCCAGTGTCACGCCCAGATGGTATGTGCCGCCCTGTTCGTTCATCAAATGTGGAAATATGGCCAACAAGGCGCTGCTCAGCCCTGCACCCAGAATGCCGTATACCACCGGTGCTGAAGCCACTGCGAGGATTGTTCTAATTATTTTCATCTGTTCCCACCCCTTGTTTTTTGATATCCGTTGCTCCAACTGTGATATTTTAGGTGATTCCCAACAAACGGAGCTATGTTTTGCGCCGCATGACCCTAAAAAGTGCCATTCTTAACCTGCTGCTCCCACTTGGTTTCGCTGTTGCCTACCCGGTCGCTTCCAACGCCGAGGGTACCCATGTTAGCCAATCATCTGTCAGAAACGTGATCTTGATCATTGGAGACGGTATGGACGATCAGCAAATTGCCATCGCACGAAATTATCTAAAGGGGGTAACGGGGCGTCTGGTACTTGACGACATGCCGGTTCGCAGCTCCGTTCAGGTCCTCACCGTGGACAACACGGATCCTTCGCAATACCTCTACGTCGCTGATTCCGCCAACAGTGCGACGGCTATGTCGACAGGTGTGGTGACCAGCCGTGCCCGAATCGCGACCACTGCAAAAGAAGACGAGGATATACCCACAATTATTGAGCTTGCGCATCAGGCAGGGTTCAAAACGGGCATCGTCACCACGTCGACGGTAACCGATGCAACCCCTGCATCTTTCGCTGCACATATCAGTCTACGCTTCTGTGAAACCCCGGAATCCATGGTGACAAAGAGATTTGACTGCTCGAAGGACAAAAAATCCAATGGTGGTCCCGGGTCGATCTCTGAACAACTGGCAGTATCATCACTCAACGTGTTGTTTGGCGGAGGACGAGAACATTTCATCGTGAATACAGAAGATGGCAGTCAAACCATCGAAAACCTGGCAAGAGATAATGGTTTTGACATTATTTACACCAGGCAGGAACTTATTGACGCAGACCCGGGTAAAAAACAGTTGGGACTATTTGCAGCAAAGCATCTGCCGATCAAACTGCAGGGCGAAAACGGTCGAATTGCGGAACAACCTGAAGTCACCCCGGAAGGGGTCAAGCTACCCAGTCCAATGAGGTGTGAGGACAATCCCGGGTATAAATCGACCCCGTCGTTGCAACTGATGGCAGAAAAAGCCCTCAAGAACCTGAGCCACAATAATGACAAGGGGTTTTTCCTGATGATCGAGTCCGCCTTGATCGATAAACAGTCTCATGTCAGGAATCCCTGCGGTTCTATTGGGGAACTTGACCAGCTGAATGAAACCGTCGCATCCGTACTGGCTTTCGCAGATTCACAACCAGACACCCTAGTACTGGTCACAGCAGATCACACCCAGGCCGCGCAACTCGTTCCCGCCACAAGTCTGTTTGCAGGATTGGGAATCCCGATATACACACCGGGCAGCATGGCTCGTATCAAAATGCCCGACGGCGGTGTTATGGGTGTGAACTACGCCACCAACAGAATTTTTGCAGAGGAACACACCGGTGCGGCAGTGCCACTGTATTCAAATGACCTCGGCAAGGAACGGGTGAAAACCTATATTACCCAGCCGGATATTTTTCAGATTGTACGATCATTTTTGGAGTTGTAATGAAACACATGCGAAACAGCGTTCTTTTTGTCTGCCTGACACTACAACTGGCAGGTATCGCAACGGCAGCGACCCAACAGGCAGATCAAAAAGGAGCCATCATCAGCATAGAAGCCGCTTACAATTTCAGAAAGATTGATGACCGTATCAGCACATCAGGTTTGCTGAGTGAAGAACAGCTGGCAGCATTGAGCCTCGCAGGTTATGAGGCTGTGATTAATCTGCTGCCTTCTAATAGTCAATATGCTATCAAGCAGGAACAGGATATCGTTGAAACACAAGGTGTGCTCTATCGCCACTTTCCCGTTGATTTCAGCAACCCGACAGAAAGTGACTATGGTGCATTTGAAGCTGTCTTTGAAGAGTTTCGGGACAAGAAAGTGTTGGTCCACTGCGCCGCAAACTTCAGGGCTTCAGCGTTTTTTCCATCTACGCTTACCAGAACCTGGGATGGTCTCGCGAACAGGTCGACAAGTTTATCGCGACGATTTGGGACCCCCGGGAGTGCCCGGCCTGGCAGGCGTTTATTGAGAACCAGCTTGGGACTGCCAGGTAGCAATAGTCATCAAGCGGATAAATGCCTGAGTATGAGAATTAGTCACACAAGCTGGACACACAAACAATGAGTGATCATCCGGCGAAAGCGGAACCAAAGACAGGCGGTCTCTACTCCCACTATGTACTTGGCGTGCTGGTTCTGGTCTACATTTTCAATTTCATCGATAGAAATATCCTCTCTATCCTGGCCGAGGATATCAAGGCAGATTTAGCAATCACCGATGCCCAGATGGGATTTCTCTACGGCACGGTATTCGCGGTTTTTTACGCCGTGTTTGGCATTCCGCTGGCACGCTTTGCTGATGTGTGGACGAGGCGAAACCTGATCTCAATAGGACTCTCTGTCTGGAGCGTAATGACTGCGGCATCCGGTCTGGCACGATCATTCGGTGCCCTCGCCGCCTGTCGGATCGGTGTGGGGATTGGTGAAGCGAGCGCATCACCTGCAGCTTATTCCATGCTTTCGGATTACTACCCGCCCCACCGTCGTGCCACGGTGATTGCCATTTACGCATCGGGGGTCTACATCGGTGCCGGGATTGGGATTTTTCTTGGCGGCTACATACTCGATGCCTGGGCAGAAGCTTATCCCACCGATGCACCGTTCGGCCTGAGAGGGTGGCAGGTCGCTTTTATGATGGTCGGCATTCCAGGCATACTGATGGCAATCTGGGTCAGAACCTTGCGCGAACCAATCCGTGGAATCAGTGAAGGCCTGGTTGCCGAAAAACATCCGGCACCTTTTCGGTTACTGGGCAGTGAGTTGATGGCAGTGATTCCGCCGCTGAACTTGTTGGGTCTGATGCATGATCGAAGAACACTGACCATCAATTTATCTGCCGCGGCTGGATTTTCCCTGATCGCCTGGGTACTGACACTGTTAACAGGAACCCCCGCACAGTGGATCGCAACTGCCTTCGGCGTCTACGTCACGTTCTCCTGGGCACAGTCGCTCAAGAACCGGGATCCGGCAACATTCGACATGATGTTCCGCTCAAAATCTTTTATTTATACCATGCTGGCATTCCCAACTACGGCGTTCGTGGGCTATGGCGCGGGGTTCTGGATTCCACCGCTGCTGCTGCGCATGCATGATGTCAGTGTGACAGAAGTCGGTTTATATCTGGGCATGGGCGCGGCGGCTGGAGGCTTCATAGGCATCACCATGGGCGGTTTTCTGGCGGACTCTCTCAAGCTGAGATTCCCAAGTGGTCGACTTATTGTCGGCTACATATCGATCCTTGGCACCATTCCGATGCTTTTGTTACTGCTGTACAGCGAGAGCCTGATGGTGGCATTCTGGCTCAACTTTGGCCTGACCATCATGAGTTCCTGTGCTGGAGGTGTCCCACCCAGCACAGCCGCCGACCTTGTCATGCCGCGGATGCGAGCCGTCGCAGGTGCATACTACATTCTTGTCAACACCTTTATTGGTCTCGCGCTGGGGCCTTACTTTATAGGTCTGATTTCGGATGCCTTCCACGCCGGGGGTATGAATGAGGCTGAATCGCTTCGCAGCGCCATCGCAATATCCATGTTAACGCTGATTCCAGCCCTGATTTTCATGGTCCTGGCACATCGACATCTGCCACGGGATGAAGCCACCCGGCTCGAACGGGCGCGGGCACTGGGAGAATTTATTCCTGTCGACCAGGCCCATTCTCATGCCTCTGCTTCATGATCAGGACAATCCTGCTTTCGGCTGTCTCATTGCATGTTACAGCTTCGGAAATTTTCCAGGTTTCTTCGACGCCCTGCACCAGATAACAGCAACGGGGATTATCATTAAAATAAACAAACCCTTTGAGCCGCACCATATTTCTATCCGTATTATTCAGCCAACGTTCAAACTCTGTGCGTGATATCGGCTGAGGATAAGTCAATGTTCGAGTATAAAAAGCTGGATGAGGTTCATGACTCCCTGAAGAAACAGTGGTATCCGCAACATATTCCCCCAGCCATCGTTCAACTTGCGAATACGTTTCAGGTGAAACCAGGTCCTGTTTCGTGAGCGTCAACTGATCTGACGTCGTCAGCTGCCGACGAACATGTTGACCCACATATTTGTCTTCCACCAGACGTTGAATCCGGGTGACATCCACAAGTGTGACCGTGTCGTTGTATGCAAACCCCGGCCAGTTGAGCACCTGATCTTTCACCCGGGTGGAATCCGCCACTCCGCTGGCCTCCAGCAGGACCCAATCAAGGTCGTCGGCTATCTGAAGCACTGACTCGAGCGCAACATTCACATCGCTGGCTATCGAGCAACAAACACAACCATTCATCAAACTGATACTTTTTGCAGTGGCGCTCTGAATCAGGTCAACATCAATATTCAGGTCACCAAAGTCATTCACCAGTACGGCATAACGAATACCGTCTGCGTTTTTTAACCGCTGGTTAATGTAGGTGGTTTTACCACTACCGAGATAACCGGCGATAACAGTGACCGGGAGATCAAACATTGACGGTGAATATCTGCCCTTCGAATACAGTTGCCAGAATATTGATTTCCTTCAGACCTGCCCCTCCAACCTCATAGGGGTCCTTGTCAAGTACAACAAAATCAGCCTTTTTGCCTGCGCGTAAACTGCCAGTTTTATTTTCAAGACCCAGGATGCGAGCTGCATCTATGGTAATGGCCCTGAGCGCAGTGTCCAGGGTGATCCGTTCCCTGGCAGCAACAGTATCACCTTCACAGTTTTCGCGGGTGCAGGCAACCCAGGCATTGTGGAGTGGCATCGCTGGGGCCATGGGAAAATCAGAATGCAGTGCAAGCAGGATATTCTCTCGTTCACACGCCCCCAGTCGCGCCATTTGTCTGCTGCGCTCAACACCCACACCCTGGCGGCTATAGGCTGCGCTCAGCTCATGCAGGTAATAAACATTGGCAGACACCCGTGCGCCCAGCGCCTTGATGCGATGAACCTGTTCCGGGGTACTGAAACCAAAGTGTTCAATCGTATAACCGTGATTGAACCTGGGTCGCTCCCACTGCAACTTCTGCAATGTATCCAGCGCGAGTTCGAGACCCAGATCACCCGTGCAATGGACGTGGATTTCAAAACCTTCATTCCAGTACAGTCTCGCCACGGTTTCGTATTCTTCCGGCGTGGTTAACCACTCTCCAAGGTGTCCATCGGTGTAACCAGGTGCCTGCAGCATCGCTAACTGGGAAAAGAAGGCGCCATCGGTGAACAACTTGATCTTATTGGAAAAAGAAAACCTTTTCGTGTTTCGCTCAGGCAACTCGCGGGCGAACTCCAACCCCTGTTTATGGCCACCCATTTTGTGACTGATCCTGGCTTCGTGCGGGACACAAAGTACACGATAAGGAGAATCGGGTTTGTCGACAATATTCTCTGCGGCGAACCACTCCATGTCGAAGTCAAAGATGCCAACCGCCATATCTCCTATGGTTGTGTGACCGCCAAAATGCACCACCTGTTTGAGTCTCTGCAAACCGGTTTCGATCCATCCTGGCGCCATAATAATCTGGTTCAGCTTATTGATGGCGTAGCCCAGGCCGTTCTCATAGAAGTGACCCCTGGCGAAATCAATTTGAGGTCGTCCCTGCACCTTGGCTTCTATAATGTCGATCTTTTCCATCATGGCACTGTTGAGATAGACTTCATGAAATGACCGCTGCCATACCACAGCAGGACGATCACCAAAGATATCGTCCAGGATGGTTTTGGAAACTTCACCATGCCAGTGCTTATGGTAACCCCAGGTGAAGAACGGCTCGTTGCCTGCTGTCTGCTGATGACCGAGTATTAGCTGTTTACGATAGGCTTCCGGTGTCGTGGTTGCTCTCACTGTCTCCCAGGGAAACTTCCATTCAAGTCCGGTTATAAACTGCATCGGCAGGAGCACTGCCGCCATCACCGGGTGCAGGTGCGGATCAATAAACCCCGGCATAATGACCTTGTCGTCAAAGTCACTGTTAACCTGATGGTCATCGTATTCCAGCCAGGTTTGCATGTTCTGAAGACTGCCGACTTCGAGGATTGTCCCATCGCGAACTGCCATCGCCGTGGCGTTCGGCCAGGAGTCGTTCATGGTGATGATTTTTCGAGCCGTATAGACTGTTATCATACTGATTTACCGTCCTTTGGCGTGGGCAGGCGCTTTGAATATGGCATTTGCCAGCAGAACATTGAGCCCATCCATGTAAGCTCGAAACGCTGGATCCGAGGTAAATGCGATCACCTGCCCCCGCCCTACCTTGCGAGTCATCACTGCCGGTTTATGTGCGAGCTGGCCCCGGTTTTCTTCCCAGATATAGCCACCTACAACAAGTTCCTCTTCCGCTGAAAACTTGACCAGGTTGATGCCTGCGTCGCGTTTTAGTGGCGTGTAGACATCATTACCAATCACCATAAAATTCAGTGTGTCGGCAACCCCACCACTTAACCAATGGTCCCGGTTCACTTCACCCTGCAACAGCACACCCGGTATCTGGTCGGGCTTGTTGCTGGTTGTATGAATAAGTGTATTGTACTCTTCCATGCTGTCGATAAACGTGGCATCTGTTAATCCACTCCCTTCTTCATCCCTAATCACTTCGTCCCTGGCTTCCAGCTTAGTACCCAGCAATCCCAGTCCATCCTGCATCAGGAAACGCGTCGCATGATCCAGCGTAATCAAAACGCCGCCCTGATTTACCCAGGCTTTTATGTTCTCCATGCCTGATTTTCCCAGGACATTTGCATAACCGTGTCCATTCGGCAGAATCAGTACATCAAAATCCACCAGTTCCGGCGCTGCCAGATAACTGGTCCTTATGGGGGTCGTGGGGTATCCAAACTGACGTTCAATAACAAATCTCGTATTACCGGCAGAATATGAACGCGTCGGGTAGTCCCATGCAATTGCGATTCGAGGGGCAACCAACTCTTTCATGGCGTTGCTGCCAAAATTTATCCCGGCAGTCGTCCAACTGCTGTTCAGGGGCACCACTTCAACCCCGTGCTGACCTGACAGGTTCTGTAACCATGCATGAAGACCCTGCATATTGTCCTTCACCATGATCACCAGAGTACCAGGGGCGTATTCCCTGCCAGAGATGGTAAAGCCTTTATCCGCCGTTCTGACGGTTATCTCATGGCGCAGTGCACTTGACAGGAATGCAATGGCTGACCGCTGGCCCCAGGGTACAAGATACGCCAGGTTTGATTGGGTTAGTTTATAAACAGTGATGGGTTCTTCGAAAGGGGCCAGATTCGCAATCCTGTTACCACAAACTTCAACCCCCAGATTGAACAAGGCTGGTACTGACCAGGCAAGGACATCATAAACCTCAACTGGCAGGCCTTCCCTGCGGCGCCGCTCCTGACCTTCCCAGTAGCCATTTTCAATCTTTGACTCGGCATCCAGTAAGGTGCGCACTAATCGGCCAGAAGGCTGACCGGATTTCACCACAATCGTCCCTTTCGGGTACGATGTTCCACATGCGCGGGTATCGTCGGTCATCTGATGTACGACAATGCCCTGCTCGACCAACAACTTTGCCAACTTTATCTGCAGGCTTGTGTCACCCGCGGCAAACAGATATTGATTTCGGTCATTGGTCGCTGCGAGACGATGTTGAACAAACCCTTCCATTAACGACTGTCGGTTTTTTGCAGTCGTCAGCAGCGTTGAAACAGACGACACGAAATGCCGGTGCACACCCATCCGATAGGTTAGCAGCTTGCCATCGTTTCTTAAGGCAGCCAAACCACGTGCTGAAGCCATCTCAAATGTCATCCCGACGGCACCCTGGAATGTAGGCCAGGTGTCTCCATAGCCTGGATAGTAGGCATCAAATATTTCACGAGTAAAGTAGTCGAAAAGAAAGCGGTCAAAAGCTCCGGCATTGGCTTTACCATATAGCTCGAGATTGTTTTTCTGGTTTTTCGTGATATGTGGATTGTACGGTTCTGCTGGCGGCGGAAAGTAGTAACTCCCATTGGATCCCATCTCATGAACATCCACATAAACGACTGGTTGAAATTTCAGGTAGTGTTTAACGCGACCTTTAGTTTCCGGCTGAGTTAACGCAAACCAGTCCCGGTTCATATCGAACAGATAATGGTTATGCCGCCCCCCCGGCCAGGGCTGAACTCGCTCTGCTGCCAATCTGTGCGGCGCTGGCTCCAGACCAAAAGTCTGGCGATAGTGATCAACAAACCTGGCTCGTCCATCCGGGTTCTGGGAGGGATCGATAACGACAATGGTTGCTGCCAGGATCTGGTCGACCTCGGGTGAATTTTTAGCTGCCAACAAATGGTACGCCGTTAACAGGGCAGCATCCGACGATGAAATTTCATCCCCATGAACACCATACGCGAGCCAGCTGACCGGGAGCGTTGATTCAACAAGGTTCTCGATGCTGTCACTGCTTAAACCAACAGGATCGGAGAGTCGCATCATGTTGAACTGGGTCTCTGCCAGACGATCCATATTATCTTTTGATGAAATCACCAGATAGATCAATGGTCTGTTTTGCCAGGACCTTGCATACTCAACCAGTTTTACCCGACCAGGATCGTAAGCTGCCAGCGCTTCCGCATACCTGATAATTTCCCGCGGTGAGCTGATCTTCATCCCATACCCGTAACCCAGGACATCAGCAATCTCCGGCACGTCCGGATTATAGGTCGTGCGCGGCCAAAAATCCTCGGGATCAGCAGCTGTCGATGCGGCGGTTGATGCGCCTTTTGATGCTGCTGTTGAAGAGAATGCCAACAAAAGTAGCGCCATTATCAGACATAAGTTTTGAACAACCATGGGTTTCATTCCACCGGTCATGTTGCGGACAGCTACCATAACAACTTCTGTGGCAGGCATACACCCGGCTAACAAAGCTAGCTGGCTGCTAGAACCGGTAGTAGCCGGGCTGATTAAGTAGTTCAGACAGGGATTCCAGGGCCTGAAAACTTTCCTGCATCAAAAGCGGGTCAGCCAGGTCAGCGGGTAAAAGGGATTCTCGATAGTTTGCCGCAACCCAGGTCTCCAGCTGATCAATTCGGGCTTCGTCCAGCAGGAACTCGTGGTTTGTTGCCAGCAATTCCGCCTCGTTCAGCACCACGCGTAACCTGAGGCAAGCCGGGCCGCCGCCGTTGCTCATACTTTGCCCGACGTTGACATAGGTTACTCTGCGAATCGGTTGCGATGTGTCCTGTACCAGTTGATCCAGGAACCTTTTCACAGCCGGTTTAGCTTTGCATTCCGAGGGTGCCAGAAGATGCATCTGTTCCATTGACCCATCAGGTGATGCCAGCAACTGGGAATTGAAAAGGTAACTCTCTATGGCAGCCGACAGACTCACGTCTTTGTTGTTTACCACAATGTCTTGTAGCGGCACATTATATTGCAACGGCTTCTCACTGAGTCCAATTTTTACCGCTTTTAAATCCCTGGGAACAAACGCGAGTTCGTGATGAAACAATAAAGGACCATTGGCGACCGCGACGACATCATTGTGAAACGCACCAGCATCTATTGCCATCGGGTGCTGTTGAACAAAGACGGTTTTTTTCAACACACCATGCTGTCTCGCCACCGCCCGGCTGGCTTGCAGCGATTGCCGGGCTGGAAATTTCTCAGCTGAGGCTGTCCCTTTCTTCGCTGAAGAGCCTGCAACGCCATAAACAAACATCCCAATCCCGGTGTCACCGTAATGGCCACACAACCGGTTATGGTTTGCCGCACCTTCGTCTGCAAATATCGGCAATGATGGCAGCGCATCGTGAACAACAAAATGGTCTTCATTCGAAAATATCGTACGTAGACAACGTGCCGTGGCTGGTGCCTCGACTGCGCGGTGGGCATTTGTCATCAGGTTCGCCACCGTAAAATGCACCTTGCCATCTTCAGTATCAGACGAAGGCGTGACCGTCGCCGCGTTGGCTGCCCACATGCTCGAAGCGGAATAAACCATCGACAAAAGCGCTGGCTCCTGTTTCGCCGCCTGGTTGAGTAATTGCCTGTCGTTGCCCGAGAAGCCAAGCTGGCGCAGTACTTTCAGATCGGGCCGAACCTGTGGAAGCAAGATACCCTGCCTGTAACCGAGCTGCACCATCTGGCGCATCTTGCCCAGACCTTGCAACGCCGCAGCCCTTGGATAGGATGCCTGCCGGGCATGATTCACCGAGGCCAGGTTACCGGGAGAAAGGCCGCTGTAGTTGTGCGTTGGACCAATCAATCCATCAAAGTTGACTTCAAGGGCTTTTTCTTCAATGGCCATGCAGCTTCGGTCCGTTTTCGCTGATGTACATGATCTGCTCACCGGCCTGTACACGCAGTGCACTCATCGTTTCGATCGATATTTGAATTTCACCTTTATTTATTTTGGCAGGTTGATAGACAATCCTGATGTCAGCCAGCGATCGATTCGCGAGAATCATGGATTCCCCGGCCGCTCCTTCCTTTTTTTCTTTTCCAGGTTGGCTAACCCTGGCTGGCCGCACCGCCCTGACACTTTTTAACTGGTCTATCTGGCCACGCACCAACGGACCCGCATCAAATATATCTATAAGATTCTCATACACAAAACCTTCCGCCAACAGCAGATCCATGGCGCGCCTGGTTGCCACATGAGGTTGGCCGAGCGCCTTTTGTGCTGCTTCAGACAGCAGGTTGGTGTAGATCGGGTACTTTGGCATCAACTCGGTAATAAACTGGTTAGAGCCTATACCGCACAACCGGTCGGCTTCGTCGTAGCTCATACCGAAAAAGTGTGCACCAATATCATTCCAGAACGGGCTCTCCCCATTTTCATCAATAATACCCCGTAATTCTGCAATAACATCCGGCGCAAACCGCTCAGGATGTTGCGCCATCAACATATATCGCGAACGGGACAGCCAATGACCATTGCCGCGATAATCCGGGTCAAGGAATAAAGTGCCGACTTCAGAACTATCGGTATAATCGTTGGTGAGATGGAGCAACCCGGCGCGGTTCTCTTTCTCCAGAGAATGAGAATAATGGGTCACTGACATTAACCGGTAGGCATAAAATGCCTGCCGTGTTCCGGTTTTTGCGTAGACCCCGGCGGTGCCAACGACCTTGCCGGTCTCTGTGTCTTGCATCACCAACAGAAAATAGTCAAGCCGGTCCTGCATCAACCGGCTAAAACTTTGTTCAGCCAGGTGAATATTTCGTGACAGCGCGTCACGATCCGCTGGCAACGAGGTCATGCCACTTCCTGCCTGTTGTGACAGCCTGAAC
The DNA here is from genome assembly GCA_012960755.1 of Gammaproteobacteria bacterium. The sequence continues at coordinate 231,062 of DUAT01000072.1, forward strand.
AGGTCATCAATATCGTTCTTCTCGACCGGCCGAATAACTAGCAGGTTATTGTGCATTTCATAGCTCGTCAATTGATATCATTTGCGGGCACCCCATTTTGGGTGAATGGCTTCGCCTTCATTGGGGGGATCGGCTCCTTGGAAATCTTATCTTTTAGGTACTCAATCGCAGCATCGAGTTGTGCGTCTCCACCATTGAACGTGGCATGGGGTAGATTGTTCACCTCGATATCAGGTGCAACACCGTGACCTTCTATCGCCCAGCGACCGTCCATCGCATACACTGGTAACTCAGCAACCCGCGCAACACCGTTATCCACCAAACGATTGCGTCCTGTCAACCAGACACCGGCGCCTGCTGTTTGCTTGCCAATTACCGGTGCAAGTTTAAGTGCTTTCACGGCAGCAGTGAAGGTCTCACCATCTGAGTAGGTGCGCTCATCCGCGAGGACAACAAAATGTCCGCGAAACACCTGTTGCATATTGGCAGAAGGTTCACCCAGTCTTGGTTGCCAGAACATCCATGCCCTGCGAAGCAGCGTATTGATGATCCAGCTATCAACATTGCCACCATTGTTTCGGCGCACATCGATGATGATCCCATCCTTTGTAAAACTTGCGTAAAAGTCTCTCGCGAAGCTGGCAACATCATTGGGTCCCATGGCTCGCAAGTGTAAATAGCCCAACTGCGCGTCCGCCGCTTCCACTTTGATACGATTACTGTTGGCCCAGTGGCCGTATCGCAATCTGAAATCGTCTCTTGCCGTTGCAGGAACCACGATAGTCTTGATTTGCGACTCACCGCGATTTAACTCAACCAGTACCTGTTTACCCGCCTGATTTCGGAGCAACTGGTTTACTGCGGCGAGGGTTTTCGTTTCGATGCCATTGATGGCTTTGATAATATCCCCTTCCCGTGCATCTACACCGGGTTTCATCAACGGCGAAGCCTGGGACGGTAACTCAGGATCATGCTGATAGAGGTGAGTGATGACCACACCCTGGCTGGTCTGATTCAGCACCGCACCCAGGGTGGATGCTTTTGGTCTGGCATCATCTTTCGGCACATCTCCACCCCGGACCTGGGAATGCAATGCATTCAGCTCGCCCATCATCTGTGCAAAGACATCATTTAACTCGTACCGATCTGTTATTCGAGACAGTAGCGGCTGATACTTTTCCTTCACCTTCTGCCAGTCCAGGCCACGCATATCCGGGTCAAAAAAAGAATCACGGTGCATAATCCAGGCATCATGAAACATCTGGTTCCACTCCAGACCAGGCTGACTGACCAGCTGCCAATCTTTGGTCTGAACTTTGGACTTCGAGGTATCCGCAGGAAATTTTGCTACCGCATCCACAATATACAAATCATCTTTATCGCTGGACTCTTTGCTGACGAACATCTTCTTACCATTATCCGAGAGGCTATATCCAACGACCTTGTCAGTGAAGGTATTTATTTTCGGCGAAGGTTCTATCGGTATTGATTTGATCGTCGGTTTCGCCCCTGGCTTGCTGGCCCGGTCCTGCACAAAAATAAATTTATCATTCACGGCAAGACTGCTGTAGTTACCTGACTCAACCGGCACCTGCCAGAGCCGGGATGGAATTCCCTGCCAATCCACGGGTTTGACTTCAACTTCCTTGTCGTCGGTATCCTCATCACGCGCCTCGTTTTTCTCGTCACCTTCCTGATCACCTTCTTCCCGCCCATCAGACATCAGCAATTCATTCGGATTCTGGAATGGAAACCCGGACTCTGCATTGAGTCCATAGGCGAAAATAAGCGTACGCCGATCAAACATCGGACCCAGGTTACGATCACCCCAGGGCGAGTTGGGGGATGGCGCAAAGTGTCGGTCAGACAGGAAGTAAAGCCAATCGCCGTCCGGGCTGAATACCGGTGAGTACGAGTTGTATTTATCTGAGGTGACAACCTGATACTTACCCTCTTTGACCGAATACAACAGTACCCGACTTCTTTTGTCAGACTTATAGCTTCGCGGCACTGCCAGTAACTGACTATCTGCCGACCAGGCAACACGCCCGTAGGGTTGAAATCCAGCGCCATCACTGACAATTTTTCGGTTCTCCAGCTTCCGTGTATCCAACAACCACAGGTCGCCGTTATAGTCATCGTGGACTATCCAATTGCCATCGGGAGACAAGACCAGATTACGTCTGAACGTTGAACCATCGACGGTGAGTTGCTCACGCTGCGTTGATCCATCCGCCGCAAATCGCCAGATCTCCATTTCACCGCTGGCATCGCTGAATCCAAATACCCACCGACCATCATGGCTCAACACGGCCTTGCGTGTGCGGGAGTCATTGCGTGTAGAAACCTCAACCAGTCGTGATTTGTCGATACCGGCGATAGCGACTTTGCCCCTGGCAGTGATGACGACCTTTTCGTGGTCACCCGCCAATCGTGTTGACGTCGTATATTTCAGTGGTTTGTTAATCCATCGCTCCCGCAACCCGGAAAAATCCGATGTCAGGTCAATTTCCAGTAACCTGCTTTCGCCTGATGCCAGGTCGAGTAAATGTAAATCTGCACCGAGTTGAAAAACGATTCTCCCTCCATCCAGATTTGCCGAGCGCACGGACCAGTCTTCAGCCGTCGTCACTTGTTTGACATCACTCCCATCCAGGTCCATTGACCAGATATTGTCGTTACCACTGGCATCTGAAATAAAGTACAGGGTCTTTTTATAAACCATTGGCCGGCGCGCCGAACCCACATGATTTGTAGTCAACTTCACCGCTTCCTTATTTGAACCCAATCGATAACGCCACAGTTCTCCTTTTGCACCGCCTCGATAGATCCTGGTGTTATCACCTGAAATCTGGAGTCCAAACTGGACGAAATAGACAGTTTTATTCTTCTCATCAACTGCGCCTTCGACCGCATCAGCCAGCGGAATGGATTCTGCGACCAGCGAGTCCGGATCGACGGTTCGCAAGGTCCAGTTGCCGGGGAGCCCAATGCGATTGTTAACGCTGTACAGGACCTTGCTGTCAGGCGTCCAGCCATGAACCCGGACCCGGCCGTTTTCAAAGCTAAGGCGTTTAGCGACCCCTCCGGTGAGAGGTATCAGGTAGACTTCAGTGACGCCTTCATAATTTGCTGCATAGGCAACCTGCTTTTCGTCCGGGGATATGGCTGCCTCTTTTTCTTCCGCCGGGTGAGTCGTCAGACGCCGTGCTGTAAATCGCCCATCCCCATCAGGAATATTCGCTACCCAGAGATCGCCTTCTGCCGTGAAGACCAATTCATCACCGTGGATATCTGCTGAACGAAAGAAGCCTGCTGAAGCAGCTGCTGGCGCGGCTGAAAAAGCCCAAAGAACCAAGCTACACAAAGCAACGATAAACACGGATTGAGGTTTCATTTTATTCCCTGGAACTCAGCCGGGGCGAAACAGAACATGACTGTACTTGGTTTTATTCTCAATAAAAACCATCGCCGAAAATGCACGGTTGCACTCCAAATTATGCACCGTTGCGTTGCGAACAAAACAATCTTATATAATGATGCAAAATGTCTCATTATCAACTTATTTAAACAGGAGGTTGGAAGATGAATTCCCAGATTGTATTACCCAGAATTCTGCAGATAGGGGCAGGAGCCTCGAAAGAAATTGGCAATATCCTTAAAGGTCTGGGCTGCAGCAAGCCACTGATAGTGACAGACAAGATGATGGTACAACTCGGGTATGTGAACCGTATTCAGGAACATCTGCCTGAAAGTGAAATCTATGACGATACAGTGCCTGAACCCACGGAAGAATCTATTCTTGCGGGCGTTGCCATGGTTCGGGATGGAGATTTTGATTCCATTATTGCCATCGGCGGCGGGAGTCCCATTGACAGTGCCAAGGCAATTTCAATATTAGGCAAACATGGCGGGGAAATGCGCGACTATATGGTTCCTCGTGTTGTTAACGAACCAGGCTTACCGATTATCGCTATTCCTACCACTGCGGGTACTGGTTCCGAGGCAACCCGGGTCACCATCATCACCGATGAAAAAGTTGATGAAAAGATGCTCTGTATGGGTATGGGATTCATGCCGACGGCCGCATTGGTTGACTTTGAATTGACCATCAGCCTGCCACCCCGCACCACCGCTGATACCGGCATCGACGCCCTGACACACGCGATGGAAGCCTATGTATCAAAGAAGGCCAATCTCTACTCAGACAGCCAGGCCATTTCGGCCATGGGGCTGATTGCACCGAATCTTCGCCGTGCATTCGACGACGGGGAAGACAAACCGGCAAGAGAAGCCATGATGTTGGGAGCTACCCTGGCAGGCGTTGCATTTTCAAACGCTTCTGTTGCCCTGGTTCATGGTATGAGTCGACCTATCGGCGCTTTCTTTCACGTGCCCCATGGATTGTCGAATGCCATGTTATTGCCGAAGGTTACGGCGTTCTCGATCCCGGCCGCTGTTTCGCGGTACGCTGACTGTGCCCGTGCAATGAAGATTGCCCTGGTGTCTGATTCTGACACATCAGCGAACAAGAAACTCATCGACGAACTCATCGCAATCAATGATGAACTGGATGTACCTACACCCGCGGCGTTTGGCATAGAAAAAGATCACTTCTTTGAGGTGCGGCACACCATGGCGGAACAGGCATTGGCATCTGGTTCACCGGGAAATAATCCTCGAGTTCCTTCGGCGGAAGAGATTGTCGGTCTCTATGAAAAGCTCTGGGCCTGAACTGAAGAACCGCCAGCCTTAACAAGGCTGCGAAAATGAACCGACGAAGTTTTTAATCCAGCCAACCGGTCAACCCAGTGACTTGAGCCACTGTGTGGTTGCGTCAACGTATGCAAATTCAGAGACCAGACCATTGTCTTCGCTGCAAATGTCGATGATTTCCTGATCTGAATTTTGTGGGCAGATGATATTGTCAACGACCTGAAACAGCGAGACATCGTTCGTACCATTGCCAACTGCAAACGTTTCCAATTCGGATTCAGCACAGTATTCGGACTCAAGCTGGCATATCAGGCGCGCGCCGGTGCCTTTGTCCACTTCAGTCATGATATCGACATATCCATCACTGACACTGTGATGATAAACCAGCAGGTGGCCCGCCATGGGGGAGTCGAATTCAATCAGCTCCTTCAGCACCTTGTTCATTCCTTTACCGCAAACTCCTTCCGGTACCGGCAAGGTTAAATTGGCTATTTTGGACGCTGCCTCTATCTCGTAGCCAATCTCCAGGGCCAGTTGTTGCATTCCCCGTTCCTGATACCAGGTGATCAATTTCGGGATGTTAACAACGGACTGGTAGAAAGGTTGAAGTTCGGGAAGTTCCCGGGAGAGCAATTCGAAATCAATCAGTTCCTGCGTATCGAGTCGATAGCCGACGGCACCATGTTCAGCAACGATATACTTCAGCTTTTCACTGTTAATTGCGTCAGCAATAATCAATGAGGAATCGAGCGACCTGCCGGTGTTTAACGCCAGTACATCAACGCAACTAGCGTCCAGACACTGACCCAGCGTTTCAAGAGAAGCGATTTGTTCGTCAACAAAACCACCTTCAACAAACGGCAAGGGCAACCCGTCAATGGTATTGAGGCAACCGTCAACGTCGTGAAATAGTATTTTAATAGCGTGGCACCGTGAAAAAGGGTGCAGTCTAACCAGTTCCAACCAGGAATTAAATTAAGTGGCCGCGATTCGTTCGTGAACGGTTGATTCGAGCGCCTGAGCCGTTATTTGTCCAACAGCAGAACAGCTTCTTCCAACCGGGCTGAGAGGCTGTCCAGTACCTCGGCGGCAATCTCAATCTGCTCAGACACCTTGTCAAACTCGCGAATTTCGATAGCTTCCCTGACGCCAGGAATCGTTTTTACGCCATAGCCCGTGTAGAGCCCGGGGGCATAGATATGATGTTTGTACCATGGTCTTCCCGGCAAACCCCGTTCCCGCGTCAGGTAACGCTCAGAGGTGTACAGAATTTTGTTCAACACTTTTTGCTGCCCGGTGCTCAAGTTTTTGTTGGCGAGATCAATTCGACCCAGTCCATCGCTGGCATTTCGCAATCGGGACATCGCATTTTTCAAGGGCGCAAAGTTAAAGTGCGGGACGGTTTCATTCCGTGCAGGTGGCCCTAACGATTTTTTCGAGTCAAGGGCGAGACCATAGGTTCCCTTGTCGAGCAGTTCGTTGGTCTTGTTTGTATCCTTGCGCATCTTATTGCCCAGCTCTTCCAGCTCGTCAATATAGTCAGAAACGTGAGCAACCAAATTAGAAAATTCAAATGGCAACACCGGTGCGTTGGCCAGTCTCAATGTCGCTCTACCGGCAACCTTCGACAGCGCAACGCTATAGTCCAGCCCCGGATCACGCCATTGGGTATGGTGCTCATAGGTGTCATAAAGTGTGTGATAACTGCCACTGCTCCCTTCACCAGAAAAACTTAAGTTTGCCGATGCGATACCCAGATGCTGTAAAAAAGGCGTGTAGTCTGAGCCAGAGCCCAACGGATAAAGGCTGATATCCTTTTTCGCAGCCATTTTCTTCTTCTGCTTATCGCTTCCGAACACGGCAACACTGGCGCGTAATCGCTCCGAGACCGGGACTCCCGTCTGGGGATCCGAAACATCATCCATTACCTGGTTAAAAAATCGCTCCAGGGTATGACTGCCACCGATCCGAACAAATCCCCTGCTGTTGCCATCGGTATTCAGGTAAGCAACCGCGTGTTTTTTCAGGTCGCTGGCGTGATGCTCTGCCCATTCGGTTGAACCAATCAGCCCCGGTTCCTCGGCATCCCATGCTGAATAGATAACGGTTCTTGCAGGTGGTTTACCAGATTGCGCCAGTTGAGCAACAGATTTAGCTTCCGCCAACAAAGCCACCATGCCGCTAAGCGGATCGTTTGCGCCGTGATTCCAACCATCGTGATGATTACCCCGGATTACCCATTCATCCGGGAGTTCACTGCCTTCCAATCTGGCGATGACATTATAAATGGTCGTTTTGTTCCAGTTGAATTCGAGCTTCAATCGAACCCGTGCAGGTCCCGGACCGAGATGATATGTGATGGGTAATCCACCGACCCATTCTGCCGGGACCGTTGAACCTCCCATCGCCGCTAAAAGAGGCAATGCATCTTTGTATGAAATCGGCAACACGGGAATCTTTGTGATGGTGGAGGCATCCTTTATTTTCAACCGTTTTGCACGCGCGGTAGCGCCCACACCAGGGGTTAGCACGTCACCAGGATAGGTGGGCATATCCATAACCGAGCCGCGCTGCACGCCGCTTTCATGTTTATAAGGTCCCAGGGGGTATACATCACCTCTTGAATATCCATCGTCTGCAGGGTCAGAATAAATAATTGTCCCAATAGCGCCCTTCTCTGCGGCCAGTTTTGGTTTGATGCCTCGCCAGGACTTACCATACTTGGCAATGGCAATTTTCCCTTTTAGATCGACACCATAACGCTCAAGCAGTTCGTGGTCTTCAGGTCGGCCATAGTTGATAAAAACAAGTTCGGCTTCAACATCACCATCAACAGAGAAGGCATTGTAAGGTGGCAGCAAATTTGCCCGAATCGAAGTGCTGGGATCCTCATCAAGAGAATCCTCAGTCAGCGATGCCTGATAAGTGGTTGGCGCGGTTAATTCAAGCGTTCGCAGTTTCGGCGTTGGCAGAAGAATTTCATATTCTTCAATCCTGGTATCATAGCCCCAGGAAATAAACAATTCTGCTATGGCGTGGGCAACTTCCTTCGAGGCTTTGGACCCTGCATGATGTGGCTTAGCGGAGAATAGCCTTAACCAGGCATCCTGCTCTGATGCACTGATGGCCTGATCAAATTCTACTTCCAGCGCGCGCTGCTTTTCACTCGCTGCCTCATCAAACCCAATTAACACTTCGGCATTTACAACAGGATGAATAGCGGTCATACCGATCAATAGGGTGAGTATTCTGAACATCGACTTGCCTTGAAAGTTCTTCAGTGACTTTAAGATGACGTATTTCATCGGCTAAATCAATTACCCACCCCTACCGAGATCAAGATCATGCCTGCAAGAACACGCTCGCAAGATCAGGTTGAACCCTTCCTTTTCTCGCCCTTGTACACGCGGTACACTTCCAAACGACAGTCAGCCAGGGGACAACACAATGACGCAAGATATTGATCGACTCATCAGAGAAGATGCGAATGTGGTTCTGCATCCCTCCTCTTCGATAGCGGCGCTGGTGGAGAGCGGTCCGCAAATGATCGTCTCCGCCAGCGGCTGCAACATCACCGAGGCGGATGGTCGGGAATTGCTCGATGCTGTTGCAGGGTTGTGGTGCGTTAATGTGGGTTATGGTCGAACCGAGCTCGCTGATGCGATGAAGTTTGCGGCTGAGAAACTGGGTTACTATCACAGCTTCGGAAACGCCTCTAATCCCTGGCAGGTTGAACTGGCTGAAAAACTGCTTGAACATGCACCTGATGGCTTAAGCAAGGTTTTCTTCGGCACCTCTGGCAGCGATTGCAACGACACTTTGATTAAAATCGCCTGGCACTACCATACGTTGCTTGGAAAACCTTCCAAAACCAGGATTATTTCCAGGGAACAGGCCTACCACGGTACCTCCATCAGCACCGCAAGCCTGACCGGGCTGAGCGGATTTCATAAAGCGTTCCCGATTCCGCTGGATTTCGTTTTGCGGGTCGACTGCCCTCACTATTATAGCCGCGGACTTGAAAACGAAACTGAAGAGGATTTCTGCGACCGAATTATCGGTAACATTGAACAACTGATCGAAACGGAAGGTGCCGATACCATTGCGGCTTTTTTTGCCGAACCTATTATGGGAGCTGGTGGCATCATCGTTCCGCCGGAAAATTATTATCCCCGACTAAAACGCCTATTGGCAGCTAACAACATTTTACTGGTAGCCGATGAGGTGATCTGCGGTTTCGGTCGCCTGGGCGATTGGTTCGGATCACCACAACTGGGTATCGAGCCAGACATGATGGCATCTGCCAAGGGGCTCACCAGCGGCTACTTTCCCTTGTCTGCCGCTTTTATTTCAGAAGAGATCTGGCAGGTGCTAAAAAACCAGGGTACAGAGCAGGTCGGCGCATTCATGCACGGCTACACCTACAGTGGGCACCCCGTGGGTGCAGCAGTAGCACTGGCTAATTTACAGATCATTGAAAAGGAGAACCTCATTGCGCAGGCGAAAGCCAATGGCGAATATCTTCATGAGCAGCTGCAGTCATTGTTGAACCTGCCAAACGTCGGAGAGATACGTGGCCAGGGTCTAATTGCCGGGGTGCAACTCGTTGCAGACAAGCGTACACACGCCGCGCCTGACCCGGATCTGAAGGTGCCGCTGCAGGTTGCAAACCTGATGAAGGAAAAAGGCGTTATTGTTCGCCCACTGGCAACCGTGGGCACCCTGGCAATCTCACCACCCCTGACCATCAGCAGGGACGAGATTGACAAGGTAGTGCAAGCGTTATCGGAGTCGATATCTGCTGTTTTGTAGTTTGCCTTGGTCTAACAATTTATTCAGCTCGATGAATAAATTTTTCGCTGATAGCACTGTGATTAACGCCATAAATAAAGATGGTTAGCTCGACAGGATAAATCTTTGTAGCTCACAAACCGTGCAGATTTTTAGTAATGTGTTTCCTCGAATAGAGTCTATTCGGGGCCCTTGTTGAGCGTAAGGCGTATACGCGTATGAGCTCGGCTATTCTACAATATCCAGACACTCAACAATCAGCTGCAGGGATTCCCTGCCGCGATATTTATTAACGTCGAGGCGGTAGGCAATGCGCCGGTGCCTGCCCTCGACAAGCCTGTCCTGGCCAAATGCAATGGCATCGATACTTTGCACGCCGTCGATGGGTCGTAACTTTAATTTGAGATGTCGTCCTGCCACGATACGCTGTTCCAGGATCTCAAAATCGTCATCGAATATGGGTTCCGGAAATCCCTGACCCCAGGGACAAGCCTGGGTTACCACCCGCGCAACCGTGACATTGAATTCTTCAATGAGGTTGCCGTCGGTGATGACGGTTTGTTGCAGATCGTCCTTCGACAGCCATCGACGAGCCTCAAGATCAAACTCTTCAGCGAACTTGTCAAAATTGTCCGGGTGCAGGCTTAGACCGGCTGCCATCGCATGGCCACCAAACTTGACCACCAGACCTGGGTTTCTGGCAGCAATGGCATCCAGCGCATCGCGAATATGAAAGCCCGGTATGGACCGTGCAGAACCTTTCATTTCGACTTCCGATGCCGGGGCAAAGGCGATCACGGGCCGATGCCATTTGTCCTTAATCCTGGAAGCTACAATGCCAACAACTCCCTGGTGCCAGTCGTTTTCGAACAGGCAGATACCCACTGCTTCATGCTCATCATTTGCGGGAAGGCTAAGGTTGAGACTACCCAATGATCGAATCGCCTGTTGCTTCATTTCATTTTCAATTTCCCGCCGTTCAACATTAAGCTGGTCAAGGCGGGTAGCAAGCTCACGGGCACGGTTTTGATCATCAGTCAGCAAACACTCAATACCGAGAGAAATATCCTCCAATCGACCTGCTGCGTTCAGTCGAGGGGCGACACTGAAGGCCAGATCTCTTGACGTCACAGTTTCGATCCGGGTACCGGATAAAGCCAGCAATTCTCCAAGACCAGGGCGAAGTCTCCCGGCACGGATTCGGCGAATGCCTTCCTGCACCATGACACGATTGTTGTAATCCATGGGCACCACGTCTGCGATGGTACCCAGGGCGACTAAATCAAGATAATCAGCCAGATTAGGTTCATTGTGGTTCTCAAACCAACCGACCGTCCGCAGCATAGCTCGAACTGCGGATAACAGGTAGAAGGCGACACCAACGCCCGCAAGGTTCTTACTCGGAAATTCACAGCCACCTTGATTGGGGTTTAGAATCGCGTCTGCATCCGGCAACTCTTTTGCCGGTAAATGATGATCTGTTATCAGGACCCTGATGCCATGACTCTTCGCAAATTCGACGCCTTCAATGCTGGATATCCCATTATCTACGGTGACAATCACATCAGGTGTTTTGCGCCTCGCGACTTCGACAATTTCCGGCGTCAGACCATAGCCGTACTCAAACCGATTCGGTACCAGATAGTCCACATGATCAGCACCCATCGACCTTAATCCATGGACCATCAACACAGAACTGGTCGCACCGTCTGCATCGAAATCGCCAATGATCAGGATACGCAGCTGGTTTTGAACAGATTCGACAAGAAGTGATGTGGCCTTGCTCAACCCCTTTAAACTATCAGGCCTGAGAAGATTCTTAATCGAATGCTCAACCTCATCTGCATTCACCACGCCCCGCCCCACATACAGACGGGATAGCAAGGGAGAAATTCCCGCAACGGATCCCTTAACTTCTCTTCTTCTTAGTATTTTCGGCAAGATCAAACCCGTTGAAGGCTGGCAGAACTTTAAAACGTTTCAACCCGAATCCGGGTGACGGCACCCACTACCTGATCTAACGCAGCCAGTTCCACGATAGCTTCATTCATGGACCGCTCAACCACCCGATCAGTCACTATCACGATAGGCACTTCACCCTCTTTTACATCTTTCTGGATCAGTGACTCGATACTGATGTTACACTGGCTGAGTATGGTGGAAATTCTGGCCATCACACCAGGCTTGTCCAGCGCTCTCAAACGCAAATAGTACGCTGATTTAATTTTTTCGATATCCACAATGGGCAGGTTCTGCAATGAGTCCGGAACAAAACCCAGGTTAGCAATCTGGTTACCTCCCCGGGATCGCAGTACATCAATCACGTCAGCCACAACCGATGAGGCCGTTGGGCCTGAACCCGCCCCGGCACCATAGTACATGGTTTGACCGGCAACATCGGTGCCAACTAAAATGGCATTCATAACACCATCAACCTGGGCGAGCATTGTCGACTTTTTTATCAATGTGGGATGAACTCTCAGTTCGATGCCTGCAGGCGATTTTGAAGTGATACCCAGGTGTTTGATTCGAAACCCCAATTCGCTGGCGTACTTGATGTCTTCAACTGTAATGCCGGAAATGCCTTCCATGAACATCGCGTCGAAGCGAAGCGGTATGCCAAAAGCAATGGAAGACAAGATGGTTAGTTTATGGGCTGCATCAATACCTTCGATATCGAACGTCGGGTCTGCTTCAGCGTACCCAAGCTCCTGCGCTTCGACTAACACTTCGCCAAAGTCGCGATTACCCGCCGTTTCCATTTCCGTCAAAATATAATTAGTTGTGCCGTTGATAATCCCGGCAAGAAATTCAATCCGATTGGCTGCCAGGCCTTCGCGAATGGCTTTGACAATCGGTACACCCCCGGCAATGGCGGCTTCAAATTTGAGACAGAGGTTAGCCTGATTCGCAAGCTGAAACAATTCTTCGCCATGTAACGCGATCAGTGCCTTATTAGCCGTGACCACATGTTTGTTATTCGCGAGCGCCTGCTTAACAAGATCCAGGGCTACGTCGGTCCCACCGATGAGTTCCAGAACAATATCCACATCAGGGTTTTTCACCACATCATAAATATCCCGGGTGACGTTAGTAGTCGTCAAATCGCAATCGGGATGATCCCTGCGACAGCCAACCTGGGCAACCACGATGCGCTTTCCTGTTTTGCGGGTAATTTCTTCAGCGTTTTTTGTAATCAGGTTGAACGCACCGGAACCAACCGTGCCCAGCCCACAAATGCCCACCCCAATCTGCTGCACTCTATTCTCCCTCGCTGACCGCATTTTTAAACATCTGTTTGATACCCCTTATTGCCTGACGCGTCCGATGCTCATTTTCGATAAGCGAGAAGCGAACATGATCATCGCCGTACTGGCCAAAACCGATACCCGGTGACACCGCAACCCTGGCTTCTTTAAGTAAAAACTTGCTGAATTCAAGTGAGTTCATGTTTTGAAACTGCGTCGGTATTTTAGCCCAGACGAACATGGTGGCTTTTGGTTTCTCTACCTTCCATCCTGCGGCATTTAACCCATCGCACAACACATCTCTGCGTTTTTGATACCTGGAACGTATCTCCTCAACGCAGCTCTGATCGCCTTCAAGGGCGCTGATGGCAGCAACCTGGATCGGCGTAAACATACCGTAGTCGAGATAAGACTTGATTCTAGCCAGTGCACCCACCAGGGTGGGATTGCCCACGCAAAACCCCACTCGCCAGCCAGGCATATTGTAGCTCTTCGACATCGAGAAGAATTCCACAGCAATGTCTTTTGCACCAGGTACCTGGAGAATAGACGGCACCTTGTAACCATCAAACACAATATCGGCATAGGCCAGATCCTGAACCACCCAGATATCGTGCTCTTTGGCAATTTGAATCACTTTTTCAAAAAAATCCAGTTCCACACACTGAGTGGTTGGATTACTCGGAAAGTTAATGACCAGCGCCTTGGGTTTAGGCCAGGTGTTGATGATCGCCCGTTCCAGTTCACCGAAAAAATCACCCTCCGGTGAAATCGGCACATGTCGAACTTCTGCATCAGCAATAACAAATCCGTAAGGATGTACCGGGTAGGATGGATTAGGCACCAGTACAGTGTCACCCGGCCCCAGTACTGCCATGGCCAGGTGTGCAATGCCTTCCTTTGAGCCGAGCGTTACGATGGCTTCTGATTCAGGATCCAGGTCCACATCAAAGCGATCTTTGTACCAGTTACATATTGCCCGGCGCAGTCTGGGAATACCCTTTGACTGGGAATACCTGTGTGTATCACTGCGTTGCACTGTTTCGATCAACTTGTCGACAATATGCCGGGGTGTGGCCTGGTCCGGGTTGCCCATGCCGAAGTCAATCACATCTTCGCCGCGTTCCCTCGCCTCTTTCTTCAATGCATCGGTAACACTGAAGATGTAAGGAGGCAGCCTTTTGATGCGAGGAAAATCTTCTATAGTTGGCACTTGGGTTTCTCATTTTTTTCGTTAAAACGGTTATTCGTCAATCTATGCTAAAACCAGACTGGAGATCAGGCAAGAAACAGGAGGGGTCAGAGTAAAAACTCCAGGAATTGTACGGGTTTAGAGAACCCGAATCACAGTATTCCGAGCCTCTCGGCTAATTTGGCCGCTGGCATATAGCCGGGGTCCATGCTCCCATCTTCATAGACCAGCGAGGGAGTAGAATTAACGCCCATGGTTGAGCCCAGCTTATATTGTGCGGCGACCGGATTGTCACAGGTTTTTTCTTCTATCGGCTGGTTGTTCTTGGCTTTCGTCAGGGCAGCTTTGGGATTGTCTGCACACCAGGCGGAAACAAATTTGTTGTAAGACTCGGAACTGGTACCCGCTCGGGGGTACGCCAGATAGCGAACTGCAATTCCCAGGCGATTGAGCTCAGGGACTTCCCTATGCAACTTACGGCAGTAGGTGCAATCAATGTCGGTAAACACGGTAACCGTGGCCTTTATCATCTCTTTTGGTGGTGCAAAGACCAACATCTCGGACTCATCCAGAGCATCCAGCAGGCGTTTACGCTGAACTGAACGGCCGGTTTCAGTCAGGTTAACCAGTCCGACTTCCAATATTTCATACAAATCACCTGCGAACAGGTACTTGCCGTCGCTGGAGATATACAGCGTCTGCCCACCCAGCAGGCTCACATAATAAAACCCTTCTAACTGACTTGGAAAAATGTCGGGAATCGGTAGATCCGGTCGCGCGGTTGAGAGGCGAGCTCGAATGGTATTGATGATTTCCTCTTCCGATTGTTTCTCTGGCTTGGCAAAGCCCGGTAACCCAATGACCAGCAGGATCACGAATATTAGTGTTTTTCTCATAACAGACCTTGAGAGCTTGTTTCGATGCACTTTGCATCAATGAAGTTTTTGAATCAATCCCCAGGAGGCTGACCGAGAATAGAGAACCTACTGTGGTAAATCTAATTTGGGCTGGCTACGGTTTCTATTCTCAGTCAGCCTCCTAGTGAATCAGACCGATTGTAAACATTAATGGTTCCACAGGCGCCTATTAGATCACAGGCTCGCCGCTTTTTGTGACGAACAGTTGACAAACGTCACTATTTTGAGTGAAAAGGGGTTAGCCTCGCGGGTGATGGGTCTGATGAAGCTGTTTCAATCTCTGCTGAGCCACATGGGTGTATATCTGAGTTGTGGACAGGTCACTATGCCCCAATAGCATCTGAACAACCCGCAGGTCTGCACCGTGATTCAACAGATGAGTGGCAAATGCATGCCGAAGTGTATGGGGAGAGAGCTTTTTTACGATGCCAGCGGTCTGTGCGTGGAGCCTGATTCGATGCCAGAACGTCTGGCGAGTCATGGGTTTTGCCTGTGTACTCGGGAAGACAATATCCTGCTGGAGATTTTTCTTCAGCAGTTCCTGCCTCGCTTCCAACAGGTATTTTTGAATCCAGGCGATAGCCTCTTCGCCTAACGGGACAAGACGCTCCTTATTACCCTTTCCCATTACACGTACCACACCCTGCCGAAGGTTAATATCCGTTAGCTTCAGGGTCACCAATTCCGTGACGCGTAATCCGCTTGCATACAAAACCTCAAGCATGGTCCGATCTCTTAATCCAATGGTTGTGGCTACATCCGGCGATCTGAGCAGTGCTTCGATATCTGTTTCTGTCAGGCTGTCGGGCAAAGGTCGTCCAAGTTTTGGATTCTCAATCTTCAACGTGGGATCTTCGCTGATCACGTTTTCCCGTAACAGGTACCTGTACAGACCTCGCAAGCATGACAGGGCACGCGCAGTGGAACGCGCTTTGATTCCACGACCCATACGGTCCGCGAGGTACTGCGTCAGGTGCTGACGTTTGACGGCGATCAGGTCCCTTTTGCTTAACCAGTGGTTAAATGCCTCGAGGTCCCGACGATAGGATTCCAGTGTATTCTGACTCAGGCCTTTTTCGAGCCAGAGAGCATCGAGAAATTTTTCGATTATCTGTTCATTTGTCGATTCTTCGAACAAGGTAGACATTCTAAGGCGGATATTCGGTGACAGGGTCATGTTTAGCTTAACGCAAACAAACTTCAGACAAAAACAGTAAATAAGACGCTGGCAAGTACAACGCGATTATAGTCTGTCCGGATTGGCTGGGCGGGTGTACGCTTTCCACACCGCATGAGGCTCGGCGCCCGCACCACATCCATGGGCCTGACTTTCGGCTGTCCTGGCCTTGAGTCGGGGACGCCGAGTCTGCGGCAAGCGTACACCCGCCCAGCCAATCCTAAATCTTCAAAAACACGTGAGTTAACCAAGATCATGCGAGTATCAAAGCCAGTTCTTGCTCCTGGCAAGCAGAACGCAAAACGCCGCGAATAATCACGGCGTCTGGTTTTTCTGCAATATACTTACTTGGCGAGTTTTTCCTTAATGCGAGCCGCTCGACCACTGAGTTCCCGTAGATAGTAGAGCTTTGCCTGTCGCACATCACCCCGGCGCTTGACCGTGATGGAATCGATGATCGGACTGTGAGTCTGGAATGATCTCTCTACACCGACGCCATGGGAGATTTTACGCACAGTAAAGGCGGAATTAATCCCTCTATTACGCTTGCCGATAACAACGCCCTCGAAGGCCTGCAGTCTTTCACGCGTACCTTCCTTTACTTTTACCTGCACCACAAGTGTGTCACCGGAACCGAAGTCAGGCACATCCTGCTTAAGCTGTGCATTCTCAATATCAGCAAATATTTTGTTTTTCATCGTTCAATCCTCAAGTTCACGTATCTGTTTGAGATCTTCAAGATACTCATTCAGTAAATTCTGTTCCGCCTCATTCAATTCAAGGCTGTCGAGCAAATCCGGACGCCTTAAAAAGGTTCGCCCCAGAGACTGCTTTAAACGCCAATGACTAATCGCTTCATGATTACCCGACAACAGTACATCTGGCACTTTAACACCATCGACCGTATCCGGCCTTGTGTAGTGCGGGTAATCCAGCAAACCACTCACAAATGAATCGCTGGCAACCGATTCCGCATCACCCACCGCACCGGGTTGTAACCGGGTCATGCCATCAATCAAAACCATGGCGGGCAGTTCACCACCGGACAACACGTAGTCACCAATGGAATATTCTTCGTCGATCTCTGTTTCGATCAGACGCTCATCGATACCTTCGTATCTTCCTGCTACCAGGATAATCTCTTTCCTGGACCCCAATTCAGCCAGCTTCTGCTGATCAACTTTTTTACCCTGGGGTGAAAGATAAATCACCCGGCAGCCTTCACCCGCTTGCTCTTTTGCTGATTGAATAGCAGCCTTCAAGGGACCCACTTTCATCAACATGCCCGGGCCACCGCCATAAGGCTTATCATCCACCGTCGAGTGTTTATCGGTGGTAAAATCTCTCGGATTCCAAAAATCCAGTCTTACTATCCCCGACTCAACTGCTCTTCGGGTAATGCCGAATGCTGTGATCGCCTGAAACATCTCCGGGAAGAGCGTCACAACACCAATCCACATATGGCTTTCCTTTCAAAAAACCTGCCCTAACAGGCTGCCAGGGAACCTGATTAAGTTCGGTATGCCGCATCTCAATCAGAGGTTCCTTAGAAATCGGCGTCCCAGGCGACCAGCATTTTACCCTGTTCAAGATCAACCTCTAGAATGACCTTGTCCTCGACATAGGGAATAAGTCGTTCCCTGTCATCGATACTCTTGTCTGTTGCCGCGACGACCAGTACATCATTGGCTCCGGTTTCCAGCACACTACTGACCTTGCCAAGCAATTCAGACGCTTCGTTGTAAACCGCCAAACCTTCCAATTGAATCCAGAAAAACTCACCCTGCTCGAGGTCCGGCAGTTGTTCTTTTTCGATCCAGATTTCGTAACCAATCAGTGATTCTGCCTGGTTACGATCCTCAAACCCTTCCGGTAACACGACAATTCCCTTACCGTGTACCTTACCCTGCCTGAGCTTCAAATCTTGTTTAGAGCCCTTCTTCCTGATCGTCCAGGGGGCGTATTCCAGTATCTGTTCGACCGGTGAGGTGTATGAATAGACCTTGACCCACCCTTTGATGCCATAGGCAGCATTGATCTTACCGACAAGTAGCACTTATCTAACGCTAACTGGCGCGAACAAAACGACTTAAGCGGCAACTTCCTGTGTCGTCGCCTTTCTGTATTGCCTGACGATCTTATTTACTCGATCACTCGACTGTGCGCCCTGTTTAACCCAATGATCGAATCGTTCGAGATCAACCCGGGAATTTTCTTCAGCACCGCGGGCAATCGGGTTAAAGAACCCAATACGCTCTATAAATCGACCATCACGAGATACTCGACTGTCCGCCACAGTAATATGATAAAAAGGCCGCTTCTTACTGCCACCTCTGGATAACCGAATGATTACCATGTCTTTGATTTCCTTTAAAAAATTCGTTTTAGCTAGCGTATCGGCTGCCGAAAGGGCCGCTATTGTACACAGAAAGGGTGGTATATTAAAACCCTTTGAAAGCACAACCGCCCCAGCCAGGTGATACTACTTGGATTTCGGCCTGAAATGCAGTGATTTACTTATTCACCAGCATTCTGAACTTCTCCCGAATGAGCAAACCAAAGAAAATCGCGTTTGTTTTAAGATAGCGCTTCCACATTCTCCGGGGTTCCTGAAATACTCGGAATAACCATTCCAAACCCAGTATCTGCATCCAGCGTGGCGCGCGACGAACTTTGCCGGAGAATACATCGAAGGTGCCACCGACGCCCATCACAAAGTCGATTCCCATTTTCCGGCTCCACTTGCTGATAAAGTTCTCTTTTTGGGGTGAACTCATTGCGACAAAGAGAAATCTCGCGCCAGAAGCACGAATCTGGTCGACGACTGATTTTTCATCATCCCAGAAGTAACCATGGTGGCTGCCGCCAATGAGTATGTCCGGGTACATTTTAAGAATTCGAAAAGTTGTCTGGACCAAAACCGACGGGGTCGCGCCGAGCAGGAAAATCCGATAACCCCGGTCAGAACACAGTTTCAATAGCTGTTCGAACAGGTCAATGCCGGACACCCGCTCAGGTATGTCATAACCGAGCATTCTGGCGCCGAAAACCACACCCATACCATCGATGTTAATCACATCACACTCAGTCACTGAGCGTTTTAGATAGGCATCACTTTGTATATTGACCAGTTTCGCAACATTAACCACCGAGTGCTGCGTATACGTCCCCTGCTCCACCCGATCTGCGATGAAGCTGACGGTCTCATCCATCGTTGCGACATCCATGGCGCAATCGAGAAAGTGAATTCGCTTCACACCTCTTCCTCATCAATACATCTGGCTAACAACATAAAACTAAGGTAAGCCCAGGATTGGGTCCATCGAATATAGTCAATTCGATTTTTCAACCATCTGCCTCTCTGGTAGATAAACTTCATGTCTTCTGTTGAGTAGAGACTCTCGATAGCCCGACCAGCGATTTTTTTCGCCAGTGCCAGATCGGATCGCATGTCGGCGATGTTCAGCAACGTTATAATGCCTTGCGAAAAGCTGTGCATGTCCAGCGGGTAGACCCTGTCCTGGTAGTATTTCGCTGTGCCGTCTTCCAGGAAAAAATTCTCTCGATAATATTTCATTCCTACATTGATGTTGTCGTCAAATTCATCGGTAGCCACAGATTTTCTTAGCAGGTTCAGGGCTTCGAGATTAAAGCCGGTGTGAAATCCATCCACGAACTGATGGTGGGGCATTTGACCGTAACTCCAGGCACCACTATCGGATTGTTCCGCAACTGAAGTCCTGGCATTTATTATCGCCGAATCCACCAGTGTTGAATCATTCAACTCGCTACCAGCCAACCCGACCCACGCCGCACCCCAAAGATTGGCGTTGTGTACAAACGTTTCATCGTCGGGAATGTAGGCATAAAACTGGCTGCCATACCTGGAAACCTGCAGATGACGGTGAATAAAGTGACCTGCTTCAATGGCAATGTTTCGATACCCGTCTTTTCCCAGCAGTTCGCCACTATTAAAAAGTGCCCGCGCAACATAGCAGGTTGTAATCAGATTGGGCGTTCCTTTTTGAACGAAGAACGCCCTCGATTGCCAATCAAAATTGTAGCCCCAGCAACTGTACGTCCACTTTATGCGATCGCATCTTTGATCAGCCAACCAATCACAAAGATTGATGATTTCATCAACAAGATCGTTACTCTTCGTACGCCTGACCTCTTCTATCATCCCGAGTACTGTTAGCGCTACCCCCTTTGGATTGCGGGTTTTACCCACAAGTGATATAGGTCGAACGTTCACTGGCGATCTTTTACAAAATTGCTGCCAGGCCAGTCGGGTCAGATAGAAGTGGTTTAACCCGGTCGCCCTGAATAACTTACTGTTGAGTCCATCGAATGGATCAAAACCGGCGTAATTTTCCCTCGCCATTGATGTGCGCAGAGCAAGTGCAATCTGCGTAATCTGTTTCTCCATTAAGCTCCCAAAAACTGCTGTCAGGTGGATTGATGGTTCTACTGCAAACCAACATTAGTTAAACTGCTTACTCATCAGCCGTATAAAAGGTTTCATTTTTGAAATTCTTAGCAAGAACTTACCAATCATACCGACTTACAGAGTTTATCGTAACAGTCAGCAAAATTACCTTTCCATTGAGTTCACACCCGTCACCACCCACGTGGAAGCGACGTGCCAGCGTAGGCGTGACCTAATGACTTTTCTAAGGGGTGACCCTCCTCACGACAGGTCGATCAATATTTACCAGATCGCGCTGCTGTGAAAGTTGACGGGACAACAGTGATCGCTACTCTAAAAAGATTCGGCAAAGACGTCCGCGTTTTTTGGCATGGGCGAGTATGTGTAACGCAGTGGGGAACATGGGACACTTGAACCGTCACTATGGGGCTACTAAACTATAAAACCATAGAGAAGTCGTGAGATTGGCCATATCGGAGCTGGTTGAAATACATTCAACGTGCTCGAAAAAGAAATAGACTAATATGAAATCAAGGATCCGGCGTTAGATGGCTCGTGTAGACGAGATTGCTTTGTACTTCAACGGTCATGAATTGATCGGCGATACCTTCAGCCATGATGAAATTGAACAATGGTTTGAGCAGGAGGTTGAAGGCTACTTCGGATTGTATGGAAATGCCGAGGAAAGAAAAGCATACGGGAACCATGCGCTAAACGCGCACTACTTATTCAAGCATCTGCCCGATGGAGACTTCCCCGTTGTCATGGGCCTCGGGAGCGGTAATGGTGATGAGTTTGAGCCAATCGCCGCACGGTGCGGAAAAATCACCATTGTCGATCCATCTGATGGGCATAGTGATACTGTTAGGTGGGGTGTTGATATTGCTTATGAAAAAGCTGTCAATTCAGGGGTGCTTGGCTTTGAAGATGATACCTTTGATCTCATTGTGTGCTTCTCGTGTCTGCATCATATTCCCAACGTCAGTTTTGTCGTCTCAGAATTGTTCCGCGTATTGAAACCCGGTGGCACAATCCTGATCAGGGAGCCGATTATTTCCATGGGGGATTGGCGAGCGCCGAGGCTGGGTTTGACAAGGAATGAGAGGGGATTGCCGCTATTATTGTTTCAGAACATGATGGATAGGGCAGGATTCACGACGCGTTCGTTGAAGGTTTGTTCGTTTCCTTTGTTGGAACGACTAAAACCATTCTTTACTGGCGGGGTTTACAACAATCGGGCGGTTGTTTTGTTGGATGACCTGTTATCGCGGCTGACTCTTGTTAATTATCGTTACCATGCCACGAGTGTGTGGCATAAGTTTCGGCCGGTGGCGGTTTCGATTGTTGCGATGAAGAGTGCTGCGAAGAAAGGTTGAGGTCGAGTTCAATTCTAACGCTTCGCCAGAAACTTCTGAAAAACCAACCTGAGATCGTAGGCATACCTGCGCAGGGGCGGCTTAAGTTTGTTCCGATATTTGCTTCGAACGGACAGCAGGGTATCAAAATACCGCTCGGAGGGAAACGAGGCGAACTTTCGTGTCGAGCCGGAAGTCCTTGAGATAAAGGTCGTGCCGCTGCACCGCATCACGCTCCCCGCCACCAACGCGCGGAAATACAGATCCAGATCAACGCACACATCCAGCGACTCGTCATAACCGCCTAATCGAAGCAGGAGGTCGCGCTTAATTGCCATTGTCGAGTGGGTCAGCGGATTGGTTTTGTACAGTAACGCAGCGGTGACCGTTTCAGTCGAGCTATCGGTTGAGTCTTCGGTTTGGTCATTTAATTGTTGCACGGAATATTGGGAAACATCTGTGACAAGATTTGCATGCCCAAACACGACTTCACATTCCTTTAGCATCTCAACTGATGCCTGAAACCTGGCAGGCGTGCTCACATCGTCCGCATCATTGATAAATATCGTCTCACCGGTTGAATGATGTAGTGCCAGGTTGAGGGCTTTCGCCCGGCCGATTTTCCCAGGGCTTATCAGGTTTACTGAGTCCAGTTTAAAGTTTTCGATCTCCTTCACCGTGTTGTCGGTCGAGCCGTCGTCAACGATAATGACTTCTGTCTCAGCGCCTGTGATGGCCTTCAGCTGCTCGAGCACCAGCCCAATGGTACTTTCTGAGTTGTAAACAGTGATAATCACTGAATGTTTGGCAGCGATGGGGGTCATAGGCTGACTACGGCTCTCAATATCATCGACGACTTCGGTGGGATCTGTATGCTGCAACTGAGCGCACAGTCAGCGCCTACGGTCGAATAATGTTTTTGTCTTTCGGTCAGCGTTTCAGAGCCTCGACTCGTGATGTCGATCTTGTCGATATGGCGTTGCGAGCATTGCAGTCTCATGCACTCGCTGGTAATGGTGCTTTCACCACGATTCTTTATCAGTTCTAAGATGACAACCTGTTCGGGTTTACAAATATAGCGGCGTGTCACCGAGAAGGAAGAATCATAGTGGAGACCAATGTCCAAAGCATTATCCCTCAGCCGGGTCGTTTGTATCTGGCGAGGTGTTTGGGTTTCTGGGACTACTATTGGGAAAAAAGCGTCGTAATCGTTATTCAAACTGACACTGGTTTGCTCTCCGGTGGTTGGCGGTAGAATAAGATCGTCTTCTGTGGCGAGAATGGGGCTGTAGAACACGAGGGATTTCCAGTCTGTGGAGAGTCCACAGTTCAACATATAGCGGTCGGAGCGATAGGCAAAAATATTGTTGGCGACCTTAACGAATTTACGGTCTGCGTGATTTTCCCGAACCCAGGCAGCCGAAGACTCGGGTCGCTGAAGATTTTGCGCCGCCCTGTAAAGCAGTAATGCGGTAAACGCCTCGTAATCCGGTGCATTGTTGTAACTGTACCAACCCAGAAATTGTTCATTGGTCAGATCAGGCGCACCGGTATAATCACGCGCTTCGGGAGTTTGCTTATACAGTACCAGCGGTAGCGCCTGGTGCTTTGCCTGCTCTCGCTCGAGTACTGCGACCAGATCGTCGATCAACTCGTAAACAAATGCACTTGCGTGTGCCGACGCGCCATAACGTGCCGACGCGCCATAACGTGCCGACGCGCCATAAAAAGAGAGCAGGTAAATCAGTGAACTGTATCCAAAGGATTGAAGTGAACCACGCCCAAGTAGATTCGTGACGCCACCGGGTCCGATTTGATCAATACACTGTGTAACAGCCTGGCGAAGCCACTGCGAGGACCACAATCTTGGCCCCGATTGCTGTATTTCGTGAATCAGCGCCAGTGAAAAAAAGTTGTACTGGCTCGTATAAACAGACCGCTGGTCTTCAATTGTGTGCGAAACACTGAAGTAGACCCGTACCCACAATAACTCGAGCAGGGCGATGAAGCGTTGAACCCGGCTTCCAGACAATCGACAAGCTGCCCGCAGCAGGGTCCAGTTGGCAACGCGTGTGCCGGTGTAAGCCGGAGTCCCTAGTATTTGATTCACCGCTTCGTAATTATGATGGTGCAAGAGAGCATAGCGGTTAAATTCAAAATGGTAGCTGCTTGTTTTCTCTTCGGCGCTGATGGCGTTTATGAGGCTGGTTCTGGTGTCTGCATCACTCGATTTATCGAAACTCAGCAACGCAAGCAGGAACGCCTTACCATAGAATTCGCGCTTCACGAATTGTTGTTGAGGCAGGAATTCGGCTACCAGCTTAGTGCTGATCTTATTTGAAAGTCGTTCCAAGTTCAGTCTGGTGCTTGTCCTCCTCTTTGAGTTGTTGGTGATCTCAGTGCTCATATCAGAATGATAACTGAACTTGCTGGCTGATTACCTGGCCTTTTTTAAGCGGTATCAAGCCGATTAACTGTAGTTGCATGCTTTTCTTTCCGCGTCTTTCTGTCCTGTACCAAAGGAATTTCTGCAAGATGCCAACGGACTTCACTGCGTTGGATACCTGGGGGGAGAATGCCAGCCAGAAAAAACGGTTAATCCATCTCAGCCAGTTGTTTTTACAATCCCTGGTCGGGAACAGCCGGGCATGGACGATCCAGAAGTCACCTGAATCCCGGATATACATGTGTGCCTCGGTATCTTCTCCAAATGACGCAGCGGTTCGCGTGATCAGGATGCAATGGTTTTCTTTGGTCGTCAGTGAAGCTTCACGGGTTTTGAACTGGCGATAAATCTCTGAATCCCGATGCTGGTATTGCGTCCCTTTTATGGAGGCAGATGCGATGTTTTCCTTGGAGAATTTCATTCGGATAACAAAGTCCTGGATTTGGGTATCTTCCAGTGCCTCCAAGGAGGCATTGATGACGATTGATGAA
This sequence comes from Gammaproteobacteria bacterium, assembly GCA_012960755.1. The sequence goes on from DUAT01000072.1 coordinate 255,824, forward strand.
TTCTCACTCACAAAACGGGTCTCCACTGAGAGTGAGAAATCCCCTTCGGCGAGTGAAACACCGTAGTTTGCGACACTGCTTTCAGGTCTATCTACTGTATCGATAAGCTCAATACGCACCTGGCGATGCGTTTCCGTGAGTGTCAGGAAAGAGACCGTGTCGGAAAATTCGATACTGAAATCAGACAGTCGAACGCCATGTATGGTCGCGTGCTTTAACAGTCCTTCAGACAGAGCCAGGTTTTGCATTAAACATCCAGAGTGAAATTGTGATCAGCAGCCAGCCACTTGACCAGGAACATGAGGCAAGCCCATGTTAAGTGGGTTGCAGTATCCGTTAGAATCATGGGTACTGTCATCAGTAACATCAGGCAGATGCAATAAATAATCAAGCTGGTACTGATGTATCTGAGTCTCCAAAAATCGACCGGCTGGTTGTGTTCTTCTATGGTACTCGAGGCCAGAAAAAACACTGGCATTACTGCAACACCCATAATAACCAAAATTACAGCCGGGCCATATAACAGGGGATCGTCCATGTTCATCACCCAACGCAGGTAGGGATAGGCAATGACTAACAGGAACACGATGGTCGCCAGGTTTACGGTTCTGAGGATTCTTTTTTTCGTCTTACCAGTGGAACCTTTTTCTTTTTGTCCATAGGCGAAAAAGACAGTGTTCAGAGCCACCATCAAACCAAAAGCAAATGAGGCTAGACGCAACAATCCGCCCCATACGCCAAGACCTTCGGCGTCCAGATAAATGTATCCTACCAGATAGTCAACAAAACTGATGGCAGCTATGAACAGTGTCGTGAAGATTAACAGTCGATTGTCGACAAAATACTTGAAATTAACGGCTTGCGAGTGAGCCAGTGATTTTAAGGTGTTTAGCGGGTTCAAGTGGCCAGGGTCGGTCCGCTGCATATAAATACCGATGGCAAAAAACAACACCATGGTAGGGATTAACTGGTGTAGCACAATGGTTGGCGAGCCCTGTTTGCCAACAAAAGGTCCAAAGAAAGTGCTGTTGATGTAGGCGAGTGCCAGGATTGTAAGCAGGGATAACTGGGCTAGTGCGTGGATGATTCCAAGTGCCATAAAACGATGCGCAGACATTAAGGCGAAATCAAATAAAAGCGCTGACATTGGCAAACACAGTGCCAGCAACAGCATTTCAAACCAGACTCAGTGGATTGTTTTCAGAAATTGATGCGATTAGGAATATTGTCACCGCCACGATCGATAACAGCAGCCTGGTTTTCAGAATCTGTGTGGTGCCTGACGAATCGTTTTCGATATGGTATTTAGCCAGGGTCCTGGCGGAGCCAAATTGCAGCATGGATGTCAGTACGCCATAGATGCTCAATATAAAGAAGTAGTGCCCGATCATCGCCAAATCGTACAGGCGATAGATTAATGCGGTAATGGCAAGACCTTGCACCCGATTGATGTTGGATATCGCAAGTTGCAGGTAGGCAGCATTAGGTTTCAATACGAATAGAGCCCGGAGATTTGACTAACCATTTACACACCTCTGCGCGGTCATCAAGATGATTCAACTGAATGTGCCGCATCGATGAAACCGTTAGAAGCGCTGGTGTAGTTGTAACGCTGAACCGATTCGCTCGCGCTCGTAGACATGCGCTCCCACCGCAACTGGTCATCTAAAATACCCAAGGCTTCTTTCGTCCAGGTTTCGGCATTCAGCGGTAGTACCAGTCCATTCTCGTTGTGGATGACCAGTTCATTCGCTGCGCCTACTCCTGATACGGTCATTATTGGGGTACCAGCAGCACAGGCCTCGTTGGCGACCACACCCCAGGGATCGTTCAAGGAAGGAAAAAACAATAGTTTTGCATTCCCATAATACTCGGGTAGTGCATCCTGAGTGACAAACCCTGCATAGTGAAAATCAACTTTGTTGGTAGATAGCTTTTCAACCATGTAGGCCCTGTCCGGTCCATCGCCGATCAACAGTATCTTGATACCTGGGTTCCGCCTATGAATTTCTAGAATCACCTCGGCGGAGAAATTGATCATTTTCCTTGCACTGAATTGGCCAGACAACATGATGTCATAGTCTCTTTCTACCTGGGGTTTATGGCAAGCCGAGAAGCGACTGTTGTCTATACACAGGCAGGATTGGAAAGAATTCTTACTCGTTGCCCCATAGCTTTTGAACAGCAGCAAGGTTTTTTGGCTAGCACCGATAAAGGCATCGGAAAAACCATAGATCATTTTCCTGACCAGTCGATGCGCGAATGTTAAATCCTGTTCAGAATCGGTGGTAGCGTCGGAAAAACTGACGAACTTTTTCCCATGCCATTTTGCCCAGAAGAAACTTTGAATCCCGGGTAAAGAAAATCCGCCATTGATGACGACGCTGGGTTTTAAGTCGTTTAATACGGCGATGACGTTTGAATCCAGATAGATCGTGCGACCTTTCCACACCAGCGTGCGCGATCTCAGGAACTGATGTTGATAGTCACCCAGGGTAAATTCCCAGTCGCGATTTTGTTCGATTGATGCGCAATAGATGACACGGTAGTTGTCGACGCTTAGCCCAACAAGCTCATGAAGCCTTTCACGGTAGGGCGCAGGGATGTTTGTGATAAATACAGTTGTCACTTATGCTCTGTTCTTAAAATGGAAAGCATGAAACGAAACGCCGCAAAAGCTATGAAACCAAAACGCCGCATACTGTTCTTGTTCCAACTGCCGCCCCCGGTGCACGGGGCTTCCATGGTAAATCAGACGATTGCAGAAAGTCAGTTAATCAGCCAGACTTTTGACGCAACCTTTTATGATATCAGCACGGCGAAAAAGATCAGCGATATCGGTCGCTTCTCGTTAGCGAAAATCCTCACCGTAGGTAGTTTACTCAAACGAGTCTACAAAATATACCGGCTGAAAAACCCAGACCTGGTTTACATCACCCTGAGCCCTGTTGGCTTTGCTTTTTTCAAGGATTCGCTGATTGTATTGCTGTTAAAGCTGCAAGGTGCCAGGTTGGTTTTCCACATGCACGGCCAGGGTATATCGAGGATCAGTAAGTACCTGAAACATTTTTACCAGTTAGTATTCAAACAGGTGGATGTTATTCACTTGTCTGAACAACTATTTTCTGATCTGGATGGCGTTCGCGATGTAGAAAAGAGTATTACTGCCGTGAACAACGGTGTGCCGGACCTATCTGTAGAAAATATTCCGGGTGAGAAGAATCAAAAACTGAATATCATCTACCTTTCCAATCTGGTGCCTGATAAAGGCGCGGGCGTACTGGTTGAAGCGGTTAACAGGATCGACTCGCATTTTGATGGGCAGTATGAAGTGTTTCTCGCCGGTGATTTTCAGACCCGATTGTTTGAAGAGCAACTCATGCGGATGCCTCACGCCAACGTGAAGGACCTGATTCACTTTCTCGGACCTTTGTACGGTGCGGAAAAGCAACAATTGTTGGCCAGCGGTGATGTATTTGTCCTGCCGAGCCGCAATGAGTGCTTTCCTTTGTCGATTCTGGAAGCCATGGCGACGGGGATGGCCGTCATATCAACCAACGTCGGTGCCATCGCCGAGATAGTAGATGATGGGGTCAGCGGGATTGTGATGGATGACCCAGATCCGGAGGTATTAGCGAGGAAGCTGGAGTATTTTCTGGAAATGCCCGAAGAAGTTCAACGGATGAAGAAGGCCAGCCGATCCAGGTACCTTCAAAACTATACGGTGGAGAAATTTGAGACTAGTCTTTGCCGTGTGCTGAGCAGGCTGGTGGAAGAAAGCCATTCGCCGCCTTGAGGATCGTGGAATCTACGCCCTGGTTCGGTTTCAGGATGGTGACTTTTTATTCCTCAGGAACCCCCAGAGATGCCAGCCAAATCTCTTTTCCAGAAACAAGAAGGCGAAGGACGGCAGTAACCTTAATCCCGGAAAATGCCGCACATTAACGAAGTGTACGCCCGATTGCTCGATTTCAAATTCCTCGAAGTCCTGATGTATGTCATCAATGTTGTAGACCTTTGAATATGGATTCTCGGGCCCGTCAGTATTGTGATGAATAAACGTTTCCATATTCATGTAATTCCACACCCCCATATTCCTGGCATTCGCAATGTGAATCCCAATCACAGACTCCTTGCCTGCCTTAAACAGCCCTAGAGAATCTAACAGCAGCACGAAGGCCAGACCCACCCGCCGGATAAATCCAATACTCAGGTAGTAATTCAGCGAACCTTTGTGATACACCATTAAGATCAATTTGCCATCAGGCTCCAACACCCGGCTAATCTCCTTGCTGACATCTTTGACTTGTGGAATGTGATGCAATACGCCGTGAGAGTAGACAATGTTGAAGGAATTGTCTGGCCAGGGAATTGTCGTCGCACTGCCTTGTTTAGCTTCGCCGTAAGTCTGGTTGGCAAGTTCAAAGCGGATGTTGGCCCGCTTCACCGCGGCTTCTGTCAGATCCAGACCACTCCATGTTGCACCGCGTTGAGCGATTTGAATACTATCCGCCGCCTGGCCAATACCGATTTCCAACACGGTCTTGTCCTGGAAATCAATCTTGTCGAGCTCGCCCAGTATGTGTCCCTCGGTGCGGTACCGAAACGCATCGTACAGCTTGAAATGTTCAACCCAGTCTTCGTTTTTCCCCGTCAGGTTTTCACCGACGGGGTTTTCTTGCCAGAAGTCCTGGATATCTCGTTCTTTGTTGCTCAATTTGGATTTGATCTCATGCTTTTAGATATGCTGCCTTTAGATATCCTTCTATTAAAGATCATGGTTTCTGAACCACTGTTCGAGTGTTAGCAGGTGCCAGATGGGTTGAGCGTTATCATTGCGTCCCTTTCGGTCCCGCTCAACCATGTCGGTTAATGCCTGTTTGTTAAACCAGGGCCGACCGGCCAGCCCATTGTCAGATAACACGTAGTCATCAACCATGTCCGTGAGCTGGGTACTCATCCATGATCGCAATGGTAAGGTGAACGATGACTTTGGGCGATAGACGATTTCCCTGGGTAGCCACTTTTCTGCCACTTTTTTCAGTACATACTTACTTTGGTTACCTTTGATCTTCAATTCTGATGCGATGCGAAAGGACAACTCGACGACCTTTTTATCGATAAACGGCACCCGTACTTCGGTCGATGCAGCCATACTGGCCCTATCCGTGTAGGTTTGGTTTAACGAGACCATAAACAATTGCATATCGGTGTAGCACATTCTGTCGAGTAAGGGACGATGATGGTCGGTATTAAAAATGTCGTGATGGTTTTTTAGGATGCTGTCGAAGTGCCGTTCGCTGTTGGGAGAGAGGTCTGCCAGCGTGTCACGATCATAATAGGTGTAGCTGCGAAAAAACGAATCCGCTACAGGTAATTCTGCAAAACCTAAGAACCGTTTTGCCCACCTCACAGGGATTAAACCGCGGCCAGCAACACTGACCGGCAGCATGTCGAGCAGCGGTTTCACGGGTGCTCGAAGTAGAGCCGGGATTTGTTTGTACCGTTGCGCAATAAGTGTCGCCGCATGTTTGCGATAACCGCCAAACAGCTCGTCGGCTCCCATGCCTGACAGCAACACCTTTACCCCTTGTTCCCTGGCGGATTCGCAGATTAACAGTGTGCTGATCGCCGCGGAATCACCAATAGGCTCATCCAGATGGTGAACGATTATTGGTAGTAGGCTGGCCAGGTCTGGCTCGACCTGAATAGTGTCCAGGTTTACCTTCAGGTGCTTAGCGACCTGTTTCGCATAGTGTGCATCGTCCGTCATGGCTTCGGCTTTCCTGGCCTGTTCACTAAACTCAATGGTGTAGCAATCCAGGGTTTCCAGTTCGGAACGAGCCATGGCAACCAACAGGCTGGAATCGAGCCCGCCACTGAGAAATGCAGATACTGGAACGTCGGCAACCAAATGGGACTTCACCGATTCCAGCAGGACTTGTTCCAGTGACGCGACGGCTTCGATTTCAGAGGTGATCGAAGGCTGTTCCGGCGCGACTAACTGATCAGGATGATAAAAGGGGTAACTCGAAATTTGATGGTTGGCATCAATCTTAAGACAGTAGCCCGGTGGCAATTTTTTAACCTCATTCCAGATGCAGAGGTTCTCTGGAATAAAGGCATAGAGTAACGATGCCGTCATGGCTTCCAGATTCAAACTGAACTGGGGTCGAAAAGCGGCTTCCAGCGTCTTTAGCTCCGACGCAAACGCAACGCCAGCACCCGATAGCGGATAGTAAAACAATGGTTTGATACCAAACGGGTCCCGCACCAGCCAGGTTTGGCCGCTTGCTTCATCATGGATTGAAAAGGCAAACATCCCGCGCAGTTTTTGCAGTGAGTCCGGGCCCCATTTTCGCCACGCTTCGAGCACCACTTCGGTGTCGGAATCGGTGATAAAATCACAATGGCGTTTGAGTTCCTGCCGAATTTCCCGAAAGTTGTAAATCTCCCCGTTGAAGACGATAACCAGACCACCTTTGGCAAACGGCTGGTCACTGCGGCTGTTCAGGTCGAGAATTGACAGTCGCTGGTGGGCGAGGAAAATGCCGTTGCGAAGATAGTGACCGGATGCATCCGGTCCCCGATGCGCCTGCGTTTTTGCGGCTTGAATGAGTCGTTCAGGGTCCGAACCACAATTGATAACACCGAATATTCCACACACACTTACGACCTAAAGTGGCTGATAGCAAGGTGGGTGAAGCGAAGTCGGTATGATTGGTGCGTGCTGGTGAAAATGCAAAGCCTTTTTTTGTTCTGGATGTGTCAGCTTAACGAAAGTTGGTTTCCAGTAGAACCATTTTTGGCTCAATCGTTATTGAAGATGGTGCCCTCCACCCTAAGGCGTTAGTCATCATTCAACGTCAAGGGCGCTGATATCAACCTGCATCGGTTGATTGATGATCAGGGACTCAATGGATTTAATGGCAGCAATACTGGTGTTCATAAGCGCCTCGTAACTGATGCAATTGTTACCATCTGCTAGCTGATCCAACCAGATAGCCAGCATCGCCTGCTGACCTTTGTCCTGGGAAAGCTTCTTCCTGTGCACCGTCTTCTTTTCATTTTCGTACAAAACTAACTCGCGAAAATCGACGATGACGCCGGATCTTCCACCACCAAAGACCTCAATTCGTTCTTTTGAAAGCGCTTTCGAACCGTCTGCCGTGTAAGTAATATTCGCGACGCTGCCATTGCCGAAACTCGCGCAAATACAAAAATTGTCATTCAACAAGGCTGATTTGTTAGGCTTACTGGTGGCCACAGCGAACACGCTGGCTATTTTACTGCCGCAGATTGCCCCGGCAAGATCAAGAAAATGGCAGCCTTCCCCGATCAGGCGACCTCCACCGATTAAAGGGTCCAGGGTCCAGTGATCATCGGGCAGGGCACCCGCGTTAACGCGCAGATTGACGACTAACGGGCTTTGGCAATCCTGAAAGTGATTCATCAGCGCAATGGTCATAGGTGCGAACCGCCTGTTGAAGCCGACCATCAGGTTGACACTTTTCTTTTTAGTCACCGTTTGATGTATGTTTGCGAGCTCTTCCAGTGTGAGCGCCAGTGGCTTTTCGACATAAACCCGTTTGCCCAGCTCGATCGCCGCAACCACCGAGCTGGCATGAGAATCATGCCTGCTGGCTATCATCACAACATCAGATTTATCGGCGAGAATTTGTGACAGGTCGTCTGCCGCGAACTGGAAACCAAATCGGTCGCTGACGGTTTTTGCGGTTCTGCCACTGGCAGTGCTGACACCCCGAAATTCAACCTGCTGCAACGAATTCAATGCTGGTAACAGCGAAGCGGTCGCATAGTTTCCGGCACCATAGAGTGAGATACCCACCTTTCCCGTTGCCAGTGGTTTACCAACGGATTCTGCCACCCTTTTTGTTTCATTGCCCGGTACTGGTTTTTGATATTCAAGCAATATCCCCAGGTAGGGCTCGATTCTGTCGCCCGCTATCATCGAGTAGGCTGAACTCGCATCATCTAAAGGAAATCTATGAGTTATCAGGCTGTCAATATCTATCGATTTTTTCTCAACCAGGCCGAGGAAAGTCACCATGTTTCGCTGTTCTGTGAACCGCACATACCCATAGGGGTAATCAAGCCCGGATTCCTCATATGAACTGTCATAGCGCCCCGGGCCGTAGGAACGTGAAATGACCAGGCTGATCTCTTTGCGAAAATAGTGTTCCCGGGGAATATCCATGCGGACAGCACCAATCACCACCACCCTGCCCTTCTCACGGGTCACTTCACCGCTGACTTCGATAGGCTGATTACTGCTGGTTCCTGCACACACCAACACACCATCGACCCCTTTGCCTTCGGTCAACCCCAGACACCCCTCCAACAGGGACGCGCTCGCCAAGCCTGTGGCGCCAAAAGTTTCTGACAACTTAACCATGGCGGGATCCAGGTCAGAACCAATGACATGGCATCCATTTGCTCTGAGCAATTGCACCACCAGTTGTCCAACCAATCCCAGGCCAATGACTAAAAACGTTTCACCCAGCTTCGGTTCGGCGAGTCGAACGCCCTGCAGTGCAATCGACCCTATCGTCGCGAATGCTGCATGTTCGTCGCTAACAGCATCAGGTACTTTGGCGATCAGATTCCTGGGGACCGCAACAACCTCCGCATGGTTGGCGTAATCTGCCCCAGCGCAGGCGACTCGATCACCCGGCATGATTCCCTCGACCAATCCTCCGGCAGCAATGACCGTTCCGCAGGAACTGTATCCCAGGGGATTTTCCTCGCCTAACCGAGAAGTCACCGTTCTCAGGGTCTTGGCGATACCTTCTGTTCTCAGCTTGGCCAGCACCTGTCTGACAAGATCAGGACGCGCCTGGGCTTTTTGCAGAAGATTCTTTTTCCCCAGGTCAATCTTGGATTTTTCAGTACCCGCGCTGATCACAGAGACGTGATTTCTCACCAGGACAAAGTTGTCTTTAAGATTTGGGATCGGCACGTCCTGTACTTCTACAACACCGGTGCGCAACGTCTGTGTGACCTGTTTCATCCAGGGAATCCGCCACCTGGCCTATTCATCATGCCGTCCATGCCACGCATCATGTTCGCCATACCACCCTTTTTGGACATCTTTTTCATCATTTTTTGCATCTGTTTATGCTGTTTCAGGAGTCGATTGACATCCTGGATCTGGGTCCCTGAGCCCGCGGCAATACGACGTTTCCTGGAGCCATTCACCACATCGGGATATCGACGTTCACCTTTCGTCATGGAATTTATAATAGCTTCCATTTGACCAAACGGATTTTCAGCCATTTTTTCCTGGGCTGCCTTGGCCATGCCACCCATACCCGGCATCTTTTCCAGCATGCTGGAGATACCACCCATATTGTTCATCTGCTGAATCTGATCACGAAAGTCTTCCAAATCAAATTTCTTACCCTTTTTGATCTTCCTCGCCAGTTTTTTGGCTTTCTTCTTGTCTATCTTTTGCTCTGCTTCCTCAATCAGGCTGAGCACGTCGCCCATGCCTAGAATACGGGACGCGATCCGATCCGGGTAAAAAGCCTCCAGGGCATCAATCTTTTCACCCACGGCCATAAACTTGATGGGTTTACCGGTAACTGATCGAACTGACAACGCTGCACCACCCCGGGCATCACCATCGGTTTTTGTGAGGATTATGCCGGTCAGCGGTAATACTTCGCCAAAAGACCGGGCTGAATTCGCCGCGTCCTGTCCGGTCATCGCATCGACGACGAAGAGAGTCTCGATGGGGTCAAGATTCCCGTGCAAGGTCTTGATCTCTGCCATCATATCTTCATCAATATGCAAACGACCGGCAGTATCCACGATCAACACGTCAGCAAACTGTTTTTTTGCGGCTACAAGCGCATTTTTAGCGATATCCGCCGGTTTCTGGCTCGGATCGCTTTCGAAGAAATCAACTTCCGCTTCTGCTGCCAGGGTGCGCAGCTGATCGATAGCGGCAGGCCGATAGACATCGGTGCTGACAACCATCACCTTCTTTTTCTCGCGATTTTTTAACCACAGTGCCAGTTTGGCCGTGGAGGTAGTCTTGCCTGCGCCCTGCAAGCCCGCCATCAGGATGACGCCCGGGGGTTGGGTGGTCAGGTTCAAGGTATCGTTTACTGCACCCATTGTCCGGATGAGCTCGTCGTTAACAATCTTAACGAACACCTGCCCGGGGGACAGAGCCTGGGTGACTTCCTGGCCCACCGCGCGAATTCGAACATGGTCAATAAATTCCTTGACCGCAGACAAGGCTACATCAGCTTCAAGCAAAGCCATGCGTACTTCACGCAAAGTACCCTGAATATTCTCTTCGGTTAGCCTCGATTTACCCGAAATGCTACTGAGTGTGGCACTTAGACGCTCTGTTAATGAATCAAACACGAACCTGTCCTGGCTTCAATTATACGAGCGGCGAATTATAGCGGGCCGGGAATCAAATGGCACACTTACCCGATGGTTGTGTGCTTGACCCTGTTCTTGGGATCGCCAGCTAAACTGTAATTATTCGGTGCTGCTGGCGGAAACCATTCAACTTAACAGGCACATTGTGTAACAATCACAGTGTAATAATCACAGTGTTACAATCACTACTTAAGCCAACTCACTCTTGGGATTCAACCAGACCCGATGAATGTCGTTATCTCAGGCGCCGTAATTTCCGGCAGTCTGGCTTGTATCATGTATCTGCTCAGTGCTGCAGTACAAATGACAAGCCTGCGCGAGGAAGTTAACTCAAAACGCTCGATCGTCATCGTGACCGCCATTATCGCGATCATCCTGCATGGCATTTTTACCTACCAGGAGATCTACACACCCGCAGGGATCAATATAGGCATCTATCCCATGGCTTCATTGACGTCCCTGGCAATTGCCACAATCGTCGTCGCAAGCAGCCTCCGGCGCCCGGTGGGAAACCTGCTTATTATCCTGCTGCCATTCGCGACATTGACCGTGCTGCTTTCCCTGTTGCAGGAAGGATCTTATGCGCCCAGAACCGATATTACAGATGGTATTTTTGTCCATATCGCACTGTCGGTTGTTGCCTACAGCCTACTCGCTATCGCCGCGTTTCAGGCAGCACTGCTATCCCTGGGTGATTACGAGCTGAAACATCGAAATCTGGCAGTTTTACGCCGCATGCCACCATTACAGACTATGGAAAGCCTGTTATTTGAACTCATCTGGGTCGGGCTGATCTTCCTCAGCTTATCCATACTCACCGGCTTCACTTTTTTTGGTGATTCAGACGGTGGCAGAGCGGGTCTGATACACCACACAATCATTACCCTGACGGCCTGGGTGGTCTTTGCAGTTCTACTCTGGGGGCGATACAGGCTGGGATGGCGCGGCTCACTGGCTTCTCGCTGGACGCTGGCAGGATTCGGTCTGCTGCTGATCGGGTATTTTGGCAGCAAATTGGTGCTGGAACTGGTTCTCGGGCGAGTCTAGAAGGGTGCCAGCTAGTATCTTGTACACCATATATCACTTGAATTGCGCCCCATAATTAGATAAAACGTTTTTCCACAAATTGAAAAGGTCATCCCTTTTTGGAAGATCCTTCGCTTGAATTCTTATTTGGATTCATTTTTTTCCTGATTATTGTTTCAGCATACTTCTCAGGTTCTGAAACAGCCATGATGGCGCTCAACCGCTATCGGTTAAAACACCTGGTCAACGAGGGTCATCGAGGCGCGAAACAGGCTGCCCGACTACTCGAACGTCCCGACCGACTGTTAAGTGTCATCCTGATAGGGAACAATCTCGCCAATTTTTCTGCCGCTTCGCTGGCAACATTGATCGCCCTCGAATTGTTTGGTGACAAAGGCATTGTGTTTGCCCCGGTAGTTTGCACGCTGGTGTTCCTGATTTTCGCCGAGGTGGCTCCAAAGACAATTTCTGCTGCCTACCCTGAAAAAGTCGCTTTGCCTTCATCTTATTTGTTGCGACCGCTGATGTGGATTCTGTTTCCACTGGTGTGGCTGGTTAATAATTTCGCCAACGCCATGTTGCGTCTGGTGGGAATCCGCGGAGAAGACGTTGTTGACGACGAATTGAGCGCGGAAGAGTTACGGACCGTAGTCGATGAAGGTTCAAACATTTCTGCTCATCCACAGAATATGATGCTGGGTGTGCTGGATTTGGCGAATGTGACGGTAGAAGACATCATGGTACCCAGGGCAGAGATTTTCGGTATCGACATCGAGGATGATCTTGGCGAAATCATTGCCCAGATTCGCTCGTCACAGCATACCCGCGTGCCAGTTTTCAAAGAGAACATCGACAAGATTATTGGCATCCTGCACTTAAGGAATGCTGCCAAGTTTCTGACGGAAGAGGAACTGACCAAGGCATCCATCCTGCAGGTCGTAGAGGATCCCTACTTCGTTCCGGAAAACACGCCTCTGCAGACGCAACTGGTTAATTTCCAGAAACAAAAAGAACGCCTGGGGCTGGTAGTTGATGAATACGGAGATATTCTGGGCATTGTTGCCATCGAGGATATCCTCGAGGAGATTGTTGGTGAGTTCACAACCGATCTCGCGGACACCAACGTGGATATCCACCCCCAGCACGACGATTCCCAACTCATCGATGGCGGCATGCATATCAGGCTAATCAACCGCCGCTTAAAGTGGCAAATGCCACAGGATGGCCCCAAGACTTTAAGTGGCCTGATTATCGAGCACCTGGAGACGATTCCGGAATCCAACGTGTGCATTGTCCAGGGGAACTACCGGATCGAAGTCATACAGATTCAGGACAACATGATTAAGTCGGCGAAGGTCTGGGAAGTGGGTGAGCCGTTCTAAAAAGCCAAATGGCGCCTGTTGGGGACAGACAATGGTAAGAGCCTAGTGTGGGTGCTTAATCAAAATTTTCTTGATTAATCCACGTTGAGTGGAGAGGAGTCCCTTTCCACTCAACACTCTTCCCGTCTCTTCTGCAAGATAGGTTCCATACACAAACACTCCTCTCACCTCGACGCGGTTATTGAAAATGAAGCTCGAGTAATTACCACTCTGTTCCGACCAAATTATCGCCATTTACGGTTAATCGCCGCCACGATGGATTTAAACGCAGCCGTCGTCGTGTTCTGGCTGATGCCGACACCGTAGTACTTGTTTTGCTGATCATCGGTAATGGCCAGAATACAGATCGCCTGTGCCTCGCTGCCTTCGTTTAGCGCATATTCCTGGTAGTCGATGACATTCAGCGGCTCGTTAAGTGTTTCTACCATCGCAGCTATAAAGGCATCGATGGGTCCTGAGCCCTCGCCGTGGATAGACATTTCATTCTCCGCAACCTTGATATCAGCATCACAGCTCTCCTGGCCACCCTCCATTGAATTAACCTTGTAATCAATCAACTGGTAGGGACCGGCCACTTCAATAAACTCGGCCACAAAGGCTTCCCAGATTTCGTCCGGTTTCAGTTCACCACCATCATTCTCCGTCAGCTTTTGTATGATCGGGCTGAATTCAAGCAACAGGGAACGAGGCAGGGAGACACCAAAGTAGTTCTCCAGTATAAACGCGATACCACCTTTGCCGGACTGGCTGTTAACCCTGACAGTTTCCCGGTAGGAGCCGCCAACATCGACGGGGTCAATGGGCAGATAGGGTACTTCCCATTGTGCGTCGCCGCCCTTGTCAACCACTGCCATACCCTTTCGGATAGCATCCTGGTGTGAGCCTGAAAATGCCGTAAATACCAGCTCACCCGCATAGGGTTGACGAACATGCGTAGTAATCTTGGTACATTCCTCAGAAACAGCAACAATTCGGGGCATGTCTGACAGATACAATTCCGGATCAACACCCTGGGAGAACATATTCATAGCCATGGTGATGACATCACAATTGCCTGTTCGCTCCCCGTTACCAAACAAGGTACCTTCAATTCGATCTGCCCCGGCCATTAAACCCAGTTCAGATGCAGCCACGCCGGTACCCCGATCGTTGTGAGTATGAAGACTGATAACGGCCTTGTCCCGCTCAGGCAAATTACGGCAAAACCATTCGAGCTGATCGGCATAAATATTCGGGGTTGCCATTTCAACCGTCGACGGCAGGTTCAGGATGATCTTCTTCTCAACACTCGGCTGCCAGACTTTCATCACCGCATCACAAATTTCAATCGCAAAGTCCATTTCGGTGGCGGTGTAGCTTTCTGGTGAGTATTCCAACGTCACATCGGTACCATTGCTCTGCAACTTGTCCGTATGCACCTTTACCAGCTCGGTTGCATTCGTTGCCAGTTGAACAACTTCCTCGCGATTCATTTTGAAAACGACTCTTCTCTGCAGCGTTGAGGTCGAGTTATATAAATGAAAGATGACTTTCTTTGCGCCTTCAACCGCCTCGCAGGAACGTGTGATCAATTCTTCACGGGCCTGGCAAAGGATCTGGATTGTTACATCGTCGGGAATAAGCTCTTTCTCGATAATCATCCGGACAAAATCAAAGTCTGTTTGCGATGCTGCGGGAAAACCGACTTCAATTTCCTTAAAGCCAAGGTCCAGCAGCAAATTCCACATTTTGGACTTCTCGTCAGGCGTCATTGGTTCGATCAGTGCCTGGTTTCCATCACGCAGGTCAACACTACACCAGCGTGGTGCCCTGGTGATTACCTGATCGGGCCACGTACGATCTTTCAACGCAATCGGCTTGAACGGTTTGTATTTATGAAACGGCATCTTTCTGGAAGCGACCGATTCGCCGGATTGTTTTAAGGGTTCATTTTCTGCATTCATGTTCGTCAGTCTTCTTTATTTGGTTGATCTGTATTGCGCGACTTGTGCAACAACAGTCGATTTCCGGAAATGACCCAAAAGAGCAGTTCCGGAGGGCAATAAGTATGGACGATGCAGGAATTTAGACAGGCCGCCTACAACGGCAGTATTAGCAATAGATCCGCAGCAGATAACCCCAGCTGGTCGCTGGTAGCAGAGATTTGATTGTGATCAAAGATCTTCATGCTTGTTTAACAGTTATCAATATGAAAGGTTAGAACTCTTTGTAGAATAGCCCCTTAATCCGCACTTGCCAAGCGGCTTTTGAAACCGGCACCAATTACGCGGGCTGGAGTTCTTTCTTGTAACGCTTGAAGTTTTTCACATAACCCATGGCACTCACCAACAAACCATCAATCTGTTCCGCCGTCAGTTCACGCACTACCTTTCCAGGTGAACCCATGACAAGAGAGCCGTCGGGGATTACCTTGCCTTCGGGAATCAGGGAATTGGCACCGATCAAACAGTTTTTACCAATCCTGGCATGATCCAGAATCACGGCATTGATGCCAATAAGGGAATTGTCACCAATTTCGCAACCATGCACCATGGCCTTGTGACCTATGGTTACATTCTCGCCAATATGGACCGGAATACCCGCAAAATTATGAATGACGGCCCCGTCCTGGACATTTGAATTATCACCAATGCTGATAAAGTCATTGTCGCCCCTGACCACCGCGTTAAACCAGACGCTGACGTTGTTTCCAAGAACGACAGACCCGATAACCGTAGCGTTGTCCGCAACAAAATAGTCTTCACCCTTAAACTCGACTTTCTGCTCACCCAGGCTGTAAATCATGGTCTACCTCGTTCCGATAATTCGGCCACGAGCTTACCACAGGCCCGAAATGGTACTGACTTAACGCCAAAACGCAGGTAGCGTTGAGTTGGTGACTAACGATCCGTGATATCCAGCCCCAAACCATGCACCATGAATTCGAGCAGGATCATCGCAGTCAAACCCCAGATTTTGAATCCTTCATAGTGATACACCGGCACAACATGCCGTTCTCCATGGCGCTCAATAATATCGGTGTCTGTCCGGGGATCATCCAACAAATAGTCCAGGGGGACCTGGAAAATGCTGGAGATTTCATCATCGTTACTTACGAGTTCCACGCCTGCTGGTATCAAACCAACAAAGGGGGTCACCTCAAGCCCAAACTTCGAGATAAATGGCCTGAGTTGACAAACAATCTCTACCAGACCGGGGCGCAACCCTATCTCCTCCTCGGACTCACGCAGGGCCGTAAAAACCAATGATTCATCGGACTCGTCTTTTTTACCGCCGGGCCAGGCGACTTCACCCCCATGGGCATCGAGTTTCGAGGAACGCTGGGTCAGGATCAGCGCAGGCCTCTCCCTCATCACAATAGGCAACAGCACCGCAGCAAGTTCCCGCTCTACTTTATTTCCAGAGTCAACGGGTTGATAGCTGCTATCAGCAAGGTGATAGCTGCTATCAGCAAGGTGATAGCTGCTTAACCGTTTTTTAATCTCGTTGATCATGGCGGTCCGCTCTTGTGACAATGCCTCTGAAGAAAAGTCGCGTGAACCTTAACAGAATCACGATGGCCAATCGCAATTAATGAACCGTTGCCTGCTTTTTGATGTGAAAAAACAGGCTGATGATTCTGTGCCGGATATGCGTATATACTGTTCGACATGAAATTTTGCAGCAACTGTGGGAATACTGTCTCCCAAATAATCCCCGAGGGTGACAACCGTCCCAGATATGTTTGTGATCAGTGTCACCACATTCACTATCAAAACCCTCGTGTCATTGCCGGGTGTCTACCAATTTATGAAGATAAGGTTTTGCTCTGCAAACGGGCGATCGATCCCCGCGCTGGATTCTGGACATTGCCTGCTGGTTTCCTGGAGAACCATGAAACTGTAATCGAAGGTGCATTGAGAGAAACACGTGAGGAGGCCAACGCCAATACTGAAATCGACGCGTTATATACAGTGTTCAGCCTGCCTCATATATCCCAGGTGTACATGTTCTTTCGCGCCCGATTAGCGGACCAGAATTTTAGCGCCGGTGCAGAATCGTTAGATGTCCGGCTGTTTTCAGAAGACGACATCCCCTGGGATGAACTCGCCTTTCCAGTGATCACAGACACATTGAAGTATTTCTTTGAAGACAGACTGACACAGAACTATCCTGCGCGTTACGAAGAGATTATTCGGCCGTTAAAGAAAACAGAGGTTAACTGACCCAAACCCGCGCATTACGGAACATACGCATCCAGGGGCTGTCTTCTTGCCAATCTGCCGGGTGCCATGAATTCTGCACAGTACGATAGACCCGTTCCGGATGGGGCATCATCACGGTAAATCGGCCGTCATCATTCGTCAGACCTGAAATGCCCCGGGGCGAACCGTTGGGGTTCATGGGATAGGTTTCAGTGAATGCAATATCGTGATCGACAAAACGAACCGCAACCTGCCCGCTATCAATCAGTTTGTCAGCGCCTGCCGAATCAATCTCAGCCCGGCCTTCTCCGTGGGAAACGGCGATAGGTATATGCGAGCCTGCCATACCGGCAAACATCAGCGAAGTCGTTTCCTGAATCTGGACCAGGGAAAACCGCGCTTCAAACTGTTCTGATCGATTGGTAACAAACCTGGGCCACTGCTGCGCGCCAGGAATCAGGTCTTTTAAAGAAGCCATCATCTGGCAACCATTACAAACTCCGAGGCCGAAGGTATCCTGTCGATTGAAGAACTGTTGAAATTCATCCCGCGCCCGGGAGTTAAAAAGAATCGACTTGGCCCAGCCCTCGCCTGCCCCCAGTACATCCCCGTAGGAGAAACCTCCACAAGCCACAATCCCCTTGAACCGATCCAGACGAACGGACCCTTTAAGTATCTCAGACATATGAACATCAATCGTGTCAAATCCGGCACGGTGAAATACCGCCGCCATTTCAACCTGACTGTTAACCCCCTGTTCCCTGAGCACGGCAATACCCGGCCTCGACCCTTTAGCGACATAGGGCGCAGCAATATCTTCATTAACATCAAAGGTAACTTTCGCAGACAAGCCCGGATCGAGATCATTATCATGGCTGGCGAACTCCTCATCGGCACAGTCAGGATTGTCTCGTAAGCGCTGAATATGATAACTGGTTTCACTCCAGCGTTTCTGCAACACGGCCCGGGTTTCAGCAAAGACCTGCTCTGCGCCCTGGATTACTACAATCTGTTGTCGGGTTGTTGGTATGCCTATGGGTTGGCAAACCAGACCCAGGTTGTTAAAGGCCTTGATGACACTGTCCTGATCGGTTTTGGTAACCTGCAAAATCCCACCCAGTTCTTCATTGAACAAGGCGCTTATCAAATCATCATCTTCCTTAAGGCTGATTTCCACGCCACACCGGGAAGCAAACGCCATTTCAACAATGCTGACGAACGCACCCCCATCCGACCGGTCATGGTAGGCAATAATTTTCTTACGAATTTCCGCTGACTGCATGATGTCGAAAAAGTTTTTCAGCGCCTGCGCACTGTCGACATCTGGCGCATCATCTCCCATCTCACCGAAACACTGGGCCAAAATAGAACCACCCATCCGTTTTTGGCCCAGGTCAACCAGTAACAGCACGCTACCTTCCAGTTCATTGAGCTGAGGTGTCAACGTATCTCGCACATCAGAGACCGGGGCAAATGCCGATACGATCAGTGACATAGGTGAAGTGACGGTTTTTTCCTGCCAGCGGGTTTGCATGGACATGGAGTCCTTACCGACGGGGATGCAAATACCCAGGGCCGGACAAAGATCCAACCCAACCGCTGCAACGGTTTTGTACAGATTCGCATCTTCACCGGGATGGCCAACAGCCGCCATCCAGTTCGCCGAGAGTTTTACATCCTCTATGCGCTCTATTTTTGCCGCCAGCAGATTAGTCAATGCCTCACCCACTGCCATCTTCCCCGAAGCCGCACCGTCCAACAATGCGACTGGGGTGCGCTCTCCCATCGACATAGCTTCACCAAAATACCCGGTATAGCTGTTAGTTGAAATCGCAACATCCGCCACCGGCACCTGCCAGGGTCCAATCATCTGGTCACGGGACACCATACCGCCAACGCTTCGATCACCAATCGTGATCAAAAAGTTCTTCGCAGCAACAGTTGGGTGACCGATAACGCAATGAATCGCCTCGGACAATTCAACACCAGTGGCGCCGCGCAGCGGTAATGCGTTGACCTGCCTTGTGGTCGCGTTTTTGTGCATGCGGGGCGCCTTGCCGAACAGAATCGACATTGGCAGGTCAACAGGATTTGCATCCAGCAACGTGTCACTGACCAGCAGGTGTGAGTCACTAACGGCGGTTCCCACTATAGCGAAAGGACAACGTTCTTTTTCACAAATGTCCTGGAACTGATCCAGGTTGTCGCCAGCGACGGCGAGAACATATCGTTCCTGGGCTTCATTGCACCATATCTCCAATGGCGACATTCCCGGTTCGTCGTTGGGAACTTCACGCAAGCTGAAATTGCCACCCACACCGCCATCCTTCACCAGTTCCGGCAATGCGTTGGATAGTCCTCCGGCGCCCACATCATGGATGAACTGAATCGGATTGTTCTCACCCAGTTGCCAGCACTGGTCGATGACTTCCTGACAGCGGTGTTCAATTTCCGGATTTCCCCTTTGCACACTGGCAAAGTCCAGTTCGGCGTCACTCGCACCTGTTGCCATGGATGAGGCAGCACCACCACCCAGGCCAATCAACATGGCCGGGCCGCCCAACACAATCAGTGAGGCGCCGGGATCAATGAGTTTCTGTTCGACATGATCGGCTCGAATATTGCCCAAGCCGCCTGCAATCATGATGGGTTTGTGATAGCCCCTGATTTCATTGTCGAAATCCATCTCGAAAACGCGAAAATAGCCGCAGATATTGGGTCGTCCAAATTCGTTGTTAAATGCAGCACCACCAATCGGCCCCTGAATCATAATATCCAGGGCACTGGCAATTCGATCGGGTTTGCCATTGTCTGTTTCCCACGGCTCCAAATGACCGGGGATTTTCAGGTTTGAGACACTGTACCCGGTCAGCCCCACTTTTGGTTTCGAACCGCGGCCTACTGCACCCTCATCTCTTATCTCGCCACCGGACCCCGTCGCAGCACCGGGGAAAGGCGCGATGGCGGTCGGATGGTTGTGCGTTTCCACCTTCATTAGTATGTGGATGTCTTCTTCGTGATACTGGTACTGGCGACTCTTCGGGTCGGGATAAAAACGCTCTCCCTTGTTGCCCACAATAACCGACGCATTGTCCTCGTAGGCACTTAACACACCATCACCATTGGTTTTGTGAAAGGTGTTCTGGATCATATCCATAAGCGAATGGGGCTGCTCCTCTCCGTCCAGGGTCCAGCTGGCACGGAATGTTTTGTGCCGACAGTGTTCAGAATTGGCCTGGGCAAACATCATCAGTTCAACGTCGGTTGGATCACGACCGAGGGATTGAAACGCCTCGACCAGGTACTCAATTTCGTCATCGGCTAATGCCATACCGAGTTGGCTATTGGCTTTTCCAAGCGCTGAAGCCCCTTCGGTCAATACCGGCACCGTGGCAAGATGCCTGGCCTTTTCAACTCGAAACAGTGCCTGGGCAGTTTCCATATCATCGAACACAGCTTCTACCATGCGATCATGAATCAACGCATCAATGCTCGCTTTTGTACCGGCATTGAGAGGTTCGCCACTGGACCTGATAAAAAAGGCTATACCGCGTTCGACCCGTTTAACCTTCGACAGCCCGCAAATCCGCAGGATGTCCGTGGCTTTGGAACTCCAGGGAGAGATTGTTCCCGGCCTTGGCACCACCAGGCGAAACCAATCGACGTTTTCTGCATCCTCTTCTTCCGCGTCGTCCACGCTGTCAGCTGCCGGACCATAGGTCAGTACGGTTTTCAGCACGGTAAGTTCGTCGCCATCAAGATCGCCAGTCAGTTCGCAGAAATGGACAAAGCGAGTCCTGATACCGGTGATCTCATTCAACTGAAGATCGTCGAGGAGTTTTTTGATTCTAAAATCAGAAAGTGCCGGTGCGCCGAGCAAACGCAGCATTAATTTTCTCCCTTCTCTTTAGTAAAGAGGTTCAATAAAAGGTTTCAGTAAAGAAGTTCAATGATGTTCGCTGATGTTCATGGATGTCCATTGATGTCCAATACAGTCTACAAACGAGATCAACTTCGCCTTGTCTTAAAAAAAGCGTGCATCTTTTCTGCGGCTTCTGTTTCACAAACCCCTGCCATCACATCCACCCTATGATTCACAGACGGGTTCGACAGAACATGGATACTGGAATCAACCGCACCAGCCCTGGGTTCCCTGGCACCGTAAATTAACCTGGCAATCCTCGCATGAATTAACGCACCGGCACACATGGTACAAGGTTCAATGGTGACATAGAGTTCTGCATCTACAATTCGATAGTTCTGGCACCTTCGTGCCGCATCCCTTAGCGCGACGATCTCCGCATGTGCCGAAGGATCATGGCTGCTGATTACCTGGTTGTAACCTTCGCCGATAATCTCATTGTTACGAACGACAACCGCACCGACAGGCACCTCGCCACTATTACCGGCCTTGTCAGCCAGTCGTAACGCAGTTTGCATCCATTGCTCAGCGCGGCCCCGGGATCTGTCGCTCATGGACTGTTCACTCGCGGATCGTTCCTGGTTACTGATCAGGTTCTTCATCCAGTAATATGTCTATTCCCAGATCATCAGCTACTCTGTCCAACAGTTCGGCAATAACGCGCCAGTCCATCTCAAAAGGAACTTCAATATTCGCGTCCGCTGAGAAGGTCAGTTCACCGCTCATGGGCGCCGCTGCGATGTTGGTTTCCATCTCGACCACATTGGCAACATGCTTCTCCAGCGCTCGGGTGACATCATGCAGAATACCTGGCCGATCCGGCCCAACAATATTCAGACCAAGCACACGGGTATTCTTAACTTCAGTGTCGGTCTCTGCTTCTTCGACCAGGGAAGAAATACCCTCAAGATTCTCAAGTGCATATCTCAGTATATCAAAGTGCTCTTTTTCGACCTCAATCACCGCCACGCCAGCAAAACGATTCGCCAATTGGCTCATCCTGCTCTCAAGCCAGTTACCATGGTTGCTGTTAACCACGTCACTGATGCTACGCACGAGACCCGGCTTATCATTGCCGATAAAACTGATTACCAGGTTACGCTTCATACCGTCTCTCTTTGTTTATCCAATTTACAGTGACTCAGTTTATACCCGCTCGATTATAAACGGATGTCTCCAGAACTTCTTGCTGAAGCGATTCGATTACCGTTTTGATTCGATTTGTTGCGCCATGCGGGCAGGACTAGCTATTCTTCCCTGGCAAAGCAAATAAGTGATGTAACTGAGCCATATCAGACCAGGCGGGATCCTGGTAACCGGGGACAGATCAGCTATCGGCTAATTGCAAGGTTTTGAGTTATGAGCATGCTTTTCGTTATTCATAGTTAAACACACTTTCCAGTGTCGCCTTAAATACGTTTGAAATTTTGAAAGCAACTTCCAGTGATGGGGAGTATTTATCTTTTTCAATTGCTATTACAGTTTGACGAGTTACGCCAACTTTATCTGCTAAAGTTTGTTGAGACATTTCTCCTGCCTCAAACCTCAATCTTCTAACGTTGTTACTTAATCTCTTAGGCAACTTATATTCCTTTACGATAATAATAAAGTTGGGTAACAAAACCAATCACTTCTGCTAAAACAAAGAATAGTAGTAGCAAGTGGGCTAAGTAGGTGGGAGATGTAAAGATAAGATTATGATAAAAATTAAACCGGGTTCCTGATCCTTCAATTATAAGATGAAATAAAAGAAACCAAACGCCAATACACAAAGTCCAATAACCATTTCGATGAGAGGCGATCTCTATGAGTTTATCTCTCTCATCCTCTGTTTCTTTTCTATTTCTCATAGCAATAAAAGATTGAATAACAATCTCTAGGATTACAATGAGGATAACGGCACCAATAAGATCGCTAACATTGAGTTGTTGATTCACAGTCAATGTTAAATTGGCAAAAACGTGATAAAAATACCACCCAAATATGAGTAGAGTAGCCCCCAGGGAGGCAATTATACTTTTCTCTTTAAAGGAAAAATCCATGGTAATTTCATGTATAAATATTTTTACATAATGTAAAATATGTTTTACATGTAGTCAAGGGGTATTTAGACTTTATTCCCACTCAATGGTAGCAGGCGGTTTGCTTGAAATATCATAGGTAACTCGCGAGATACCTGCAATTTCGTTAATGATGCGACCGGATACCTTTTCGAGGAATTCATAGGGCAGGTGCGCCCAGCGGGCCGTCATGAAATCTATAGTTTCAACCGCACGCAGGGCAATCACGTACTCATAGCGCCGTGCATCGCCCACGACACCCACCGATTTCACCGGCAGAAAAACTGCAAAGGCCTGGCTGACCTTGTCGTAAAGCCCCGCGTTTCGCAGTTCCTGGATGAAGATGTCATCGGCCTGGCGTAACAGGTCTGCATACTCTTTCGATACCGGTCCAAGAATGCGAACCCCAAGCCCGGGTCCGGGGAAAGGGTGCCTGAATACAATTTCGTCCGTTAAACCGAGTTCGATACCGATCTTCCTGACCTCGTCCTTGAATAGTTCCCGTAGTGGCTCTACCAGTTCCAGTTTCATCGTCTCTGGCAAGCCACCAACGTTGTGATGGGACTTGATGACATGTGCCTTACCATCCTTGTGACCGGCAGACTCAATTACATCGGGATAAATCGTACCCTGGGCGAGGAACTGCACGTCCTGAATCTTGTGGGACTCTTCCTCGAAGACTTCAATGAACGTGTTACCAATTATTTTCCGTTTCGCTTCCGGATCACTCACGCCACTGAGCTTTTTCAGGAACAGATCTTCTGCATCGACCGCGATAATATTCAGGTCAAATACATTGTCAGACCCCTTACCGAGCATATCGATCACCTGCTGACCTTCATTCAAACGTAGCAGGCCATTGTCGACGAACACACAAGTCAGCTGATCGCCTATGGCCCGTGACAGGAGAGCCGCAACCACGGATGAATCTACCCCGCCGGAAAGTCCAAGCAGCACATGCCTGTCGCCAACCTGCTGGCGAATATCGGCGACCAGATCCTCGACAATATTCGCCGGTGTCCAAAGACATTCACACTGGCAGATAACTTTGATAAATCGATCCAGGATCGCCATTCCCTGGATTGTGTTGTTAACCTCCGGATGAAACTGCACACCATAATAACCGCGAGATTCATCACACATGGCTGCGTACTCAGTGGTATCTGTACTCGCCAGTTGTTTGAAGCCCGGCGGCAGTTCAACCACCTTGTCACCGTGGCTCATCCACACATCAAGAAAGCTGCTGTCGCCTTCTTTGCCGTCCTCAATATTGCGAAACAGCTCACCGGGTTGCCGGACGCAGACCCGCGCATAACCGAATTCCTGTTCCGCGGACCCCTCAACCTTGCCGCCCAGTTGCAATGCCATGGTCTGCATGCCGTAGCAGATCCCGAGCACGGGCACCGCCAGGTCGAAGATATGTTGCGGCACGCGGTGGGTATCATCTTTGGTGACCGACTCAGGCCCCCCGGAGAGGATCACTGCACTGGGATTGAAATCATCCGTTGCGGCCTGGTCGATATCAAAAACACGAATCTCACAGTAGACGCCAATTTCGCGAACCCGACGGGCAATCAATTGCGTATATTGGGAACCAAAATCAAGGATTAGAATTTTTTCAGCGTGAATATTGTGGTCAGATTGGCTGGGACTGTTTGAAGTAGATCGCGAAGTAGAATGCGATTCAGAATGGGTCATGGATTTCAGCAGGCCACAAAGGAACGCATTATACCTATCCGATTTTTTTATGCGACTGCCTTTTTGGGTTATCCTGATGCTCTCAAATCAACGACCGCGGTAAGCAGATAATTTATGAAACGTATCCTTGGCATGATTGGACTGGCACTGGCCATCCTGGCGCTAGTCGTACTGATTAACACACTCAACCTTGGCACGACCACCCAGGCCTTAGTTGACGACGTCACCGTTGATCTCTCACGGGATGACATCCCGGAACGCTTAGCTGCAGCGCTGCGCATTAAGACAATCTCGCATCAGGACACGGCTGACAATGACTATGCTGCTCTGCTGGCTCTGCATGACTACATGGATGAAGAATTCCCCCTGGTACGCCAGCAGCTCAATAAACAAGTCGTCAACGAATACAGCCTGCTGTATCGATGGCAAGGCAGCGACCCTGAGTTAAAACCCGTGATACTGATGTCCCATATGGATGTTGTGCCTGTCATCGAAGGTACACAGGACCAATGGGAACACCCCCCATTTGCAGGAACGATCGATGCCGGTTTTATCTGGGGTCGAGGCTCAATGGACGACAAGTTCAGCGTTTTCTGCATCCTGGAGGCCATTGAGCACCTGTTGATGACAGGTTTCCAACCAGAACGCACCTACTATCTGGCATTCGGCCACGATGAGGAAACCGGTGGCGCAGAGGGTGCTAACAAAATTGCCGAACTGTTAAAACAGCAAAACGTGACGGCCCTGTATGCCATTGACGAGGGTGGTTTCATTCTTGATGGTATGTTCAGCAAACCCATTGCCATGATCAACATTTCCGAAAAAGGTTTCCTCTCACTCCAGTTATCCGTCAAGGGGTCAGGCGGACATTCATCCGCCCCCGCTGCGGAAACAGCGGTGGGAATATTGAGCCACGCCGTCGCGAACGTGTCCGATAATAAATTCCCAATCGACACCAGCACTTTGAGCAATATGGGTTCTGCCCTCGCAGGTGAACTACCCTTCTATCAGAAAGCCATCGCCGCCAACCTGTGGCTGTTAAAACCATTGCTTACGGCGTTTGCAGAATTAGAACCTGGATTGAATGCAATGATCCGTACCACGACAGCGCCCACCATGTTGTCCGGCAGCCCCAAGGACAATGTACTGCCCATACTGGCGACCGCCGTGGTCAATCACAGGATCATGCCTGGAGAGACCATTGAAACCACCATCGCTTTTGTGACCGACGTGATTGATGATGACCGGGTCAGTATCGAGATTCTTGGTACATCCAGTAACCCGTCAGATATTTCCTCCTCAACCGGGCCTGCGTTCAAAACCATCTCGAAGAGCATTTACCAGATCGCAAGAAACGACCCAGTTATCATGCCGGGCATGTTACCTGCCGGTACCGACACCAAACATTACAGGCACGTGGCGGATGATACCTATCGATTCGTTTACTCGACAAGTCAATTAGGGGATACGAGCAGAATCCATGGCACCAATGAGCGTGTCAGCATTGATTCGTACCTGGATTCCATTCGGTTTTTTATACAATTGATCAGGAATTCTGATGAGATCAGGTGAATCCGCTTCTTTTTACAGGCGACACCTGAATTTGCGGACAGGGAAGCAAAAGAATGATACCCACCCCGTCAAATAGAGAAATTCTGTCGGTCTCCGGACTGACCAAATCTGCCAGGCGACTGCTGGAAGGCGAGTTTCCCAGTGTTTTTGTTGAAGGGGAAATTTCCAACTTCTCGACTCCGGCTTCAGGCCACTGGTACTTCACCTTAAAAGACGACAAGGCACAATTGCGTTGCGCGATGTTCAAGAATCGTAATCGACTGATTCGATTTGTACCACGCAATGGTTTACAGATTATCGTCAGGGGGAGAATCAGTCTTTATGAAGGTCGTGGCGAGTTCCAGATGATCGCCGAGTTTATGGAAGAAGCGGGTGATGGCGAGCTTCGTCGTTCTTTCGAAAAATTAAAGACTGAACTGCAAATGGAAGGCTTATTCGATAACGAACATAAACAACCTCTGCCTGCCATACCAAAACACCTGGCGATTATTACGTCACCGACCGGGGCCGCAGTGCGCGATGTAATCCATGTACTGCAACGGCGATTCCCTGCCATTGCTGTCTCTATTCTGCCCGTGCAGGTTCAGGGAGAAGAATCAGTCAACCAGATTGTTGCCGCCATTAAATTCGCCAACGAATATGAACAAGACCCGTTCGATGCCATATTGCTCACCCGGGGGGGTGGATCACTGGAAGATCTCTGGTCTTTTAACACAGGCCCTGTTGCCTATGCGATTCATCATAGCGAACTACCCCTTGTTTCCGCAGTTGGGCATGAAACAGACGTAACCATCGCGGATTTCGTTGCTGACCTTCGTGCGCCCACGCCATCAGCCGCCGCAGAACTGCTCAGCCCGGATCGACAAACCTGGATCGACAATATCAACCAGATCGAACGAACGCTTACCCGTCTGGGCCGCCAGGCCTATCAGCAGATAGCCGACAAACTACATTATTTGAGCCGCAGGCTGAGGCATCCCGGTCAGCGGGTTCAGGATCTCCATCAGCGTTTGGATGACCTGGAGGCCAGACTCACTATCGGGCTGAAGCACCATCTCGGGGGCCTCGACTTCGGCAATATGCAATTACGTTTACAGGTCGCAATGAATCAAAAACTGGAGGCGCAACGCGCAAGACTTGAACTGGCGAGCAGCCAGCTTATGAGCCCGCAATTGAAAATTCGCCAGCACAGTATGGCGCTGGAACAGCTCAGGCAGCGACTGGAACATCAATCGCAACTATTTACGGTTAACGCATCCCACAAGGTATCTCATATTGCCGCGAGACTGGATGGGGTCAGCCCCCTTCGCACGCTTGAGCGGGGCTATGCAATCATTACCCAGGGTGATTCCCACACCACAGTCGTTAAAAATGCCGCAACACTAAAAGTCGGCGGCAAGATAAACGTCCGTTTAATGCAGGGGAGTTTTTTGGCTGAGATTCTTGAAACAAGAGCTGCAACCGGCGCTGCAGACCAGGAGAAGGAAGAATGATGACCAGGACCATGTTGCTACTGGCTGGCTGCCTGACAACATCCAGCGCTTTCAGTTTACCGCAACACTCACCTGTTCCCGGTGGCATCGCCGTGATAGAAATTCCACCGAAGGTAACCAGCGCGACCTACAGGAATCGCCCCGTCATGATTCAAAAAATCGCTGACCAGCAATATGCAATTGTTGGAATTCCGTTATCGGCGAAGACGGGATCCCACATACTGGCAATGGGAGACCAGCAGCAACATTTTAACGTCGAGTCAAAAGCCTACGCAGAGCAGCGTCTCACCATAAAGAACGATCGCAAAGTGAACCCATATGCTGAAGATATGGAGCGAATCACGCGGGAACGCAATGAGATGAACCGGGTATTTGCTCATTTTGATAGCAGGGATTCAGATACGGATTTTACCCTGCCGGTCGATGGCATAATTTCCAGCCCTTTCGGGTTAAAACGCTTCCTGAACGAACAACCACGCAACCCCCATAGCGGGCTCGACATTGCAGCAAACGAGGGCGTGCCGATTATGGCAACCGCCCCGGGCAAGGTGGCCGCAGTCGGTGACTATTTCTTCAACGGCAATACAGTCCTGATAGATCACGGCCAGGGACTTATCACCATGTACTGCCATATGAGTCGAACCGATGTAGAAGTCGGCGACTCATTAAACGCAGGGGATGTACTTGGAGCCGTAGGGCAAACAGGCCGGGTGACAGGTGCGCACCTGCACTGGAGTGTCAGTCTGAATAACGCCAGGGTTGACCCGAACCTGTTTCTGCAGAACAATCTCCAGATGCCAGCCGATACACCGTGATGCTCAAACCCCGCAGAATCAGGACTTACCAGCCCGGCTAATTCAGGTCTTTATCTTTGGAATACTTGGTACCCTGCAGGGTCGCCTGTAGTACCAAACCTGCTTCGGTAAACTGGTAGATAGATACACCACCGATAACCGTCGCCGCAGCTTCTTCAGATACACCCTTCTCATCGGATTTTGCCGCTGCATCTGCCTGGCCGGAAAAATCCCAGCCGCTGTTCAGGAAGTCGTCATACGCAGATTGTGTGTGGAAAACAAAGACGACAC
Organism: Gammaproteobacteria bacterium; assembly: GCA_012960755.1. The sequence continues at coordinate 284,665 of DUAT01000072.1, forward strand.
GAAAATCCTTAATCCCGAGGCCAAACCCTCCGCCGAGGGAAAACATCCGCATGAATGTTTCTCTGCCGGATTTGGTTTCCCTGATGATTCCGCCGCCCCTGGCTGTGGAGAGTAAAAACAAATTGATACCCAGTGACGAAAACGCAGCAACCGCAACAGACTCCTGTACCTCTTTTTTTGCCCCGGGTTTTTCCTTGTACAGGTCCTGGAGTACTTCGCTGCGCATCTCGCGGATGCCTTCCTGCTCCTTGGCGATTTTCTTCAGTTCGCGGTCACTTTTTTCCTCGGCATAAACCGGGGTCGAAGGCAACGCCAGTAGCATGAGCATTGCTGTTGTAACAGTTATTGTTAGAATTCTTGTCATCCCTGGCTCCCATAAGTTGGGTCAAATTGGCTTAAAAAGGCAATTCGGATTATAAGCTATTTACAACTAAATCTAACGTAAGCGTTTACGCTGCTTGCTTTTTTTGGCTTTTTTAACATGACTTATCAGACGGCGCTTTCGATTGATCTGCCGGTCCGTCAGTTTGTTTTTTCGCCCCTTGAAAGGGTTATCACTGGTCTTGAACTCCAACCGAACCGGCGTACCTTGAAGCTTGAGTGCATCAATAAACTTGTGTTCAAGAAACCGCCGGTACGAGTCCGGCACATTGTCAGTCTGATTGCCATGGATCACGATAACCGGTGGATTGTTACCCCCAATATGGGCATATCGAAGTTTAACCCTTCGACCATGCACCATGGGCGGCTGATGTTCCCGAATGGCAGATTCCAAAATTGTGTTCAACAGGCGAGTTTGAATTTTTCGGGTCGCAGATTCATAAGACTTGTGAATCGACTTATACAGGTTACCCACCCCCGAACCATGCAGCGCAGAAATAAAATGTGTGGTGGCAAAATCTATAAACGTGAGCCGACGTTCCAGTTCACGCCTGACATGATTCTTCTGATCCAGTTCGGTGCCATCCCATTTATTGACCGCAAACACCAGGGCACGGCCAGCATCCAGGATGTGGCTCAACAGATGTAAATCCTGGTCGACAATGCCCTCTCTGGCATCAATCATCAGGATCACAACATTGGCATTCCGAATTGCATCGAGGGTTTTAATGATAGAGAACTTTTCTACCTTCTCCTTAATCTTACCCCGGCGACGAACACCTGCCGTATCAATAATTGTGTAGGGTTTGCCTTCTCGCTCAAAGGGAATGTAGATACTATCCCGGGTGGTCCCGGCCTCATCAAACACGACCACCCGCTCTTCACCCAGGAGACAATTCACAAGGGTCGATTTGCCAACATTTGGCCGCCCGACCACCGCGATCTTGATTCCGGCGTTCTCGGGTTCCTGCTCCTCGCTAGCGACCAGGCTCGCCTTGATTACGGCGTGCTCGGCAATGACATCGTTGACAAGCGAACTGACACCGTTACCATTGGTTGCCGAGATAAACAGGGACTCACCAAAACCCAGTGAAGAGAACTCTCCCATGACGTAATCAGGGTTCTGACCGTCTATTTTGTTGCCGATGAGCAGGATCTCTTTGTTCTGGCTGCGAAGCATCTCTGCTATGGCATCATCACCAGCGGTACGACCGTCCTTGGCATCAACCATAAACAGCACCAGGTCCGCTTCGTCGATAGCCAACAGTGCCTGTGCGGCCATCGGTCCATCAATACCGTTTTCGTCTCCGCTTATACCACCGGTATCAACCACCAGGTACTCGAAATCTCCCAGAGCACCCTTGCCGTATTGTCGGTCTCGAGTCAGCCCGGAAAATTCCGCGACAATAGCATCCCGGGTCCGGGTCAGACGATTAAATAACGTGGACTTCCCCACATTGGGTCGTCCCACCAGAGCGATAACAGGAATCATAAGTTTGTGTTAGCAGCCCTTCAACTTCAGTTGATTTCTAATGCGTACAGACGACCACTGTTACCCATCGCGTAGATTCGTCGGCCATCGACAATGACCTGGCTACCCAGGCCTTTCTTGTCAATGCTTCTCCTTCCTACAAATCGTCCATCGGATTGTGCCAGCAAATGCAATTGGCCTTCGAAATCTCCCACAGCGATATAACTGCCCGTTGCGATGGGTGTAGTGATATCACGATACAGCAATGAGTCGTTCATCCAGATTTCGCTGCCATTATCACCGTCGATAGCTTTGATTACGCTGTCCTCTTGTGCCAGGTAAACATTGCCGAACCCAAATCCCAGACCCACGGCACTTGAAGCCGGTTGAGCCCATTTGGCTCTTCCGCTGGCAGCCATATCGATTGCAATGAGATTACCCTGGTAAGTCACAACATAAAGCGTTGAGCCATCGAAAACCATCGAGCCATCAATATCAACCAGACGTTCGAGGTCAGACTTGCCCTGGGCGGCTGCCACACGCTGATCTAACACGGGCAAACCCCGTACCGTATCCAGTACAGCAATTCGACCATTGGCAAAGCCAACCATCACATACTCATTCAAAATGGGGGTGCTGGTTCCCCTTAGAGTTAAACTCGGCACACTGGTCGAATACAGCCATTTTCGCTCGCCATCGAGTGCATCAAAACCTGCCACCTTACCGTCAATAGTCTGGGCGACAACCAGTTGATCAAGTGCCTGTGGAGGTGAGAGCACTTCACTGGTGGTTAATGTGCGCCATGCAAGTGTGCCATCACTTTGATTGATAGCAACCACTTCACCAGCTGCGGAGCCGACTAAAACAAGATCTTCACCAACGCCTACTCCACCAGTAATCGTATCGCTGGATTTAGAGAAAGCTATTTTACGCTCGGCATTGGTGTAAAAATCCTTGATATTGACTTTCCAGATCTCCCGGCCGGAAGATGAGCTCAGTGCCTTTACATTACCGTCAGCAGAGGCAGCAAAGACCCTGCTGCCTGAAAACGCAGGGATCAGTTTGATCGCCTTGTCTTCAGCTCCGCGGCCAATGTCAACATTCCACAGACGCTGGATTTGAACCTCTTCTTCAAACTTTTCCAGTTCAACCGGGACTCGGGTTTCTTCCTCGCCACCGCCGAACCAGCTGCAACCTGGCAGGACAAGCGTGAACAATAGAAGAGTTAAAACACTTCTGCAGTACTGCATTTAACCTTCCTCGTCCCCGTTGGCAGGTGCCTCATCGATGGCAAGTTCAGCAGCGGGTGCCACGAGGTCATCAAGTTTCATTTGCGTCATCGGTTTTTTGTTTCCTGTCTGCAAGTTCACCGCGCGCTGATAAGCTTCACGGGATTCGTCGATTGAACCCAGGGCATAATAAACATCCCCACGAAGTTCCTCGTAGGAACTTTTATGTGAGCCTGGTTCGATGGTGTCGAGTTGTGCGATTGCACTGTCATATTCCTTCAGGCCAAACTTAACCTTGGCCAGGCGTAGATTTGCAATGATTGCTATCTTGCGGCTGCTTCCGTTGTCCAACACCCACTGTAGTTCAGTCGCCGCTGTTTCGAGGTCATCTGCTTCAACCGCCAGCTTTGCCAAATGCATCGCTGCAAATTGGGCATAGGTACTGTTGCCATACTCAGACTTAAGCTGGTTAGCCAGGAATTTACTGGTTGACAGGTTTTCAGCACTGATTGTCTGGGAGGGATTGACGGTCACTGCTTCCACCAGCTCTTCGTAAATAACAGAAGCGGCTTCAGCTGTTTCACGAGTTTGGGTTTCCCAGGTTCGATAACCAAGTACGATAGCCAGTACGACGACAATACTGACGATTATCGACGTACCATTTTCGCTCAGCCATTTTTTCAGGAGTTCAATTTGCTCATCTTCAGTTTTGTCGCCTGCCACCTGTTAACTCCTTAAGAAAAAAATCTGTTCAAATATTCGTTGACGTCCTGATGATCCAGCGTGACTTGATCACTGTCTTCTCGAAGTGCTTTCAGCGTGACCGCATTGTGAGCCACTTCATCTTCACCAATAATCAATGCAACTTTCGCATCAGTTATGTTTGCACGCTTCAGTTGCGCCTTAAATTTACCCTCTCCACAGTGCACGATAATGCGCAGCTTCGGAAATGTGGATCGTAGATCTTCCGCCAGCAACAGCGCAGCCTGTCGGGCCGCATCGCCTATTGACGCTACATAAATATCTGCCAGCACACTGTGCTTGAAGTTTGATTCCATCATCAACGCAATTCTGTCCATCCCCATTGCAAAACCAACGCCAGGGGTTGGTTTGCCACCAATCTGTTCCACCAGGCCATCGTAGCGACCACCACCACAAACCGTGCCCTGGGCACCAAGAGAATCAGTCACCCACTCAAACACCGTGCGATTGTAGTAATCCAGACCACGTACGATGAACGGGTTAATCGTGTACGCTATGTTGGCTTCGACAAGGGTCTGACATAAACCATCCAGATGCCTGCGCGAATCATCATCAATATAGTCGCTCAGTATTGGCGCATCTTCCAACAATTCACGTGTCTGCGGTATCTTACTGTCCAGCACACGCAACGGGTTGGTGGTTAATCGCCGCTGGCTGTCTTCATCCAGCTTGCCCTGAACTGATGTCAGGTACGTCACCAGCGCTTCCCTGTAACTCGTCCTGGATTCGATAGTGCCGACGGAATTAAGTTCCAGAGCAACGTCCTCGCTGATGCCCAATGCCTTCCACAGGCGGGCGCACATGAGGAGAATTTCTGCATCTATATCCGGCCCGGGCATGCCGAAGCACTCGACGCCAAGCTGATCAAACTGCCTGTAGCGCCCTCTTTGCGGCCGCTCATAACGAAACATCTGGCCCTGGTACCAGAACCGCTGGACCTGGTTAAAGAGCAGACCATGCTGTTGTGCCATCCGCACGCAACCTGCGGTACCCTCGGGACGCAGAGTGACACTCTCGCCATTTCGATCCTCGAAGGTGTACATCTCTTTTTCTACAACGTCGGTAGCCTCTCCAACAGCGCGTCTAAACAACTGGGTTGATTCGAGCACCGGCATACCCAGTTCCCGAAAACCGTAACTTTCAAACACGTCACGGCAAGTGTCCTCTATGGTTCGAAAGACTTCTTTGGTGTCCGGCAGCAGATCCTGCATGCCACGCAATGCCTGGATTTTCACCGCTGATCTCTCATGAATTATCAGCCTGGGCTTTTAGCCTGTCAGCCACGCGTTGGCGAATCATTTGTTCCAGTTCATCAACCAGATTGGCATTGACGATCTTGTGATGCGGTTTACCTTCAGAATAAATGAGGTTACTGGGTGACGCACCAGTCAAACCGATATCGGCCTCTTTTGCTTCGCCCGGGCCATTAACAATACAACCAATGACAGCGACATCAAGCGGTGTGGTGATGTCTTCAACCCGACGTTCCAGTTCGTTGATGGTACTGATCACATCAAAATTCTGCCGCGAACAGCTCGGACAAGCAACGAAGTTAATACCTTTACTGCGTAAATGCAGGCTCTTAAGCAGATCAAAGCCAACCTTTATTTCCTCCACCGGATCTGCAGCCAGCGATATTCTGATGGTGTCACCGATGCCTTCCATCAACAACATGCCCAGACCTACAGCGGATTTTACCGTACCCGACCGCAAGCCACCGGCTTCTGTTATCCCCAGATGCAAAGGCTGATCTATCTGCGGCGCAATGGTGCGATAGGCATCGACCGCCATAAACACATCCGATGCTTTCAGACTTATCTTGAAATTCTGGAAGTTCTCCTTGTCCAGCAGGTCAATGTTGCGCATCGCTGACTCAACCATCGCGGTTGAATTCGGTTCCTTGTACTTGCGCAGCAGGTCCTTTCCAAGGGATCCGGCGTTAACGCCAATCCGGATGGGAATATCATGCTCCCTGGCTGCACTCACCACTGCCTTGACCCGTTCCTGGTTGCCAATGTTGCCAGGATTGATTCGCAAACAATCTACCCCGAGTTCTGCAACGCGTAACGCAATCTTGTAGTCAAAATGGATGTCTGCAACCAGCGGCACCTGTACCTGGATACGAATCCTGCCAAACGCTTCCGCTGCATCCATACTCGGCACAGAGACGCGGACGATATCTGCGCCGACATCTTCAAGGCGACGAATCTGTGCCACAGTGGCCTCAACGTCACAAGTTTCGGTATTCGTCATACTCTGGACAGCAATCGGCGCATCGCCACCCACGGCAACATTCCCCACCATTATCTGGCGGGACTGTCGACGTTTAATCGTGGATTCACCTTTCACAAGCTTATATTCCTACCCTGACCTTGGCTGTATCGTCGCTTGCGGTGCGACGTGCCAGGTCAATATACCGACCGTTAAATTCCATGGTTACCGCAGGTGCTTTGCCGAACAGCACCTCGAACGGTGCCGTACCAAACACTATCAATTCATCACCGAAGCGACCAAGATCTGCAAAAATTGCGTTACCATTGCCATCTTCTATTTCCAGCCAACATTCGTCGATAAACACAAACTTCAAGGAGTCTTCTCCACCGGCTTCAACGGTGATGTAGTTTATACCGCCCACGGTTTCCCGCTCGATTGAAACCAGGTCCGGATCGATTTCAATGACGCGTGTATCTAACTCGGTCGGTCCGATGTTTTCACCCTGTGCGAGGATCACACTTTCGGTACTGGCCCCTATACCGTCTTCGGCTGGGGTTTCAGTTAAGGTTTCAGTGCTGGTTTCAGTGCTGGTTTCGCTCACACCTCTAATCAGGCTTGAATCATCTGACTCCAACAGAGTACTCTCGTCAGGCACATTCGGTGCATTGCCAGAACTGAAGACTGCAAGGTCGTTACCCGTATCAACACTCCTGTCTTGATCAACTGCACCAGCGGGCGAATCTTCAGCAGTCAATGCTGAGCCCTCTCTCAGTAGTGCAGGTTCCTGTGGTGCACTTTCCTGTTGTGTAGTGTCAAAAGACGTTTGCTCGTTCCGGGACGAGTAAAACCACACCATCATAATAACAATCAACAGAGCCACCAGACCAATGATTCCAGTTTGAAACACCGGGCCGGTGAAATATCTTGGACTAACGACATCTTTCGGGGCCTTTCTGAAATCAGACGACCTCACGGTTGGTTTCGAATCAGCTTCGAACAGCAGCACCACCTCATCGGCATCGAGCTTAACCAGTTTGGCATAGGACCGCAGGTAGCCTTTGACGAAGGCCTTTTTAGCGATCTCATCAATTCGGTCTTCATCGATGTAACGAATAAACGCCGGGGTGAGGTACAGTTCTTTGGCGATATCTTCCTGGGACAAGCTCAAAGACTCTCTTGCCGCCACTAACATGGTCGACGCGGTCACCCTGGGCTGTTCAGGTATGGAGGCGGCGTCAGTCACTTAATGAACCTCTCGTATTCGCGAGCCTGCGCTGTATAGGGAAAGACATTTCGTAACGTCAAAGAACAGCTTGCATTTTCATCTGGTTTGTCGAAGACGACGGCTAATTTTACACACAACAGCAGACTTCGGGCTGACTGGGACGAACCCGAGATGTGTCGGCGATAGTAACTTCTTGATTCAACGAACTCTTTTTGAGAGTAACGAATCTCTGCCAGCTCCAGCAATGCCCGGGGCTGTCTGGGATTCAACTGGGTAGCCCGGAGAAATGCCATTTGTGCTTCATCGGTATTACCCAGCTTGTTGTGACAAACTCCGAGGTTTTCGAACACCAGGGCGCGATTCTGGTACAAGCGGTCGTCCGCAGCAATGATCAGGTGCTCAATAGCTTCTTCATATCGTCCCTCGCCATACAAAAAGGCACCGTAGGTATTCTGGGCCTGGGTAAAGTATCGATCCTGTGAAATGGCCCTTTTAAAATGGGTCTCAGCAAGATCATAGTCACCCTCGATCTGGAACAATCGCCCCATGGCGTGATGCGCCTTGGCGGATTTTGGATCGAGATTCAGTGCTTTCGTTAGATTTTCTTTGGCGCGAGCGTATTCACCATTGCGGATGTATCCAATGCCCAGATCAATATACGCCTGGAGTTGCTTTTCCGGGTCTGCTTTTCTGTTGGGACCGGTGACTTCTGTGACACAGCTGCTTAGCAGCACGGCAAGACTAACAACAGTGCAAACAAAAACACCTCTTCCAGGCATCTGCCTCATCTATAGGGCTCCAGTCGCAATACGACGGTACTTTTCCTGACGCCGGGTCCTATCCTTGACCTCGCCGACCAGCTGGCCGCATGCGGCATTAATGTCTTCGCCACGAGTGGTCCGAACAGTGACATTGTAACCTGCCTTTATCAACCGATCCTGGAATGCCCGTACAGCAATGAAGCCGGGGCGTTTGTAATCGGAACCCGGGAATGGGTTGAACGGGATCAGATTGATCTTGCAGGGGAAATTTTTAAGCAGCGTCGCCAGTTCAGCGGCATGTTCCGGCTGATCGTTGACGGCATTGATCAAGGTATATTCAACAGTGATGGTGCGCTTTTCTCCCAGGTTCTGCGCGTATTGCCTGCATGCCTCCAACAATTCAGCAATGGGGTACTTCCTGTTAACAGGTACCAGTTGATTGCGTAGTTCATCATTTGGCGCATGCAGTGAAATCGCCAGGGAAGCATCTGTCGTTTCTTTCAATTTGTAGATACCCGGCACGACCCCTGCGGTGGAAATCGTCACTTTTCGTTTTGATATACCGTAACCAAGATCATCCATCATGATGTCGACCGCGGCAGTGACATTGTCAACGTTCAGCAGGGGCTCACCCATGCCCATCAAAACAACATTGGTGACGGCACGTTTTCTGTCCGGGTATGCCTTCTGCAGTACTTTCCTGGCAATCCGAACCTGGCCAACAATTTCGGATGCCGTCAAATTGCTGTTGAAGCCCTGTTTACCAGTTGAGCAAAAACTGCAATCAAGGGCGCAGCCCACCTGGGAAGACACACACAAGGTGCCCCGACCATCTTCAGGTATAAATACGGTTTCCACCGCGCTACCAGATTCAGAACGCATCAGCCATTTACGCGTCCCGTCTTTTGATACTCGTTCGGTAATAATTTCCGGCTCACGGATTTCACCCATTGCCTCGAACTGGTTGCGAAGTTTCTGACTGATATCAGACATCTGCTGAAAGTCATCAAGATAACGATGATGAATCCACTTCATAATCTGCGGGACACGGTAGGGTTTCTCACCAAGCTTTAGTAGCAGCGCTCCAAGTTGTTGCTGGGACAAGCCCAGAAAATTGATCCTGGCGGTATTTTCGGTCATTAATTATCTTTCGCAGATTTGGTCTTCAGTAAAGAAATAGGCAATTTCACGTGCTGCAGTATCCGTTGCATCAGAACCGTGAACCGCGTTGGCGGTAAAAGAGTCTGCAAAGTCAGCCCGTATTGTGCCTGCATCCGCTTCTTTCGGATTAGTTGCACCCATTAGTTCACGATTTTTAAGAACGGCATTTTCTCCCTTGAGTACCTGTACTACGACAGGACCGGAGGTCATAAATTCAACCAATTCGCCATAAAACGGCTTTCCCTCGTGCTCCGCGTAGAAGCCCTGGGCTTCTTTCTGACTTAAATGGACCATTCTGGAGGCGACCACCTGCAAACCCGCCTTCTCAAAGCGAGACACAATGTCGCCAATCGCGTTTTTTGCGACCGCATTGGGTTTGATGATGGAAAAGGTCTTTTCAACCGCCATAACTTCTTTACTCCTGAGTACTCTTATTTAGAGATATTTAATATCAAGCTTTGAACTAGAACTGAATCTACTTAAAACCCGTGATTATACGCGGGTTTAGCCCTGAATTTGTACCGATCCCGATTCCTGTCCACTATGACGCAAACCGGCAAAAGGCGGCGGATTCTAGCGGTATTTAAGGGTTATTGCGAGGTTCTTGTTTAATCTTCGGCTTCCTCGATCCAGGCCGCCTGGATTGCCTCGAGAATCTTCTCGCCGGACCGCTTCGGGTCATCGTCAAAACCGCCCAATTCCATGACCCAGCGATGCAAATCAGTAAACCTGATACTGATGGGATCAACATCCGGATGGGCCTCATACAATTCGATGGCAATATCATTCACATCAATCCACTTTAGACTCATTGTACGGCTCCTCTTTGCATCAGCACGTTCGTGTGCCATTTTCAACGCCGAATTGTGCTAACAGGGGCTCTTCAGCAGCCTGCTAGTGGCTTTCAGACACCTGGTTGATGGTGTATTTCGGTATTTCAATCACCAGATCCTCATCGCCAATTTCCACCTGGCAGCTTAACCTTGAGTCCGGCTCCAAACCCCAGGCTTTGTCCAACAGGTCGTCTTCGAGTTCTTCTGATTCTTCCAGGGAATCGAATCCTTCACGCAGAATGACGTGACAGGTTGTGCAGGCACAGGCCATCTCGCACGCATGCTCAATCTCTACGCCATTCGCCAGCGCCAGCTCAATCAGGTTGTCACCTGGTTCTGCATCGATCACTATGCCCTCCGGGCACCGTTCCGGGTGGGGCAATATCACTATCTGCGGCACTACTGTTGCTTCTCCAGTTCGTCAATCCTGTGCCCGGCCAGGGCCAGTTTCACACTGGCGTCCATTCTTCGTGAGGCAAACTCATCGGAGGCTTTTGAGAGGGCCTCTGTCAGGTCGGTGATTGATCGCGCGGTGTTCTTCGGGCGTCCTTCACTGCCTTCAGTCTTATCGAGGCCAGCCTGAAGATTTTCAATACTCTGGCGCATGGCGTTGATTTCATCAGCAGACAGCAGGTTCTCTCCATCTGCCGCAAGGGCGCCGGTGACCGCATCGATAACCCGGACCGCATCGACCCTGGCCTCGGCGACGGAGCGGGTCTGAATATCTTCTTTGGCGTGATCAAACGACGATTTCAACATGGCCATCACTTCGTCTTCACTTAAACCATAGGAGGGTTTGACCTCAACCCTTGCTTCTATGCCAGTGCTGAGTTCTCTCGCTGCGACCGACAATAAACCATCAGCATCGACCTGGAACATCACACCGATCCTGGCCGCACCCGCAACCATGGGCGGGATACCGCGTAATTCAAAACGTGCCAGTGACCGGCAATCTTTCACCAGCTCCCGTTCACCCTGTAATACGTGAATCAACATAGCGGTTTGACCATCCTTGTAGGTCGTAAATTCCTGCGCTTTGGATACCGGTATGGTGGTATTTCGATCGATGACCTTCTCGACCAGACCACCTATGGTTTCCAAACCCAAAGACAGCGGTAATACATCAAGGAGCAACATCTCATCGTCGGCTTTGTTGCCAATCAGAATATTCGCCTGAATCGCAGCACCCACAGCCACAACCCGATCAGGGTCGATATTATTCATCGGCTCAAGCTGAAAATAATCGGTCACCGCATGGGCCACACTGGGCACGCGAGTCGAACCACCCACCAGGACCACACTGTGGATGCTGTCGAGGGCGACACCGGCATCTCGCACGGCGCGGCGACAGGCTTTTATGGAATCACTCACCAGTGGTGAAATGAGTTCATCAAATGTAGTTCTTGTCAGCACGCCGTCAAATTTGAGCCCGGACATATCAATGTTGACATCGACCGAGTCATGATCACTTAACGTCTCTTTTATTCTTCTGGCTTCCAGCAGGAGGCTGCGCAATTGACCCGGATTGATCTGGGCCGTGTAGCCTGACTTTTCAATCAGCCATTCTGCGATGGCCAGGTCGAAGTCATCACCACCCAGGGCAGAGTTGCCACCGGTTGCCAATACTTCAAATACTCCCTTTTTCAAACGCAGCAGGGATATGTCGAATGTGCCGCCGCCCAGGTCGTAAACCGCAATCACGCCTTCAGCACCGGTATCCAAACCGTAGGCAACAGCCGCCGCAGTTGGCTCGCTAAGCAGCCTAAGCAGGTTTAAATTGGCAATCGTTGCGGCATCCTTGGTTGCCTGTCGCTGGGCCTCATCAAAATAGGCCGGGACAGTGATGACAACACCATCCAGCGAACCGGCAAGGGACTCCTCAGCCCGGGTACTTAAGGCCTGGAGAATTTTTGCCGATGCTTCAACGGGGCTCACCTGGCCACTCACCACATTGATCAGTGGCATGCCTGCCTCGGTATTGGTGAAGTCATAGGGCAATTGCGTGCCCAGGGTTTTTACATCCTCGATACCACGACCCATGAGACGCTTTATCGACAGCAGCGTATTACCAGGGTCTGATCTGGCTGCTGCCAATGCGATTTCACCGACTTGCGTTAAACCATCTTTGAGATAACGCACAACAGAGGGCAACAAGTGCTCACCGTAGACATCCGGCAGGGTCTGGACTTCCCCACCCCGGTAGCTGGCAATCAGCGAATTTGTTGTACCCAGGTCGATACCTGCGGCACGTTTACGCAGATGCGGGTCCACGGTCTGGCCGGGTTCGGTTATTTGCAGCAGTGCCATGTGCAGCGCCATGTTTGTTCTGTCAGCATTTATCAGTCAACTCTTGTTAGCTCTTGTCAGCTTTTGTTAATAGCCCAATAACTTTTCTTCCAGGTGATCTGCAGCGATAAGTAGTTTGTTAACAAACTGCATCTCGTAAACCGTGTGTTCGGCGGGTGACTCCTTTTTCCCGGCGCCTTCAGATTGCGCGGCATCCGATCCTACGAATTGCGTGCCGAATCTCGTTAACAGCGCTGACATGGTCTGGCCGATGCGCTGTTTGTAATCATCCAGCAGTGCCAGTGCCGCCTCACCTTTTGATTCTATGTCTTCCAGTTCTTCCCTTAACTCGATCTGCTCCAGTAAAAACACCGGGTCCAGTATCGGGTTCGATTCGATCTTTATGCCATTGAGTTCCAGTAAATATATTGCTCTGGACAAAGGCACCCTGAGGGTGTTGTAAGCCGAATTAATCTGCGTTGCCCATTGCATCGAGAGTCTTTTTTCATGTTCTGTCGCGTTGGCGAATTTATCAGGATGAACACTTAACTGAAGCTCACGATAGCGCTCGGACAGTGCATCAGGATCAACCTGGAAATCGACCTCAAACTGAAAAATCTCGAAATAGTTTTGTTTGAAGTCCGCGGTGTCAAACGTAGTTGATTCTTTGGTCAAGGGCTGGATCTTTAGTCAAGGGGTTGAATCTTTCGTCAGGGTATCTGTCACAATATTGGATGGACACTGGATTCGGCAGCTTAGCTGGTAAAGCAGCCTGAGTGGCCCTATACCGTAAAGCTCTCACCGCAACCGCATTCATTTTGCACATTCGGGTTCTTGAACTCGAAGCCTTCGTTGAGGCCCTTTTTTACATAATCCATTTCGGTGCCATCGATGTAAACCAGGCTTTTGGGGTCAACGAAGACATCAACACCCAGGCATTCGAACTTGAGATCCTCGACTAAGGGTTCGTCAACCGGCTCTATGACATACATCAGGCCGGAACAACCAGTGGTTTTCACCGCAAGCCGGATACCCACACCCTTGCCACGAGAACCAAGGTAGTCATTAACATGTGCTGCTGCTTCTTTTGTGAGGCTAATCCCCATTGTTTTTAAATCCTTACCCTTCTGCCAGCTGAGGAACGACATCTGCCTGTTCATCGTTCTTTTCACGAAAATCTTTTATGGCTGCCTTGATGGCGTCTTCTGCCAGTACGGAACAGTGTATTTTTACCGGTGGTAATGCCAGCTCTTCTGCTATTTGAGTATTCTTGATGGAACCTGCTTCATCCAGCGTTCGCCCCTTAACCCATTCGGTCAGCAGTGAACTTGATGCAATAGCAGAACCACAGCCATAAGTCTTGAACTTGGCATCTTCGATAACGCCATCTTCACCGACCTTGATCTGCAGGCGCATCACGTCACCACAAGCCGGGGCACCCACCATACCGGTGCCGACATTTTCATCTGCGACATCCATCTTGCCCACATTCCTGGGATTTTCGTAATGATCCAACACCTTGTCACTGTATGCCATGTCGATGCTCCAACAATCTATTTAATGTGCGGCCCACTCGATACTATCGAGATCAACGCCATCTTTGTACATATCCCACAAGGGAGAGAGGTCTCTCAACTTTTCTACCGCGTTATGCAGTCTATCAATGGCCACATCAATATTTTCTTCAGTAGTAAAACGGCCAATCGAAAACCTGAGTGAGCTATGAGCCATTTCGTCATTCAGGCCCAGCGCACGCAGCACATAAGAGGGTTCAAGACTGGCGGAAGTACAAGCGGAGCCAGACGATACAGCAAGCTCACTCAACGACATGATAAGCGACTCACCTTCAACAAAGTTAAAACTCACATTCAGAATACCCGGCACCCGATGTTCCGTACTGCCGTTAACATACACTTCTTCCATGTCGCTCAAACCGTCCCACAACCGCTGGCGCAATGCCGTGATGCGCCTGCTCTCTTCGTGTATTTCTTCCTTTGCAATTCGAAACGCCTCGCCCATACCGACCAACTGGTGCGTCGCCAATGTACCGGAACGCATACCACGTTCATGACCACCGCCGTGAATCTGTGCTTCGAGCCTGACACGGGGTTTGCGCCGAACAAACAGAACGCCAACACCCTTGGGCCCGTATATCTTGTGGGCGGAAAAGGACATCAGGTCGATCTTCATTTCTGTGAGGTCAATATCAAGCTTACCGGCACTCTGTGCGGCATCAACATGGAAGAATACTTTACGTGCCCGGCAGACCTCACCGATTGCAGCGATATCGTTAACGACGCCAATCTCGTTGTTCACATGCATGATGGAAACCAGCACCGTATCGTCACGGATCGCGGCAGCGACCTGTTGCGGCTGGATAAGACCGTCAGAATCCGGGTCAAGATAGGTGACTTCAAACCCTTCACGCTCCAGATGGCGACAGGTATCAAGCACGGCTTTGTGTTCAATTTTGGAGGTGATGATGTGCTTGCCCCTGCTCTGGTAGAAATGAGCAATACCCTTGATGGCAAGGTTGTCAGATTCAGTTGCGCCTGAGGTCCAGACGATTTCTCTCGGGTCCGCACCGATCAGGTCCGCGACCTGGCGGCGGGCAATCTCTACTGCTTCCTCTGCCTCCCAGCCAAACTTATGAGAACGGCTGGCCGGATTACCAAAATTGCCTTCTGCCAACAGGCAATCGCTCATTTTCTGGGCGACGCGCGGATCCACTGGCGTGGTGGCAGCATAGTCAAAATAAATAGGGGATGTCATGCTTCTACTTCCTGGGTTGACAGCCTGATGAGATCTTCGCGGCGTAGTTCCTGTCGGGCCGCGACTTCCCGCACTTGTCTTTTTTCAATCAGGCTGGCGAGATCAATACTACTGAGAAATTGATGGATCTGGTCGCTCAGGTCTGACCAGAGTTCATGGGTAAGGCAGGTTTCACCGTGCTGGCAATCTGACCGACCACCGCATTTGGTGGCATCAACGATTTCATCCACAGAATCAACGATCTGGGCAACATAAATATCACCGGCACTACGGCTCAGTCGATAACCTCCACCAGGACCGCGAACACTCTGCACCAGCTCCCGACGGCGTAGTTTCGCAAATAACTGCTCCAGGTAGGACAAGGAAATCCCCTGTCTTTCGGATATCTCCGCCAGGCTGATCGGCCCTTCATCCCTGTGCACCGCCAGGTCCAGCATAGCTGTGACAGCATAACGACCTTTTGCAGTTAATCTCATAATTTGTACCTGTGATCTATGGAAGCTCTGATTAGTGCGGCATACCAACCTAAATCAGAGATTCCTTCTCAATATGATCAGTCCAAAGCGCCTGAAAACCAGCACTCACCGGGGCTACGAATTATGTAATACCCGACTTTTTTAGTCAACCATTTAACTGACTAATTTAGTCGGGTAATAGCGGAGCAACGCGAGATTTCACCTTGTCCCTCTTACTGCCTATTTCCGACGCTACTTATCTCGTGCGAAACCAATTGTTGAAGACAGTTTGTTTTTAGCGGTTAAGAACTCCCGAAGGATGTTGACCTCCATCCATCCCAGCTCAACACTCCTACCATCTATTTTCCTAGGAGTTATTTCGCTCCGAACCCTTTTTGGCGGACAGTTTGTTAATCGCCGTCAAAAATCCCCTGAGGATGTTGACCTCCATCCGGTCCATACGGATTCTGTTGAACATCCTTCTTAGACGGGTGAGTAATTGCCTCGGGTTCTGCGGATCATGGAACCCGACTTCGATCAGGGTTTCTTCCAGATGGGTAAAAAAGTGTTCCACGGCTTCTGAATCAGCGTAATCCATATCCCAGGCTTGATCCGGGGCAGGGGATGCATCTCTCTTTTCGCCGGGCGTCTCGTGCAGTGCATGATTCAGCCTGGCCTGCAGAATCTCATAAGTAATGACTTGTACCGCCATCCCCAGATTAAGCGAGCTGTAGGCTTCACCGGTCGGGATATTGACGTGGAAGTGGCATTTCTGAAGTTCTTCATTCTTAAGCCCATGAGCCTCGCGGCCAAATACAATCGCCACTTCCTTACCGCTCGATTGCTCCGCATTCACCTTCTCTCCGCAACTCCTGGGTTCAAGCATCGGCCAGGGAATCCGCCGATCACGGGCAGAAGTACCGATGACCAACTGACAGCCTTGCAATGCATCGTCGAGACTCTGCACCACCGTCGCCTGGTGCACCACATCCTCAGCACTGGCTGAACGCCAGACTGCCTTTTCGTTGGGAAACATACGCGGATTGACCAGATACAAACGGGTTACACCCATATTCTTCATGGCCCTGGCAGCGGCGCCAATATTGCCCGGATGAGTTGTTTCCACCAACACAATACGAACATTGGGGAACAGCTTTTCAGGAGAAGTAGTTGATTCAGAAGAAGACAAGGTGATGCTCTTTTGGAATTTTGGTACTGGATAATAACTGGATTCTACACTAATCAGCTTTGGGCAACTGCCCGCCCCCGCGCGCCCTACTATTTAGTGCTTACATCCATACCCACATTTTGACGCCACCTATTTTCGGTCAAATACCTCAAGTAAATAACGGTAAGAGCGTTGAGTTGGGAGGAGGTCCCTTTCCAGAGCATTGAGCCGGGGGCGCCGAGCCCTTGCCGAGTGCGCATCTGGGGCCCCCAAGGAAAGGAACCCCCTCTAATTCAAGCCCTATGAGAAATCCTCAGTTTTTACTGCTAGAATGCGCGCCCAACAAAACTCGCTCTTTAACAATCAACCTTTCACTGGATCGGAACCCACATTATGCAACCGATGGCTAACATGGCCCTGCGGGCAGCGCGCCTTGCCGGGCAACATATTGCCCGGGCCTTTGACCGGCCGGACCTGATCAAGGTTGCCGAAAAAGGCCACAACGATTACGTCACCAATATTGACAAGGATTCAGAGCGGATCATCATTGAATCACTACAGGCGACCTATCCTGACCATACTTTTACCGGCGAAGAAAATATTGCCAACACGGAGGTTACAGACGCGGAATACACCTGGGTGATTGATCCCATTGATGGTACCAACAACTTTATTCACAACCTGCCGCATTTCTGTATCTCCATCGCCTGCCTCCACAAGGGAAAACTGGAACATGGGATTATCCTCGACCCAATGCGGCAGGAAGAATTTGTCGCCAGCAGAGGTAAAGGCTGCCATTTGAACGGCCAGCGGCTTCGTGCCAATTCAACCAAGGACTTTGATGGTGCCCTGATTGCAACCGGCGGCCGGGGTAACGCAGAGGTTGCTGAACAGCAGACAGCTGTGTACGGCCATCTATTGGCTCAAGGCGCTGTAATGCGCCAGTCCGGCAGCGCAGCACTGGATCTGGCCTATGTCGCCGCAGGTCGACTGGATGGCATGTGGACGCGCGAGCTCCAGTTGTGGGATATGGCTGCCGGAGCATTGATGGTGCTTGAAACCGGTGGATTGCTAGGTGATTTTGATGGTGGTGCGAATCATCTGAAAAGCGGCAATATCGTGGCGGGCACGCCGAAGATATTCAAGGGGCTCACCACAGTCGTTAAGAAGCACCTGGCGACACCGGCCTCAGGTGAAGCCAGCTAATTTCCAGTTAATCAGCGCGCCCCTAGTTCATCATATCCGGATCTTCCGCACCTTCCTTAATCGGAATCGCCAGGTCATCCTTGGTAATGCGCAGCGCCAGCAACACGTTCGCCGCAATATAGATTGACGAATAGGTACCGATAAACACGCCCAGGATCAATCCAATGGCAAAGCCGCGGATCATCTCGCCGCCCAAAATCAATAACGCGAACAGCACCAGCAAGGTGGTAAAAGACGTCACCAGCGTCCGGCCCAGTGTCTGGTTCAGTGACGTGTTAATGATTTCTATCGGCGAGCTGCGGCGGATCTTGCGAAAGTTCTCACGAATTCTGTCTGAGACCACAATCGTGTCATTGAGGGAGTAACCAATGACGGCCAGTAATGCGGCCACCACGGTTAAGTCAAAATCCCAACGGACAATCGAAAACACCCCAAGGGTAATAAGCACGTCATGCAGCAATGCAACCACCGCACCGATGGCAAATTTCAACTGGAACCGGAACGCAATGTAGAGCATCACCGCCGCAAGCGCGGTCAGCATGCCCAGGCCACCCTGATTCATGAGTTCATCACCCACCGCCGGGCCAACAAACTCGGTACGGCGCAATTCAACGTTGGAATCAGTCGCCGCCCTTAACGTTTCTACAATCCGCGCCCCGAGTTCGGCGTTTTCCACCACGGTCAGGTTATCCTGGGGTGGGATACGAACCAGAATGTCCCGGGTTGACCCAAAATACTGCACCACATGACCTTCATAACCGGCGGCATCGAGCTGCTGCCGGATAAGATCCGGTGAAGTTGATTCTTCATACTCGACCTCAACCAGGCTGCCGCCGGTAAAATCCAGGCCCCAGTTCACCTGGAATATCGCCAGGGACCCAATGGAGATTACAACCAGAATGGTGGAGATAACCGCGGCTATTTTGCGGTAGCCCATAAAATCGATATTGAAAGTTTCAAACGCCATAGTTCAGTACCAAACCTGTTCCTTAAATTGCCAGCTTCTTGATATTGCGGCCACCGTAAATCAAATTGATAAACGCGCGGCTGCACATCAGGGCAGTAAACATGGACGTGAGAATGCCAATGGACAAGGTAATGGCAAAGCCTTTAACCGCACTGGTGCCAATACTGTAGAGAATAACCGCCACCACCAGGGTCGTCAGGTTAGCATCCAGAATCGTCGTAAACGCCCGCTCAAAACCTGCATTGATGGCTGCCTGGGGCGAAAGGCCGTTTTTCAGCTCTTCCTTTATCCGCGAAAAAATCAACACATTGGCGTCCACCGCCATACCCACGGTGAGGACAATACCAGCGATGCCCGGCAGGGTCAGTGTGGCCGAAATACCCGACATGACCGCCACCAGCAAGACCAGGTTTATCAGCAGGGCGAGATTGGCGGCAATACCAAACACCTTGTAGTACCCCAGCATGAACAACAGCACCAACACCAGACCGACAGCAACCGAGGTCGCCCCCTGCTCAACATTTTCCTGACCCATACTGGCGCCCACGGTGCGTTCCTCGACGATATACATGTCTGCAGCCAGCGCACCGGCACGCAGCAGCAAGGCCAGATCCCGGGCTTCACCGGCCTGTAAACCGGTGACCCTGAACTTAACCCCCAGGGCCGATTGCACCCGCGCCAGGCTGATCACCTTTTTCTGGGTGCGACGAACCGATTCTTTAACTTCCTCGCCATTAACGAGGCGGTAGGTGTCATCTGATTTTGTTTCAATAAACACCACACCCAGACGACGACCGACATTGTTGCGCGTCGCCCGATGCATCAGGTTACCGCCTTCACTGTCGAGGGTGATATTAGTCTGGGGCAAGCCCGATTCGGGATCAAAGCCAACCTGGGCATCTACCACCCGTTCACCGCGAATAATAATATTGCGCTCCAGCTCAGCCGGACGGCCCTCGTAGTCAAATGTAATGGTGGTGGACCGGGGTGCATTGGGCAGCGCCTCAAAACGGAATTCGAGGGTCGCCACCTTGCCAAGGATCTTTTTCGCAATGGTCGGGTCCTGCACACCGGGCAGGTCGACGACGATGCGATTTCGGCCCAGGCGCTGAACTAACGGTTCTGATACGCCGAGCTCATTCACCCGGTTGCGAATTGTCTGCAGGTTCTGGGAGATGGCAAAATCCTCAACCTCGTCAATGGCATTCTGGGTCATGATCAACGTAATGGAGGGCAATTCGCCACTCGTGTTGGAAAATTGAAATTCGATGTACTGGGATTCAAGCAGGGTCCTGGCGGCATCGCGAATATCTTCATTGGCAAAGGAGATCACCAGCACACCGCGACTCGGGGACTCGACTGACTTGTAACGCAGCTTTTCCTCCCGCAGTTGCCGCTTGACGTCAGTTCCCAGATTCTCGATCCGATTGGTGACAACGGACTCGGTGTCCACCTCCATCAAAAAGTGCATCCCGCCGCGCAGATCCAGACCATATTTCATGGGCTCTGCCCTAATACTCGTCAGCCAGTCAGGCGTTGAATCCGCCGACGTCAACGCCACTACATAATCATTGGGCAGATCATGTATAGCGCGTTCCACCAGTGGCTTGGCCTTCAGCTGGGTTGTGTCATCCGGAAAACGAACCAGGACATTGCCCTTGACGATCTCAGCATCGAAATACTCGAGCCCGGCACCGTCGAGGGTCTTTTTCGTTGTATCGAGCGCTGCTACGTCCACCAGCTCGCCGCTGGCCTCCATTGACACCTGAATAGCAAAATCCGGGGGGTAAACATTCGGCAGGGAATAGACGATGCCCAGTGCAATGGCACCCACCACGATCAGGTTTTTCCATAACGGATACTTGTTTATCACAGGAGTTACCTAACTGGTCTAGATGTTTTTGATGGTGCCCTTCGGCAGGGCAGCGGAGATCGCGCCTTTTTGCAATCTAACTTCAACGCCATTGGCGACTTCAACGAGGAGAAATTGATCATCCACCTTGGTGACCTTGCCGATCAAACCGCCATTGGTGACAATTTCATCGCCTTTGCCAATACCACCGACAAGCTCCTTGTGTTCTTTTGCCCGCTTGCTCTGGGGCCGCCAGATAATAAAGTAGAACACCAGGCCAAAGGCGACGATGATAAACATGTCAGGGCCAAAGGGCAGTCCGCCCATGACGCCACCGGCCGCCATTGCATTAGGTATCAGGAAATCAATAATCATAGTTTCTTCGACTCATTCTATTTGTTAAAAGCAGTGCCAAATCACTAAAAGCAGTGCCAAATCATGCAAAGCAGCGTCTTATTATATGCAGCGCTAATGCATTTGGGCAAAACAGGCTTTTTCGCTTTTTTGCGGCGAAAGCGCCGTATTCTCCCGAATCAACGCGGCTATATCAAACAGTATTATCTGTCATGGGTGCTTCTCTTCTCTTCACGCCAACCCGCGTAGATCTGAGAGATATGGGCATCAAGTTCGCCAATTTCAATGGCTGAGCGCAATCCGGCCATCAATGCGTGGTAATAATGCAGGTTATGCAGGCTGTTCAATTGCGGCCCCAGTATCTCTTTGCACTTGTCCAGGTGGTGCAGATAGCCCCGGGAGAAGTTTTTGCAGGTATAGCAGGCACAGTCAGGATCCAGTGCTGAATCATCGAGTTTATGCACCGCATTACGGATTTTCACCACCCCCTGGCTGGTAAACAGGTGGCCGTTGCGAGCATTGCGGGTCGGCATGACGCAATCCATCATATCGATACCCCGCACCACGCACTCCACCAGATCCTTCGGTGTGCCGACGCCCATCAGATAACGCGGCTTGTCCTGGGGCAGTTGCGGTGCCACATGTTCAACCATGGCCATCATCTCGTCTTTGGGTTCGCCCACGGACAAACCGCCAATGGCATAACCGTCAAAGCCAATATCCACCAGCCCTTCCCGGGAAATATCACGTAGATTAGTAAATACACCGCCCTGGACTATTCCGAATAGAGCATTGCCCGTATTGCCCGTATTAAAGGTATTAAAGGCATCACGACTCCGCTTCGCCCAGCGCAGGGATAATTCCATGGAATCCTGCACGATTGCTTTTTCTGCCGGGTAAGGTGTGCATTCATCAAACACCATGGCGATATCTGCATTCAGGTCAGCCTGGATCTGCATCGAAATTTCCGGATCAAGAAACACCTCACTGCCATCGATGGGCGACCTGAACTTGACCCCTGCCTCCGTGATCTTGCGCAGATCACCCAGGCTGAACACCTGGAAGCCACCGGAATCCGTCAAAATGGGTTTGTCCCAGTGCATAAACCGATGCAAGCCATCGTGGGCCTTGATGGCGTCCATACCCGGACGGAGCATCAGGTGAAAGGTATTGCCCAGCAGTATCTGAGTGCCAATCTGATCCAGGGTCGACGGCATCAGCCCTTTTACCGAGCCATAGGTGCCGCAGGGCATAAACACCGGGGTCTGCACCACGCCATGGGCGAGTTCAAGCTGGCCTCGCCTGGCTGAACCATCGGTTTTACTGACCTGGAATTTCAACTGGCGTCTACCCCTGCCTAAAAATCGGTGCACTATACATTAGAGCAGCACATCAGCGCAGCCGCTAACGCGTAATCAGCATTGCGTCGCCGTAACTGAAAAACCGGTATTGCTGCTCAATGGCGACCTGGTAGGCATGTTTGATATTGTCGATGCCCGCAAACGCACTCACCAGCATCATCAAGGTGGAACCGGACAAATGGAAGTTGGTAATCACGGCATCGACGGATTGAAACTCGTAGCCCGGGTAGATAAAGATATTGGTATCACCCTGGTAGGGTTTTAACTGGCCTGATCGTGAAGCGGTTTCAAGGGAGCGAACACTGGTGGTACCCACGGCGATGGTTCGACCGTCGCGACGATTGCAATCAGCGACTGCGTCACAAACAGCTTTTTTAACCTCGATCTGTTCCGTGTGCATGACATGATCTTCCAGGCGGGTCACGCGCACTGGGCTGAAGGTACCTGCGCCGACATGCAGGGTGAGTTTTGTGCTGGCTACGCCTTTGTTTTTTAGTTGCTCAATGACAGCATCATCAAAGTGTAGCCCTGCCGTGGGTGCAGCCACCGCGCCTTCTTTTTCGGCAAACACGGTTTGATAGCGTTCCTGGTCGCTGATCTCGTCAGCCCGGTCGATATAGGGGGGTAAGGGCATATGGCCCAGTTGATTGGCAATGGAGAGGACACCAGGCTGGGGGAATATAACCCGGTAAAAGGAATCATTTCGGCCATTGACCGTTAACTGGTAGTCAGAATCATCAAGTTTCAGCACCGCACCGGCTTTGAGGGGTTTACTGCTTCGAATTTGCACCAGCGCGCTGACATCATCCAGCAGCCGTTCCAGCAGGATTTCAACCTTGCCGCCAGTTAACTTCTTCGCAAAGAAACGCGCCGGAATTACCCGGGTATCGTTGAATACCATCAGGTCTTCTGCATTGACGAGATCGACTATGTCTCGAAAGTGATAATGGCTGATTTCGCCGGATGAGGCATCCAGGTGCATCAATCGACTGGCGCTGCGCTCTGCCGTGGGGTATTTGGCAATGAGATGCGATGGTAGATCGAATTCGAAGTCACTGGTGTTCATTGGGGTCTTTGTTGTTGGTTATTGCTGATTGGCAGCATTGGGTGGGGATTAGAATACAGGCAGGTTGATAAATAAATCACTTTCTAAAAGATGGGGATGTGAGGCTGTGTGGTCAATTGAGGGGGTTCGGCTCGTGATTTTGTTCACATCGTCGTTGATGATCGTTATAATCGCCGCCTCTGACGTGCCGGGGTGGCGGAACTGGTAGACGCGCCGGATTCAAAATCCGGTTCCTTCACGGGAGTGTCGGTTCGATTCC